>JANNXU010000036.1:0-120642 GCA_031409715.1 Gemmatimonadaceae bacterium | reverse complement strand
GCGACTCCTACCGGCTCCGCGAGAAGCGGAAGGCGGGGCTCGTCCGCTCAACCCTCACGGCTCCTTCCGAGCTGTGAATCACCCGGGTGGGGAATTTGAGACGATCACTCCCTGGGGAATTTCAGACGATCATTGACAACCTAGCGCTTGGTCGTGCCGTGTATGCGCGTCTCGGCCCACCGCGCCTCCCAAGCATCCCGGATCGGGCGGCCCCGAGTCGGTGGACACCGCAGCAGTGGTGGCCGGATTTGAGCGCAGCCAATCGGCCACGCGGCCGCCCCGCCGACGCACGGGAATCCCGGCCGCGGCGTGGTACGCACTGATTGTCTCCCGATGGACACCCGTCGCCGCTTCGATCTTCCGCAGGGACCACCCGAGGCGTACCAGGCGCTCGATCTGCTGTCGTTTGGTCTTCGCCAACACATTGCTCATGGCCGAACGACCCATTCGGGTCGTCGCGTCGTCAACCCCTCAGCGCGCTTGCTGTGGTGGCCGGTCCTCAGTTGTCCACGGGTGCCCACCGAGGGCTATTCGGGCCGCGCAATGCCAAGATCAGTCAGCGTGTTGGAATAGACGAGTCGGCCTAACCGTTCCTGCCATACCTCAGGCTGAGCCACCAACAACTCCCTCGCAGCACTGGCTGTACCAAGCGAGTTTGCCACTGTGGACTCGATAGCGTTCCCAAGCGCCACCGATGCGCTCCTGTGCCTCACCCCTTCTTTAGACAAGACCAGACTTGCTCGCGATGGCACGCCAAACCTGAGGTGCTCTGGAAAAGCCTCTACGGCTTCGCTCATTCCTTGACCGTTTGCTTGGAGAACCTTTCCAAGAAGCGCGATGGCTTGTTCAACTAGCGACTGCAGCACAAACGAGACGACACGACCGAACAGATGCAAAACTCCGTCAATGTCGAGCGACGCGACAGGCGCGATAGCTCGGAACGGCTCTCCACCGATCCATAGTGACACCGCCACAAAGAATGGCTCTCTCAATGAATCAGTGCGACTCGCGTCGTCGATGCGGAAGACCGTCCTGATCTCCTCCTGCATCTCCGGACGAACCCACGCCCAGCCGAGCATCGAACGCACGAGAGAAGGGTCGAGAGGGTTAGTGACTTCGTTCCACGCTACTGCTTGCGAAAACACCGCAGCCTCTACGCTTTCGAGCAAGCGCGGTCTCGCACCAGTCTCTCGAATCCAACCGAGACGAGATGCGCCTCGCAGGGCCTCGACACGACGCGCTCGTAGCGCAAATACTCGCCGGAGCAACGCCTTGGTTGGCGCATCGGCTCGTTGCGACGCAAAGGTCTGATCCGCGAGACGAACTGCCTCCGCCACAAGTGCGGCTTCACCAATCTCTTGCGCAACAAGCTCGATCAGTGTTGCATCGATGCCATCAATCAAGGAGTGCAGACCGGGGGTATCCTCGAGATCCGTGTTCGTGACCTCTTCGATCTGGCGTCCAAGACCGCGACTCAGTCTCTCAATTAGCGTCCTCAGTGCTCCGCGTACTTCTTCACCTTGCGCCTGCTTCGCGACATGCTCGACCTGGCTCCACTGGTCTGCATTCGCCGTGACAACCAAGCCCTTCGTTGTTGAACCAGCTCGCCCAGCGCGCCCAACCAAATTCTTGATGTCGCGCGCGAGCATTCGTTCTGGGGGACCGTTGCGTTGCCTTCGACTAACCGAATACAACACGAGCGTTCGGATAGGAAGGTTGACGCCTTCCGCCAGCGTCGTTGTGCAGATCACGAGTCGAACGCCACCGAGGCGTAATAGCCTTTCCAAGACTTCCCGGCTCTCTTGCGGTACGTCACCGTGGTGTAGCACCACGCCGAGATCGAGCGCACGTGTGCCAATCCAATCCGGTCCATACTCACGTACGAAGTAGTCAACGGCTGGTGCCAACAGCTCTAAGTTCGCGAAGGTAATCGGGGCGGGCAGCGGCAATGGAACGCTAAGCTGACTCACAATCTCGTCTGCTAAGCCAACCGCGCCTTGATCGCCACCCTTGTTAGCCGCAAACACGGCCGCTACCCCGGTCCGGAGGGCCTTGCGCGCTGTTGCAATCGCAAGCGTCTTGACCGTGGAATACCTATACGTATTCGACCTTCCTGTGTCAGCATTCAAGAACGTGAAGTCGCTTCGCGAAAGAAACTCCTCTATCGCGAACCTCTGGGGCGCGACCTCGTGCGGATGCATGTCCATGTCAACAAGCATCCGAGCACCCTTACCCCGCGTACGGAGGACAGCGTATTCAGCGATTGCAGGTCGGTAGTCGCTGCGAATGACAGTATCAGCACCACCACCAAGCCAGGCGTGGATCTCTTCAATGTTTGGAACAATGGCCGAAACGAACACGAACCGTGGCGCTCCAGCCAGCCTTGTGCGCATCCGCGCCAGGAGAAGCTCGAGCGCGACGCCGCGACCGATTGTGTCAAGCAGATGACCCTCATCGCAAATGACGAGAGAAATCCGCTGATACAAATCAATGCTCGCACCGATGAGGCCAAGAAGTGCCTCAGGTGTCGCTACAATAACCCGTGCGTCCTCGACACTCTTTCGCTCGTCACTTGTGGACACGCTGCCACCGTAGACGCAACGTGATGGAATGCCCAGCTGATTCAGTCTTTGGACGATGGTACCACGTAGCTCGGAAGCCAGCGAACGATACGGCACAAGCAAAACTGCAACGCTGTCCGCGCGGGTTCCTGTGTGCCAATACAAGAGAGTCTCGCAAAGAGCAGTCTTGCCAGCACCTGTTGGCATTTGCAGCGAAAACGTCTCGTCTCTCTCCAGAAGCCCCCGCTGCAGAGCCTGAACTTGCGAGGGGAAGAACTCCCACTCATTTCGCGATAAAAGTGACGCAACAAATGGCGTCCAGAACGACGACGAACCGTTTGGAAGCACGGATCGGACGTTCGATGCCATGAAGCGTCGAGTTAACACCTCGAATAGCCTTGCTGGGATCCATGCATCGGGACCAAATGGCAAAGCCTCCTTCGCACTCCGGGCTGCTTCAAGTGCGACTCGATTCAGCGCATCCATGTTGCCCGAGCGGAGAGCTTCAACTAATTGATTACACGCGACGGACGTTCTATTGCGCGGTCGCGCGAGCAGATCAAAGCAAGCCTGAGATGCCTCGTTGCCCACCTCCACACGCGCAGCTTTCATCGTCAGATAAGCAGACGCGGGAAAACCTCCAAAGTAGAACGCCGCAGACGCAAATACGGCGGCTTCTGTTGCCGAGATTCCAACCTGGTGAAGCCGCTCGTCCTGCGTTTCGGAGAGTTGCGCAAGCGCATTGCCAAGTCGTGCGAAGTCTGTCGCCCCGGAATCATCATCGTTCCTTAATCTCTCAAAGAGATCGCCGACCAAGGCTATGTAGTAGTCGTCTAAGCGCGAATCTACGTCACCGAAGATCAGCGAACCTTGCCCGGCCTGGAAGTCGCGAACATGCCGAAGTGCGTCGGCATCTCGTATCCAGCGTGACAGCGAGGGCTTCACGCTACGATGGCTCCATCGGCGGAGCTCGCCTTAGGCACCGCCGACAGCGCGCGCTCAAATGCACGGCTGTAGACTGCTTTAAGCTCTGGGACCACGATTACAACCACAGTGCAGTTCGCGATTTCGGAAGTAGGTGCGTCCAGAACTTCTGCCGCGACGAGTGAGTCGCATACAACAGCAACTGCACGAAAGCACTTCTGTGCCGCAGGGTGATTGGTGGAGTCGATAAATCGCTCCAATAGCGGAAGGTCGATGTCACCTACGGTCTCCATCAGAGAGCGCTCGCGCAGCCAGACGAGTGTCTTGGCGAGACGGCTTGTGCGATCCTTCGCAGAGTCCTCGATTGCACTCTTAATGGGAGTCGAGGCGCCCGACGTTGACTTTGTCTTCACCTCAGAGCACAGCAGCAGATCGTCCGCGCTGGATGCCGGCCACGCAGGGACAACGAAGTGCACAACATCAGAATGCGGTGCGGGCATGCGCCGGTCTTGCTTCAGCCGCCACTTCTTCGGACCTCGGGCCTCCGCTGGCAACGAGACCGAGGTCTGGTAGAGATAAGCGAGGATTTCGCCGAAGTCCCCCGCCATCACGGCGCCAGGATCTGGCAGTTTCGCAGCTATGATGTCGACGGCCGCCACGCCAGTCAGTGCAGCACGAGTGGTCACCGTTTGGTCATCTACGTAGCAGCGACGTACTAACGTACCGAGCACATCAATCCATGAGTCTACGTGTGCTTGACTAATCCGCATAAAGACATACGGCTTCTCTTGAATGGGTACGAACCACTGCGCCACGACCTCAGAATCGATCTCCAGGTCCTCACTCATTGATGCGCTCGCCTGCTTGATGGGTCGATCTCAGTGGCGACGCGGCGCCTTTCACCAATGAAGTCACGCGTTCTCGTGTGTACAGTTGATCGTTGAACTGAGAGCTGGCTCTCCGTCAAGAGGCTGTGACTTCGGCTGATGCGGCGCCGAGTGTACGACCTGCGCTCGGGAGCCGGACAAAAGTGGACACGCTGGCCGTCGACACTGAAGGGTTACAGCTCACACTACAACTGGCCCGGGCCAGATCCCGACGGCTCGCGAAAACAGTTCAGCACCACGTGACTCGATACCCGACTCATCCCAGACGCTATGGGCGTGCAGCGCCTGGTTGATCGGCAGCAGCGATGATGCCAAAAGGGCCGGCCGCTTTCCCTCCCACGCGGCGTTCGACATCGAGGCGTTCAGGCGCTGCGTCAGGATCGTCAGGTTGCCCATGGTCTGTAGCAGCTGATTCCGCCGACGCGTGGGCTCGACGCGCGGATCGTTCGGCGAGCTGGCGATGTCGCCGACGGTCATGCCCATGGCACCATCCGGGAGCGACCAGTTCGGCTGCCACGTCTGCGGCAGGATGTGCTCCACGGATAGCTCGCCGGAAACCACCACCGTTTCGTGCTTCACGGTCAGGAAGGTCTCGTTGAGGCGCTTCAGGATGTGGACGAGCCGTGGTTGCTGCAGCGTGGAGTATGCGTGCTTCGTCATCCACGCCTCCCTGAACACCTCATCGTTCGGCCAGACGGTGGAGTCGCCGGTGTGGCTCGAGAGGTGAGCCGCAATGCGCGCTGCCGTGATGTCGCCCGTCTGCAACGACTTCGTCACCTGCAGGAACACTCGGTTGTAGTTCTTCGTCGTCAATCCGCACACGCCGCGCCGCAGCAAGTACGACTCCAGGACGTGGCCGACCTTCTGCCACTCCGCGTCGGGTAGCCGCGACTGGAACAGGTGCAGCATCAGCGGATACGCGGTGCGCACGTCGAAGGCATCAAGAAACGTGACCAGCGGATAGACGATATCGCTTTGCTTCGGCGCCACGATTCGCCGGAAGTCATCACCTTGTTGCGACACGGTCGCCAGTTCTTCTCGCACGGAATTGAAAGGCTGCTTGCGATCAATCCAGAACTTGTACTCGGTGAAGAGGTGTGTGACGGGGATGTCCCGCCCCTGGCGACTGGCGAGGAAGTGCTGCATGAAGAGATCGCTCCGAGGGCGGTTCAGGCGCCCTTGGCTCACCTCCGTCCTCCAGAACTCGTCATCGAAGCGGCGCCAGAATTCGTCGTACAGCGCCTCCTGATCTTCACCGGCGCGACCGGCACGAAGGAAGATGAAGTTGCGCAGCAGGTCGGCGGGCAAGAGCGGCTGGCCGCGCGCATTGAGTGTCTCGAAGATGATCTGCGCGTCGTCGTCCGGGTCGAGATCGATAACGACGACCTTCAGAACACTCCGGAGCGCCTGAAAGCAATCGTCCATCCGGTCGGCCAGCGACCGCTCTGTCGCGATTGGTGCTTCGCCATCAGCGCCGAGCAGAAAGGCCCGCAGTTGATTTGTGAAAAACAGATACGCCTCGATCATCCGCGGCCGTCGATCCGGCTTGCGCGCCCGTTTCTGCCGGACAAGCGGGTGCTTCAACTCGATGGCTTCACGCGAACCGAGCGTGATCACGTCTGCGAACTGTGCCCTGTCGAGCTGCGTCGGTGTCACCTTGAACATGTCGACTGCGGCGTTTGCCATCATCCCTTTGTTCTTCAGGAACGACTCGCATTCTTCGGCGATGGCCTCGCACTTCTGGTCACGAGCGACGTCGCGAAACGCGGCAAGAAAGATCTGAAACGTGGTCAGCCGCTGCTGCCCATCGATGACCTGCCGGCGTTCGACGTGCGACGTCGGCGTCTGCTTCTGATCCAGCACCATCGCGCCAAGGAAGTGCACCGGCGCGTCCGTCCGTCCTTCGAGATGGTCCGTGAACTTCCGCGCGAGATCCTCCCACAGAGGTTGCCACTCGCGCTCCTCATCCCAGACATACTGCCGCTGAAACAGCGGGACCTCGAGGCGCAACTTCTTCTCGAAGAGCGCGAGCAGCGGGACGGCGTCGGCTTTCATGTGCGAGCGGTCAGGCGAAGGGTGAAGTCACGCTGTGATAGTGCACGAGGCAGCCAGTCCATCGAGCGTTGCGGCCGATGTGACACTCGTATGGGGAATCAGCAGGTACGCCCACGGCTTACCGCCATGTTCGGCGGCGTGCGCCGTCGCATGGCGGCACCAGGTTGCGGCGGCGCGCGCCTTGGCCCGGACGATGGGGTCGTCCATGTCCGACGCCCGCTTCGGCTCGCACATGTACTTCATCGTCGCCGTCTCCACGATGAAGTCGGGCTCATAGCTGCTGTCCGCCGAGTAGTAGATGTTCAGCTGTCCCTTGGCCGGCTTGAACCACTTTAGAGACTCGCGCTCGTCCTCGAGTAGCACCGCGAAGCGTCGCTCCGTATCGGAATCGAACCGCTGCTCTGGGTATAGGCAGCGCGCGAAGCCCGCGAAGCGCACGCCACGGATGTACTGCGGATCATCAACCGGCTGGCGAAATGGCCGCGCCACGACGCCGGCGGGCGCCGTGCACCCGATGGGCCGAAGCTGTGTGAAACCCTTGCTGACCTTGGCCTCGTATCCCGTGGCCGCCTCCCATCGGTGCGCCTCCATCTGCGCACGGATCAGCTGCGCCAACTGCTGCTTGTGATGCCGGAGCACGTTCTCGACCGCGTCCTCGTCAGGCAGGTAGGAGCGCAGGTGCGCGATCATCTGCCCAGCCAGCTTGTACAACAGGTCGGCGTTGTCGTCGTAGGAGATGTCGGGGTAGTCGATGAGGATCGCCACCAGGTGGTTCTCCGGCCGGTCCTCGACGGCCGCCTGCCCGGTCGGCACGAGCCGGTCGCGGGTGTTGTCCAGCAGCCCGTGCACGAGGATCGCCTCAGCGACGGGCTGCAGCCGTGCGCTCGGTGGCGTTAAGTCGAAGTCGTTGAACCCACTCGTCACCTCGCCGGTCGGCACGACCACGATGCGCGGCACGTCGATGGTCTGTTCGATGTAGAGCGCCACTGCCTTGGCGACGACTGCGTCAACCGCCGCCGTAGTCGGCGCTTCAGTAACTCCGTCGAGTTCAGGCTGTGCGGGCGCGATAGCCGCGCTCACGGCTTTGACAAGCTCCGCCCGGACCTCAGGCTTGCTCAGATCACGAGACTGCGGCAGATACTGAAACTGCTTGACTGCTTCGAGCGTCGCCCGCGCCAGCGACTGCTCGACGGGCGTCGAGAAGACAGCCATCCGTGGACTTGCTGCGCCACTCGAATACTTCGAGCCGGCATCAGTACCTGCACTGGTGCCTGAACTGGTACCAGCCCCCGCACCTGCAGCCGTACCCGTCCCCGTCGCTGCCTCCGTTGTCGCTGCCGTAGGCAAGCCACCGTTCAGCTGCAGGTCGACGAACGAAGGAATAACAATCGACGTCGGTTGCCGCTCCGGGATGTCCCGCCCGATGATGACGGTATCCATGCGAATAGGCGAGTCGGGTCGGTTCGCCTCGTCGACGATCTCCTGAAACTTGTCGTGGGCGACGATGGTCAGCCGGTCGACGGCCGCGACACCGGTCCGTTTACCGTAGGGAAGCCGCAGTCCCCTTCCTATGGACTGCTCGACGAGCGTCCGCGCATTCGCCGCACGAAGCGGGACGATGGTGTACAGGTTGGTGACGTCCCACCCTTCCTTGAGCATGTTGACGTGAATGACGATCTCCGTCGGCTCATCGGGATTCTCGACCTCGAGCAGGCGTGCCACCGTCTCGTCCTTTTCCTCGGCGCCCTGCTTCGAGTGCACGGTGATCGCGCGCCCCCTGTATCGCCCCTCGAAGAAGTCGTCACGCTCAACCAATGTCTGCAGCTCGCCCGCGTGTACGGTGTCGCGCGCGATCACGAGCATGAAGGGCTTGACACGCTTTACATCGTTCTCCTGAGCGTACGTTTCCAGTTCTACCTTGGCACTCTCGTGTACCCGGATGCCGTCCTCCAGCTTGATACGCTCGAGCTGCTCGGCGGAATAGCTCGCGGCATTGAAGTTCTCGCGCGTGGCGACGGCCGGCTTCTTGACGAAGCCATCGTTCAAGGCGCGGGAGAGCGGGTAGTCGTAGATGATATTCTTGAACCGCTGCACGCCGCCGGCGGACGTCTCCACGTGCGGCGTCGCCGTCAGTTCGAGACCGAGCACCGGCCGGAGCTCGTTGATCGCCTTGACGCCGGCGCTCGCGCGATAGCGGTGGCTCTCGTCCATGATGAGCACGAGGTCCTTGAGCGCCGCGAGATACTCAAAGTAGCTCTCACCGATATACTCGGAGAGCCGCTTGATGCGCGGCGTGTTCCCGCCACGCACCTCGCTGTTGATCTTCGAGATATTGAAGATGTTGATGTGTACGCCGCGGTCGCCGAACATGTCCCAGCCGGTTTCCCGCACGCCGCGGCCACTCTCGTAGTTGTCGCCAGTGATGATTTCAGGCGGGTTCTGCGCGAACTCGCCTATTCCCTGCAACACGTACTTCGTATTTCCAGGGGTAAAGTCCGCGATCAGCTTGTTGTAGATCGTCAGGTTTGGCGCGAGCACGAAGAAGTGCCTGATGCCATGCGCGAGATGTAAGTACGCAACGAACGCCCCCATCAGGCGCGTCTTGCCAACACCAGTGGCGAGTGCAAAGCACAGCGACGGGAAGTCGCGCTCAAAGTTCGTGACGGAAGGGTACTCGGACTGGATGATCGCGAGCGACTGCTTGATGTCGGAGTCCTTGTCGAACGGCACGACGTCAGCCACGCGCGCGAGGATCTCCAGCGACGTGCGCTGCGGGGCGCGGAGGCTCAGACGGCCACTCAACGAGTTGACGTGGCGATTCAAGACTCCTCCTCGTTGAAGAGCGTTGGTTCTTGCGACGTTGTCTTACGCCTACGCGCTCTCAGCGGGACACGGTCCGAACCTACGTCCTCCGGATCACCCTTGCCCGCCTCCTCCGCAAACGGCTGCAGCTGTGACACAGCCAAGCTGTAGTCATCGCGACCCCATTCGCACCGATTGAGCACTGCGTGAGGAATTTTCTTGATCGTCAGGTTCGGAAATTCGTCTGCGCGTGCGCGATAGGCCGCGCAGCATACGAGTAAAGAGCGGTCTTGTCCGACATCTTCACTCAGCTGCGCAAGCTGCTCGCGGCTTAGCGTCTGCGTCGTCACATAGATGAAGTCTCTCTCTGAAGACTGACCCTGCTGCCAAAACAGCGTATCGCTTGGTGAGTACGTAAAGCCTTCGTGCTTGCAGACCGCCTCTGCTAACATCGCGGGATTGTATTGCTTACTCACGATCCAGTTGCCGTAGCTGTCCTTCTCAAGGAGTGAGGGGGCGAGACGAAAGAAACGAAAGCCCCCCCCACCCTTCCACTTCATACCTGCCGTGATTCCACCCGTGTCCGTTCCGTCGACGACGGCCCTCAGTCGCGGTACGATATGCGTGAGGGCGTGCTCACCCAACTCGATCTGAATCCAACGTCGCTTCATTTTGTGCGCAACAGCACCGGTCGTACCCGAACCCGCGAACGAATCGAGCACAAGATCGCCGGGCTCCGTCGCCATCTCGAAAATTCGCTTCACGAGAGCCTCGGGTTTTTTCCCTTTGGGAAAGGCGACGCCGCCCTCATTGTGTAAGTTGTTGGACAGAAGGTCATCCCAGAGCGTAGTGAGCGGCTCGCCGGCGACCCAGCGGCCGTCTATGAGCTTCAGCTTGTCAGAGTAGAACAGCACTCGTTCTCCTCCGCGGAAGTACATGTCAGAGTATCCATCGCGAGTTAGAAGGAATACCTCGCCGGGGTTCTCGCGAGATCGCTGAATGAGGCCACGCGCTGCCTCACTAACCGCATCAAAGTCAGGTCGCGCCAGACGTGAAACAGAGGCTGGATTTTCGAGCACAAACGCGTCGAGCCGCTCTTCATAGTCAGGAAGTCGCTTTGCATCTCGCTCGGCCATCCCGAGCTCAGCTGCGAGCGCTTTACTAAGTGTTACGAAATGCCACGCTTGGTAAGGATCATCGCGATTCACGATAAACTGAGCGTAACGCTTGTCCCGATCTCGGGCCGTATAAACGCGGTTCAATCGAACGGCTGCCTTGTCCTTAGCGTACACCAAGACAAAGTTGGTGGTGGTGACGCATCCAGGATTGATGGATTTGTGGCCGGTGGCAGAGCCTTGCTTGAAGCTGATGACACTAACGCGATTCGCGCGACCGAAGATTTCGTCCAACAGTACGATGATATATCCGAGCTGGGTATCGTCGATGTGAACATAGAACGAGCCATCAGGCCGAAGCAATCGTCGCAGTAATACAAGCCGGTCCCGCATGAGCGATAGCCAGCCCGAGTTTTCCATCGCATCATCGTAGTGCTCGAACGCCTGTCCGGTGTTGAAGGGCGGATCGATGTATATACACTTCACCTCACCTGTGAATTCCTGTTCAAGCGCCTTTAGCGCAAGTAGGTTGTCGCCGAAGATCAGGCGGTTGTCGAATACGTCGCTCTCGCTCACTCGCCGGTCTGCATGATAGGAGAGGGAGAGGTCTTCGAGCAGGATTCTGGGCTCAAGACGTGGGCGCTTTTCCTTACCAATCCAAGTGAGTTCTAGTCTGGTCTTGTTTGTCATCGATTCTATCGTCAGTTCAAAGTCCAACGGACCGTAAAGATTCGCTGAATTGAGGTGCGCTGCTCGAGCTGTCGCTCGATTCCCGCGATCATCTCATCACGCCGAGCCGCGATGGCGTCTTGCGCGTCGTAGAGGTCTCGCCGCTTGGTCGCGCGGCTCGCCTCAAGCACCTTCAGCGTTTTCTGCGCCGCGAGCTTGTCGGCGAGCACAGCGGAGGCCAGGCTCCCGCGGCGTGATTCGGCAATCCGCCGATCAAGCTCCTTCAGCTCACGCTCAAGTCCTGAACGGAGGTCGTCAGCCCATCGCTCCAACTTCATAACCTCTTCGTCGAAGTGTTGCGCATTCCGCGCGTTTACTTCGCCGAGAAGCTCCGCCACACGTTGCTCCCGATGTGCAGACAGACTCTCCGGCGCCATCATTCCGCCGGCGCTCGTCGTCGCCTGACCGCTCAGGGACAGCAGCTTTCGACACAATTCGTCGTCCAGCGGCTCTTCGCTGTCAGTCTCACCGACGAGCACGAGGAATTCTTCGGTCTCAAGGGACGCGACAATCATTCGGCTGAGCTCCAGCCAGCCACACTGGCCCACCAACGGCTCCAGCACGCGCACCACGGCGCCGTGGCCGCTGTAGTCGAACGCGACGGCGCCCACGTCCAAGTCGCGCCCCACGGCGTGGTCGATGAGCTGCCGTGCAAGGTCGTGATCCGGCCTGTAGAAGATGTCACCAAGCGTCTCCGCCTCGCGCCAGTCGAGGTGGTAGTGGCCATGCGGCGCGAGTGTGCCGGTGTACTGAAAGCGTGCGCGGTCGGTCTCGAACTGCGCATCACCATTGAGCTCGTGGCGCGTGAGCGCCAGCAGCCACTGTTGTCGCTTGCTCAGCACGGCCAGCGCTTGATCGCGGTGCACCTTGAGGCGCGCGTGCACTTCCTCGTCGAAGTTGTCGAGGAGCGCTTGGCGGGTATCGGTCATCCGTGCGGCGATCTGCTCGTCGAGATCACGCTGCAGCAGGTCGAACGCGGCCTGGATCTCCTCAGCCGTTCGACACTCCTGGTATACCTGCGCGATCCGCCGCTCGATGTCGACTCCCGACTCGAGCGCGCCGAGCACTTCGTCGCTGGCACCGAACACGCCGTCGAAGAGTCGGAACTTCTGCGCGAGCAGTTCATAGACGCGCTGGTCGGCCGCATTCCGCTTATTCAGGAAGTTCACCACCACCACGTCATGCCGCTGACCGTACCGATGGCAGCGCCCAATGCGCTGCTCGATGCGCTGTGGGTTCCACGGCAGGTCGTAGTTGATCACGAGAGAGCAGAACTGGAGGTTCACTCCCTCGGCCGCGCTCTCGGTCGCGACGAGGATCGTCGCCCGGTCTCGGAACTCCTCGATGATCGCCGCCTTCGTGTCGGCTGTCCGCGAGCCGGAGGCCAGCCCGGTGCCCGCGTGCCTGTCCAGCCACTGTTGGTAGATGGCGCGTGACTCCGGGTCCGTATTTGTGCCGTTCATGAGCACGAGCTCTCCCGCGTACCCATGGTGGGACAGGAGCTCGATGATGTATTGCTGGGTGCGGCGGGACTCCGTGAAGATCACCGCCTTCCGGGCAGCGCCGAGCGTGGCGGTGTGTGCGAACGCGGTGTCCAAGACGTTCAGCAGCGCCGCGCCCTTCGCGTTCGCGCCGATGCCCTCGGCGAGCGAGGCGTACCGCCGCAGTTCTTCCAACTCCTCAGTCGCGAGGACCGGCGTTGCCGCCGCGATGGCGGTCGCCGTCGAAGGCTGCTCCGTGTCATCCTCGTCCCACTCCTCCGCGAGCTCGTCGATCACGTCGAAATCGTCAGTCCCAATCCCCAGATCGTCGTCGACTGCGCCGGCCTCAGGCTCTCCAGACCGCAGCCGCTGAAGTCGCTCTTGCCCCTCCAGCCGAGCCACAAGCTTCTTGAGCGTGCCGGCAATGGCGAAGGTCGACGACGCCAGCAGCTTGCGCAGCACGAGCGTCATCAGCGTCCGCTGACTGGCCGGTAGGGCTGCCAGGTTGTCGCGCTGGAGGTACGCCGAGACCAGCTCGTAGAGCTGGTGCTCATTCTCGCCCGGGACGAACTCCTGGGTCAGCGGCACCCGCTGGGTGAAGCGGATGTACTCAAGGACCTGCTTGCGCAGCGTGCGGGTGCAGAGCGGCTGGAGGCGCCGCTGGAGCTGCCGATTGCGCTCCTGCTCATCCACCGCGCCACGCATGAACTGCTCGCGGAAAGAAGCCACGTCGCCGAACACATGCGGGTCAATCACGCTCACGAGCCCGTACAGCTCGAGCAAGGAGTTCTGGAGCGGTGTCGCCGTGAGCAGCAGCTTGGGGGCACGGGCCGTCGCGCCCGCCACGGCGGCGGCCATGCGGCTCGACGACTTGTAGACATTGCGCAGGCGGTGGGCTTCGTCAATCACGACGAGGTCCCATGGCACCTGGGCCACCTCGGCGGCCTTTGCGGCCGCGAAGTGGTATGAGCAGATGATCAGCTGGCCCGACTGGTCGAACGGATTGAGCTTCCCGGCCTTCCGCGCCGCGTTAAACGACCCGCTCTCGAGAATGAGAGAGGGCAGCGCGAACTTCTCTGCCAGCTCCTGCTGCCACTGCTTCCGCAGCGTCGCCGGCAGGACCAGCAGCATCCGCCGCCGACGTTCCGCCCAGCGCTGGGCGAGCACGATGCCGGCCTCGATGGTTTTTCCGAGCCCGACCTCGTCAGCAAGGATGACGCCCTTCGAGAGGGGCGACCGCACGGCGAAGAGGGCGGCATCTACCTGATGCGGATTCAGGTCGACGCGCGCGTTCTCCAGGGATCGAGAAAGACTCTCAAGAGAGCCGCCCGGCCCATCGATGGTGAGGGCGTGTGCCCAATACTGGCTGTGGTATGGCGTACTCATCCAATCAGCACACGTTCACTCCGGTTGCACCGCGACAGCCGCGTCTCTCCCGGAGGGGAGACGACAATCGTCGTGATTGCCAGATATCAGCTTTGGGCGAGGGCCGCCGTTCGGAAAATCTACGGCGCACCGCTGACATCGACAGCCATCCGCCGCGCCATCTTCGACCCGCTGAGGCTGTTCTATTTGGCGAGCTGTGCCAGCCACGCGTGGCTGCGTCCAGTTTGGCGGAGCCGAGTGCCTGTTGCCGAAATGCTGGAAGCGGCGGCGCCCGGCGCGCCGACTACCGCGACGGGACCATGGAGAGCTGGATCCCGGAAGCAAGCGGGTCAAGCCATGCAACATAGGCATCGGCCCACGCCAGCCACTCGAAAAGCGCCGCGTTCGAGGCGGCGTCCTGATCGGATACCATGGCCCTGCGAATCGCCGCAAGGTAGGCTCGCAGCTGCTGGCTCTTGTGCCAGCGCGCGGCGAGGTCCTCCAGTCCCTTGACCTTCTCGGCCTCGGCGGCACGCTGCCGATACCGTTCGTATTCGCGGATCTGCTCATCGCGCTGGCGGATGGCGCGGTCCTCTTCGTCACGCCGACGGGAAGCGATGGTATCGGCGACGTCCACCACGCCCACGACGATGGCATGCAGGCGGTCTTCGAGCTGCCCTAGCGAGCAGTCCGACCATGATCGGCGGTGCGCGCTGGCGTCCGCCTGCTCGAGCCGCAGAATCAGCCGTCCCGTTGCCACCGCGACACGTTGTGGCGGCTGCCAGTCGCCGAATCGTGCGCCGCGCTTCGGTGGCGGCGCGGGCTGCTCCACATGCTCGATCACCTCCTCGATCTGCATCGACACCCGCTCCGTGCCGACCGTGATGACGGTGCGCGGGTGCCCCGCATCCATCTCGATGCGGGTCTTGTAGCCTCGTGCGTCGAGTGCGACCAGCAGGGCATTCAGAATCCCCAGCACGCGGGGCATCGTCGCGGCGGTGACGTTCAGGCTCAGGCACGGCCCGCGTTCGGGCTGCAGCATCCCGTTGTAAGGCGACGCCTTGACCCGGCGGTACCGATGCATCGTCTCGGCGACGAGAGGGTGCGGGTCCGCCGTGTAGTCCGCGACGACGATGCGGTTCTCCGGTCGCGCCTCGAACCTCCGCTGCGCCGCGACGGGGCCGTCATCCGGGGCAGTCTCGCTGGTGCGCGCCGGCATCGGTCGGATAAACTCCGTGACGCCGTACGCTGCCGCGGACCGCGCATCGAGTTGAGGCAGCGGTGGCTGTTGGACCCGCTGCCCAGCGCTCTTGCGGGCCCAGTACCCGCGCGGCGGGACCGGGATGTTCATCCCCATGCAGCGGCCTCGCAGCCCCACGTCCGAAATCCACAGCGTGGGGGCCACGACGGCCATGGGCTGCGCCCAGATCCGCGCATAGAGCTCCTCGCGGGTGAGCACGATCTTGCGCGGCAGTGCGTCCGATTCGCCCATGGGCTGATGACCGGTGAAGGGTGTCGAGGCGCGACCGCCCTGAGGGTACGCCGCCGGCCCCGCTGCCGCATCGCCGCGCAGGTGTGCGGGATGCGGCAGCGGGCGGTCGGCGAACCTGACGAACGTTGTCAAACAGCGGATTGACGGCTGCACGTGCTGCGATCCTTCGCTCGGGCCACCAATGACAGGCCTCGTGCCCGTACCGGTGGCGGTCCCTCTGGGCCGCGTGACCTACACCAGAGAGGATAGCGGAGCTGGCCGAAAATGCAGGTCGGCCGGTTCGCACGTCGGTGTCGGGCGTTTCAGGCGCTCCGCTGCAGCAGTGTTTCGTCGCCGCGCGTCGTCCGGTCGCGCACCTCCTGCCGCCCGCGTGGGGACAGTTCGAGGTACAGCACCGTGTTGAGCCGACGGAGGCGCTGGTGGTCCTCCGCCGTGAGGGACGGGGCCGTGTGCCCGTTCAGCACCGCGGCGACTGCGGCGACGAGCAGGCTCATGTCACGCTCGGTGACCGCGACCGTGGACTGTGCCTCGGTCAAGCTTGCGGCGCGGGGCGTGTCGTCCGTTGTGACGGACGGCTGGGAATCCGAGATCATGGGGTTTCCTCGAGTGGCGGTGAGAGCGGGACTGCGGCGGCGGTGTCGCGCAGGACGACGAGGTGCAGTGTGCGCTCCGTTGGGCGGGGGCGCGGGGGCGCCGCCCCCGCGCTGGCGTCTTCGCCCGCGTCGAACACGGCCGGCGTCGAGTCCGTCGTCGCCACCGGGAAGGGGTGAGCACCCGGCACGAAGACCGGTGTGAGCCGACCGTCCGAGGACCGGCACCAACCGTCGGCGTCGGGCATCAGCCCTGCCATGTCATCCGTGAGCTGACGCAGGCGCGCGGACGCGAGATCCGCGGCGTGGATCAGCCATGCTTCCCGAGACCGCGGGGGTGTCGGTGACCCATGTGCACGATTGTCGCCGTGGTGGCTCTCGCAGACATGTTTCAGGTGTTCGATCTGCGCTGAGGTCACCCCTGCCGCTGCCAAGCGCTCCGCCTGCAGGGCGCATGCGACGGCGACGAATTCCGGGCCAAGCGTCGTGTGGTAGCGCCCCCACCCCATCGTGGCGCGTCGGATGCCGACGCCGCGGAGCACCTCGGTCTCGCCGAGCTTCCCGATGTCGTGGACAAGGCAGCCCACGATGAGTGCGTCGGTCGACAGCCCGGCGTATTCCGGGACGGCATTGGCCATGGCAAGCGCGAACGCTGCCAATTCCAGGGAATGCGCCTTCAGGCCGCCGATCCCAGCGTGATGCATGCGTTCGGCCGCAGCCATGCGGTCATACGCGTCGCGTCCCACGTGATCGAGCACGACGTCCAGCAGGCATCGCCCTGCCGGTGAGAGACGGGCGACCACGGCGTCCCACCGCGCGGTGAGTTCCTCGGCCGGCACCGGGTACTGTGGGAGGACGTCGTCCCGAATGGGGTGGTCATCCGACAGCAGGACGACGCTGGACAGGCTCCACTCGAGGGTGCCGGCCCGCCACCCGGCTTTGGATTCAAGATGCACGTAGACTGCCTGGCCCTCCCGAATCTCGGACCAGGCGGGCATCGCGTCGGACCACACCTTCACGAGCGTCTTCCCCTCGGCATGGCCCACCTCCACATCGAGGTACGGTGTGTCGGCGCGTGACGTCTTCTGGGTGATCCGCCGGACGATGGCGGCGCCGCTTACGCGGACGCCGATGTCGGTCAAGGTCAGGGGCACGCGATCCACCGCGTCGGACGGCGTGGCGCTGGCGGTGGTGCCGCAGGTTGGAGTCGACGTCGGCATCAGGCGGCGCGTCCCCGTGATGCCGACATGCTGGCCCCCGCGCCCTGCGCACGGCGGCTCCGGCGCCGCGCAAGCAGGGTTCGATACGCGGCGTGCTGCGCCAGGACGGCTTTCGTGGCCGTCGATGACACCCAGGCATAGAACGCCAGGTCCGTGGTCGCGGCGCAGCTCGCGAGCGACGCGCCGACGGTAACGAGCGCGTGCTCGATGTGGGCCTCGAGGGTGAGCGTCGGGCGTGGCAGACCGGCCACCAGCGGCGTGACGTAGTCGCGGATCCGCGGGCGCAGGTGTTCGAGCAACTGGCCCATCGCGACGGCGCCGATTTCCGGCTGCGTCGACTGCGCGTTACGGGTGAGACAGATCAGGGGCGTCAGCCCCCCGGTCGGATAACAGCGGGTGCGAGCCTGCACGAGCGCCTCTGGCACAATGGCCGATGAGGGTGGCTGCCGGCCGGGATTCGGTCGGCGTGCCAGAGGCTGCGGCGACGTGGCGGGGGGCGCGGGCGCCAGATGCCGGCGCCGGAATCCTCGGCGCTGGCAGCGCAAACGGCAGCGAAATCGGAACCGCATAGACTCGCGCGCATGCCGCCATTCCTCGCCGCCAGCGCGCCCGTTACGCCCGACATTATCTGCCCTACGACCAGTTCGGGCATCCAGTCCGCCCCGGTGGGACCGGTCGCGATCATCAGGCCGTCCGCGGTCGCTGTGCCGGCGCCGTGGCGTGGTGCGAGCGGTCGATTCGAGCACGCGGCGCGGTGGGACCGGTCGCGCTACACTCGCCCTTCAGACCCCGTCGGGCACCCGGACTCGCAGGATGCCGGCCCGTTCGGAGCTTGCCCGCCCCGTCTTCCCGCTACCGACACACGCTGATGACTCGCTCCAAGAAGTCCGTCCCCCAGACCTCACCTCGCCGGCGCACGCTGCAGGTGCGGCGGAAGCGCGGCGCGACGACTCGAGTGGGCAAGCGGGCGCGCAAGGGATCGAGCAAGCCAGCGCAGGCCGGTACGCGGAGCTCGACCAAGTCGCCTGCGTCGGCGAAGCCGACGAAGAAGCGGGCGGGCCGACGACCGCAGCCCGCGCGCTCGAACGCGCGGCCACTCGCCTTCGCTCGTATCGAGGACGCCCCAGCGGAGCTGCAGCGGCGCGCCTTCTGGCGCATGGCGTGGGTCGAGGCCGTTGCCGCACGGCCCAAGAACACCAGCGTCGTCGCCGCCATCACCGCGCACGCCGAGGCCATGGGGCTGCCGGAGGAGGAGATCCCTCGTCGCACGACGGTGGACACCTGGGTGCGCCTCGCGAGGGTGGACGGGATCCTCGCGCTGGTCGACCGCGTACGCAGTGACGCTGGAACCTGTCGAAGCATCGAGCAGCTCTCACCGCGAGTACGCGCACGCATCGGTCCATTGGACGAGCTGATCGAGGACGTGCTGGTCGGCATGCGCGGTGGCGCAATCGATGTCTTTGTGGCGCTGCAGAAACAGTTGCGACGCAACGAGGTCGAAATGTCGTACGACACCGTCGCGCGGCATGTGCGCAACTGGCGGCGGCGAAACGAGCATCTCGTCCACGCGGGCCGCCACGGGATGGGCGCCGTCTTCGACGACACGCGCCTCTCCATCGGGTGGGGACCCGTCCGCCCGGGACGGATCCTGTCGTTCGATTCGACGCCGGCCGACGAATGGGTCCGTATACTGACGTTCGCGAAAAGGCAGTCGACATGGGTCAAAGTCCGCCCTATCGTGACGCGATTGCTCGACGTCGGGTCGCGTGCCGCGATCACGTACGAGGTGACTGTTGGCACCGTGAACGCCGATGTGATCCTCAGCGTGCTCCGCCGAGCACTCGTCCCCGGCGAAAACTGGGCCGGATTTCCGACGACGCTCGTGCCGGAGAAGGTCTGCATCGACCGCGGCCCGGAGCATCAGGGCGTGGTGTCTGACGCGCTCCGGACGCTGGGACTGGCCGTCCCAGTCGGCAAGTCCGAGCCCGAGGATCATCCGCACATCGAGCGCGCACACAACACCCTGAATGGGAATGTGTCGCTCGGCACCGTCGGTCGGACGTCGTCCAGTCGCATCGGTGTCGGGAGCACGCGCGACGAGGTCCGAGGTCGAAAGCAACGCCTGCGCGAGGAGTACCGGACCGAACGTCCGTTGATGGCACTCCCCACGCTCGACGAGTTCCTCGAGCGCTGTCACCGTGTGCACACCGCGTACAACCACACGCCGCACCGTGGACTGGAGCGCGATGCGCGTTCGGAGCACGAGCGCGCCGTGGTAGCAGCCTGACCGTGTCCACCGCCCGCCGGAGCCACTGATGCCGACCAGAAAGCGCGCGTCTCCGTCACCGTCGCGTTCAAAGCACGCCGCCAACGCCGCGTCGAACGCGCCTGACCTCGACCCGCTGTCGCCGCTCGCGGTCTTTCGCGCGAGCGTGCCGACCGCCGTGCCCGCGACGCTCACGCGCGAAGCGTTCTTGGCGGCGACGCCGTGCGAGGTGATTGGTGAGCATGGCATCAGCTTCGACGGCACACACTGGTGGTCGTCTGAGCTCCGTCCGTATGTGTCGCTGCCGCCGGCGGCACGCAAGCGTCCGCTCTCCATGGAGCTTCGATGGGACGAGGCCGCCCGCACGCGGCGGCAGCTCACGTCCATCACGCTGATGCTGCGTGACGAGCTGGGCCGGGCTGTGAAGACGATCCCATGCGGGCTGCGCAGCGCCGCGCAACAGACGGAGAGCCGGGACAAGGACCGGGCTGGTCGAGCCGACTACGAAAAAGGCCTCAAGGAACGGCGGACAGCGGTCCAGCTTCGCGCGACGGCTCGATTCGCTGGTGCTGCGGCCGCGCGCGCGCATGAAGACTTGGTCCTCTCGCCGACGCCTCCGACGACCGAGGCGGACGATGCAACCGACGAGCTCGCGCCCGTCGCACGTGGTCAGGCACCATCGCCCACACCGAGTCCGACCCGTCCACGGGGGCGGGCGCGGAAGCGTGGCTCAGCCAATAGCACAACGCCGAAGCCCACACCCGCTGGGTCCGGACGGTCGGCGTCCGCGCGCCGCACGGCCGTCGCTCCACCGCCGCCGGTCGCGCCCCAGCCGACCGCCGTGGCCAAGGGGGCGAGCTTTGCCGCCCTCGCCCACACGCTCGCGGGCGGTAAGCCGCCGGCTCGTCGCCGCTCCTAGGCTCCCGTTATCGCGTTCCTCCGTCCCTTCGCCCCACCTCACGATGTCTTTCGCAGATCTTCCTTGGCACACACTCGCTCGACCCTCGCTGCACGCGGCGCTGCACGGCATCGAGTCCTGCTGTCTCACGGGCTCGCCCGGTACCGGCAAGAGCGCGCTCGTGCGGGCAATGGTCGCCGAGCACGAACTCGCGGCGCCGGACACGGTGTGTAGCCACATCCTCGGTCGTACCAGTACGGCGAACCTGATGCTCAGCGGCGTCATGCGCATGCTGAACTCCCCGCCCGCACAGCGGACCCTGCGCCAGGGTGGCGATGTGCTCCTGCAGGAAGCGGCGAAATGCGTCGCGACCGCAGGAATGTCTGCGCTGGTCATCGACGAGGCAGAGAACGCGTCGACCGACGCGCTGTTCCATCTCATGCTGGTGCGAGAGCTGTGCGCGTCCAAGTTCGGCCATGCGGTCGCGTTCATCCTGATTGGCACGCCGCCGCTGCCGCAACTGCTGGCCGCCACCGGGCAACTCGGGCAACGTGTGCCGGTCATCATCGACGTGCCGTTGCTTGATGGACCCGACGTGCTCAATGCGCTCGCGTCCATCGGTCCGGGCTGCAGCCGCATGGTCGAGCGGCTGGGCAAGCAGCGTCGCGCGCTGCTCGAGCGGGATCTCATCGACGTGGTGAAGGGCAGCGTGCGCCGCCTGGAGAGCATCGTGCTCCGCGCGGAGCGGTATGCCGCGCAGATGGGTGTCCCGATGTCTGAGGACATCCTGCGGGCGGCCATGGACCAGCAGGCGGACTGACGCGCCATGCCACTCACGCTCTTGCCGACGACCGACGCTGACATCGTGCGCGCCGCCATCCGGCTTGCCGGTCGCAACGCGCTGCTGTTCGACACCAAGATGATCGAGGCGCAGATCACTGAACTTGGGGGGCTCAAGTCTCCGAGCATCGGGACGCTACGTCGTCACCTCGCGGCGTGGGAGAAGGACGCGCTGCTGGTGCGCATGGCATCGCGCCTGCCGCTGGTCTTCGACCTGTCTGCGGCCACGCGTCGAGCGCGATCCGAATCGCGACCGGCCGCCGCTCCGTCGCGTGGGCGTTTCCTGCTGACGGAGCGCGTGCACGAATTGCAGGACGCGAATCCCGCGCATCTCGACGATCAGACCCGGACAGCAGTCGCGCTGCAACTCGCGCAGTTCGTGCTGGGCGGGGACCCGGCGCCGACGCGCCTCGTGACTCACGTGTTGCAGACCGTGCCAGCCCTTCGCATCCAGACGATCCAAGACACCAACGTTTTGCTGCAGCAGCTCGTGAACGCGCCGTACGAGCTCGTCGCTCGGGAGGGCGGGCGCGGTGGCTCGGTACGTTGGTCCGTCACGGGGGCCATGCGCGGGGCATGGCTCCGCTGGGTGGTGGACTCGTTCAAGACCTATGGCGTCGCGCTGGAGTCCGCGCAACGCGTCGCGGCCGCCGGCGCAGCGTCGCACAACGAACTCGCGCGAGACCTCGTCTCCGAGTGCGCGGTGCGGCACGTCAGCCCGATGTGGCCCGCCGGCCGACCGGTCACGATGCGCGAGATCGCGACCGTGCTCGCGACGGTGCGCCGCGACGCGAATACCCACGATGTGTTGTGGGGACTCGATCATGCGCTGACGGGCCGCAAGGGCGGTGTGAACGGCGCGATTCATGACGCCACCCGGACGCGGTACTCCGACGGGTCGAACCGTCGCCGCCTGCTGGTAGAGAAAGTGGCGCATCCGGCGGTCACCGGGGTCGCCTACGCAACCGACGCGTTGGCCTCGTCGGTTCCCCCAGCATGGCTGTTGTGGCAACGGCTAAAGGAGGAGACAGGCCGCATCGCGCTCATCCAGCTGGCGGATGAATGGCGCGCGTCGGCGCCGGATGCGCCGAGCGATGATCCGCCGCTGGCGGCGTTGCAGGCGTGCCAGCGGGTGGCGCTGGCGCGACGGCTCGACTCACTGCGCGACGACCTGCACGCCCTGATCAAGCTCGCCGGCACGGTGTCGCAGACACTGGTCGACGCTGTGGAAAAACGGCGGACGACTTTGCTGGAACTCCGAAAGGGCTGGGAGACCACCGCGGCGTTGCAGCGTGCCGCGCGCACGGAGCTCCGCCCTCTTGGATTTACGCTCGATGACGTGCTCGACGCGTCGCGCCCACAGATCACGGCCGACGCCTACGCCGCCCTGCTGCCGTCGTCACTGAGCGCAGGTGCCGCCCCCTCGGTGCTGGTCGCCAACCTCTCCTGTGTGCGACGGGATCGCTCCGTTGATGCCGAGTCGACCACGACGCGGGTGGGGGCGGGTCGGGTAGCGCGACTGCATCTCGACCGCGTCGACGCCGTGATCGCGGCGGCGGAGACGGCGCGTCTGCCAGGCATGCAGCCGCTGACGGCGGCAGGTCGGGCGTTGGGTCGGTGGATCGCACACGTGCCGCTCATCCGCCGGCTGGCGGCGTCCACGGTCGTCGAGACGCGCTTGGCCGGCCTGGCCGGACTCGTGCTGCTCGGGGACGTCGCGCACGCGGAGGTGCTGGTTGAGCGCCGGCTGCGCGACCCGCGCGCGCTTGATCAGCTCCGGGAAGCGGCAGCGCTGATTGAGCTCTCGTGGTGGTTTAGTCAGCCGGCGCGGGAGGTCGTGTTGGCCCGGGCGAAGGGGCATCCGGCGCAGGTGATCGCGCGCGTCACGAAAGACGTACGGATGGCGGCAGCGGGGCGGTCATGATTCGGCGCTAATCCACGTCGGCATTCGCACCGAATTCACGAAGTCATGTCCGCAACCTGCGGACAGACCTTCACAAGGAACAACAGCGCATCAAGCCAGCGGTCTCTGGTCGTCACTCACCTTCTCTCAACTCGCCTCACTGATGCCACAACCTGCAAAGCTCAACACCACGACTGCGTGTGTGCCAAGCGCCCCTGACATTCGATTCGAGTGCGCATCGCGAGTGGCGAAGCGCCAGCCACTGATGCCGTTGCCAAGCGTGCCGCTCCCGGCAGACACTACGACATGGCCGTCAGTCACGCGCGCAGATATTCTCGCAAGTCTCCGATATGCGATGCAGATCGACGTGAACCGCTTCGCCCAATGCGAACTGGAGCGATACGGCGGTGTCTCGACGCTTGTCGCTCCGCTGATCGCCTGCGCGAACATGACAACGGTATCGAGCTTCACGCTGTGCACCGCGATGGGAAACGTGGTACAGCCCTTCATTCTGCAGCTGCTCGTTCACGAGATGCGCGAACCGGACGCACTGTGGAATGTGCTGCTCGACGTGACCCCAGACCTGCTGGCCGTCGACGTACTGGTCGCGCACGTTCAGACGCTGGCCGTTGCGACCTTTCATCGGATGCAACCCAACGAGGCATTCAACACACTTCTGCTCTCACATGACTTGCTCCGCCGTGAGATTGGGACACGCGTTCTCCTCCGGGCAGCGACGCTTGACAACGTCCCAACGGCATATGGAGTGGATACCTGGTCGGAAACCGTGCCGCTCATGCATCTGGAGGAAATAAGCATGTTCCGTGCGTGCTTGACGCACGGCGCCCTCACAGCAGCTCAGCTTGACGCGATGGTTCAATCGCTGCGTATCACGACGAGCGACTGGGCTGCACGCGAGGTACGGAGCGTAGTTCCCACTGTCGTGGGACATCGTCTGGCGACGCCGAGGATCCTTGCGCACCTGACGCTTGATGTGTGGGATGACATGTCCGACGGACTGTGGCCAGCGCTCCTCGTGTACTGGGACAAGACGCATACGAACGGAAAGCTCTGGATCCAGATTGTCGCACGGCTGCTGCCGCAAGCGGCGGCGCTTCCGGAATCATGGCTGCCAGATTTCGAAGTCCGGACCGCTCAGTGGTCGATCTCGGAACGACAGATGGTCGGAGCGGTCGTAGCCTCGGCTTCGATTCCTGAAATCGCGGCGCGTGGAACCGCATTGCAAGTGTGACGTGTCGCGCCATCCCCGCTCACGGACCTCCGGGGAGAACGGCTTACGCGGCTTCCGACCTGCCCCTGTCTGTCGTGTCATGCTCCAATTTTTCAAAGCTGGGAGCCTCCGCCAAACCCGGGGCGGTTCAGGTGCTGCTCGGGGACATCGAGCACGCGCAGACGCTCGTGGTGCGCCGGCTGCGGCACCCGCGGGCGTTGAATCTTTCGCGGGAGGGGGTAGCGTTGGTCGAGTTGTCGTGGTGGCTCGGGCTGACCGTCCGTGCGGAGGTCCTAGCTCGCGCGAACGGGCATTCGGCGCTGTTGGTCGCGCGCGTGGCGAGGGAGGTGCGGATGGCGGTGGCGGGGGGCTTGAGCTGAGTCGCTCTCGTGCGCGGCTATACAGGTGACCTTGGACGCGCACCTACAGGATGATTCGACGGCGATCAACCATGCGCTCACATCTTGGTCGATCCATTCGGATCTATAGTAATCGCGCCCGCTCTTACGTCTCACGGCCACCATCCTGGTATAGGCAGATCTGCGTCTGCGATTCCTAGCGCGACCATCTGCGAGCGGATGTCCTCCAGTCTCTGCGCTCCCGTCGCCGTAGTCGCTCGAGCGACAGCACCATGCCAGAGGCACGCGGCAACACCAGGAAGACATAGGATTGCCGTTGCTTCTCGCTGCTCAACTCCGTTTACTCGCCCATTTGCAGCCTCGGCGAGCGTATTCAAGAATGCGACGAAGTTGCGTTGAATTACGGCTGAGCCTGAGGCAGCGTCTTCGCCGAGAGACTGAAGTTCCTCAATATGTGGCGCACGGTAGACTAGCGATGACGAGGAGAACACAAACCATTTCTGGTGTTCATCCCAGTCACACGACGCGTAGACGGCTGTTCCATCTGGGCGCAGAAACCGAGTTAGAACTTCCCTGCAAAGCGATTGCTCGAGTCTCTCTGCAATGAGCTGCATGCGGTTTCGATAGGCATTGGGACGTTCGCCATTCACACCGTATCGTCGGTCTTCGCGAATCTGACGTAAAGCAAGATCCGCGAGGCGTAGCGGAGCATCGGCAACGGCTTGCTCAATCAAGCCGAGCTCACGTTCGAGAGTGTCTGCTTCGTTCCGCTGGACTCGAGCGTTCGCCCATGGACCAGCAACGTCTAGGAGGCCAGCCCACTCAGGCATCCCGAGCCAACCGGACCCAAAAGCATTGAGCTGAGACACCAAAAGCTCCATAATTTCGGTGAGCGTTGATGATGCGCTTGTAGCGTCGAGCCTTTCCTCAGCATGCAACGTCCTGAACGCCTTTGCTATCTGGTCCTGCTGAAAATCCAACAAGTGCCACCAAAACGCGCGAATCATCTCCGCCGATGTTGGGCCTTCGCGCGTTAGGGCATCGCGTAGAAACGGCGACCGAAGCTCAGAGGGCGTCCCGCCGAACTCCTCAACAATTCGGGAGGCCTCTCGAACCGTCAGGATGGGAGGGGCCGAGTCGAGATGAAGAATTGATTTCACGCGATATCGCGTGCCAATCCAATGCTGCGTCCGGATTACATCACACAACGCGAGGAACTGTGCACGTTGCTCGCTTTCATCAGGCGCGAAGCGCTCTTCAGGACGCTCGCGAGTGCTCGCGCCATTCGCAGGAAACACGCTGTCTACCCATGTAGACTCCATCGCCTTGAGCGTGCTGGCGTCTTCACGGAGACGGTGTGCTTCGCGAGGAAACTCTGACAATAAAAGCTGAGCGACATACACGGCAAACCAGTTTAGCTCTGCGTCGTCGAATCTCTCGAGGGTGCCTCGAAGCGCCGACAGCTTTCGCAAAAAGCGCTTCAGTCTGCGAGGATTCCGAGGAAGAAATTCCGCGAGATCAGTTAGCGTGTCGGGATTTCGCAGACCCTTCACTTGCTGAATACTGAGTGCCGAGTAACTGCGGAGCGCCTCGGGTGGAATCGGTGGCAGGTGCGCTGGATACTCGATGATTTTCTCGAGGAACCGCTCAGCAGACTCAAGGCCGTAGTTGCTCTTTTCGATAGCGTTCTCCACAGCACTCGCCGACAGCGCAACTACGAACACCGTCCCCGGCACTGGAACGGCCTCGCGAAGAGCCATCAAGACGCGGGGCAGGCCACTGGCGTCAGCACGATCAAGGTCGTCAACGAAGACGACCGCGCGGCGCCGACCAAGGCGCTCGATGGCGGCATCAACCTGACTCCTGACTGCCTTCGCCGCCTTCTTGTTCGCCGCATTCTCGACGACGTCACCAAAAAGTCGGTCGATGCCCTTTACTGCCCAATGCGTTTCTGCAGCAGCTTGCCTCAGCTTCTGTTGCCCCGCACCGACTCGGGTCATCAAACTCGTGAGCCCCGCCGCAATACCGCGATCAGTTCCAGCAATACTCGCAAGGCCTGCTGCGACGCGAGTCACAATATCTCGCGCAGTGGTCACGTCCCAAGCGCCGATTCGGATACACACGTAGTCGTCAGACGGCAGGTAGTGTTCCATCAGGCTCATGACAGAGGTCTTTCCCTCGCCCCACTCGCCGAAGATTCCGATCCGAAATGATGTCGCTTCAGGAGCGCTGCGAATCACCTCCGTAAGATGCTTTGCAAATGGAGCCCGCCCGAATGCATCCGCGCTCGGCGTTGTGATGGCGTCGTCATCGCCTCCCCAAAGGAGTGCTTCGGAGGCGTTACCCGTTCCGCCTCGACGTTCGGTGCCGTCTGAAGAGTGCTTCATGGATTCGCGTAACCAAGTACGATTGAGAGCGATAGCGCCACGAGACCGTAAGGGGCGTGTTTGCGCGGTCCGCGTAGTGCGCAGTCAGTTGTATGACGGCACTGTGGAAATCTGCGACATGCTGACAAGCCTAGTTGCAACTCTCGAATATTGCGTTCGGCCCTCCTCTCGGCGCGGATAAGCGGTGCTCTTCGTGCCCTCCGGCGGGGGAAGATGCGTGGGGAGTGGCTGCGCTAGGTGTAGTTGACGGAGAGGTTGTTCACAGGGCGTAGCGGTTGAAAGCTGGGGTTGTCGAGACACTCAACCGGCAACCAGCCAGAGGCCCTGTGAACACGCACAAGAATGCACGATTGACCCCGGCGGGGCGACTCGCCGTGCTCCAACGCGTCCGCGCCGGCGTGCCGGTGGCGGAGGCGGCGCGGGGCGCCTGTGTCTCCGCGCGCACCATCTGGAAGTGGTTGCAACGCTTCAAGTTGGAAGGCGTGGCGGAGCTCCAGGATCGCTCGTCGCGGCCACAGCGGTTGGCGCGGCGCCTCCCGCGATATCGGCACCGGCAGGTTGAGAAGGCGCGGCGGAAACGCTGGTCGTCACTGCGCATTGCGTCCCACTACGCGTTGCCCGTCTCGACGGTCGTCACGATGCTGCAGCGCCTCAAGCTCAATCGCCTCCCGTCGCTCGCCCCGCCGCAACCGCTGGTGCGCTACGAGCACGCGCAGCCCGGCGCGCTGCTGCACCTCGATGTGAAGAAGCTGGGGCGCATTCAGGGGATTGGACACCGCATCCATGGCGACCGTCGGCGGGCGGCCCGCGGCATCGGCTGGGAGTACGTCCACGTCGCCATCGATGACTGCACCCGGCTCGGGTACAGCGAAGTGCTGGACGACGAAACCGGTGTCACCGCGGCCGGCTTTCTGGCGCGGGCGCTCGTGTGGTACGCCAGCCAAGGCCTGCGTGTCCGCGGGCTCCTCACCGACAACGGCAGCTGCTACCGCAGTGACGTCCACGCGGCTGTCGTCGCGCAGCATCGCCTCACGCACCGTTTCACCCGGCCCTACCGCCCGCAGACCAACGGCAAGGCCGAACGCTTCATCCGCACGCTGCTGCACGAGTGGGCCTACGCCCAAGCCTACCGCGCCTCCCGCTGGCGCACCGCCGCCCTCACCCGCTATCTCACTTACTACAACACCCGCCGCCGCCACAGCGGCATCGCGATGTGCACCCCAGCGGAGCGATTGGCTGCGCGACTGTGAACAACGTCTTCGTCATCTACAGCTAGGTGACGGTGGCGTTCGAGCGCCATGGTGACGCGCTGGAGACAGCGCAGCTTGTCGCTGCTGCCAGTGCTGCCTCACGTAAAGAGCTCGCGCGCGACCTCATTGCCGCGTGTGCGGCGCGGCACGTCAGCCCGATGTGGCCAGCAGGGCGGCTGGTCACGATGCGCGAGACCTCGACCGTGCTGGCCCCGGTACGCCGCACGGCGGACACGCACGAGACGTTGTGGGGCATTTTCAGGCGCTCACTGGTCGCAAGGGCGAGCTCAGCGGTACGATCCACGACGCCACGCGAACCCAATACTCTGATGGGTCACGTCGTCGGCGATTGCTTGTCGAGAAGGTGGCGCACCCGGCGGTGACTGGAGTCGCCTACGCGACGAGCGCACTGCCGTCGGCAGTGACAAGGGCATAGCTGCTGTGGCAGCGGCTGAAAGAGGGAACGGGCCGTGGCGCGCTCACGCAGATCGCGGAAGAGTGGCGCGCGACCGCTCCGGACGCACCGAGTGATGACGCGCCGCTGGCGGCGTTGCAGGCGCGCCGGCGGGTGGCGCTCGCGCGACGGCTCGATGCCCTGCGTGATGAGCTGCACACCCTCATGACGCTCGCCGGCACGGTGTCGCAGACGCTGGTGGATGTCGTGCATGAACCGCTGACGCGAGTCGTGGACCTTCGCAGGAATGGGAGGCCACCGCGGCGCTGCAGCGGACGGCCCGAAAGCAACTTCGACCGCTGGGCTTCACGCTCGATGCGCCGCGCCCGCAGCTGACGGCGCACGAATATGCCGCGCTCCTGCCTTCGTCGTTGACCACAGGGATCGCCCCCTCGGTGTTGGTCGCCAACCTGTCCGGTGTTCGTCGTCATCGGTCGACCGATGACGACGCCACTACGTCGAAGGTGGGGGCGGGCCGGGTGGCGCGGCTCCATCTCGACAGCATGGACGCGGTGACCGCGGCCGCAGAGATGGCGCGGCGTCGAGGGATACAGGCGCTGACGGCGGCGGGTCAGGCGCTGAGCGGGTGGATCGCAAATGTGCCGCTCGCCCGTCGGCTGGCGGCGTCGGAGGTCGCCGAGACGCGTCTGGTGAGGCTGGCGGGCCTGGTGCTGCTTGGTGACCTCGAGCACGCGAGGACGATGGTGCAGCGACACCTGCGCGACCAGTGGGCACTGGATCACCTCCGGGAGGGGGTGGCACTGGTCGAGCTGTCGTGGTGGCTCGGAACGACAGTGCGGGATGCTATGCTAGCTCGGGCGAAAGGGCATCCGGCCAGGTGGTTGCGCGGGTGGCGAGAGAGGTGCGGATGGCGGGGGCAGGGCGTGTGTAATCTTGTGGGTGAACTGCATACGCTCGCTGGCATGCTCGAAAATGCACGCCAGCGAGGTAGGCGCGGATGAACATCCTGGCCCCCCCCAATGTCTTTCACAGCACACGTTCGGTCGACCGCTGCGGCTGGTCAGGCGCCAACGTTTCAGCCGGTACAGATGCGGTTCAAGCTGAGCAAGTGGGATGAGGCGTTCACCGCCCATCGCGCTCTTGATGGCGTGGGTGCGATTGCAGACGCACGGCTGCATCGTACCGGGCAGTGGTTCTGGGAGCGATTAGAGCGTCTCCGAGCCGAACTCCGCACAACGCAGGCCAGCGCGACTGATCCCGAAGATTTCGCCCTCGTCATCGTTGGGTACTTAAATGCCGTGACAGTCGGAGCGCGTAACATCGAGCCGACCATGATCACCGTCGATATACCATCAGCGGGCGATGATACTGTGGCGCCACCCTTCGCAGCGCTGGACGCCAGCACGGAGGGACTTCTCTCGCGTCTGCATGACATCGCTCGCTTCCCGTTACGTGACGCGCTGCGTGCCCGCACAACGCCAGACGGCGGCGCCGCAACCGTTCCTCGCCGCGACCTCCTGGCAGTGCTTCGCGCTGTGATGCCGCTCGCAACGCGCTACGAGATGCTGGAGGATCTCTGGGGCGAGTGCGTGTGGAACGGGTGGTATGTTGACGAGTCTGGCGAGAATGACATTGTCATTCCTGCAGACGTCGAGCGAGAGGAGCAGCGCGCGATGAGCAATTTGCGTGATGCGCACATCCGAGCCGAGCTTGCAGCCCGCAGCCGCTTTGACGCCACCGCTATGGGTAGAATGGTGCGCGCTCGAATACGGCAGCAACCGCATGTCATCGGAATCGAGCGCGCTGGTCGGCAGCGACGTCTCATCGTAGGTCCAGCACAGACATCGCTGAGCGAGCCGACGCCGACGGAACAGATTGAACTGACCGCCGAGGTCATCTATCTCGCACCACTACTTGATCAGCCTCTTGAGCTACTCTCCGGTCTGACCGTTCGCGAGATCACGCATGGCTGGCGACTGATCGCCTCGCTCGGCCATCACCTCGTCAACAATCATCTTCCTCCGCGGAGCAGCCGAGAGGTCACGGCGACTGGTACGGCGCTGACGTACGCTCCTACATTTGCGCGTGATGAACTGCTTGGATGCCTTCGTCGCGATGCCGGGTTTGACGCTGAGCAGGCGAACACCATCCTCGACCTGCTGACGTTCAGCAGTGCTGCCGACTCCGACTTGTGGCTGGCGCCACTCGTTCCTGTCGCCGACGGTCAACTCGCTCCCGTGCTCGCGTCGCTCGCATGGCCCAACCTCCTGCGGTTACAGGAGCACTGGCTGTTTCGAGGCGGCATTGATCTCGCTTTGCGCGGTGGCGAGTTCGAGCAGCACGTCCGCGAGCATCTGAACGATTGTTGTCGGCTGCCCAATGCCTCCGTAATCCGGCGGGCGGTGACTCTCAAGGGGCCCTTCGCCGATGAAGAAGTCGATCTGATGATTCGGATCGGTGACACAGTCATTCTTGGCGAGATCAAGTGCACACTGTCCCTGGCGGTCACAGTCGAATTTGGTAGGATGTTCTCTCTCCTTGATGGCGCCGCCGCGCAGATTGAACGCAAAGTGATCGCGGCGTCGGAAGATCTTGAGGAGCTTCGGCGCGCGACGGGATGGGCCGACCTCTCGGCATCTGCCAAGCTGGTCCCGGTCGTCGTCAGCAATCTGCAATTCGCTGCAGGTCATGCGTTCCGAGAAATTCCTGTCGTCGACCTGTTCTTGCTTGCACGGTATCTCGATGATGGCCGCGTGCAACACTTCGTCGATTTTATGAAGGGAACGAAAGGCTTGGTTGAGAGCCGGTTCTATGACAGCCCAGAGCAGGCCGCCGATAGAGTCGCACACTACCTGCGTTATCCGCCACAGGTGACATCGTTGCGGCAGTACGTCATTCAGGTCGTCAACCAACTTCCTGCGCCTGGAACGCCGAAAGCGGCGCTGTACGCGCACTGGGAGACGATGGCGCCCACCACTCTCGCGATACCGGCCGGTGCGGTTGCGGTGGTCGCGCCAACAACTTCCTGAGCTGCGCGCGCAGCTATCCTCTATCGGCAGTGTGTGTACGGTTTGTCGTCAAGGCAAAAGGCCCCTTCATCGGAGGGGCCTTTTGCTTCTACTCTCCGAGGGCATTTCCCATAGACGTCAACAAGAGGCGCGCGAGTGGGCCTCGTTGGGAAACTGGCTTTCTCAAAACGGCGCCCTTGCTCGGACTGCTTTCCGCGCGAATATTCGAATGCTAGCGCAACCCACACTAGGAGTGATTCGATGTCGGATGCCGAAGAAGACGACACGCTTGCGACGGTCGACGCCTTTGACTTCGATGATGTGGCCGAGGTACTCCGTGAGATGACGCTGTCCGCCAAGGCCGAGGCGTTGCTGCGCGCGTTCGCTGGGGCACCGAATAGAACTATGACACGGTTGCAACTTGCACAGGCTATCGGGGCGGATCATGAGAACGCATGCAATAGCGTCTTAGGGCCCTTCGCATCCAGTCTTATCGAAGCGCTGAACGATGACGAAGCCGTAAAGTGGCGGCGCCGTAAGTACTTCATACACTTTGTTGTGGGGAGCGTTGAGAGGCCAGACTTGCGTCGCAGGGCCGATCCGGACGACTACGCTTTCGTTATGCGCGAGGGGTTAGCTCGCGCACTTGCTGCCATCGGTGTCGCCCCGCTTATCGAACTGTCGGAAGAACTTTCGGCGGAGTTATATGGCGACGAGAACGAGGAAGGTGATCCCCTTGATGCTGTCGACGATCCGCTTGCAGATATCGAGAATGCGCAGCTACAACTGGCGGAGCTAGCGCCCACGGAGCGCCTCTCAGTCATCCGCGCCCGCATCGGGCAAGGGGTGTTCAGGGACGAGGTTCTAGAACGATGGGACGGGTGCTGTGCCGTGACCGGCGTGAGCGTTGGAGCGGTGCTGGTCGCATCGCACCTCAAGCCTTGGAAAGACTGCACGAATGATGAGCGAATGGACCCGTGTAATGGTCTCCCTTTGATCGGCACGCTTGATCGGCTATTTGATGCAGGCCTCATCACGTTCTTCGATGACGGACGGATGGTCGTCAGTTCGGTTCTGCCCGAAGATGAATTCGATGCCCTCGGTGTGTCACATGGCATGCGGTTGCGCGAGGCACGCGCCGAACTTGCGCCGTTTCTGAAGTACCACCGTGACCATTGCTTCCGTCTGGAGTCGCGGCTCGACTCCGAGTAGCGCAGTATTCAGCGCGGCGATGCCTTCGTGTGTGTGCCGCGACAGTGTGTGACTTGTGCTGTGAGCGCACAAGCTCTATCGCCAGCGAGTCTCACTTGCTACAGCCGGGCGTGCGCCCAATACTAGCTGTGATACGGCGTACTCATCCAATCAGCACACGTTCACTCGGGTTTCACCGCAAGGTGCGACGGAAGCGCGGCGCAACGAATCGAGCGGGCAAGCGGGCACGCAAGGGATCGCGGATGCCAGCACGGGCCGGTGCGCGGAGCTCAACCAAATCGCCTGCGTCGGCGAAGCCGACGAAGAGGCGGGTGGGCCGATCTCGGAACGACAGATGGTCGGAGCGCTCGTCGCCCGGCTTCGATTCCTGAAATCGCGGCGCGTGGAATCGCATTGCAAGCATGATGTGTCGCGCCATCCGACGGGGAGGGGGGCATCGCAATGTCGAAACAAGGCGAGGGGGAACCTCGCGCTGAAGGCCGAGAGTACGAACGCTCACTCTATGGAGTCAGATAGGTCCGGATGCCAACGCAGGTAAGGGAGGTCGTGACGCTTATGCGTTCATCTCTCAGTCCAGCGGAAGCGATCCCGACCCCTCTGCTGTATGCGCGAAGGCTGTCTTGAATCGTTTATCGTCAGCAAGGTACGTCACGCGCCGTGAGCCAGTACGCAGTGGGTTCGTGAGGTAAGAGGAAGATGACATAGCCATTCACCACAGTCTGCGGAGCCAAGAGTCGGGATGTAGCCGTTCTTGCAATTCGAAGCGCGCCAGTGTCCGGGTCAACAGCCAGGCTTGAATCATGAACAGGCCTGAACTCACGCCCATAGTTGTCAACAAGAAGAAGTGTGGTCTTCCATTCTCGCGACGGGAGCTTTCTGCTGCCCAGATTCTGGACAGACAGTCTGAGGCGCCAGATTGCCGCATCGTTGCTGATGGTGTGCCCGAGCATTCGTTCGCTGAGCGACTCGAATGCAAGGGCTTTGACACTGAAAAGATACGCTTCATCCCTACCCGAGGCGCGTGCGCTCAGGGCAACCCACCTGACGTCAACAGGAGACGGACAAACCTGACTTAGACTCGTCGGTGCTTCATATTCACTCGCGCCTAATGTGCCTGCACTCACATACCGCAACTTTGGTTGACGCGCGAAGTCGCGCGTATCGCTGAATGACTCAATTGGGAAGGGTATAGGGTACCAGCCGTGACCGGATTGTGAGTCGGCGCAGTGAACGCTGCCAATTCTTGACGACTCAGTCATAAACGTGATGCTGAGGACGCGCTTAATCTCTGGCTGCGAGGCTACCGCAAAATTGCAGTTCCACTTGTCCCCCGCTGGTGAGCAGGACCACGTCGAGATGCGAGTAGCCTTGTCGCCTCTGGCTTGGAATCTTTGAAAGAACTCTTCTGCTGCTGTCTCTCGAGCTTTCCTGAGACCGTATGCTCGTCCGAAGTCAACAAATGTTTTCGAAGCGTCGACCTCGTCCGATTGAGCGGAGAACTGTATCTCAAAGGATGCCGGCTTCGAATCATTCTCTCCCTGACGACGAACGTCGCATTCCCATTTGTTTGACTGTGGACTGAGCCGACGCCAATTGCTGACTCGTATAAGGCTGGCGCCAAGGTATTCGACGCTAGAGAGATGTGTCTCAGCTGCTTGCTCTCTCCTCATGTCCAAATGGTAGGACGCGACCGTCCGCACTTCGTCAACCTGCGCACTGCCGGACTTGAAGTAGATATCGAACGGACGAGTAAGTGCAGCATTGCTGCTCGCGGCCACCATCACCGTCCAAATGTCCGTAGCGCCAGCACTCTCGCACCGAGAAAGCGGAATGAAGGTGACGCCGTCAATGCTGCACGCTCGTATGTACGATTCCGAAGCGGCGTGTCGCGCAATCCGTTCCTGCTCAAGACGGATTGCGAGCACAGCCTTCTCCTGCTTGAGACGCGCCTTCTCCTGTTCGAGCTGCATTGCGAGCGCAAGACGCTCCTGCTCGACACGTCTTGCGGCTAACTCTTGAGCAGCAATGGCGCGGATGGCAGACTCGCTGCCAAAAAAGGCGCCCAAGCCTTCACGGCGGAGCCATTCCGGAACGATGGGTAGCTGTCTTTTTCGCGCCATATCGTGGGTGGTGAGAGCAGATGCTCAATATGTTGCTAAAGACTGCCTTGTGGCCGGGTTTGGGTCAAGAAGTCCGTCTGAGGTCGACGCTCGCTCGAGCCAGAAGGGGGCGCGTGACGGCGAGCCGTTGTAGCCCCGACTTAAGGATCAAAAACGCCGATTTTGCCTTGCCTCCTCCGCGATTGAGCCGTTCGTTCGTCCTAACGCAAAGGCGCGCCTCGGCGTATCAACGAATTGGGCTACGAGGCTGGAGCTTCCTAACGCAAATCACGGTACAGGATTGAACCTGAGAACGGGGAACGTCGGCACGAGACCTCTCGCCCCGCGACAAGCACTTTGGGCGCCTGACCATTTCGGAGAGGATGGTTACTCTAGTTTGCTACAAACTGTCTATTGCCTATGCTAAGTTCGTTCTCCATCGATGCTGTTACGATTCCAAAGGCATTCGTCAACGGTGATCACGAATCGGTTCTTCGGATTCGCAGTCTTCGGTAATGCCGATCAGTCACGATTGTTGATGCGGTAGCGTGGAGGAGCCGTGAGATGGGCCCGGCGCCGCCAATCCAACCAACCGATCCTCGTGTCATACTTTGCCGCGCAGTACGATCAGTTTCGCTGGAATCCTGACCGAGACGGCACCCCAGGCTTGCGTCGGCCGCAAGCCGGCGCGCTCCACGCTTTGGCCGCGCACTTCAGCCATGACCGCCCGGGTCGTGCAGTACGTCGCGAGCCAGCGATCATCACCATGCCGACTGGCTCGGGTAAGACGGCAGTGCTGATGGCACTGCCTTACCTACTCGAAGCCAAGCGAGTGCTGGTGGTGACGCCTAGTCGACTTGTGAGAGAGCAGATCGCGGACGACTTCTCTCAACTCGGGGTCCTACGCCGGCTCGGCGTGCTCGCAAATGACGGTCCGATTCCGGTAGTGCATACCGTATCGGGACGCATTACCTCTTTGGACGCCTGGGAGGAATTGCGCGCGGCGGATATTGTCGTCGGCACCCCGAGTAGTCTTAGTCCGACAGTCGGTACCGTGCCGGAGCCGCCGAAGGACCTCTTTGACCTCGTTCTGGTCGATGAGGCGCATCATGCACCCGCTACTTCTTGGCGAGGGTTGTTGGATGCGTTCCCTGAAGCGCGTCGCGCGCTATTTACTGCGACACCCTTCCGCCGGGATCGCCGCGAGATCTTGGGTACGTTCGTCTACACGTACGAGTTGGCCGAGGCTTGGCGCGACGGAACTTTCGGACAGGTACGCTATGAGCCAGTCGATCCGGTAGCCGGCCGAAATAGTGACGAGTCAATTGCCCTTGCTGCCTCGGCGCAGCTACGGCGAGACCATGATGATGGACTGGATCACAGGCTTCTTGTCCGGACGGGAAGTCGGAGTCAGGCTCAGGAACTGCTCGAATTGTACCGTAGGCAAGATGGACTGAAGGTCGACATTGTTCTTGGCGATCATGGACTGCGTCACGTTCGGCGCACAATCACCAAGCTTCGCGAGGGAGAGCTTGATGGAATTGTCTGCGTAGACATGTTTGGCGAGGGCTTTGATTTGCCTCAGCTGAAGGTCGCCGCACTTCATTCGCCGCACCGCTCGCTCGCGGTCGCTTTACAGTTCATCGGCCGCTTTGCGCGAACGAGTGGCGAGAAGTTGGGTCAAGCTCGGTTTTTCGCTGCTGCGTCAGACATGCGAGTGGAGCGGGCTGCGCTGTACGAGCAGGGCGCCGCATGGGATCTGTTGATCCCGAACTTGAGCGCCGCGCGCGTCCAGCGAGAGCGGGATGTCAAAGAGGTTCTCGCTACGTTCACTGATCTCGGTACTGCACCCAGCGGGGGCGGAACAAGGGTGTCGTTGGCAGGAAGTGAACACAGCCCAACGGCTGAGGGGAGGGATGCCTCCGACGTGTCGCTCTACTCTCTACGTCCGTATTATCACGTAAAGGTGCTCCGCGCGCCGGATGGCATTGACATAACACGCCCAATCGCATTTCCGGCAAGATCACACGTTGTTGTCTGGAAGGTTAGCGAAAAGCACCACACTGCTCTTTACGTCACGCGGGAGATCGCGCAGCCGGAGTGGGCTACGACGGATCACTTTAATGGTGTGACGCACGAGCTTTTGGTCATCGTTCACGAGCCAAGATCGAAGCTCTTGTTCTTGTGCTCGTCGCGGCGCTCGGAGTCCTTCTACTCCCACCTAGCTGAGGTGCTCGCGCCACATGGCCATCCCCCGCTGGCTGGAGTGCCGACTCCGGTGCTGAACAAGGCACTGCTCGATCTTGAGGATCCAGTCTTTTTCAATGTCGGATTGGCGAACGCTGTGTCCGCAAATCAGGCGGAGTCGTACCGGGTGCTAATGGGCGCGTCTGCGCACGACTCGATTGGCCATGCGGATGCTCGGTCCTTTCGTCGTGGTCATTGGTTTTGTGGTGCGACCATAAATGGCCAGAAGATCACGCTTGGGCTCAGCAGCGCTTCGAAGTTGTGGAGCAACACAAGTGACGCAGTCCCCGGGTTGGTGCGGTGGTGCCGCGACTTAGCGCGAAGACTGACTGATCGGCGTACCCCTACGACGGCGTGCAACATGGATTTGCTTGCCGTAGGAGAAGAGGCGGATGCAGTCCCGGCTGAACTCCTTTTTGCGGATTGGCCAGCAGAGTTCTATTCACGGCCCAGGACGGCACGAGTGCCTACCGACGGCGGCAGTGAGCAGGTAGTTCAGCTTTTGGATTCAGAGGTGACGCTTCGTAATTCTACAGCTGACACCGTCCTTTTCACCGTTGCGATGGACGGCGGTATCAGCTTTGACTATACCTTCACACTCAAGCCTCGCGCGCAGGTGCGTCCCGACAGCCCGAGCCACGACCTACTTGTTGAACGAGGTCGGGATACGATACCGCTATCAGTTATGCTGAGCACCTATGCGCCACGATTCTATACCGCCTTGTATGGCTGCTTAGACGGACAAGTCTGGCATCCTCCACGACCACTCGGAGATGAGCCGTTCCCTGTGGAGCGTTTTGGCACGTGGGATTGGGCATCCTTGGGCATCGACATAACCAACGAGTGCGGACCGTCTGGAGCCGCGGGTCGTTCTATCCACGAGGGCCTTGAGCAACAGCTCCAGGCCGAGTCTGCCGATATCATCTACTACGACCACGGTAAAGGCGAGATGGCTGATTTCGTCGAGATCCTGCCATTTAGTGGCGGTGAGCCAGGCGACACGCTCGTTCGGTTCTATCATTGTAAGAGCTCGGGCGGTTCCAAGGCGGGCGCCCGCGTCGATGATGCATACGAGGTATGTGGTCAAGCGGCCAAGTCTATCACGTGGGCTCAGCGAGACGCGCTTCTAAATGCACTGAAGCGGCGCTTGACTGCGAATGGGGCATCGCGATTCGTGCGCGGAGACTTGGCAGTCGCTGGGCGGCTGCTTGGCCGCGGGCGTTGCGTTGTGCTGGAAGTGGTGATCGTGCAGCCCGGCTTCAGCAAAGCGAAGCTTGGAGGTAGCCTCGGTTTGCTGCTCGCTGCGGCGGATGAGTATTTGGTTTCGGGGCCCTGCTCGCGTCTCAGCGTGATTGGCAGCATTTGAGCGCCGCACGTGGTTCGCGAGTTCAATCAATACTTGAATGTCAAGACGCAGTAGTGCTTCGTGGCTGACTAGGTATAAGGACGATAAGGGCCTCACCTGGCGCTCACGTGGGAATGTTTGGTGCGCCTTTCAGACGCTGTCGCTTGGATGGATGAGCACCAACTGTCTCAGAAACGCTCGTTCAACCCCACGTCCCTTTCGGATGCGTTCGCGCTAAGGAGTCTTGCGTTGGACGGCTTGTCAGCCGCTCGCGAGAGCACCTAAAGAAGAGATTCCTAAGGCAGTGTGGCGGGGTTGCGATCAGTTCAATTTCAGTATGCTGTTCCTGCCCGATGGTCGCTCGGTGCCGTGAATTGACGATAGAGTGTGCAACATTGACGAGAGACCGTGCACGCCGACATGTGTCTGTCGGCGTGCACGGTCTTTCGACACGGTTTTGCACGATCTATCGGCAGTGTGTGTACGGTCTGTCGTCAAGGCAAAAGGCCCCTCCATCGGAGGGGCCTTTTGCTTCTACTCTCCGAGGGCATTTCCCATAGTCGTCGACAAGAGGCGCGCGAGTGGGCCTCGTTGGGAATCTGGCTTCGGCAAAACGGCGCCCTTGCTCGGTCTGCCTTCCAAGCGAATATTCCAGAGCTAGCGCAACCCACACTAGGAGTGATTCGATGTCGGATGCCGAAGAAGACGACACGCTTGCGACGGTCGACGCCTTTGACATCGACGATGTGGCCGAGGTACTCCGTGAGATGACGCTGTCCGCCAAGGCCGAGGCGTTGCTGCGCGCGTTCGCGCGGGCACCGAATAGAACTATGACACGGTTGCAACTTGCACAGGCTATCGGGGCGGATCATGAGCACGCATGCAATAGCGTCTTGGGGCCCTTCGCATCCAGTCTTGTCGAAGCGCTGAACGATGACGAAGCCGTAAAGTGGCGGCGCCGTAAGTACTTCATACACTTTGTTGTGTGGAGCGTTGAGAGGCCAGACTTGCGTCGCAGAGCCGATCCGGACGACTACGCTTTCGTTATGCGCGAGGGGTTAGCTCGCGCACTTGCTGCCATCGGTGTCGCCCCGTTTGTCGAGCTGTCGGAAGAACTTTCGGCGGAGTTATATGGCGACGAGGAAGAGGAAGGTGATCCCCTTGATGCTGTCGACGATCCGCTCGCAGATATCGAGGATGCGCAGCTACAACTGGCGGAACTAGCGCCCACGGAGCGCCTCTCAGTCATCCGCGCCCGCATCGGGCAAGGGGTGTTCAGGGACGAGGTTCTGGAACGATGGGACGGGTGCTGTGCCGTGACCGGCGTGGGCGTTGGAGCGGTGCTGGTCGCATCGCACCTCAAGCCTTGGAAAGACTGCACGAATGATGAGCGAATGGACCCGTGTAACGGTCTCCCTTTGATCGGCACGCGTGACCGGCTATTTGATGCAGGCCTCATCACGTTCTTCGATGACGGGCGGATGCTGGTCAGCTCTGTTCTGCCCGAAGATGAATTCGACGCCCTCGGTGTGTCACATGGCATGCGGTTGCGCGAGGCACGCGCCGAACTTGCGCCGTTTCTGAAGTATCACCGTGACCATCGCTTCCGTCTGGAGTCGCGGCTCGACTCCGAGTAGCGCAGTATTCAGCGCGGCGATGTCTTCGTGTCTGTGCCGCGACAGCGTGTGACTCGTTCTGTGAGCACACAAGCTCTATCGCCAGCGAGTCTCACTCTCTACCGCCAACGCTCTCGCATTCGGCCGCCAAGCGCAGAAAACCGCGCAGAAATGCGGGGCTTTCGCGTCAAGCATCGTTGCGAACTACCGGTCGGAGAATTTCGTGATATCGCTTCGCACAGCCCGCGAAATCGATTGTGCTCTGCGTGTCCCCAGCGGTCTCTGTCGGCACTGACGTGAGATCGTCAGACTCTCAAAGGCGTTGCCAGAGTGCTGCTCGGGGACGTCGCGCACGCGGAGGTGCTGGTTGAGCGTCGGCTGCGCGACCCGCGCGCGCTCGATCAGCTCCGAGAAGCAGCAGCGCCGATTGAGCTCTCGTGGTGGTTCAGTCAGCCGGTGCGGGAGGTGGTGCTGGCCTACGCGAAGCGGCATCCGGCGCAGGTGATCGCGCGAGTGGCGAAAGAGGTACGAATGGCGGCGGCGGGGCGAGCATAGCCTGGCATATCCACTACCAGAGGTGGCACGGCACGGCCCCGCAGAAATGCGGGGCTTTCTGCTGGACGGCCGCCCACTGCTCTCGGCGGCTCAGGCAACGAGCAGCATCTGGCGGAGGAGCGCTGCGAATCGCGAGTCACTGCGGAGCGAATCGAACGCCGGCAGCGCGTCGAGCCCCGCGACGTGCAGGTCGCGTTCGGCGCATGCCCGCTCCAGCCAGGTGAATGCCGCGTCCGTGTCGCCGAGGCCCGCGTATGCCATCGCGACCTGGAAGGGGGGAGCGCGCGTGCCGGAGGCCGAGTCGATCACCGGCGCAAGGGTCGCGACAGCATCCGCACGTCGGCCGCAGGCGGCGTAAGCGTATGCGAGTTGGGCGACATCCATCGCGCCGCCCCCGGCAGCCGCCTGTCGAAACTCGATCAGGGCGTCCTCCAACCGGCCGAGCATCAGGTACGCGTGGCCCAGGCTCGCCCTCGCGTACGTGAACCCGGGCGCCAGGGCGAGGGCCTCGCGCAGCGACCCGACGGCGCGCTCCGGCTGCCGACTCCCGATGTAGACGCGGGCCAATGTGTTGTGCAGCTCCGGGAGCAGCGGTTCCGCCGCGAGCGTGCGCGTCAGCTCGGCCTCCGCTTCGGCGAAGTCGCGCCGACAGAGCAGGGAGATCGCGCGCAGGTGGCGTGCGTCGACGCTGCCGGGATCCAGCGCGAGCGCGGCACCGAACTCCCGCTCTGCACCGAGCCAGTCCCATTCCGCGGCGAACAGCACCTGCGCCAGCGCCCAGTGCCCCTCCGGGAGCGCCGGATCGAGCACCAGCGCCCGCTGCGCGTGCGTGCGCGCGCGCTGGATGACATCAGCCGGCGGTTGACCGGTGAGCACGGCGGCGAGGAAGTGCGCGTCCGACAGTGCCGCGAAGGCGCGGGCGTACCCGGCGTCGCGCGCGACGGCCTCCTCGAGGCATGCGACCGCGGACGCCAAGTCATCAGGCGTGAGCCGCCGACGGAAGGACATGCCGCGCAGGTACAGGTCGTAGGCCGCCAGGTCCGCCGTGGGCGGCCGGACGAGGGGCCCGCGCCCGGCGCCGAGGCGGACCGCGAGCGACCGGACGACCGCTTGTGCGATCTCCTCCTGCACGGCAAAGACGTCGGTCAGCCGCCGGTCGAAGACGTCCGACCAGAGGACCGCGCCATCAGCGTCGACGAGCTGCATGCGGACCTTCAGGCGGTCTCCGGAGCGCCGGACGGTCCCTTCGAGCAGGTGCGCGACGCGGAGCATGCCGGCGATCTCGCGGACGCTGAAATCCCGACCCTTGAGCGCGAACGAGGAGGTACGCCCTGTCACCGCGAGCGAGCCGACCTGGCTCAACGCGCCGATCAGATCGTCGGTCAGGCCGTCCGAGAAGTGCTCGTTTTCCGGATCGCCGCTCGTGTTCACCATCGGGAGCACCGCCACCGAAGGTCGCCAGCGGAGGGGGTCGCCTGTGCCGGGTAGCGCGGCGATGTTCACACCCGGATCCGCGCCGGACGCCAAAGCCGAATCAGCGGCGCTCAGCGCATGCGCGAGCGCTCGACCGTCGACGGGTCTCTCGAGCGGATCCTTGGCCAGGCAGCGCATCACGAGGCTGGCGAGCACCGGCCGCAGATCCGGGCGGCGCTCGGCGAGCGGCGGCGGCATTTCGGTGAGCTGTGCCGCAATCATTGCGTACGGCGAGTGCCGGCCGGCGAACGGGTGCGTGCCCGTGAACAGCTCGTAGGCCACGAGCCCCCACGCGTACACGTCGGCGGCGGGACCGACGTCCGGATCGCCTGCGGCCTGCTCGGGCGCCATGTACGCCGGGGTGCCCACCGACGCACCCAGCTGCGTCAGCGCGTGGCTCCCTGCTGCGGCCTGCGGCCCGCGCGACTCGGCCATCGCCTTCGCGATACCGAAATCGGCAACGACCGCCACCTCGTGCGCGAGCAGGATGTTCTCGGGCTTCACGTCGCGGTGGACGACGCCGCGCCCGTTCGCGTAGGCGAGCGCACGTGCCACGTCGCGCAGCACGCCCACCGCCTCGGCGGTCGGGACGATCTCGCCGGGGCCAAGCCGCGCCAGCCTCGCGCGGAGCGATGCTCCGTCGACGAACGGCATGGTGAAGTACGGCGTACTGCCCGCGGCGCCGGCCGTGAGCAGCGGCACGATGTTCGGGTGCTGCAACTGCGCGGCGAGGAGGACCTCACGCGCGAAGCGTTCCGCCGAGAGTTCCGCAGCGAGTTCCGGCGCGAGCATCTTCACAACCACCCGTCGGCCGAGCGCGGTCTCCGTGGCGAGGAACACGCGCGCCATTCCGCCGCCGCCCAGTTCGCGTTCGAGCACGTACTGCCCGGCGAGTGCCGCGGCCAGCGCCGACATGGTGGCGTCCATGGCGAGATCGGGATCGCCCATCAGCGTCGCGAACTGCTCGCCAGCGGGGCGGTCGAACGCCCCCGGCACGTCGTCCACCACCTCGCACTCGGCGAGGAGGCGAGCCAGATCGGCGTGCAGCTCGACATCACCCCCGCACGCCTCGTCGACGAACCGCGCTCGCTCCTGCGGCGCGAGGGCGAGCGCCGCGTCGAGTAGTGGCTCGAGCGCGCGCCACCGGTCCTCGGACAGCGCAGGGATTGCGGCCGAGCTGTCGGATGGCACCGGCTCGTGATCGGGGGTGGCATCGTCGCGCCTCATCCCGCCAGCGCACGTTGCAGGAACACCCGCGCCTTCACCCAGTCCCTCTGCACGGTACGCACGGTCAGGTTCAGCGCGGCCGCGATCTCCTCCTCCTCCATCCCGCCGTAGAACCGGCACACGACGACGCGCGCGAGCCGCGGTGAGGCGGCGGCGAGGCGGGCGAGCGCGTCGTCAAGCTCGAGGAGCGACGTCGCGTCATCGCTGCCCGCCAGCACGTTGTGGTCCAGCGAGACGCGCACCTGTGCACCGCCGTGCTTGGGCGCGGCGCGCGCGCGCGCGCGGTCGATGAGGATCTGGCGCATCGCGACGGCGGCCGTGGCGAGGAAATGCGCGCGGTCGCGCCACGCCACTGGCGTCCCCGCGCGCGTGCCGGCGGCCAGCTTGAGGTAGGCCTCGTGCACCAGCGCCGTCGTGGCGAGCGTTCCGCCGGCCGCGCGCCCTGCGGCCGCCGCGAGGCGTCGGCGCGCGATGGCGCGGAGTTCCTCGTAGACGACCGGAACGAGCTCATCCAGTGAGTCGAGCGGCCCGGTGTCGGCGTGCTCCGGCTCCGGCGATGGGCCGGCCGGAGTGACGTTCGGAATGTCGGGACGCGGAGTCGTCACAGGGTCGGTGGCCCGAGGAGCAGTACGGCGCCGGCAGCCGAGCCGCATGTCGCGGATGTCGCCGAATGTCGGGTGGCCACGCACATTCTCGTGCAGACGGTTGGCCGGCGCACCGGTCGCCCGGGAGCGGCAACCTGTAGCCAGTCGCGCTCCCTCGCAACCAGTCGAGTACCGGGCCGTCCGCCTCCGTGACGGCGGTGCCGCGCGCCTCGCTTCTCATCCAAACCGCCAGGATCCATGCACATCGAACTCCGGTCTGTCACCGCTGCCGACGCCGAGGTCTGCGGCCGGATCCTCTACGACGCGTTCGGGAGTGTGGCGACGCGCAACAACGCGCCGTCGGACTTCCCGACGCCCGAGATGGCATCGGCGCTGACCCAGGCGTTCATCACGAACCCGCAGCTCTTCGGCGTTGTGGCGGAGCTGGACGGTGCGGTCGTCGGGTCGAACTTCCTGTGGGAGTACGACGCCGTGCGCGCCGTGGGGCCGGTCAGCGTCACGCCCAACCTCCAGTCGCGCGGCATCGGACGCCGGCTCATGGAGGCGGTCATCGCGCGCGGCGCGGAGGCTCGGGGCATCCGGCTCGTGCAGGACGCGGCGAACACGCAGTCACTCGCGCTCTACGCCGCGCTCGGGTTCGACGTCCGCGAGCCGCTCGCGCTGGTCGAGGGCACGCCCACCGGGCTGCCGGTGCCAGGTGTGGAGGTCCGCGTCCTCGAGGAGCGGGACATCGGCGGCTGCGCGGCGCTCTGCCATGCGGTGCACGGCTTCGAGCGCACGCACGAACTCCGCTCCGTGCCGCCGTTCCTGACGTCGTACGTTGCGATACGCGACAGCCGCGTGGTCGCGTACGCCGCCGCGCCGCACTTCTGGCAACTCAACTACGCCGTCGCGGAGGGTGAGACGGAAATGCGAGCCCTGCTAAGTGGCGTCGTGGCGTCGGGTGGGCCGCCGCTCTCGTTCCTCCACCCGATGCGACAGGCGGGGCTGTTCCGCTGGTGCCTGGCGGGCGGGCTGCGGGTCGTCAAGCCGATGACGCTGATGACCATGGGCGCGTATGCCGAGCCCCGTGGATGCTACCTCCCCTCGGTCGGCTACTGAGCCGCGGTCTGTTCTGAGTAGTGCGCCCGCCTCCCTGGTAGCTGATCGCAGCGCGCGCCAGTGGGGCGCAGCCAACTCTCCACAGCAGACGCGCGCGAGGCGGGTGTCGCGGCGATGCAGGCGGTGCTCGGGCCGCGCGCGCACGTCACTGAGTTCGTTGCTGAAGGCGATCATGGCGTCGGCCGACTTGCCGGCGTGGCGGATACCGTCTTGGTATAGCCACATCGTTCGGCGCGGTGCCAGTGCTGGATTCGTGAGGTGACGATAGAGCGTGCAAGAGAGCGTGCACGCCCACAAGTGCATGTGTCGGCGTGCGGACTTATTCGTCTGTCAGGTATCGATTTGGATGTTCTGTCGTGAATCGTTCGCTACAATCTGTCGCAATCTGTTGGCCTGTCTCTCGTAATTCCACGTAAGTCATTGCCGCATAGTGGCTTACCGCTTCCAAAATGAGGGCCTGTTCATAGAACGGGCCCATTTCTGTTTGCTAGTCGGCGCGGCTCTCAGGCTCGCGCTCTCCGTTCAAGGCGGACTTCGTATTTCCTTCCAGCCTTCGACAGCGACTGTATGTCCGTCATCTACCGGGGAAGCCTCGACCCCGCGGCAACGCGCGGTCCTCTCATGCTTCAAGCCGATTGATCCGTGAATCAGAAGTGCGCTGTGGTGATGCGCGGATTGTCGTGGCCTTGATCACTGTCGGGCACGTCGCACCGTCGCGGAGCGTGGAGAACGCGCCCGGCACTGACGTCAGGCCCACCGCTCAGACTCGGCGCTCACGAGTCGGCCAGCTGCTGCGACCAGCGGAGCCAGCGACCGAGCAGGGGGTCCTCGAGCACGTATCGCTTCGCACCGGCGGGGGCATCCTCGTGAACGATCCCGCGTTCGTCGAGCGCCGCGAGTGCCTTTTGCATGGATGCAGTCGGCACCTTGTACCGCCGCGACACGTCAGATGAGAGGAGGGAGCGCCCATCCTCCACGATGGCGGCCTTGAGCGCGCGTTTTTGCCGAAGCTTGAGCGAATTCCAGATCTGGGTATAGGCCGCATCCTCCTGCTGGAGCACCCGCACGAGCGCGCGCTCGACATTGTCGGTACCAAGATGCGTCGCGCCGTCGCCCGCCTCGCTGCCACTCGCCTCTGAGGCGTCGACCCGGAGACCCTCCCAGCACTCGTGGGCGAGACGCTGCACGCTGTATGGCACGTCGTGGGCAAGATCCAGAATGCGCACGAGGGCGGCGGCGTCGGCGGTGAATCCAGCCTGCTCAAAACCACCGCGGAGGAACACCGTGAACTCGTCCCGCGGGATCAAGCCGAGGAAGAGGCGGGCGCCGAGCTTGTAGAAGGCGCGGCCCGGGTCGCTCGTCATGTCGGCGAGCATGCGGGTCGCGGAGCCAGCGAACACGTAGCCCACGTGTCGATGCGTCTGCACGGCAGCGCGGATCTGTCGCTCCGCATGCTCTCCGCCCTCCTTGATGACGTGCTGGAACTCGTCGAGGATCACGACAACGGGCCGCGCGGTCGCCTCGGCCATCCGCTCGATCGCATCGAGCACATCGACGAACACGGGGAGCGCGTTCCCGGTGGCGTCCCTCGCGGCGCCGAGCGAGACGCTGACGGACTGCTCTTTGATGTCGTAGGCTACCTCTGGCCGAAGCGCGCTGGCCACGCGAGCGAGGAGGGCGCCGGCCCGCTCCGCCGTGGACGTCAGGCGACGCGTGGCCGCCGTCAGCAATGCGGCCGCGAGCAGGTCGAGGCTCTCGTACCGCTCTGCGTCGTAGCGCAGCACGATGGTCCCTCCGTCTGCGGCGACACTTGCGGCGGCACTGAGCAGGGAGGTCTTCCCGTACCGCCTGGGCCCGATCAGGAAGAGCTTTCCGGTGTTCTCGAGCGTTCGCACCACCTGCCGAAGTTCATCCTTCCGGTCGACGAGTTCGTCCCGTCCGAGCTCGCGGCCGTATTCGAATGGGTTCCGCAGTGGCCGTGCAGCTTCGGGTTTGTGACGTGGCATGTGCCTGCTGACGACGGTGGTCGGCGATCTTCGTGAAATGCACTCACGGCGTTCTGCCTGCGGCATAACGCCAGACGCATAACGGCAAGCGTCTCCAAGGCCAGGCCTTGGTGGAATGTCTCCCCGGCAGGGGCCGCCTTGGCGTCCTGACTCGCCTCGACCGTCAGTCGCGGCTCGGGCACTCCAGCGGTTGATTTAGACGTGGGACGGCGACCATCGGCCCCGCGCACCACCGTCGCATCCTCTGATCCGTGCCGCAGATCAGCGCCGTCTCTCGCCAGATCAGGCGATGGCTGATCTCGATTGCGAAATCTGACGATCGTGTGTGCCACACCGACACACCGCGCATGCCGAAAGCTGAGAATGGTCGCGGATTTGGGGAGAAGCATTACACGGAAATACGATTGCACGACGTCAGCCTCGCGGATCACCCACCCGTCACCCCACGATCTCCCCGCCGCAGTGATGCAAGGGGTTGCCGTTTGACGCTCGCTGACGCGGCTGACACCATGTGCAGTACGTACTGCAGCACACCGAGCACAGGTGCAGATTGTGGACGAGGTACGTCTCCCCGCACCCCTCGCACCAGAGGCGCGTTTCCAGGACGGCATCGCTCCACCCCGCGCCGCCCTGACGCAGGGCACTCGCCTGCGCAAACGCCTTCAGACTCTCGCTGACCCCCTGCTTCCGGCCACCCTCGCTCTGCATCCAGCAGACGAGGGCGAGCAGGTGCCAGTCGTTGCTCATCAACAATTCGGCTGGGCGTCGGGCGGCCTCCCACTTGTCTGCCATCGGCTGGAAATGTGCTCTCGACATTCGACGCACCCTGCGAGCAGAGAGATATTCGTTCCTGCCAGAACAGCGCGTTCCCGATGAGGAGGCGCGGCCACAAGGAGTAATACATCACTCGCTGAGAGGAGCCGCGCCCTGCGCGTCTTTGATGAGTCCGACAGGAGCCCGGGCGATGCCGTGACGGACCCATCGCCGTGCTCTTCGTCAGTGACGTGCAGACTCATCCTGCGCCGGAGCATCTCGCGTAGCGGTGATCGCCCGGAAGGCGTGTACACGCGAGCGGCCCGAAGCTGACCCGGAGCAGCGGCGTCCGGTCGGATGGCGGTACTGGTTTTCGCGATCGTCGCCCTGCTGATTGCAGAATGGTCGGGTGCACGATCCGCGCGGTGACCCGGCATTGCAGGGCAGGCCTCATCGGCGCGAGCAGACACATACCGACACGGAGTTTACATGGCAGTCGCGAAAGTCATCGAGATCATCGCAGGCAGCACCAAGAGCTTCGACGATGCCGTGGCGCAGGGCGTTGCCCGCGCAAACGAGACATTGGGCGGCATCACTGCGGCGTGGGTCAAGGACCAGAGCGTGGTCGTCGACGGTGGCAAGATCACGGAGTACCGCGTGACGATGAGAGTCACCTTCATGCTCATGGACGCCTCGGCACCCGCCAAGAAGCGCCGGAAGTAGGCGCGCCGACGCGCAGCGGAATTCTGACGGTCCGAGTTCGTGCGACGGTGCACGGATTCGGATCGCGGATGCTGCCTCCGCAACCGGAGTTGCCGCGCAGGCCTGCGCAGCAACCTGCAGGCACGGCCACAGCGGCGGGACGGCGAGCCCGCGGGAGTCTTGCGATGCGCACACGACGGTCCGATGGTTGCCTGGTGTACGGTTTCCGATTCCTGGCTCCCGCACGATGGGCGCGCAAGAGCCACCGCGGACGGTCACGCATGAGAAACATGGCACCGCACCGCGCACGGATTCGATCGCGCTCTGGGCGCGTCCGCTGATCCGTATCGCAGCTCAGCGCCGTCTGTCGCCGGATCACGCGATGGCAGATGATGATTGCGAGCAACCGGCGCAGATTCTGGACGCGGTGCGTCTCCCCGCGCCCCCTCGCGCCACTGGCGCGTTTGCCGGACGGCATCGCTCCACCCCGCGCCACCTCGGAGCAGCGCACTCGCCTGGGCAACCGCCTTGAGACTCTCGCTCACCCCATCCTTCTGGCCACTCTCGGTTCTGCATCCAGCACACAAGGGCGCGAAGGCGCCAGGGGTTGCTCATCAACAATTCGGCGGGGCGTCCAGCGGCTTCCCACGTGTTTGCCATCAACTCAAAATGGGCTCGCGTCGTCCGTCGCACCCTGCAATGAAGTTGATGATTTCCTGACCGTTGCTGACCATCTTGCCGAGTGAAGGGGCTCGGCCATCTTCTGTGACACATTTCGGGCTGAGAAGAGCCACGCAATGCGCGTCCGTGGTGAGTTCGTTCGGGAATCCCGCAGAAGGTGAGCTCAATTCGTCGCGAAGTGTGCGTCTGATGCATCGGGGCTGTGTGTGCACGTGGACACGCACACCAACCGCGAAAACCACCGCTTGGGCCCATCTGCGGATTCGCGCCGCTACCGCGGCGCCCCCTCCGCGATCCGTGACGGCTGTGCATCGGACCAGGGCGCGCCGACATCAGCCGACTTCCATGCGGCATCGAACCTGGCGCGCGCTGCACCTGCGGGTTTGCGTTGCGCCACGAGACTCTGCCAGACGCCGAACAGCGATCGCGGATTGCCGACATTTCGCGTCAGATCCGTACGAAAGGTCGCCTCCGCCCGCGCCGCCTGACCGTGCCGCAACAGCACGCGGCCGAGCAGTTCGCGCTCAGGCAGCAACCAGTCGGGCGGTTCGTTGTACCCAAGTCGATCCTCCGCCGCGACGGCGTCACTGAATGCCGCTATGGCGGCACCCGTATCACCCTTCGCATCGGCAATCCGCGCGGAGAGATCAGCCTGTGCCACGGCGGCGACCGCACCCGCGGTGTTGGAGGGCCCGACCATCGCGTCGGATGGGATGCGTGCCATCGCCTCGCGCAGTGCGAGCAGTTCCGCCGCGGCGTCGGTGGCCTTGCCCGTGGCCGCCAGCGCCGCACCGCGCGCCCAGTGGTACAGCACCGAGTGCAGTGATCGCGAGGCCTTCGGCGCTGGCGAACCGAGGACGTCTGCCCAACGCTCGAACCGCACGAGGACGAACAGCTCCATCGCGGCGAACGGTTCGAGCATCACCATCTGGTCGGCGATCGGATCGGTCAGCGCCACGGTCCGTCGCGCCGCACTCCTCGATTCGGCGAGATTGCCGGCGAACATCGCGGCAGCGGCCTCGAATTGCAGGTTGTGGCTGTAGTACATGGCCGAGTAGAGGCCGCTGGTGCCGGTCGCCTTGAAGTACGTCTCGTCCACGGCGGCGGCGGTGGCATTGGCGCGCGCCGACTTCGCGTAGTCACCGGTCCGGATGTAGATGTGCGCCGGCATGTGCACGAGATGCCCGGCACCTGGCACGAGCGTTTCGAGGCGGTGTGCCGCAGTGAGTGCGCGTTCCGGATGTGACGAGGCTTCGACCGCATGCACGTAGTAGTGATTCGCACCGGGATGTTCGGGATGGCGCTGCATCACACCGGCCAGCGTGCTGACGATCGTCTCCGTTTCAGGCGCCGGCGTCCCATCGGCCTTGTAGAGCTTCCACGGACGCAGATTCATGAGGCTTTCCGCGAACAACGTGGCGACGTCAGGGTCGTCGGGAAATGTGCGCGACAGCGCACGCATCGCATCGGAGTATGCCTGCTCGCGCGGCATCTGATCCCCGGCCGGATCGGCGACGTAGCGTTGTGCCAGTGCGGCGACGAGCCCCTGCTCCACGGCGCTGCCGTGCTGCGCGCGCGACTGCGCATCGGCGAGATGCCGGTAGGCGGTCGCCAATCGGTCGGCGGGCGCGATGTCGTTGATGTTCGTGCCGAGTGCGAGGGCCATGCCCCAGTGCGGCATCGGGGTCGTCGAATCCAGTGCGGCGGCGCGGGCGAACGATCGGAAGGCTTCCTCGTGATTGAAGCCATACAGGAGGGTCAGGCCTTCGTCGAAGAACTGCTGGGCGCTGGTGTCTGTCGTGGTGATGGCGCGGTGGTAGGTGCCGAGGTTGCCGAGGAGTGTCGTGCGTGGGGCAGGGCCAGACTGGGCGGTGACTGGTGCCGCGGCTGCAGCGGCGGCTGGTGCGGCGGCTGGAGTCTTGTCGGGCGCTGGCCGGCACGCCACGGCAACGAGCAGGAGACAGCCGAATGTGCGCGCGCTTCCAGTGGGCGACATGGGATCTCTCAGGTGCGGGTGAGGCGCGGCGGGGTGGGTGCGATCAGCGGGTCATGCAGAAACGGTCGATGCGCACCGACGGGGAGCAGCGTAAGATCTACGTCGGTGCGCCACGCGAGTCGAGCCGTGCGCTGTGTGCTCGGCGCGAGCGGGTGCTGGCCATCGACGTGACGAACGCATCCGCGAAGCGGGTCCCGCCGTCGTGGTGCGGCGGCCATCGCCCAGCCGCCGCGGCCGCCCGCCGCCGTCGACGAATGGATCCGGCTGCTCGCCGTCATCCAGCAAGGAGGGCGATGCTGCGTGCACGTTCACCGAGGACATGCAGCGCAACACGAGTTCGGCCGGCCGGCTGGTGACGCCGCTCTGTTCTTCGGCGCAGCATTTGCGGCACCGGCTGAGCGACGCGATCGCCGAAGCGTCGCGCCATCGCCGCGCTACTCACCAGGGTATCAGCTGATACCCCTGCGACTGCAGGTACACCGTCGCGCTCATGGCCGAGATCGCGACCTTCACGCCCGGCAGCAGTTCGTCGCGCCGGATGCCGCGGTTGCCGGCGGTCTGTCCGCAGAGCACCAGCTGCGCGCCCTGCTGGACGAGTTCCTCGATCAACCGACGGCTGGGATTGGGCTTGCCGCCGAAGCGCGCGGCGAAGGCGGAGTCCGTGAGCAGCGCGGGCCAGCCATTGGCGTGGAACACGGCGGCAGCCTGCACCCGGTTCCCGGGGATGCCGTTGCGCGCATGCAGGTTGACGTAGCGTGCGATGGTCATCACCTGCTCGTTGATCTTGAGGCTGTCGCCACCGCCGGCGTTGATCACGAACAACGCCTTGAACGTGTGCCCGGCTGGGATCACGAAGGTGACGTCGTCCACCTTGAACGACATCCCGGTGCTCTGGATCACGGGCCCGGACATCTGCTGGCCGGGCAGCGGCGCTGGTGTGGGCGTCTGTGCCAGCGCGACCGCGTGTGTGCCGGCGAGGCATGATGCGAGGACGGCGCCACGCAGGTACGTCGTGCGTGCCGCACGCGCGACACGTGCGGCGGAGATGACGAACAGATGTGTCCCGAGTACGGACATCTGGTGAGCCTCGATGGCTGGTGGTCGATGGCGTGCGCGGCACGGTCGGTGTGCCCAACCGGCAGAATCTAAGCAGCGCCAGCGCTCGATCCCGTGAGAGATCGAGCGCGGAGTGGCGAGCGTCACTGGGCCGTCGCGCAGCGAGTCGCCTCAGGGCAGTCGCGGTCCGGCGCCGAGCTGTCCCTGCGTCCCCAGCCCCCAGCAATACGTCGCGCCGTCGGCCGTGAGTCCGCAGACATGTCCTTCGCTCGCAGCGAACGAGGCGTAGCGGCGGCCACCGACGATCTCGCGTGGTGCGGTGGAGAGCTCGAGCCGCTGCCCGATGCCGAGCGTGCCCCACTGGTTCAGTCCCCAGCAGACGCTGGGTCCGGCGACCGGCGTGCCGCAGGTGGCCGCGCCGGCGGCGCCGATCGCGCTGAACGTCATGCCGGAGTGTGCGCTCACCGGCGACTCGGCGTTGCGAAATTCGCGCGTGCCGAGCTGGCCCTGTCCGTTGTCGCCCCAGCAGAGCACCGCGGCGCTGCTGGTGACCCCGCAGGCATGACTGTTCCCGACCGCGAGTGTCGTGAACGTCGCCGCGGAGTTGACCGGTGCTGGCGTCGGGGAGCAGAGGTTCACGAAGACGTAGACGCTGGAGCAGGGCGTCCCAGGTCGCCCGATCTCACCACGGCCGGCCGAGCCCCAGCAGTACACGCGACCGGCGGCGGTGCGTGCGCAGGTGTACGCGTCGCCCGCTCCGATCGCCACGAACGCCGCCGGCGAGTCCACTCGCCGCGGCACGAACAGGGTCGTGCCGTATTCGGTGCTGCCCGTCTCGCCCAGGTAGTTGAAGCCCCAGCAGTACGCCGTGCCGGTGGTATCGATGGCGCAGACGTGGCGCACACCCGCGGCGATGGCAGTGACGCGCAGGGACGGGATGCGCAGCGGCTGCCGTGCGCACATCTCCAGGCCCGGCCCGCAGCGCTCCGGTGCGAGCTGCGCCAGCTGTCCGATGGCACCGCTTCCCCAGCAGTATGCCGCCTGATCGAGCGTCACGCCGCAGGTGACGTTGCGGCCGGCCGAGATGCTCGCGAAGCGCAGCGCACCATCCACGCGGACGGGCGCGGTGCGAACGGCGTCGGTGCCGTCGCCGAGTGCGCCGCGGGTGTTGTCGCCCCAGCACCACGCCTCGCCCGAGGGCGTGAGGCCGCAGGTGTGCGAGCTGCCCGCACTGAGCGAGGCGAGCGTCGGCACGCCAGCAACCAGCATTGGCGCGTCGACGCAGCCGTTGTCGTAGCAGCCGGCGAACTTGTCGGTGGGCGCAGCGGCGTCGCAGCCGGTGAGCAGCGCGGCGACGATCGTCGCGAGAATGGCGTGAGCACAGCGGATCACGCCGTGGCGGGCTGGTTGCAGCATGGATGCGTCCAATGTCGTGAGGGATGAACGACGTGATTGCGCCGTGGCGGTGCGCGCGGGCACGCGTCACGCGCACCACCTGCGCGGTGCGTACCGCGCCCGAACCCGCTGCCGCTCACCCGCCCAGCGACGGCGGGAGCATCGTCAGCGCCCACAGGGTGAGCACCGTGAGCGAGCCGCCGTACAGCACCTTGATGACGCTGATCTTCCGCGCCTGCACGTCGGCCACGTCGGCCATCGGCACCGCGACGACCCCGAGCCGCATGTCGCTCGGCACGTTTGCAAGTGAGCCATGCAGCGTGTCGCCACGCAGCTGCGCGTCGCGGATCATCAACTGCGACCCGTCGCGCTTGGTGACACGCACGGTCTGCGACGGCACGTAGCCCGTTGCAGGCGTCGGCGCCAGTTCGGTGTGCTTCCAGGTGGTGCAGGCGGTCGCCATCGGCACGGACAGCACGAACAGCAGGCAAGACATGACGTGGCGGCGAGTGAGGAGCGACATCATGACTCCTGTGGATGATGGACGGGAATGAGGGGGCCGACGCATGGTTCTTCAGAACGCCTGGTTGAAGCCGATGTACAGCCCCGACGCACCGCCGGCACCGCGCCCATAGTCGGCGCGCACACCAGTGCGCTGGCGCTGGTCGATCTGCAGGCGCAGCCCCGCGCCGTAGGTCGGCAGGAGGCGGCTGTCGCCGAACGCATCGAGTGACGGTGCGGCCATGCCCGCGCCGGCGAATGCCACCGCACCGAGGCGATGCCGCACCGGCGTGCGGTACTCGCCCTGCAGCGCCGCCGTCCAGCGATCGCGGTACCGGCCGCGCTTGTAGCCGCGCATGATGTCGCTGTTGCCGATCAGCGCCAGCTGGTCGAACGGTGCCGCACCATCCACGCCCGTGACTTGCACCTGCGTCGCGAACACATGTTCGCGATGGACAGTGCGATACTGGCGCATGTCGAGCCGCAGCGTGCCGTAGGTGAAGTCGGACCAGACCGCATCGTCGCTGCGTGCGTAGGAGAGCTGCACGAGGCGGCCGGCACTTGGCGCGAACAGGTTGTCGCGCGTGTCGTTCAGCACGCCGGCCGACAATTCGGTCATGACGCCGCCGCGACTACCGAGCACCGTGTTGTTGCGCAGCACGCCGATCGTGTCGGGTGTGATGCGCTGATCGAGGTGGCGCAGCCCGGCCGTGGCGTACCACGCGCCGGCGATGCGCTGCTGCACCGTCAGCGTCGCCTCGGTGCCGCGCGGCACATACACCTCCTCGGCCGACTCTGGCGTGCGGTCGCCGATGCCGAAGTACGGCAGCGGGAACTTCTGCCATTGCAGCGAGCCGGCCAGGCGACGTGCATTGCCCGTGGACCAGTGCTCACCGTCGATGCGGAGGCGCGTCTGCGATTTCGCGGTGCGCAGCGCCGCGGCGGTGAGCGAGGCCGGTCGCGTGTGCAGGCGTGCGGCCGGCTCCCACACCGCGAGCACCGTCACGCCGAACTGCAGCCCCGTCTCGGGCGCGGAGCCAAGGGCCGGCAGCGGCTGGATGCGACGGCGGCCCACGGAGTCGCTGCGCGTGGTCGAGGCGGCGGACTGCGCCGCGAGCGTGGTGGCGGAGCCCAGCAGCCAGGCGAGGGCGAGGAGGCGGCGCAGTGGCGGGGCGGTGAGCGGGCGGAAGCCAGTCATGGGAGACACCGGTATGAGAGGGAGAGCGTCCTGCCCCCAGTCTCGCCTTCGCCAATCGGTCCGTCCATACGTCGGATGACGTAGTCGGGCGCGTCGGTGACGTACCGCGGCAGGATCGAGTTGCAGCATCACGCCGCCGACCGGCCCGATCGGGCAGCGCGCCGTGTCCTACGTCATCTCGAAGGCGTGGATACGTCATCTGGCGTATGGGTGGCTCCGGACGGTGGCACGATCGTGGTCCTGCGCGGATCTCCCGCGCCATCGTCCCACCTGACACGGAGTTCTCATGTCGCTCGCCCGCCGCATCCTGTTCCTCCCTGTCCTCGCGGTGCTCGCCACCGCCTGCTCGGATTCCGCAGATCCGGTGTTGTCCACCGGACCATCCGCACCCTCCACCCGGTCCATCGCCGAGCAGGGGATCTTCCACCGATTCGTCTCGATCGGCACCAGCATCAGCATGGGCTGGCAGGGAGATGGCGTCCTCTCGACGGGCCAGGCGCAGAGCTGGACCGCGCAGCTCGCCCAGCTCGCCGGACGCGAACAGTCGCTGCCGCTGATCGCCTTCCCGGGGTGTCGTTCGCCGCTGTCCGCACCGCTCAGCAGCGGCAAGCGGCTCTCCGGCGAGGGCGCGGGCCAGAATCCGTTGACCCTCAGCTGCGCGCCGAACGAGGACGGTGTGACCCTGCCGGCGCAGAACGTCGCGATCTCGTCAGCGCGCACCGCAGACGTCCTCTACGCGACGCCGGAATCGAAGGCGGGCACCGAGTACGGGCCGCTGTACGCCCGCGTCCTCGCGCCCGGCACCACGCAACTCGAAGCGGCGCTGTCGCAGAAGCCGAAGTTCATCTCGATCGAACTGGGCGGCAACGAAGTGTTGGGTGCGCGCAGTGGCATCGCCGTGCCAGGCGTGACGATGGTGCCGGTCGCCGCGTGGAAGCCGGATTTCACGGCCATCGCCAACGTGGTGTCGCGCGCAGTGAAGCGTGGCATCCTGGTGGGGCTGGTGAACGACGTGGCCGATTTTCCGAGCTTTCGCCGCGGCTCCGAGATCTGGGCGGATCGCTTCGTCCTCGGCGCACTGAAGGTGGTCGTCAGCTCCAACTGCAACGGCAGCAACAACCTGATCTTCGTGCCGGTCCGCATCCCCACTGCGGTCGGTACCGCGGCAGCACTCGGCTCATTCACGTTCTCGTGCGCCGATGTGCCGAATGCGCAGGACTACGTGCTCACGCCGGCCGACATCGGTGTCGTCAACACGCAGCTGGCCGCGATGAATGCACACATCGCGGGTGAGGCGGCACGCATCGGCTTCGCTTACATGGCGCTGGACGAACTGTATGGCCGCCCCGACATCAAGCCGGTCTACAGCACGAGTTCGCTGCTGAGCAGCCCGACGCCGTACGGCGCGGCGATGAGCCTCGACGGTATCCACCCGAGTCAGGCCGGCCACTCGATTCTCGCGTCGGCAGCGGCAAGGGCCATCAACGCGCACTACGGCACCACGATCCCCGAAATGGGACCGCTGGCCACCGTGCCCTGATTCACGCACGGCGGCGGGCGCGCAGGCCGGTGCACGTCACCGGTCGGTGCGCCTGCCGTCAGCCCCTCGCCCCGTAGCCGCCGGCACTGCGCGATCTCGACCCCGCAGCATCCCCCTGCTCGCCTGGCCGCTGGCGCCATTCCCACTTCCACGCAGGAACGTCGCATGACACATCGCTCCGTACTGACGGCGCTGCTTCTCCTCTCCGCCCTCGGCGCGTCACTCGGCGCGCAGTCGAAGCCGCGTGCAGTCAGCGGACCGCGCCGCGGCGTCTCGACGTTCATCGGGTTCGGCCCCGCGAATCTCACCGGCGGCGTGAGCAAGGGCGGCGCGTCCGGACCGGGCCTCATCGGATTCGCGCTGGAGCAGCCGATCAGCAAGCGTGTTTCGTGGCGCGCAGAGCTCCTGTTGATCGGTGGCGCCGCGAAGCTCGGGATCACCGGACCGTTCGAACAGCCGACCACCGTGAGCGTGACCCAGTGGGGGATCGGTGCCGGCGCACGGCGATACGGTGGCAGCAACACGTTCCTCGGCGCTGGCACCTCGGTCACCACGGTCGCGGTCTGCGACGTGGATACCGAGGGCGGCCCGGGCTTCCTCGGCGGCGAGACCGTGAACTGCGCGGATTTCGAGGACATCCCACTGTCGAAGGGCTCCACAGTCGTGTCGGCCAACTTGTCGGCGGGCGTGCGGCGCGGGAACTTCGAGCTGGAGGCACGATTCGATCAGGGGCTGCAGGCATCGGTGCAGTCGGCCGAGGGCGCGATGCGGCTCCGTACTGTGAAACTCGTGCTGCACATTCGGTTTGGTCACTGATCGCGCGTTCGCGGGCGACCGTCCCGAGCGTTTCCTTCCTTCCTTCCGGACTCATCATGCCACGTTGGATCTCACGACTCGCGCTCGTCGCGCTGCTCGTCACACTCGCGCCACACGGCGCACAGGCGCAGGACACGGCACGGGTCGCGCGGCGTGATACCGCGACGACCGACACGGTGACGGAAGTCCGTCTCCGCGACGGGTCGGTCCTGCTCGGACGGATCGTCGCACAGGACTCCACCCGTCTGCGCATGCGAACACTCGGTGGCACCGAGGTGGACGTCCGCCGCGACCAGATCACCTCGACGCGCGCCACGCATGGACGGCAGGTCGGCAACGAGTTCTGGGCCGATGATCCGAACGGCACCCGCCTGCTGTTCACCTCCACCGGACGCGCGCTCGGCAAGGGCGAAGGCTACGTCTCGGCGTACTTCCTCTTCTTTCCGTTCGTGGCGTACGGTGTCACCGATCGCTTCACGATCGCCGCCGGAACGCCGGTGATTCCAGGGGTCATCGGTCGCGCGTTCTACGTGGCGCCGAAGTTCACGGTGGCAGAGACCAGCACCGCGGCGTATGCGATCGGTGCGCTGAGTTTTGCGCTGACCGACGACGTGTCGGCTGGCACGACCGGGCTGCTGTATGGCGTGGGCACGTGGGGCAATCGGGACAATGCCTTCACCGCTGGCGCGGGCTGGGGATACCTCTGGGGCGGCGACGCAAGTGACATCGCCAGCGCACCGGTGATCGTCCTCGGGGGCGAAACGCGCGTCAGCCGGCGCCTGAAACTGGTGACGGAGAACTGGTTCTACACGGGCACCGGTGCGAACGGTGGCATTGTCAGCGGAGGGTTTCGATTCATCGGTGACCGGCTCTCGGCCGACCTCGGACTCATCGGTGCCGTCGGGAACGACGCGGTGGGCTGTTGCCTGCCGACCGTGAACTTCGTGTGGAACTTCGGGCGGAAGCGGCGCTGAGGCGGTGTGTGGTCGGCGCCGTCATTCCGGCCCGCGGCACGTCACCGGTCCACGCGCTCGTCCAGCAGGGGATGCTCGCGCACATGATCGGCCAGCGCCCCGCGCGAATCCACGCCCAGCTTCTCGAAGATGTTCGACAGGTGCGTGCTGACGGTGCGCGCCGAGATGTCGAGCAGGGCACCGATCTCCTTGTTCGACAGGCGGCGTGCGACCGCGCGCGCGATCTCCAGCTCGCGGCCGGTGAGCGTGCCGGCGCCCTGCACCGTCGTGCGCGGCGGCAGGCGCACGCCCAGCGCGCGCAACTGGCTGCGGGCACCACGCAGCTCGAATTCGGCGCCGAGCCGCAGGAAGACGTCGTGTGCGGCGCGCAGTTCACGCACCGCGCCGGCCACGTCGCCATCGGCCTCCAGCACCTGTGCCGCATTGCGCCGCATTCGTGCACCGTGGAACACGAACGGCACGGCGTCGAGTGCGTCGGCGGCCGCGATCAGGCGTGCTGCGGCATCGGGGCTGTGGTGCAGCACGCGGGCGACGAGCGCCTCCGCTGCCGCCGCCCAGGCCATGCCCAGCCGGTGGTTGAGTGCGCCGGACTGCTCACGCAGCCGCTGCGTGAGCGCCTCCACACGCGCGTAGTCGTGCACGCGCAACCGCGCCTCGATGATCAGCGGCAGCAGGCGATGGATGGCCCATGCCACGTAGCCGAACCGGTCGGCCAGCGCGAGCCCGCGCTCGAGATACTCGAGGGCAGGCGCCCATGCCGATTCGACGAGGCAGAGCGCGCCCATGCCGGTATGCGCGAGGATCACGTTGTGCACGTTCTCGATCGCGCGCAGGCCGTCGTCGCTGCCACCGGCCAGCGCCGCCGCGCCGGAGAGACTCCACGCCTCGTCGAAGAGCGCCCTGGCCTCGGCGACCTCGTCACGCGCGAGGACGATCAGGCCCGTCCACACCAGCAATCGCGGCAGCAGCGGATTGGGCATCGTGGCGCGCGCCAGCGGCAACGTACGCTGGGCCAGTGCCAGCGCCTCGTCCCACTGGCCCACCACCGACGCGTGCTCGATCGCGAGCTCGGCCGTCATCGCCTGCAGCTCCGGTGACGCCAGCGCGTCGGCCAGCCGTTGCGCCTCGTGCACGTGCCGCGCCGCGCCTGACGCATCGCCGGTGAAGCCCTCGAGCATCGCCATGGCCCAGTGTGCCGCCCACGCGATCTCGCGATCGCGGCTCTCGACCGCCAATGCAAGCGCGCGCGTGCCGTGCTCGCGCGCCACCGTCGCCGGCCCCGTCCACGCATAGAGCTGTGCCGCGACCTGATGCACCCGTGCGAGCAGCGAGGCGCTGCCCAGAGGCGCCGCGATCGCGAGCGTGTCGGTGATCGTCGCGGCGGCATCGTCCGCGCGGCCGAGCACCTGCAGCATCCGGATCCGCTCGACGCGTGCGTGTACGATCAGGTCCGGTCGCTCGAGCGCCACCGCCACTGACTCGGCCTCCAGCAGCAGCGTCAGGCCGTTGCTGGCGGTGCCGTTCCGCGCGGCATCCTGCGCCATCGCGAGCTGCAGGCGGAACTGCGCCTCGCGGTCATCGCGCCGCACGGCGAGTTGCAGCGCGCGCGTCCAGGCACGGGTTGCCCCGAGTGCGTCGCCGACACGCAGCTTCGCCGTCGCGACGTCCTCGAACAGTCGCGCCGTGATCGCGTCGTCACCGTGGCGTTCGGCCAGTGCCAGCGCATCCCCGAGCCAGCGGGCCGCCTCCTGGTCCGCGCGGCGCGCCATCGCATCGCGGCCCGCCTCGGCGAGGTAGTGCAGCGTGCGCTCGTCACCGTCGCTGGCCTCGCCGCGCACGAGGTGTCGGACGATCTCCAGCGCGCGCACCGGCGTGCCATCACCCTGCCGCGACTCGAGCGCGGCCGCGACCGCAACGTGCAGCGCACGCTCGCGTGCGACCGTCAGCGCGCCGCGCAGCGTGGACTGGATGATCGGATGCCCGAACTCGTACTCCGCCGAATCACCGTCGCGCACCTCGACCAGGATCCGGCGGCTGCACAGCTCGTCGAGGGCATCGGCGAGTGCCAGCGCCTGCAGCGTCGAGACCTGCTCCAGCACGCCGAGCGGTGCACGACTGTCGAGGATCGCGGCGATGTCGGCGATCCGTCGCGCATCGGCCGTCAGCGTGTCGAGCCGGGCCCGCACCGCGTCACGCACAGTGGCCGGCAACGTCGAGGGCGCCGTCTCTTCCACGACCCAGCGCACTCCCGCACGCCGGATGTGCCCGGAGGTCGCGAGTGCCTTCAGCGACTCCTCCACGAAGAACGGGTTGCCACGGGTGTGCGACCAGAGCGCGGAGGCGTGATGTTCGGAATCGTGTTCCGGCAGTGTGAAGGCGCGCTGGAGCATTTCGGCGAGGTCGGGACGGGTCAGCGGCTCGATGCGCCGCAGCGTGGCCTCACCCGCCGACAGCAGTGACCGCACCACGCCGCGCAGGTTGGCGTTCTGCGTGTCGCCGCCATCCACGTACGCGAGCACGATCAGTACCCGTGCACCGCGCACCTGGCGTGCGAGGAAGTGCAGGAACTCCAGTGACGACGGATCGCACTCCTGCGCATTGTCGAGCACCAGCAGCAACGGCTGCCGGCGTGCCAGTCGCACCAGGAATTGCGAGACGTTCCAGAGTAGCCGAGCCTTGCCTCCGGCGTCGTCCGCCATCGCTGCGAGGCCTGCGCTCGAGCCGATCGCGAGCCCCGGCACGATCGCATGCAAATCGTCCTCCGCGCCGCGCGCCAGCACCGTCAGCGTCGCGGCATCGAGCGCGCGCAGCGGCGTCGCAAGGGCGTCGGCGAGCGCGCCGTAGGTGATACCCGTTTCCATCGCGAACGCGGTGCCCGATGCAACCAGCACGTTCTTCGCCTGTGCCTCACGCCGCAGCGTCGCCAGCAGGCGCGACTTGCCGCTGCCCGCCTCGCCGGTGAGCAGCACGCAGTGCCCCTGGCCCGCGACGGCGTCATTGAGGTGGCGTCGCAGCATGGTCAGGTCGTCGCGACGGCCGACCAGCGGCAGTTCGCTGCCCCAGGGATAGGCAGCCTGCGCGGCGCGCTGCCTGCCAGGTGCTCGTGGCAGTTGCCCGGACCGGCTCGACGGGTGGCTCAGGTTCGATCTCCATGGTCGGCGGTGGTGCTCCCGGCAGTCGGCATCCGGAGCGTCAAGTATCTCCCCGTGTCACGGCGAGCGCCACGGCAGCGTTCCGGGTCGCCACAGGCGCGCGGCCCGTGCAGGTGACTCGTAGTGCAGGGCGCATGCAGGCAGATTCACGTGATGCCATTTCTCCGTCGCACCGCCGTCCTCGCCGCCATTGCCGCCGGCCTGCTGCACACACCGAGCCTTGCCGCGCAGCCCACGCCGCGCACCCGTGCCTTCACCGGCTTCACCCTGATCGATGGCCGCGGTGGCGCACCGATCACCAACGCCACGCTGCTGGTCCGCGACGGCCGCATCGTGGCCGCGGGGCCAGCCGCACGCGTCCGCATACCGGCCACTGCCGAGCGCGTGTCGTTGCAGGGCAAATTCGTGATGCCGGGGCTCATCAACGGGCATGGACATGCGTCGAGCGTCGCCGACCTCGCCACGTATGCCGCCTACGGCGTGACGACCGTCTTCTCGCTCGGCGATGAACCGGCCGAGGTGTTCGCCGCGCGCGCGGCACAACAGCAGGCCCCGCCGCAGCACGCGCGTGTCTACCTCGCCGGTCCGGTGCTCACGCCGACTTCGCCGGATGATGCACGGGCGCAAGTGGCTGCCGTCGCCGCGCGCTCCGTGGACATCGTCAAGATCCGCGTCGACGACAACCTTGGTTCGGCACGGAAGATGGCACCGGAGGTGTACCGCGCCGTGATCGACGCCGCACATGCCCGTGGGCTGCGCGTGGCGGTGCACCTCTACTACCTCGAGGATGCGAAGGCACTGCTCGCCGCAGGTGCCGACTACATCGCCCACAGTGTCCGTGACCTGCCGGTGGACAGCGCGTTCGTCCGCGCGCTCGTCGCATCGAAGGTGTGCTACACCCCGACGCTGATGCGTGAGGTGTCCACCTACGTCTACGAGAGCACCCCCACGTTCTTCAGCGACTCGCTTTTCCTCGCGCACGCGAACCGTGCGTGGATGGCGACCGTGCAGCAGCCGGAGCGGCAGGCCGCAACGCGCGCCAGCGCCAGCGCGCAGCGGTACAAGGCGCAGCTGCCGCTGGCGATGCAGAACCTCGTCGCGCTGCATCGGGCCGGCGTGCCGATCGCGATGGGCACCGACACGGGCCCGCTGGGTCGCTTTCAGGGCTACTTCGAGCTGATGGAGCTGGAGATGATGGTGGACGCCGGCATGACGCCGGCCGCCGCGCTGCAATCGGCGACGGCGGGTGCGGCAGCGTGCTTGAAGGTGGACGCGCAGCTCGGCACGCTGACGGCGGGGAAGTGGGCGGACCTGCTGGTGCTGGATGCGTCGCCGCTGGAGCGGATCCCGAACATCCGGCGCCAGCACTCGGTGTGGATCGGTGGGGAGCGGCTGACCGGTCGCTGAGCGATGCGGCGGCGTGGGAAAGCGCCGCGAGATTGGCCGCGGGAGAGCGGCGCGTTCGCTCGTGCGCACTCGCCGCCGGCTCGCCCGCGCTATGTTGCCCGCGTGCCCGACTCCACCGCGCGCCAGCGACTCGAGACCATCTACCGCAGCGCCATCGACGCGATCCAGCCTGCGCGTGCCGTGCACGCTGCGCTGGACGATGCGCCACCCGATGCCGGTGCGCCGCTTCACCTGCTGGCACTCGGCAAGGCCGCGCGCACCATGCTCGACGCGGCGCTCGCGTGGTGCGACGGTCGCGGCATCCGTGCGGCGGGCGGCCTGTGCATCAGCCATGAACGCGACCATGTGATGCTGCCCGCAGGATTCGGCGCCACGCACGGCGATCACCCGCTGCCGCACGATGCATCGGCCCGTGCCGCCGCGCTGCTCGCCGGCTACGTTCGCCACCGCGTGTGCGCCGGCGAGCGCGTCGTCGTGCTCCTCTCCGGTGGTACCTCCGCACTGATCGGAGCGCCGGCCGGCGACCTCACGCCGGATGACTACCGCGCCTGCTGCACCGCGCTGCTGCGGTCCGGGCTGGACATCCACGCGCACAACGCGATCCGTCGGCAGTTGTCGCGCTGGGGCGATGGACGCCTCGGTGCCGCGCTGCATGCGGCGGGGGCGAGCGTGACGGTGCTGGCGATCTCGGATGTCCCCGGTGACGCGCTCGCGTCGATCGGGAGTGCACCGTGTGTCCAGACGCCAATGGATGCTGCTGCGACCACTGCGCTGCTCGCGACGCCGTCGCTGCGTGAGACGGAGCGCACCCTGCTGCACGACGCGCTGCGCCTGGCCGGTGCCGAGGGGGCGCGTCACGTCCCGCCGATTCTCCATCGGCTGATCGGCAGCAACCGCCGCGCCTGTGAGGCGCTCGCGAGCGCGGCCGCCGCACAGGGGCTGGCGAGCACAGTGTCGCCCATCACGCTCGAGGGCGACGCGTACGCCTGCGGGACGATGATCGCCGGCGCGCTGCTGGCCGCGTCTCGACCATCGGGTGGTCCATCGCTCTGGTGCTGGGGCGGCGAGCCGGTGGTGTCGCTGCCGCCGGATGCGCCGCCGGGTGGGCGGATGCAGGCCCTCGCGCTGGCGGCGGCGCGCGCGCTGCATGATGCGGGTGGGCGTGGGCGGGGGATCACGATCCTCGCCGCCGGCACCGATGGCCGCGATGGCGCGACCGATGCCGCGGGTGCGGTGATCGATGGTCGCACCTGGCAGGCGGTGATCGATGCCGGTGCCGATCCCGCCGCGCTGCAGGCGGCGCACGACAGTCACGCGGCGCTGCGACGCGCAGGCGCACTCGTGCCGGCGTTCGTGAGCGGGACGAACGTCAACGACGTCGTCGTCGCGCTGGTGGATCCCGAGATCCGATAGTTTCGTGATCGGTGCCGTGGCCGACGCCGGGTGTGTGCGTCACGGCAGGTCACGCCGCATCGAGTCGCGCGGCGGCGGCGCCACGCGTCGTTTACGCGAAGAGTAGCGCCACGCGACGATCACCCCGGTGCAGCGCGACGCCTCGTTCACTCCCAGAACAGCGCCGCGCGTCGCTCACCCCCAGAGCAGCGCCGCGCCGCGTGCCCCGCTGTCGCTGAGCAGCGCCCGCACCACCTCGGGCCGTGCCGTGCCGGAAAAGCTGTGCTGCGCGATGAGCGGCGGCAGCTCCTCCACCAGCTCGGGCAACGCCGACATCCCGCCCCCCAGCACGAAGATGTCGGGGTCGACCATGTTGAGGATGTTGGCGCAGGTGCGCGCGAGCCGGCGCTGCAGACGCGCGAGCGCGGCGCGGGCCTGCGGCTCGCCGCGGCGTGCGGCATCGATGATGGCAGGACCCGTGAGCGTATCGCCCGTGGCGAGCTGGTGGTCCTTCGCCAGCCCGGTGCCGGAGACGTACGCCTCCACGCAGCCACGCTTGCCGCAGTAGCAGTCGCGCGGCGGCAGGTCCTCGTCCTCGAGCCAGGGCAGGCCGGTGTGCCCGAACTCGGCCGCCTCGCCATGGGCACCGGTGATGAGGCGGCCGTCGATCACCAGGCCGCCGCCGAGTCCCGTGCCGATGGTGAGGAAGGCGACGATGCCGTGACCGCGGCCGGCGCCGTGTGCGGCCTCGGAGAGTGCGAAGCAGTTGGCGTCGTTGCCGCTGCGGATCTCGCGGCCGATGGCCTGCTGCAGGTCGGCGTGGAAGGGGCGGCCGTTGCAGGCGACGATGTTGGCGTTGCGCCAGAGCCCCGTCACCGGTGACGACGAGCCGGGCGCGCCGATGCCGACCGTGCCGTCGCCCGCCTGTGCCACCAGCGCGGCCACGGCGGCGAGAATGGCATCGTAGGACAATGGCGTGGCGATGCGCACCTCGTGCACGACCGTGTCACTCGCATCGAGCGTGACCGCCTGAATCTTGGTGCCGCCGATGTCGACGCCGATGCGGTGCATGTGCGCGGGGTGTGGCGAGGTGAAAGTCGATGGCTGCCGCCGCGGTCGGCGAGCACAGCAAATGCGGCGCAACATGCGCGATGCTTCAGGCTGGCGCCACTCTCGACAGCGCACCGGCATGAGGCCGCTGGGGTGGCCCCGTCGAGTGTGAAGTGCGTGCACCGGCGGTAGACTGCAGCATGACATCACGCCCCACCGCCCTCGTCACGGGTGCCTCTCGCGGCATCGGCCGCGCCATCGCCCTCGCGCTGGCCCCGTCGCACGACCTCATCCTCACCGCCCGCACCGCCGACGCGCTCGACGACGTCGCGCGTGACGCCACCGCACTCGGCGCGGCGGTCCGCACGATCCCCTGCGACGTCGCCGATCCCGCCGCAGTCGCCGCGGCACTGGACGGCGTGCACTGCGACGTGCTGGTGAACAACGCCGGCGTCGCCAGCATGAAGCCGTTCCTGTCGCTCGCGCCCGCCGACTGGCAGGCGATGGTGAACGTGAACGTGAACGCGCTCTATCACGTGACCCGCGCCGTGCTGCCGGGCATGGTGGCGCGGCAGCGCGGTCACGTGATCACGATCGGCTCGATCGCCGGCCGGAACGCCTTCTTGGGCGGGTCGTGTTACTCCGGCACCAAACATTTCGTGATGGGGTTCAGCGAGTCGCTGATGCTGGAGGTGCGCGACGCCGGTGTGAAGGTGAGCGTCGTGATGCCCGGTAGTGTCGAGACCGGCCTCTTCCCCGCCGGCACCGACACGAGCTGGATGTGCACGCCGGATGACATCGGCGCGGCCGTGCGGCAGATGGTGGACACGCCGCCGCACACGCTGCAGTTCATCGTCGAGGTGCGGCCGCTGTCACCGAAGCGCAAGCGGGATGGCACAGCGCGCGGCTGAGCGGCCTGTGCCATTCCGTCGGTGAGGGAGCACTCGCCATGCATCGTGGCGTGCGCTAAGTACGCTGCACGATCCCGTCACCGTGACGGACCACCGCCGCGACCGCCAGCCCGACGCTCCCATGCCTCCGTCGTCGAAGTCGAAGCTCCCGCCGCTCACATGGGTCTACATCTCCGCAGCGGCATTCGTGGTGGTGCTGGTGACGATCGGCGCGTTCCTCGCCAGCGCGTCGCGCCTGCGGCTGCCGAACGGGCTGTACTTCATCATCCTCGTGCCACTCGGCCTCGCGGCCGCGGGCTTCCTGTTCGGCGCGATGCGGTCGCACGCCACGTGGAAGGGCACGACGCCGGGTGGCACGCTCGAACTCGGTGGTCCGGTGGTGGTGCTCTGCCTGGTGATCCTCGCCGGCATGCGCGCCAACAGCGCCGAGACGTTCGCGCTGACGGTGCGGGTGCATGGGCCCGGAGGATCGAGTGACATCGTGCGCGAGGGGCAGGTGACGGCCGACCTCGGTGGCGTGCGCCGCACCGGCACGATCGGCAGTGCGGGCGAGGCGGTGTTCAGCGAGGTGCCGGCGGAGCTCGATGGGACGGCGGTGCGCGTCTTCGCGACGGTGGCGGGGCTGATCGGTGACAGCACGTCGGCGCAGGCGATCACCATTCCCGAATCACACGTGATCGAACTGGGCCTGATCGCGCAGCGCTTCAGCACCACCATGCGCGGCACGGTGCGCGACATGCGCGGGCGCGTCGTGCGTGGTGCGACGATCGACATCGGCGCCGGTGCGGCCACCGCCATCAGCGACAGCGCCGGCAACTTCTCGCTCGCCGTCGAATCGGCGCCTGGCACGGTGGTGCCACTGACGGTGGCAGTGAAGGGCACGGTGCTGTTCGACAATTCGGTGACCGTCGCGGCGCAGCCGCCGCTGCGCATCGTGCTGGAGCGGAGCGCGCCGTGACGCTGCGCCACCTGCTGCGCGCCGCGCTCGTCGGCCTGCCGCTGGTGGCGGCAGCACCGCTGCCGGCGCAGACGGTGGTGTTCCGCGGCCGGTTGGTGATGGTGCCCGGCGGGCCACCGATGCGGCAGATGACGGTCCGGCTCGACCGCTTCGGTGTCGCCACGCCGAACGACGGCGGCTTCTTCAGCGCGTCGATCCCGGCCGGCACACCGGCGCTCACGATTCAGGTGGCGACCGGCAATCCGCGCTGGGTGGTCCGCTATCCGACCGCGGCGGTGGCGGTGCCGCGGGATCCGTCGTTCGTCACCGACATCATCATCGGCCCGTCGATCGAGGAGACGCTCTCACGCGACTTCGCCCAGTCGATGACGCGACTCGGCGCCAGCCTGCGCGGCGCCGGTGCGGCCGACACGCAGGTGCTCGCGGCCATCGAGGCACTGCGCCGCGAGTTCGCCGCGCGCACCAACGTGCGCGTGGACGACCTGCGCGAGGCCGAGCGACTCTCGGAAGGCCGTGCGCGCATCCTGCCGCCGCTCTCGGCCGCGCTGGAGGGGTTCCTGATCAAGGCGGACAACATCACCATCGCCTTTCAGTACCTGCTCGAGCCGTCGTTCGGCAGCGACTCGGCATACGCACAACTGCGGCGTGCGATCACCGAGTACAACGTCGCCTACGAGACACTGAAGACCGGGCGCACCGGATTCGAGTCCGGGGTGACCGACAACTGGCAGAACCCGGGCACCTCGTCCGATCTGCGTGCGGTGCTGGACTACGCCCTGGACGACATCCACGCCACCGGGATACTGCCGCTGAACGAGGTGCTGCCCGACGTCAACCGCATCCTCACCGGCCGGCTCACGGGGCGCGAGGCGCAGCAGCGGCAGGCTGACGTGATGGCGCGGGTGCGCCAGACGGTCTCCACGCTGCGCACCCGGCTCATCGTGCTGGACGGTCGCAAGATCCGCGTACTGAACACGCTGCAGTCCCCCTAGCTGGAGAGCATTCCATGCGCATCGCCATCCGCCACCCCGTGTCCGTCGCCAACATCATCCGGCGCGCGCTCGTCGCGTGCACCATCGCCGCCCTCGCGGTCCTGCCAGCCTGCGGCGGTTCCGATGCGGGGCCCACCACGCCGGTGGACAACTACCTGCCGGTGATCTCGAACCTGTGGAGGAACATCGCGACACCGACGCACTCGCTGGTCCTCCAGTCCAGCGACGACAACAAGGCGTCCGGCAGCTTCACGGGCACCGAGACGCATGCCACGTTCGGCACGAGCGCCATCACCGGCACGTTCCGGAACTCGGCGGCGACATTCGTGATTGCGCGGGCGGCCGGAGCCGTGACCTACACCGGCACGTTCTACGGCCTCGATTCGCTGCGGCTCGTGCGCGGCAGTGAGACGCTGCGGTTCCTCAAGCAGTAGCGCACAGCGCCGCACTCACGGCGCCGGTACGACGTAGGGCGAGTTGATGAAGTTGTTCACTGCCGAGGGCAGACCGGTGGCGTTGTAGTAGTTGGTCTTCGTCACGTCCACCGTCGCCGGTCGCCAGACGAGCGGGCCGGCGTACATCAGGTCTGTCGGATCGTTGCCGACATGGCCCTGCAGGGCATGGTTCGGCGCCGCCGAGCTGACGAGGCCCAGCAGGTGGAAGAGCTCATGCACGGCGACGAAGTCGATGTAGCCCGGTGCCGCCGTGGGGTTCGCCGCGAATGGCTGTGTGGCGCAGCCGTTCGAGGCGTTGGGCAGGCCGTTGAGGTACACCGCGCCAAGGGTGCCGGGCAACAGCGGTGGCTGCGCCGCCGAGGCACAGCGATCGACGTGACGGCCGTCGTAATACGTGAGCAGCAGCACGTTCGCCTGCGTCCATCCTGCCGCCTTCAGGTCCTTCTCCATCGAGTCACGGATGAACGCACCGTAGCCGAGGTAGACCGCATCGGTGCGCGGCAGCCTGACGAAGGTGATGTCCAGGCCACCATCGCTCACGTCGTACCGCATGGACCGTCCGGCCGTCTGCGTCGCGAGCCAGCGCTGCCCGCTGCTGATGGTGCGGTGGATGGCCCCGGTCGTATCGAGCCCACGGTCGGTGCCGTCACTGGGGACGGCATAGAGCAACTTCACGCGCGCCGCCGTGGACTCATCGGTGCGATTGGTGCTGGTGCGAGACAGGATGCGCAGCGCGTAGCCCGCCGTGGCGCTGGCCGTCCCGCCGCCGCTGACGGTTGCGGTGGCAACGGGTGCCGCGTAGCCGACACTCCGATCGGCAACGCGTGCCGCGGTGATCGTGTACGTGCCGACCGCGAGATCCGTGAGCGTGCGTGGCGCGGTGACCGTCTGGGTGTAGCCGGCAGGGCCGGTGACGGTCACCGACGGCGTGACATCGCCGGGGAGCCCGGTCATGGCGATGGCGAGCGATCCCGTGGCGGTCGTCGGTGGGGGCGGCTGTGTGGTGCCGTCTGAGCCGCCACAGCCGGTGAGCTGCGCAGCGGTGAGGGCGAGGACGATGGCGCGGAGCGCGGTGCGGGACGGGATGTGGCGGGTCATGCAAGCCTCGGGGCAGGGGTCGGGTGACGGTCCTGCCTTCTCACGCGTACCATCCCGCCGGATACTCTCACGCCGCCGTCGGGTCGTCCCCGCTGGCCTGCCGCCGCCATCGCCGTCGACGTCGACGTGACGCGACGCAACCGCACGCATCCGAGAACGGCATGGCGCTCCCGCTCACGGCTTGACCCGCCCGATCACCATGCTCCGCCACCGTTTGCACTTCGGTGTCCCGGTCTGGCCGCAGGTGGTGTCCCAGTTCGGCTGCAGCGCGCTGTCGGTGAAGGCGGCCGCCATCCACACCGTCCGGTCATCCACCGGATCGACGACGGCAGCCGTGTGATCCAGCTTGCCGGGTCCGTTCGTGAATGTCACCACCGTGGCGGTCGTGGCGTCGTCGTTGAAGGGGGCGAGGGGCATCCATTCACCGGCCTGCAGCAGCCGGCTGCGTCGCAGGCCGCGGCTGTCGGCGTAGTGCACGCTGTAGCGCGCCTCGGGGAAGAGCGGTGCGGCGGTCTGCACCGGGATCCGACCGTAGACGAACACCATGTCACCGTTGGCCGTGACCGCGATCGACGGGACCTCGTAGCTCACCAGATCAGTTGCGCCGTCGCTCGGCGCCCGCTTGCCGAAGTACGTGTCGAGGAAGCCGAGGCTGGCGCTGGTCGAGGGCACGGGCCGTCCGGCACTGCCGAGGGCGAGTGGCACGCGCACCACGCGCACGCTGTAGCGTGCCGGGCGCGTGTTCGTGACCGCGTCCGTGACCTTCAGGTGACCGGCGATGTAGAGGCTGTTGCCGCGCCGCACGTCGAACAGGTTGCGCTTGTCGGGCAGGCCGGCGCCGACGTCCACGCTGTCGTGCGCCAGGCCGGACGCCTGTGACAGCAGTGCCAGCGTGCGGAAGGAGTAGAGGTGCAGCACGTCATCGGCGCGGCGCGACAGCGAGGTCCAGTTGCCGGTGATGATGCCGTGGTTCGCGACGGGCACGATGCTGCCGCCCGTCTCGCGGCTGTACAGCTTCCACGACGGCACGCGCGCTCTGCCGGTCCGCATCGAGTCCATGGCGAACACGTACGCCGTCGGCGCGGGGCCTTCGCGCACCTCCTCCGTCTGGTAGCTGTTGTGTGCCATCACCACCACGCCGTGCTGCGCCACGACGCGGGGCCAGTCGGAATAGTTGCTCTCGGTGGTCATGTACTGCCAGAAGCCATCACGCGGGTCTTCCGTCTTCGACACGGCCACGGCAAAGTATCGGCGCACACCGGGATCGGTCTGCCTCGTCAGGGTGGCGGTGTCGAACGACATGCCATCGCCACGCGCGGCCGAGACGATGACGAACCGTCGGCTCGTGCGATCGTACGTGACGCGCGTATCGTAGAACTCGACGATGCATGGCTGGGATGTCGCGGCCAGGTCGCACTCGCTGAACCACGCTCCGGTGCCGATGTGCCGGTTGATGTTGTGTTCGTTGGGCGTGCCGTCGCCGTTGTCCCGCGCGAGGAACGTCGCGAAGAACGTCTCCATCGACATCTGCACCGGCAGCCCGCCTCGTGGTGCGAGCCGCTGGCCCTGGCGATCGAAGAACGCCACCTCGTGATCCTGCGACACGATGATGAACTGATGGCCCACGGCCAGCATCGGATCCCACCCGGCGCTGTTCACACCGGTGCGGATGGCCGTGCCGGTGAGTGCCGGCGAGTTGTCGCTCGCATCCATCGGCTCGGGGCGATCATCGGTGGTGGTCCAGCCGAGATCACCGGGACGGAGGCCGCCGGGCCGCGGGCCGCTCGGCCGTGGCGACGGGATCGGGCCGGCCGCGTGGAGCTCGGGCGCCTGTGACACGGGGCCAACCGTCGGCACCCGCTGCATGCGCGCCGCCGGGCCCCACGCACCGCGCAGCAGCGTCACCGCGCGATCCCGCCAGGCGACGATCTTCATGGTGCCATCGTCGGCGCGCAACGACGTGACGATACGATCGGTGCCGAGTGTGACCATCGACATGCGGGTTGCGGCGCCGGCGTCGATGGTCCCCAGCCGCACCAGCGTGCCCACGGCGTCGTACGCGATCATGCGCATCGTTCCATCAGCCTGCCGCAGGGCGGTGATGGCGTGCGTGGTGCCGCGCGAGGTCAGGGCGATGTCGGTCGCGGGTCCGCCGGTCAGTTCCGACCGCTTGGTGAGCACACCCTGTGGCGTGACGGCCCACGCCGTCACCAGCAGCTGCCCATCGGCGCTGCGGCGCGCGGCAGTCACTACGCGTTCGACCGAAACCGTGGCGAGTGAGAACTCGCTCACGCCCGCGCCGCTGATCGTGGCGCGTGACTGGAAGGCACCGGCCGGCGTGACGTCGAGGGTGCGGAGGACCAGGTTGCCGCTGGCGCCGCGCCCCGCGACGACGATGCGGCGCGGCGCCAGTGTCACCACTGCGGGTTGGGTGATCTTGCCGAAGCCGGCATCGCCCAGGCGTGTCAGGGCACCGCTCACGCTGTCCACACGCCAGGCGATGAGCTTCAGTTCACTGTCGGCATCGCGCACTGCGGTCACGATCGTGGTGCGATCGATGGCGGTCACCGACAGGTCCTCGATACGCCCGGCATCCGCCTGCGCCTTGCGGGTGATCGCGCCGGCGGCGTCGACGTGCCACGTGATCAGCCGGAGGGTGCCATCGCCGCTGCGGACGGCGGTGACGAATCGGCCCAGCCCCGTCTGCGCGGCGGCGATGCGGTCGGTATCACCGCCCGTCGCGGCGCCGATCTCGGTCACGCTGCCGGCCGCCGACACCTGCCAGGCGGCCACCCGCAGCGCGCCACCGGACCGCACGGCGGTGGCCAGCCGCATCGTGCCGATCGGCACGCTGGCGATGCTGGTGACGGTGACCGAACCCGCATCGCCAAGGCGTTCCAGCGACGACTGCGCCGGCAGCATCAGCGGACCACAGACGGTGCACACGACGATCGCCACTCCGCCAACGCTGGAACGCAGCATCCCATCCTCCCCGATGCAGGTGACCCGTCGGCGGCGCGCGAATTGCACGGCCCCGGCCGCCGCGAGAGCATGTGAAACGGATGGTGAATTATCAAGCGGCCCCGAGGGCGCAGCGTCGTGATCGCCACTCGGTGCCGTCACCCAACTGCCAACGTCACCGCTCGGTGTGGCGGGTCAGCGCGGACGTCTCAGCGGACGTCTCAGCGGGTGCCACTGCGCTGCGGCCCAAACGCCGCCAGCCGCGCCTCGGCGTCACGCACACGGGGATGAGCGGGATCGAGCGTACGCCGCAAACCGTCCGCGCCGGCCTCGAGCAGGCGAATGCCCTCAGTGCGTTCCGCAGCGGTGCCTCGTGTCAGCGTTGCGCCTGCGAGACTCTGGGCCAGATGGTAGGCATAGTGCTGCCTGCCGAGTGCGACGGCCGAGCTGCGCAGCGCATCGCGTGCATCCGCGATGCCGCCACGCACATCGCCCGTCTCGGCGCGACAGTACCCGCGATGCGCCAGCGCGTAACCGACGGTCGGATCACTGTCGGTGAGGACGCTGCCACGCTGTGCGAGGATCTGGTTGAAGGTGGTGATCGCCTCGTTGCACCGATGTGCCGCCACGAGCACGGTGCCGATCATGCGCGCAGCCGCGAGCGTCGTGGCGGTTCCCTCGCCGAATTCGCGCTGCGAGATGACGAGCGCGCGGCGCGCCAGTGACTCCGCTTCGACGAGGCGCCCGCTGAAGAGCATCACACCGGCGTACGGCTGCAGGATCTGACCGGTGGCGAAGCTGTCGGGGCCGAGCAGTGACTCGTTGAGGACGAGCGCACGCGCGAAGTCGGCTCTGGCGCGGTCGAACGTTCCGCGCGTTCCCAACGCGACGCCGCGCGATGCAATGTTGCTGGCGACATCGATCGAATCCTCCCGTGACCGCATCTGCAGTCGGGGAATGAGCGAGTCGTAGGCGGCGATCGCCCCGGTGAGGTCACCGGCATCGACCCGGATGCTGGCGACCCGCAAGCCCGCCAGCACCGCGTCGTTCGGCGCATGTCCGGGCTGCCGATAGACGCCGGCCAGCCGCACGAACAGCGACTCGGCCTCGGCCAGGTGCCCGTCCCGGTGCGCGAGCGCGGCGAGGTCCCAGAGCGCGTCGGTCTGGTCACGCGAGGCCACGGCACCGTCGTGCGTGCGGAAGTACTCGTAGGCGGCGCGCAGCAACGGACGCGCACGCTCGTCCTGCTCCATGTTCTGCAACGTGGACGCCACCGAGAGCTGCACGGCCGCCTTCAGGTCGGGCTCGCGCGTGAACGCCGTGTCGATGATCGGGATGGCACGCGCCAGCGCCTCGTTGACGGTCAGCGTCCGCCCACCGGTGCGTGGGTTGGCCTGCGTCAGCACCTGCTGGAAGAACGCGGCCACGCGCTGCGTGCGCGCCTGCGCGAGGCGGGCGCGGTCGCGCTCGCGACGGGCGATGTCCGCCTGTCGCACACTCACGACCGTGCCGGTCACCAGCGCGATCACCGCCGCGGCGATGGCCGCCGTGGCCAGGCGGTTGCGCCGCACGAACATCGTCACACGGTACCGCACCGTGTCGGGGCGGGCGTTGACCGTTCGGCCGTCCAGCCAGCGTTGCAGGTCGCGACCAAGGTCCGCCGCGCTCGAGTAGCGTCGGTCGGGTTCCGGGCGGAGGCACATCATCACGATGGTATCCAGTTCGCCAGCGAGCTCGCGGCTCCGCCGCCGTGCTTGCCCGTCGTCGAGTGCACCGTCGCGTGGCGTGTGCGCCGGCAGCGTCAACGCACGACTGGGCGGCATCGGCGTGGCGTCGCCGTGTGGGCCCACGTCGGGGCGCGCACCGGTGAGCAGTTCGTACAACACGACGCCCAGCGACCAGATGTCGGTCGCGGTCGTGATGACGCGGCCGGCGCGCTGTTCGGGACTGGCGTAGGCCGCCGTCATCGGCGACGCACCGGCGATCGTCAGCGGCGCCTCGCTGTCGTCGGTCAGTCGCGCGATGCCGAAGTCGAGCAGCTTGAGCGTGCCGTCACGGGCCACGAGCATGTTGGCTGGCTTGATGTCGCGGTGGACGACGAGATGCTCGTGCGCGTATTGCACCGCGCTGCAGGCCTGCCGAAAGAGCTGCACACGGGCGCGGGTGTCGAGTCCGTGCGCGCTGGCCCAGCGCACGAGCGGCTCGCCGTCCACATATTCGAGCGCGAACCAGGGCCGCCCGTCGTGGTGTACGCCGCCATCGAGCAGCGTGGCGATGTTGCGGTGCGCGAGTCGTGCGACGATGCGCCGTTCCACCTCGAATCGCTGCACCATCCCCGGATCGGTGGCGCCGCGGGCGGTGATCACCTTCAGCGCCGCCTGCTTGGTGAAGCCCCCGGTGTCGCGCACCGCTTCGTAGACGGTGCCCATGCCCCCCTCACCGATATGGCGCACGATGCGCCATGGGCCGATGTCCGTGCCCTCGAGCGCCGGCGCATCGGGCCACGTCGACACGGCCCCGAGCAGCGGCGCGCGCTCGAAGCGGCTCCCTGCCGTTGCCTCGGCCTCGAGCAGCGAACGGACCTCGTCACGCAGTGCGGCATCCGGTACCGCGGCCAGCCGGCGCAGGCGGGTGTCGTGTGCAAGGTCGAGGAGTTCGCCGAAGAGCGCCGTCACCTCCGGCCAGCGGGCTGCATCGATTGCCATGAGGGATGCCGGTCGCGTTCGGTCAGGACTCGCGCGTGCACTCGCGCTGCAGCCACGCCCGCGCCACCGCCCAGTCGCGATGCGCGGTGGCGGGCGAGATGCCCAGCAGCTCCGCCGATTCATCCACCGTGAAGCCGGCGAAGTAGCGCAGTTCCACCAGGCGCGCCTGTCGTGCATCCAGCAGGGCGAGTCGGTCGAGGGCCTCGTGCACCGCGAGGATCTCGTCGCTGTCACTGTCCGCCGCAATCGGTGCGGCCTCGTCGAGCGTGACCTGCTGGTTGCGGGCGCGCTTCTGCGCGGCGCGCTGCCGCGCATGGTCCACCAGGATGCGCCGCATCGACTGCGCCGCGATCCCGAAAAAATGCGCGCGGCCCTGCCAGTCCACGGCGCGCTGGCCGACGAGGCGGAGGAAGGCCTCGTGCACCAGCGCGGTCGCGCCGAGCGTGTGTTCATCCCGCTCGCGCCGCAACTGCGCGGCGGCGAGACGCTTCAGCTCATCGTAGATCGCGGGCAGCAGCCGATGCATCGCCCCAGGCTCACCGCTGGCGAGCGCGGCGAGCAGGGTCGTGACGTCGGGGTCGGTCGAGTCCACGAGGCAGAGGAGCGGCGTGTCGGGTGACGTGCGGACTCGCATCTTCGACCGGATGGCGAATGGCGTCAAGCGCGGCGCCCGTCCCGTCTGGCGTGGAAATGCACGGTCGCCAGGAAAACGGATCGCGCGAGTCACTGGCAGCGGCATATCCCCTCACGCGTCACGCGCGCCACGAGTCTCATCCATGGCGTGAGACGGTGTCGACCGTCGCACGCTGCCGCGATGGTAACCCCTCGCGTGACCTGTGCGCCGGTCGCGCGTCTTGGGGATGAGTACGCTGTGACGCCCCCGCAGTACCGCGCCAGACCCCACCCGGGACGGCGTGCCGCAGCAGGAGCAGTACGCGTCGATCTACGCAGCGTCAACGAGTGTCGTGTGGAAGGGCGGGTGGGCCCGGAAGCACGTTCAGCCCCCGGTGAGCGACGGCTTGCCGGGGGCACCTCGCGTCTATCCCCTGCGTGTGCGCGGGATACATTCGTTTGGATGACGCCCTCCCGACCCCGCATCGCGTTCCAGGGCATCCCGGGCGCCTTCAGTGAGGATGCGATCCGCGCCCTCTGGGGTGAGCAGACGGTCTCGGTGCCGTGCGCGACGTTCGAGGCCACCCTCGCCGCCGTCCGCAACGGCGCCGCCGATGGGGCCGTGCTCCCCGTGGAGAACATGGTCGCCGGCCCGATCCAGACGGCACTCGACGTCCTCGATGACCTGAGCGTCGGCATGCACATCGGCGGCACCACGGACCTGCTGGTCACGCAGGCCCTGCTGGGCCTCCCGGGCGCGTCCATCGAGCGCCTCACCTGCGTCACCAGCCATCCGATCGCCCTCGCGCAGTGCCGTCGCTTCCTGATGGCGCTCGGCGTCCGGCAGGAGCCGTATTTCGACACGGCCGGCGCCGCGCTGATGGTCAGCGAGCAGCAGGACGACACGATCGCCGCCGTGGCCAGTCACTCGGCAGCCGAGCGCTACGGATTGACGATCCTCTCCGACGCGATTCAGGACGAGCCGGACAACTGGACGCGGTTCGTGCGGATCGAGGCGAGCCGGTAGGCCACGCTCGGCTCGCGCAGGCTCGTGTCGTCGCGTGCGTGCGCCGCACGGTGATGGCGACTGTCAAGAGATCGAGCGCGGTCGGCGCAGCGCGATGCGTCGCGCCGCCCATCTCGCGGACGATGCATTCACGACGTACACTCCGGGAAGCGACGCGTCCGAACTCGCCGCTCGCTCTCTCGCGCCCACGACCACGCCCCGTGTGACCCTGCCAGCGGACATCGAGTTCACCACGCTGTTTCAGCATGCGGACGCCGGCGACAGCGGCGCCGCCGCGACGTTGTTCGCCGCGATGTATCGCGAGCTGCACACCCTCGCGCAGCGACAGCTGGCGCGCAATGGCGGACAGCTCACACTCGGCGCCACCACGCTGTTGCACGAGGCGTACCTCGACATCGCCGACCGGTCCGCGGTGCGCTTCCCGGATCGCGGTCACTTCATGGCGTACGCGGCGCGCGCGATGCGTGGGCTCATCATCGACTACGCGCGCAGCCAGCGTGCCGAAAAACGCGGTGGCGGGTTCCACATCACCGGCATCGGCGACACCGACCCGTCCAGCCCTCAACCCCACACATCGACCGCGCTCGACGCGCTGGGCGAGGCGCTCGATACCCTTGCCACCGAGGCGCCCACACTCGCCGGCCTGGTCGATCTGCACTTCTTCTGCGGCTTCTCATTCAGCGAAATCGCAGAGATGCGCGCTGTCTCGGAGCGAACCGTCCAGCGCGACTGGCGCAAGGCACGGTTGCTGCTCCACACCTTTCTGGGTGCGTCCGACTGAATCGCGCGGCACGCCTGTCGCCTTCCGGCCGCAGAATCCGATTACTCCGGTGTCCACTCACCTCTGGCACCGGAGCACCACATGAACCGCCACCCCCGTCCCCACCTGAAGTCGCTGCAGCCGCTGGTTGACCGTGCGGAGGCGCTGGATTGCCGGGAGCGGCGCGCATGGCTCGCCGATCTGCGCCGCGACTGTCCGGCCATCGCGAACGAGGTGGAGCAGCTGCTGTCGCCGCACCTGATGGTGAACTGGCTCGATGAGGCGGAGCCGATGCACGCGCTCGACATGCTCGGCTTGCGACGATAGCGACGAGATCACTCCTGCCCGACCGGTCCATGCCTGCCTTTGATCTTGCGCGTTGGAAGACCCTGGAACCGTTCGTGGACGATGCCCTGAGCCTGACCGGGGCAGCGCGCGAGCAGTGGCTGGACGCGCTGCGCGTGAGCAATTCCGGGATCGCGGCCGAACTGGACGCGCTCTTCGCCGGGGCGACGTCGCTCAGTCGCAACGACGTACTCGACCGTGCGCAGGTCGACGCGTTGCTGCTGTCACTCCAGGCGGATCGGCGTGGCGAGGTCGTCGGCGCCTGGACGCTGGATCGGTCGATCGGCGCCGGTGGGATGGGCACCGTCTGGCTGGCGCACCGCTCGGATGGCCGGTTTGACGGCGTCGCGGCGGTGAAACTGCTCAACGTGACCGTCACCACGCCGGAGTCATTGCGACGGTTCCGGCAGGAAGGCACCGTGCTGGCGCGGCTGTCGCATCCCAACATCGCGAAGCTGCTCGACGCCGGCGTCAGCACCAACGGGCAACCGTATCTCGTGCTGGAGTACGTCGACGGCGAACGCATCGACACGGTCTGCGACAGTCGCGGCGCCGATGCGGCCACGCGCATCGCGCTCATGATCACGGTGCTCGGTGCGCTGGCCGACGCGCACGGAAAGCTGATCGTGCATCGTGACCTCAAGCCGCACAACATTCTCGTGACGAAGGAGGGCATCCCCAAGCTGCTCGATTTCGGCATCGCGAAGCTCCTCGAAGATGAGACCGCAGACGAGATGACGACGCCCGGTGCGCGGGCGATGACGGTGGCATGGGCGGCACCGGAGCAGGTGCTGGGTGAGGCGATCACGACGGCCACGGACGTGTACGCCGCCGGTGCCCTGCTGTATCGCCTCCTGAGCGGCCATCATCCCACCGCACACGGTGCGTCGACGCAGGCCGAGTTTCTGCACGGGGCCCGGAAGGGCGAGACACTCGCGCTGAGCGCGGCCGTGACCTCCACGCGCTTTCGATCACAGCAGGAGGTCACCGCGACCGCAGCCGCGCTGGGCAGCACACCGGCCGCACTGTCGCGCCAGTACCGAGGAGACCTCGACACCATTCTGGCGCGCAGCCTCCAGCGTGAACCAGCCGAGCGATATGCGTCGGCCGCGGCCATGGCCGAAGACCTGCAGCGAAGCCTCGATCATCGTCCCATTCGCGCCCGGCCGGATTCCCTCGGCTACCGCGTCGGTCGGTTTGTCCGTCGCAATCGCGCAGGCGTTGCGCTCGGAATCGTGGCGTTGTCCGCGGTGGTGGGCTCGGCCGTCGTCGCCGTGGCGGCGGCGGGCGACGCGACGCGACAACGCGATATCGCCGTGCTCCAGGCGACCAATGCGCGCGCGACCAGTAACTTTCAGCGGTTCCTCATGTCGCAGGTGGGGACGGAGCCCATCACGCTGCGGCAAATGCTGGTCCGCGGTGAGCGAATGCTGAGTCAGTACGACGCGCCACCCTCGGTGACTGCCGAACTCCTGTCGCTGATCCAGGGTCGCTACTACGAGCTTGACGATTCGGCGTCTGTGGCGCGGGTGCTGAGGCGCGTGGATTCCATTGCGCGTGCGTCGCGCGACCCGGCGATCCTCGCCGACGCTGCCTACTCCAGGGCATTTGCGCAAACGCGGTTCGGGCGTGTGGAAACGGCGGACAGTCTGGCCCGCGAGGGTCGCCGCTGGTACACGAAAGTGCGAGATCCGGCGCCGTCGCTGACGGCAACGGCGCTGCTGGTGGAAGGAGACATTGCGTCGGTGCTGCACCATTCCGACTCCGCCGTCTACCTGCTGCGAAAGGCGGCACGCACATTGGAGATGGCGGGGGAAGCGCGCACCATGCAGTACATCAGTACGCTGGCGGGGCTGGCGTCAGTGGAGCACGAGCGCGCGGACTATCGCAGCGCGTCCATCAGTTACGGGCGGCTGCGGCCGCTGTACGCGCGGTCGGGACAGGACAGCACCATCAGCGCCATCATTGCACAGCACAACGAAGCGTTCGCACTCCAGCTGCTCGGTGAGATTGCCACCAGCGACAGTCTGCTGCAGGATGACATCCGACGGATCGGCAACGTCGATCGGTCCGGTGAGCTTCCACGGCCATTGGTCATCACGAGCGCGAACGGTGCGATTCTCATGCACCGATTCGACGACGGGATTGCCTTGTGGCGGCGGCTGCTGCCGAACGCGTCGCCATTCGTTGTGCAGCGCGCGTGGACCGGGATTACCCGGAGCCAGGCCCTTGCGGGGCGCCCGCGTGAGGCCGCACTCGCGATGAAGGAATTCCAGCGCGCCAGCGCAAAGCTGCCCAAGCCCAATACGCGAGACAGCCTCGTGCTGGAAGGATTGCTCAAGCTCACCTCGCGCAACCCTCTCGGCGCGCTCGCCGACTTCGACACGCTCGTAGCGAGACGCCTGCCAATGGGGGAAAGCACCGATATCGATACGGTGCTGGTGCGCCTCTGGCGCGCCGAGGCGGCGGTGGCGGCAGGGAACGGCGCCCGCGGGCTGACGCTGGCGCGCGAGGCGCAGGTCACAGCCGCGCGCGACTCGATCTCACTCCAGCGCAGCGGATACTATGGTCGCGCCCTCCTGCTCGAGTCAGCAGCGCTCGAACTGACCGGCGACCGCGCCTCGGCACGGCGACGCGCCGAGCTGGCCATGGCGTCGCTCACCATCGGCTTCGGCGCGACTCATCCGCTGGTGCGCAGCGCTCAGGCACGGCTCACGACGCTCCAGACGCCCTGACCGCGCACCGCGTCGGCCGCGGTGCTGTCGGCTTTGGGCGGTGATTCCCGATCTCCTGTGCAGAGGACCGACCAACGCACACGGAATCAGGGTCACCATGGCACACTTCGAGCTGGTCGTGATCGGAGCAGGGGCTGCACTCGCGCTGTATCTCGCGCTGATCGTGTTCATCGCGCACCGGTTCACGACGCCACGGCGCGTGATGCCATCGACACCGCCGTCGGTGCCCGGCGCGTCAGCGCTCCAGACCGTCGACTTTCCGGCACGCGTGGATGCCGTGCGACTGACGGCCTGGTACGCGGCAACGCCGGCGGCGATGGGCGCGATCATCCTCGCGCACGGACGCGATGCCTGTCGCGGCGGAGAGTTGCGCGGTGACACGTGCGGATTGGTGGCACACTTCGTCAGCCTCGGATTCAGCGTGCTGCTGCTCGATTTGCGCGGTCATGGCAGCAGTGCGGGCGCGCGGCTCACCTTTGGCCGGCGCGAACGCCGCGACATCCTCGGCGCGGTCGACTTCCTGCGCGCGCGCGGCTATGTGCGGATGGGCGTGCTGGGTGCGTCCATGGGCGGTGTGAGCGCGATCGGCGCGGCGGCGCATGAGCCGGCCATTGGGGCCCTCGTCACCGACAGCGCGTTCTGCACGCTTCATGATGTGCTCGTCGCGCAATTCAGGCGCCTGACGCGACTGCCGGGCTGGTGCCTCTCCGGCGCGACACTCGTGGCCAGCGTCCTCACTGGCGAGCGGCTGCGCCACCACACGGCGGAGCACGACATGACGCAGCTCCGCGGGCGCCCGACACTTGTCATTCATTCACGGCATGATCCGTTCGTGCCCGTCGCGCATGCACAGGCACTGGCACAGGCAGGCAACGCACGACTCTGGATCACGAATGGCAAGCGGCATCTGTCGTCGTACACCGACGGACGCGCCGAGTACACTCGCATCGTGGGCGAATTCTTCCAGGCGCACCTGTCCACACCCACGGCAACGATCCAGTTCCAGGTCCTTCCGGTCAGTGTCTCACCGGGGGCGCGTGTGCGTTCGCAGCGCGCGTGATGCGCTATCGGCGACGCGACGAGTCGCCGTCACGGCGATCACCGTCGCGGCCGCCATCGCGGTTCCCCGCACGCCAGCGCGCCTCCATCTTCCGCCGCGACTCCGCAAACTTCACGCGCTGCTCCGGCGTCAGCACCGAATCCATGGACGACCGCATCTGCAGGCGCAACGAGTCGAGCTGCGGCCCGACCCGGGCGCGCAGCGAATCCAGCTGCAGCTCACGATGCATGAAGATCTGCGAAACGGCCGCCGACTGCGCCGCGCTCAGCGCCAGGTCGTCGGTGATGCGCTTCACGATGCGCGTGCGCATGCGGTTGCGGACGGCCGTGTCCACGGGCTCCGTCATCATGCCGAACGGACCGCCGCCGCCACGCATCCCGCCGCGAGAGGGCGCGCGCCGCGCCAGCCACGTGCGATCGAGCGCGATGCCACTCGCGACACCCACGCCGAGTACGGCCAGGACCGTCAGCACCGCCATCACGCGCGAACGGGGCGTGGTCATCGGGACTCGACGTCGGTGGTGCCCGTCGGCTCCGCATCGCTGCCGATCAGGTGCTCGGCCAACCCGCCGCTCCCATCGGATTCGATGGCGCTCAGCAGCGCCCCCGGATCACTCTCCCGCAACTCGGCGTCGGCCAGCGTCGGCGCCTCGAGCTGCGACAGGAAGATGCCCGCCACGAGTGCCGCCGCGGCTGCGAGAGGCACGGCCACCCGCACCCACGCCGCGAGCGTGTCGGCGACGCTCGTCCGGGCCGTGCGTCGCCGCGCCGCCAGCGGGAAGGCTGCGCGCGCCAGAATGCCGGCCTCGAGGTCACGGCCGGGCGACAGCGGCGCCACGCGATCCCCGCGCCGCAGCAGCGCATCGAGCGCCGGGTCGGGGATGTCGTGTGGCAGATCAGCCATCGGGTGGTCGGTCATTCCTCGTCTCCATCGTCAAGCCACGACTGCAACTGCCGGCGCAGCGCCTTGCGTGCCTCGTGCAAGTGCCACCGTGCCGTGCCCGCTGGAATCTCCAGCATCTGGGCCGCTTCCGTCGGCGTGAACTCCTCGAACGTCACCAGCTCGATCAACTGCCGCTGCATCGGGGGCAGCGTCGCCATCGCCACATCCACTTCGTCCCGCAGCGCGCTGACCGTCGCCCACTCCGCCGGGCTGGTCCCGCCACTCTCCTCACGATCCGACAGCTCGTCCGTCTCGCGGCGCCGGGAGGAGCGCTGCCGGTTGATGGCCGTGGTGGCCACGATCCGAAAGAACCACGGTCCGAACGATCGCGTCGGGTCACACTGGTCGATCCGCTCCAACGCCCGCAGGAAGGCATCCTGCACGGCATCCTCCGCCTCCTCGCGATGTCGCAGGATCCGCCAGGCGATCCGGAGCCCGCGCGGCAGGTGTCGATGCACCAGCACTGCGTAGGCCTCGGTCTCGCCCTGCTGCACCCGCAGCACCAGCTCTGGCTCGTCGTCACTGCCGTCGGCCGGTGCTCCGGCGCCAGCTCCAGCCCCGGTCATGAGGTCATGAGTGAACGCCGGTGCAGCGCCACGAGGCCGGGACACGCCGCGCCGCCTCCGCGTCCTTGCCGTGACATACACGGTACGGCGCGGCCGCGTTGGTGGTCGCCGCCGCCGCTGCCCGCCGCCGCGGCCGCGCGCCGTGTGCAACGCCGGACGCCTCGCGCCTCTCCCATCGCACTGCAGCGCCGCACCCGGTCGGGGTGCTCCGCGCGGGCAGCTCACGAATGGGAGGCGTCATGTCGTACAGAATAGTCACGCTGGTCGCTGTCCTGATGGGGTGCAGCCGCGATGCCAACCCGGCGGCACCGGCCGTCGAGGCCATGGTCACGATGGATTCGATGGCACCGGCCCAGCCGGCCGCGATGCCGTTCGCCGACGCGGTATCAAATGGCGCACTGTCGGCCGACCGCGCGGCCGCACCCGCGGTCGCCGGCGTCGCCAACCGCATGATCGTCCGGAACGCCCGCCTCTCCCTGCAGGTGGCCGAGGTGCGCCAGGCGCTGGCCGAGATCAACCGGCTCGCCGGAGACCTGCACGGATTCGTCGGCACCTCGCGCCGCTGGAGCGAGGGCGAGCGCGACCTGGCCAGCCTCACGCTCCGTGTCCCGGTGATCGCCCTCGACTCGGCGCTCGCCCGGCTGCGCGGCCTCGCGGTGCGGGTGGACGACGAGACGCTGGGCGGTGAGGACGTCACCGCGCAGGCGGTGGACCTGGGCGCCCAGCTCACCAACCTCCGCGCCACCGAAGCCGAGCTCCGGGCACTCCTCGCCACGGTGCGGCAGCGCACGCAGAAGGCCAGCGATGTGCTCGAAGTGCACACGGAGCTGTCCCGGATCCGCGGCGAGATCGAGCAGCGGACGGCCCAGCTCCAGTCACTGAGCCAGCTGGCGGCGCTGGCCACGATCACGATCGATCTGCGCCCGGACGCCGTCACCGTGCCGGTGGTGGCGGAGGGGTGGCAGCCCCGCGCCGTGCTGCACGACGCCACGCGCGCACTCGTCGCCACCGGCCGCTCGGTGGCCGAGGCCGCGATCTGGATGGCCGTGGTGGGTCTGCCGGCGCTGCTGGTCGCGCTGGCGCTGGGCACTGGGCTCCGGGCACTCCTGCGCCGCGTGCTGCGCCGGCGTCGTGGCGCCGTCCCGTCGCCGATGGCCAGCTGAGCGCACGTCCGGAACGGTGGCCGCTGGTCACGCCGGCCGCACCCACGTGCGACGGCGACGGCGGCGGAGCACGACGACAGAAACAGCCATCCGGTCTCCGGTGTTACGATTGCGGTGAGGCGCGTCAGCTGGCGCGCTTCGCACCCCGCCACCGGAGTGTCCGTGTCGTTGCGCCGCCTGCCCGTGTACATCCTCGCCGACGTGTCCGGCTCCATGCGGGGTACCCCCGTCGAGAGCGTGAAGGCCGGCATTCGTCAGCTCCATCGCGACCTGCTCACCGATCCGCAGGCGATCGAGAGTGCCTACCTCAGCGTCATCACCTTCGCCGACGTGGCGATCCAGGTTGTGCCGCTGACAGAGGTCAGCAGCTTCATCCCGCCCGAGATGGAGGCCAACGGCCAGACCAACTACGGCGATGCGCTGCGGGTGCTGCTCGAGTGCTTCGAGATGGAAGTCGTGCGCACGACAGCCGAGCAGAAGGGTGACTGGCGTCCGCTCGTGTTCATCCTCTCCGACGGTGCCCCCACCGACACCGGCTGGCTGGAGTACGCCCGCCAGCTCCGCGAGCGCCGGCCGGCCAACATCATCGCCGTGGCCTGCGGCGACCACGCCGACATCAGCGCGCTGCGCGAGACCACCGAGACGGTGATCCAGATGCGCGACATGTCGCCCGATGCCTTCCGCGCCTTCTTCAAGTTCGTCTCCGCCAGCGTGAAGACGACGAGCGCGAAGGTCGGCTCGGTGGGCGAGGGTGGCGGGATCACGCTGCCCCCGCCGCCGCCGGGTATCACGATCATTCCCTGACGCGTGTCCGACCTGCCAGTTGCGCCGGCACCGGCGACGATCCCGCCGGCGGTGGAGGAGGCCGTCGTTCCCGGGACGTGGACGGCGCGTGCGCCTGACCTGCCCTGGTGTCCCGACGCGCTGCGTGACGCACTGGGCGATGCCCTCATCACCGCCGCCAGCACCGAGCCGCGCCTGATCGACACGCGCGCGGCGGGCTGGCAGGTGACCGGCGCCAGCGTTCGCGGGCGCTCGCACGCCCACCGCGGGGAGCATCGCGACGACGCCCTCGCCATCGCCGCGTGCGACGACCTGCTGGTGCTCGCCGTCGCCGACGGTGCCGGGTCCAGCGCCCTCAGTCGCATCGGCGCGGCCGTCACCGCGCAGATCGCCGCCGACAACACCATCACACGATTCGCCGCCGCCACCGACGGCACACCGCTGGCACGACTCGGCACCGCGATGGCGCACGCCGTGCACGACGCGGCGCTGCGGCTGCATGCGCTGGCCGGCCTCGCCGACTGCGCCCCGACCGCACTCCGCACCACCGTCATCATCGCCGCGATCATGGGCGATGCGATGCTCGTCTCGCAGGTGGGCGACGGCGCCGTGCTCGTGCAGCACCGCGATGGCACCGTGCTGCGCGTGGGCGCGATGCGCGAGACGGCGTGGGCGGGCGAGGTGACCTGCTTCGTCCCCGACGCGTGCGCGATGGTCCAGGCCGCGGCGCTGCGGCAGGTGCAGCTCGCCGACGTGACGCTGGTCGCGCTGATGACCGATGGCGTGGACGATCCGTTCCACCCGCTCGAGCAGAGCGGCGCCGCGCTGGTGGCACAGTGGCGCGACGGCATGCGTGACGCCATCGGCACCGCGCGCCAGCCCGACACGCCGACAGTGCTTGGCAATGGGGATGCGATGGTCCGCTGGCTCGCCTTCGAGCAGCGCGGTGAGGTGGACGATCGCACGCTGCTGCTGGCATGGCGTGACGGTGGTGCGCGGTGAGCTCCGCCGCGGTGCGCACGGCGACGGTCACGGTGCAGTCCACCGACGGGCGCACACTGCAGCTCCGCCCCTCGCCGCTCGCGAGCGGCGCCGAGAAGGTGGCGTTCCTGACCGTCGACGGCCGCGACGTGGTGGCCTTCTTCTTCGGGGCCCTGCGTGATCGCGCCGGCCGCGTGGAGCGGCTGCAGCGGATCGTGTCCAGCTACGATCCCACCCGCGGCAGCGCCGGCGACTACTGGCGCGGTGCCTTCTGCTGGCCCACTGGCATCGTCGATGGCGCCCGCGCCGTGCCCGCCGACTTCGCCCGCGCCCACTCGCTGGCACAGCCACCGCTGGGCGTGGTGATGCCGGTGTATCGCCCTGCGTTCTTCATGCACGACCGGTTCGGCAACCGCGTCGAGAAGGAGGTGCGCTGGTTCACCGGCAGGAAGGCCGGCGCCCTCGTGCCCGACGTCGAGAAGGGCTCGCTGCTGACACGGCTGCAGGTGTGCATGCGCCTGGCCCGCGCGGTGCGACGGCTGCACTTCGCGGGGCTGGCGCACAGCGACCTCTCCAACCGCAACGTGCTGGTGGACCTGCGTGGCGGGGACGCCTGCGTGATCGACATCGATGCACTGGTGGTCCCGGGCCTCGCCGCGCCCACGGTGCTGGGCACGCCGGGCTACATGGCGCCGGAGGTCGTGTCGGGGCGCACCCTGCCGAGCATCGAGACCGACCGGCATGCCCTGGCGGTGCTGTTCTACGAACTGCTGCTGCAGCGGCACCCGCTGCGTGGCACGCTCGTGCACAGCACGCGCAGTGCCGAGGAGGACGAGCAGCTCTCGATGGGCGCGAAGGCGCTGTTCGTCGAGCATCCGCGCGATCGTCGCAATCCCGCCGACGCGCCGATCACGGTGCCGGTCGATGCACTCGGCCCGCACCTCACGCCGCTGATGCGCCGCGCCTTCGAGGACGGGCTGCATGCCCCGTCGCGCCGACCCGATGCGGTGGAGTGGGAAGAGGCGCTGTATCGCACGCTGGAGCGCATCATGCCCACGCCCTCGTCACGCGGCTGGATGATCGTGCCCGAGCAGGGCGCGCCGGTGGACCCGTGGAGCGGTGAGCGCGTGCACCGCCCTGTGCCGCTGCTGCGTTCCGGGCGTGGCACCGGCGAGGCGTGGCGCGACGAGGGCATCACCACCGCGCTCTTCCATCATCGCACGCTCCATCAGTGGCACCTCGACGCCGACGCGCGACCGCACGAGTCGGTGTCGCGCGATGCGATGGGCTACGTGGCGTTCCACGATGGCGCGTGGTGGCTGGTGAATCTCACCGCGCGCCTCTGGCGGACTGCCGATGGCGACGAGATCGCGCGCAATGCCCCGGTGCGCCTCGCTGATGGCATGGAGCTGGCCGTGGCGCCACGTGACGATGGCGGTGCCGGCCGCACCTGGCGCATCGCGCTGCGGGCTTCATAGTGGCGCCGCCGATCGATGTCCGGGCCGGCCTGACGGCGGCGCTCCGCCGCCTCGTGCGCGACCCCGCCGAGTGGCCGATGCGCGATCGGCGCCGCTTCCGGAACCTGCTGCTGGACGCCGTCACCAGCGACGCCATGCCGCTGGCCGAGCTGTTGCTGCGCGCCGCTGACGACGGTCTGCTGCGCGCATTCCCCGATCGCACCGCGCCGCGCGTGGCGTGGGACGCCGCCACCGCGCGCCTCGCCGGCGACCTGCACTCGCAGCGCTTCGTGGAGCCGGGTGTCGCACGCTTCGTCGCCGACGCGTGGGCGAGGGCGCTCGGCCCCGACCCGGCACCAGCGGCGCAGGCGGCCGCTCCGCGCGCGGCGACCGCGCCGAGGCTCACGGCGCGACCCGCACCGGCCGCGGCGCCTCCGCCGGCGCGGTATTCGCCTCCGGTGACGCCGCCGAGCGCGGCCAGCACGGCGGCAGCGATCCGCGCCTACAATCGGTCGAACCTGATCATGCTGGGCATGATCGGCGCGGCGGCGATCGCGATCGTTGCCATGTTCAGCAGCACGTCGCGGCGCGGCACTGCGGCACCGGCGGTGGCTGCACCAGTCGCCCGGCCCGCGACCGAGCCGGCCCGTTTCGATGTGCAGAACCAGGCGGGGGCGACGGTCGCCAGCGCGCCGGGCCGCTTCGATGTGCAGCCCCAGGCAGCCGTCCCGGCGGTCGCCACCGCGCCGGACGACGGTGCGCCGATGCCCGCAGCAGTCAGTGCGCCGGCGACCGCGCCGCCGGGCTCCGCGCGCGGCACGGCAGCCACGCCAGCGCCGCCACCGCGCGACACGGCGCCGCCCGCTGCAGCGTCGCTGCCAGCGGCGCGTGGTCCCGTCGTCATCGCCCCCGCAGTGCGACGCACCACCGACGACATCGTGCTCAAGTCCGGTCGCGTGGTGGAGGGACGCGTGATCAGCGTCCGGCAGCAGACCATCGTCATGCACGACGATGCGACGCAGCTCGACTTCGAACTCGCGAAGGGTGATGTCGAGCGGGTGGTCACGCGGGAGGGCCGCGTGCTGCGCTTCGGCGCCGATGACGCGGCGCTGCTGAGCGATGAGGGCGACCTGTCACCGCAGTCGTTCGCCGGCACGCTGCGTGTGCGGTATGTCGAGCGCTGGGGCACGGAGCGCGCGCTCTGCGCACAGGTGGCGCGGGAGTTCGCCCCGGGCACGCAGCTCGTCGTGCGTCACCTGCGCGGTGCACCGATGCTCAAGCTCGAGTTTGCGGGCGGGCAGGGATTCAATGCGTCGGTGCGCACCGATGGCGTGTTCGAGAGCGTCACCGACGTGGCGTCACGTCGCGGGCCGCAGGACTCGTTCGTGCAGCTCCGACTCTCGGGACGCATCGGCCGCGGCGGCGCGCTGGACGGCGTCGCCCGGATCACGGCGCTGACGCGCGATGGCGCGGCGCTCTGCGATCTCGCACTGACGATGCGCGGCGAGCGCGCGGCGCCTTGAACGTTCCCGCGGGAACATACCGGCGGAAACGTTCCTGAGGTCACGCGTCGGCGGGTGCCGCCGGTCAGCGGATCGTGAGCACCCCGTGCATGTTCAGCGAGCGGTGCGGGGCGCAGTAGAACAGGTAGTCGCCGCGTGGCAGGCCGGCGGTGCTGATCACGTAGCTCGAGTCGTAGGTCGTGACCACCGGCGCCGCCAGCTCGCGGGCGCCGACGGCGCGCAGGTTCGCCGACAGTTGCGCGCGCGATCCCTCGGGGATGAAGCGGTCGTCGAAGGTCACGTTGTGCGGCACGCCGCTGATCATGCGGAACTGCACGCCGTCACCTTCACGCACGGTGAGATACGACGGGTCGAAGCGAAACCCCTCCTCGTCGAACACCATCCGCACGGTGTACACGGTGCCGCGCACGGCACGTGCAGTGGCACCGGCATCAGGTGCCACGGAGCCGCGCTCGGCACGCGCCGCCGCGCCGCCGTCAGGTGCCACGGCGCTGCGCCCGGCAGGACTGCCTGACGGCGGGGTGGTGGTCGCCGGTTTCGTGCATGCTGCCAGCAGCAGCGCCGCCCCCGTCACCACACGCGCCAGCGCGCGGCCGCGCATCTCAGGCGGGCGGCATCGGGAAGAGGCCATCCACGGACAGGTACCGCTCGCCGGTGTCGTAGCAGAAGGTCAGCACGCGCGCGCCGTCGGGCATCGTCGGCAGCAGCTGCGCCACCGCGGCCAGCGATGCGCCGCTCGAGGCGCCGATGAAGATCCCCTCCTCGCGCGCGGCACGGCGCGCCATCTCGAACGCATCCTCCTCCGTCACCTGCACCGTGCCATCCAGCGTGGCGGTGTGCAGGTTGGCCGGAATGAAACCCGCGCCGATGCCCTGCAGCCGATGCGGCCCCGGTGCGCCGCCACTGATCACCGGCGACTTCACGGGCTCCACCGCGAATGTCTTCAGCTGCGGCATCGTCTCCTTCAGCACCTCACTGACGCCGGTGATGTGCCCACCCGTGCCGACGCCGGTGATGAGGTAGTCGATGCCCTCGGGAAAGTCGGCGAGGATCTCGTGCGCCGTCGTGGTGCGATGGATGGCGATGTTGGCGGCGTTGTCGAACTGCGACGGCATCCAGGCGCCTGGCGTGGCGGCCACCAGTTCGTTGGCGCGCGCGATCGCGCCCTTCATCCCGAGTTCGCGCGGTGTGAGCTCGAACTCGGCGCCGTACGCCAGCATCACACGGCGGCGCTCCACCGACATGCTCTCCGGCATCACCAGCACCAGACGATAGCCCTTCACCGCCGCCACCATCGCCAGGCCGATGCCGGTGTTGCCGCTGGTGGGCTCGATGATCACCGTCTCGGGGGTGAGCACACCGCGTCGCTCGGCATCCTCGATCATCGACAGCGCGATGCGGTCCTTGATGCTGCCACCGGGGTTGGCCCGCTCGAGTTTCATCCACACCGCCACGCGATCGCCGAACAGTCGCGTGAGCTGGACGTGCGGCGTGCTGCCGATGGTGCCGAGGATGGAGGTGGCGCGTGTCATATCTCGAACTCCAGTGGATAGTCATCGCGGCGCCGTTCATCGGGCACCGCATGCGTGACGATGGACCCCGGTGGAACGCTGCGCGTGAGCCAGACGTTGCCGCCGATCACGCTGCCCCGCCCGATGACCGTGCGGCCGCCGAGGATGGTGGCATTGGCGTACACGGTCACGTCGTCCTCGATCGTCGGGTGGCGCTGTACGTTCGCGAGTCCCTTGGCCACGCGCAACGCACCCAGCGTCACGCCCTGGTAGAGGCGCACGTCGTTGCCGATGCGCGCCGTCTCGCCCACCACGATGCCCGTGCCGTGATCGATGGCGAAGCGGTCGCCGATGCTCGCCCCCGGATGCAGGTCCACGCCGGTGCGCTCGTGCGCCCACTCCGTGATCAGCCGCGGCAGGATCGGCACGCCCGCCTGCCAGAGCGGCCGCGCCACCCGGTGGCAGATGGTGGCGAGAAAGCCCGGATACGCCAGGAACACTTCGTCCACGTTTTGTGCCGCCGGGTCCATCCGGTGGATGGCGTCGGCATCGGCGTATAAACGGATACGAATATCCGGTAGCAGTCCCATCATCTGCTCGGCGAGCCCGGTCGCACGCGTCGGATCGTCCAGCAGTTCACGCAACAACTCCTGCAGCACCGACGCCACACTGTCGTACTCGGTGGCGAGCCCGATCGGGTCGCGGGCCGCGTGCGGCGGTGCGGCGTGCGGGAAGAGCAGGGAGAGCACGCTCCGCATCCAGTCGCGCGCGGATTCGTGCAGCCGCGGCGGCAGGCGATAGGCGGCGCGGTCGGCCGCGAGGGTCGCGAGGAAGGCCTGAGTATCGTGTGGCACGGCCTCCAAGCTACTCGATTCATTCGTTTGTTTACGGATGGGAACGCTGGCCCGCGGATTGCGCTGGTCCGCAGCAGCCGTCTCTCCACCGCTCCCTGAACTCACGCATGTCGCAGCTCGACGAAACGCTCCTCAGTGCCCGGCTGGGCGAACTCATCTCCGACGCCCGCTTCGCTGACGGTCTCGAACTGCTGGACCAGTGCCTTGCGGCCAGTCCGGGCGACGCCTGGTTGAGTGGGATGCGCGCCCTGCTGCTGCTGGAAACGCAGGATTCCCGTGGGGCGCTCGAGGCGAGCGAACTGGCTGTGCAGCACGCCCCGACGGCCGCCTTCGCGCACTGGACGCGCGGCGTGGTCCTGCTCCGCGCCAACAGCCTGACGGGTGCCCTGCGCTCGGCGGAGCGTGCGGTGGCGCTCGATCCCGAGGAGCCCGACACGCACGTCCTGCTGGCGCGCGTGCACCTGCAGAAGTCGCAGTGGGAGCAGGCCCGCGCCGCGCTGGCCGATGCCGCCAGTCAGGGCGCCGATGAGGAAGAACTGCTGCCGCTCCGTGCGGCCATCGCCGCCGGCCGCGGGCTGGACATGCGCGCCGGCGATACGTGGCGCGCCTTCGCGCAGCGCTATCCGGCGAACGCCCTCGCTCGCACCGGCCACGCCTGGACGCTGCTCGAGTCCGGCGACGTGACCGGCGCGCGCTCGGAGTTCGAACAGGCCCGCGAACTCGATCCCACCAACGCCTGGGCGCTCGAGGGGCTCGACATCACCAGGACACGACTCCGTCCGATCCATCGCCGCGTCCTGTCGCTGCTCTGGGGACGGGTGATGGCGCGGCGCGAGGAGACGATGCTGATCGTGGGCACCATCCTCTCGGCGACCGGTGTGGCGATGCAGGCGATGGGACGCGTCGGTCGCTACGCCCCACTGCTGATGACGGTCACCGGCGCGGCTCTCCCGATGCTGGACGCCTGGCGGCGCGACCTGGTGAACCCGCGCGACCGCTGAGCGTCGCCACGCGCGCTGACGGCCGGGTGTGCTGAAGACCGGGTGAGCGCTGACGGCCGGGCGTGCGCTCACGACCGGGTGAGCGTTCACCGCCTTTCGTGCGCCGGCCGTGGGGCGGGTGCATTCTTCCCCCCACCTCGCCACGCAACCACCGGTCGCGCCGCGCCACGCCACTCGCCGCCACGCTCGACCCCATGACTGCCCCGCTCAACGTCGCACTGGTCGGATACGGCTTCGTCGGCAAGGTCTTCCACGCCCCGCTCATCGCCTCCACGCCCGGCCTCGCGCTGCACACCGTGGTGTCCAGCAAGCCTGACGCGGTGCACACCGATGTTCCTCACGTGCGCGTCGCGGCGTCGCTGGACGAGGCGCTCGCCGACCCGGTGATCGACCTCGTCGTGATCGCGACGCCGAACACGCTGCACGCATCGCAGGCACACGCCGCGCTGGCGGCCGGCAAACACGTCGTCGTGGACAAGCCGTTCACCGTCACGCTCGCCGAGGCGATGGATGTGCTCGCGCACGGCGTGCGGGCGCAGCGCGTCGTGTCGGTCTTCCAGAACCGTCGCTACGACAGCGACTTCCAGACGGTGCGTGCGTTGCTCGCCGACGGCGCGGTGGGCGAGGTGCTGGAGTTCACGAGCCACTTCGACCGCTTCCGACCCGAGGTGCGCGACCGGTGGCGCGAGCAGCCCGGGCCGGGCTCGGGCCTCTGGGCCGACCTTGGTCCGCACCTGCTGGACCAGGCATTGGTGCTCTTCGGGCCACCCATCGGCATCAGCGCCGACATCGCCATCCAGCGCGCGGCGAGTCGCACCGACGACTGGTTCCAGGTCGTGCTGCGGTATCCACGGCTGCGCGTGATCCTGCACGCCTCGGCCATGATCGCCGCCGGCGAGCCACGCTTCGCCGTGCACGGCACGCGCGGCAGCATCGTCACGCACCACCTCGACAGCCAGGAGGATGCGCTCAAGGTGGGCCGCATCCCCGGCACCGCGGGTTGGGGTGAACCGGTCGCGCCCGTGCAGGTGACGCAGGCCGGCGCCGACGGCACCACCGACACCCGACCCGTGCCGAGCGTGCCCGGTGACTACCGGCAGTACTACGCCGCCGTGCGCGATGCCATCCGCGGCACGGGTCCAAACCCGGTGACGGCCGACGAGGCGCTGCTGGTGATGCAGTTGCTGGAACTGGGCCGCCGCAGCGCCGACGAGCGTCGCGAGATCACGCTCGACGGCTGATCGACGCGGCGTGGCGCATCAGGCCATCTCGACCTGCAGGCGCCTCAGCAGCGCCAGCGTCGCGCGCACGCCGTCACGCTCCGACATCACGGTGCCTTCGTACTCGATGCCGATCCACGACGTGAACTTCGCCGCCTTCACGATCTGCAGCATGCGGCGATAGTCGGTGTGCGTCTCGTTGCCGGCCGCGTCGAAGTCGTTCGACTTGGCGCTGACGGCCTTCGCCCAGGGCATCATCTCCTCGACGGCCTTGTACCGGTCGTAGTCGTAGAAGTTGCCGAAGTCGGGGAGCGTCCCCATGCGCGGGTGATCCACCAGCTTCATCACGCCCACCAGCCAGTCGCCGTGCGATGACAACCCGCCGTGGTTCTCGACGATCACGTTGAGGCCCATCGGCGCGGCGATCTCGACCAGCTTGCGCAGTCCGTCGGCGGCCAGCTTCTGCTGGTCCTCGGGTGTGCCGGTGCTTTGCGCGTTGACGCGGATGGTGGCGCAGCCGAGCGTCTTCGCCGCATCCAGCCAGCGCCGGTGATTCTCCACCGCCTGCGTGCGCTTGGCCGCATCGGGATCACCGAGGGCCCCTTCGCCATCGATCATGATCAGGTGCTGGTACACGCCCTCGTCCTTCGCACGCCGGTTCATCTCGGCGAGGTAGGCGGCGTCGGTCGCCTTGTCCTTGAAGAAGGCGTTGACGTATTCGATCGCCTCGATGCCGTAGTCGCGCCTGGCGGTGCGAGCGAAGTCGAGGTGTTCCATCTCCTTCGCGAACAGCGCCTTGTGGAACGACCACTGCGCCAGCGAGATCCTGAACGGTGGTGCCGTCACGTGTCGGAGCATGGAGGGGACGACGGCCGCCGCGGCGGCGGTCTGGAGGAAGGTGCGGCGCTCCATGCAGGCTCCAGTCGGGTGATGTGACCCGCGGCACCGGCCTGGCACCGCAGTGGGAGCAACGCTGCCGGCCCGCACGCGTCGGCGCAAGCGCCGCCCATGTCATTGGCGCGTCAGCGTCGCCGTCCCGGCACAGACATCACGCCCCGGCGGTGTCTCCCACCCGCGTCACGGCGGTCGGAAACTGCCGCACGAACCCGATGTAGTCCACCGGTACCGGTGTGATGCCGGCCTGTCGCAGCATCAGGTTCACCTTGCCGCGATGGTACTGCGAGTGCAGGAAGACGTGGTGCAGGATGTCGCGCACGCTGCTCTCGAATCGGATGCCGGCGGTGTTCGTGTACGAGACGATCCGGTGCGTGTCGGCCTCGCTCAGCGCATCGAGGTACCGCCCGTACGCCACCTGCAGCTCCCGCACGAGTCGTGTCAGTTCGGCGAGATCGGCCATGGGCCAGATCGGGGCGTGCGCCGGCCGCGCCTCCAGTCGAGCCAGCCAGTTCTCCTCGGAGCCGAGCACATGCGCCAGCTCCCGCAGCGCCTCGGTCGGGACCTGCGGTGCGCTGGCCAGGGCGTCGAGCATGGCGTCGTCCGCCCAGTCCATGTGATTCCGCAGCTTCCGCAGTTCACTCAGCATCACGCCACCCTGCGCCATCGGCGCGGTTCAGGGTTCCCTTCCCCCGTTCTGGTCCTCAATACTGTGTTCGGGAACGTTCCGGCGCGATGCGCGAATGCCTGACACGTCTGTCGGGGCCGGTCCGTTGCGCTTCGCGGCAGGTCGGCAGGCGGGGCATCGTGAACAGCAGAACGCAAAGTCGCAAAGGGGCACGGAAAGGAACGGAACGCGATCAGCCCTCACGAGTCGTTCCCTTCGCGCGGGTAGCTGTCGGATTTTTGGGGTAACGGCACCAGCGCACCGCGCGCGCCGCCGTATCCGCTCGGCGCACGAATCGCGGCGTGTCAGTTGTCGGGGCAGTTGCTGTTGCCGTTCTCCATTGACACGATGCCACACCGCCCACTGACCACCGCATCAGCGCCGGACCTCTCTGTCCCCTTGCTGTGTCCTCTGCGCCTTTGCGTTCTGCTGTTCCAGGCACCAAAGCACAAGCGACCTCAGAGCGGCACGACCCCATTCCGGAGCCCATACGACACGGCCTCGCTGCGCGTGCGTACCTGCAGCTTGGCGAAGATCGCCTGCAGGTGGTACTTCACCGTGCTCGGACTGATGCCGAGTCGCCCGCCGATCTGCTTGTTGCCCAGCCCCTCCGCCAGCGCGCGGAGCACGTCGAGTTCGCGGTCGGTGAGGTGCGGTTCGTCGCCGCCGGTGGTGGGGGCGACCGGTGGCTCGCGACGGGCAGCGCGGGCACGCGACGAGGTGCCGCCGTTGGGCATCACCGACGGCGCGATCACCGTCAGCCCGCGCAGCACGCCGTGCGCTGCGGCGACGAGATCCTCGGCGTCGCTGTCGAGCGGGAGCCAGCCCGTGCTGCCGCGCGCCAGCTGCCCCGGTGGTGGGCTGACGCCGGGGTCGAGCAGGTAGAGCGTGGCCGCGCGCATGTCCGAGCGTTCGTCGGCGTGCGGCCACTCCGTGACGTAGATCGCGTGTGCCATGTGCGGACGGGGCGCCCGGTGCACGCGCCCGTCGTCCAGCAGCACACCATCGTGCGCCGCGACGCCTGCGACGAGGCGCGCCCGCACGATGGCGGGCATCGCCCCGAACGTCAGGTGCAGAAGGTCGGGCACGTCGGTCAGCGCGACCCGCGCGGGCGTTCGCCGATCTGCACCGGCACGATCACCACCGCACCGCCACGCACCACCTGCAGCTGCACCGTCGTGCCGACCCGGTCGCTGCCAAGGAACGCCAGCACGTCATCGTGCTGGGTGATGCGCACGTCGTCGATGCGGACCAGCACGTCACCGATCATCACCCCGCCGTGCGCGGCCGGGCTGTCGTGCTCCACGTCCAGCACCACCAGCCCGCCCCGGCCGTCGAAGCCCAGCTTGGCCGTGGCGGCGTCGGAGAAGCGCACCGTCTGCATGCTCGCGCCCAGCCAGCCACGCGCCACGTAGCCGCGGTTCATGACGGCATCGAGGATCCGGTCCACCGTCGTGTCGGGGATGGTGACGCAGAGCGGCTTGCTCATCCCGCCGGAGTTGATGCCGGCGATGGTGCCGTGCGCCGTCACCAGCGGTCCGCCGCCGTAGCCGGGGAGGAGCTCGATCGTGCTCTGCAGGCGCCGGTCGAGGGTCCCGCCGCGCCAGGTGCGCCACGCCTCACCGACGCTGCTGACGATGCCGAACGTCGCGTGCGGACCGTCGCCACCGCTGCGCGCCACCGCCAGCACCAGGTGGCCCGGACGCAGGTCGGCCGACGGGGAGCGCGGTGCCTCGGGGAGCAGCCCTGGCGGGATGCGCAGGGCCGCCAGGTCGGTGCCAGGGTCGCGGCCGATGACGGTGGCCGTCACCCGCTGGCCGTTCGGGAGCGTCACGGCGATGTCGTCGGTGCGCTTCACCGTGGCGTCGGTGGTGACGATCACACCGTCGCGCCAGTGGACGCCGGTGCTGGCGAGGCGGGGGCGGGCATGGACGGCGACGACGCTGACGGCGGCGGTCTCGACGGCGCCGGCCAGCTGATCGGAGATCTCGGTGAGTGACGACATGGCGTGAGGGATTGGACGGTGACAGGGATGGTACCCGCGCCCGGCCTGTCCGGCGCGATGCACCAAGGGTCGCTCCGCGCCGTCCGCCCCGGCATCGGCCGAACGGCCGGGAAGGTCGCCGCGCGGTTAAACGCAAATCACCGGAACGACGTACTGTTCGGCATGCGATTCCTCGCGCTCCCCCCGATCGCGTTGCTGGCCGCCGGCAGTCTCGCGGCTCAGCAGCGACCCGACACGACCACGGCGCCCGCCACCCTGCCCAAGGTGACGGTGAGCGCCACCCGCAGCACGACGCCGCTGAGCCAGACGCCCTTCGCCATCACCAGCATCGGGCTGGATCGCCTGCGGAGCACCGCCGGCATCAGCCTCGCCGACGCGCTGCAGGGCGTGCCCGGGGTGCTGGCGATGTCGCGCTCCGGTGGCGTGGACACCCGACTCTCGATCCGTGGCTTCGGCGCACGTGGCGCGGGTGACCGCTCCAACGCTGCCACCATGCGCGGCATCCGCGTCATGATCGACGGCATCCCGGAGACGGAGCCGGATGGCCGCACCAGCCTCGATCTGGTGGACCTTGGCACCATCACCGGCGTCGACGTGATCCGCAGCAACGCCTCGGCGCTCTGGGGCAACGCGGCCGGCGGGATCATCGCGCTCACCACCACACCACTGGCGGGGAGCCGCATCGACTTCCGTACCATGGCCGGAAGCTTCGGCATGCGTCGCGCCATCGCGCAGACGAGCATGGGCAGCGGTGAGACGCGCGCGTACGTCACCGTGGCACGCACCGAAGCGGACGGCTGGCGCCAGAACTCGCAGAGCGAGCGCTCGCTGTTCACGTCGGGCCTCGTCACGCCGCTCGGCGCACGCACCCGCCTCTCCATGCGGCTCACCGCCAGCGACAACCAGTTCGGCATCCCCGGTCCGCTGACGGCGGCGCTCGCGGCCAGCAACCCGCGCGGGGCGAATGCGACCTACAACACCCGCCTCGAACGCCGCGAGAACCGCGTGCTGCGCTTCGGCACCACGCTCGATCATGCCGTGGGTCAAAGCGGCGTCGTGTCTTTCATGTCGTACGTCACGCCGAAGTCCCTCGTGCGCTCCGAGCGCGGCACCTACCGCGAATTCGATCGTGTGCACGGCGGCGGCAGCCTGAATTATCGCCAGCCGATCGGTGATCACGCGCTCATCGTCGGCGCTGACGTGCAGCACCAGGATGGACCGGCGCGCTTCTGGTCGCTCACCGCCGCGGGCGGGAAGGGCACCACGCTGCAGCAGGACAAGAGCGAGCGTGCACAGACCGGCGGCATCTTCCTGCAGGACGAGTGGAGCGCCAACTCGCGCGTCACACTCAACATCGGCGCGCGACTCGATGGCCTGCGCTACGGGCTGACCGATCGCATCACGCCGCGCCTGAACGCCACGCGCACCTATTCGCAGGTGTCGCCCAAGCTTGGCGCGGTCTACCGCCTCTCGTCGTCGAACATGCTCTACGCCAACTTCGGCGCGGGCGTCGAGGCGCCAGCAGGCAACGAGACCGATCCGGCCGGCACGTTCGGGCAGGACACGGTCACGGGCATCAGCCCGCTGCTCGAGCCGATCCGCTCGTTCACCTACGAAGTGGGCACACGGCGCAGCATCACCACTGGCGTGAACACCGGCGTCCGCGCCGTCACCTACGAGTTCGCGCTCTACAACACCGAGGTGCGTGACGAGCTGGTGCCGTACCGTGGCGGCCGCTTCTACTTCAACGCGGCCCGCACCCGCCGGCAGGGCATGGAGTTCGGCGGATCGGTGGACTTCGCCCGCGGCTTCTCGCTGCGCAGCACCGCCACCCTCAGCCGCAACACCTACCTCGCCTACACGGTGGACTCGGTGCACTACGGCAAGGCGGGCCGTTTCGCCGACTTCTCGGGCAATGCGGCCGTCGGCATCCCGAAGGCGATGGCGATGTCGGGGCTGCGGTGGGATGTCACCGGCACGCCGTTCCGCCTCGAGAGCGAGATGCAGTACACCGGGCGCTACATGCTGGACGATGCGAACCGGGTCGAGCTGCCGTCGTCGATGCTCTACAACGCCGGCGTCTCGCTGCGCAATGCGGCACGGCTCTGGGGCAAGGTCGGCGTGACGGGCTTCGTCCGCGTCGAGAACCTGCTCGACCGCCGCTACATGACGTCCGGCTTCCTCAACCCCGACGTCGTCGGTGGCCAGCCGGTCGCCTTCGAGCCGGGATTCCCGCGCTCCTTCATCGTGTCGCTCGGGCTCGTGCACCTGCCCTGAGCCGGGTCGCACGATTCGGGAGGCGCCGCACCGCACTGGCAGCCATCCTCAGGCATCCCCTTCTTGGAGAACCTGATGCTGGCTGCCAGTTTGCCGTTCATGCCGTTGCTCGAGACACTGCCGGTGGAACGGACGCGCGCCGAGTCGGCGGTGCTGCAGGCGCGGGCACTCCTCGACCAGGCGGTGGCGCAGGGACGTGAGGGACGCGTGCCGCTGCAGGAACTCGCCGCGGCGGTCGGCATGAGCCCGGCACACCTGCAGCGCCTGTTCACCGCCATCATCGGCGCGTCACCCGCGGCATACCTGCGCAGCCGTCGCGCGGACCGCTTCCGCGTTGCCCTGCGGGGAGCCGGCACGGTCAGTGCGGCCACCTACGATGCCGGCTACACCGCGCCCAGCCGCGCCTACGCCGATGCCACGCGCCACCTCGGCATGACGCCGGCGGCCTACCGACGCGGCGGTGCCGGCGTCAGCATCCGCTGGGCCGCCACCAGCACACCACTCGGCCGCCTGGTGATCGGCGCCACCGGTGTGGGGCTCTGCTGGGTGTCGCTCGCCGCCAGCGACGACGTGCTCGTGCGTGAGTTGCAGGCCGAATTCCCGCGCGCCGACATCGGTGCCGACGAGGCGGGAGTGCTGGCACCGATGGTCGCCGCCGTGGTGGCGCGCCTGCGCGGTGACTCCGCCGCGCCGGACGTGGCCATCGACATGCAGGTCACGGCATTTCAGCAGCGGGTGCTCGACGCACTGATCGCGATTCCCTTCGGTGAGACACGCAGCTACGCCCAGATCGCGGCGGCCATCGGCACGCCGGGGGCGGCGCGCGCCGTCGCCAACGTCTGCGCCACCAATCGCGTCGCGGTCGTCATCCCCTGTCACCGCGTCATCCACTCCGATGGCTCGATGAGCGGCTATCGATGGGGCAACGCCGTGAAGAAGGCGCTGCTGCAGCTCGAGGGGGCACCGCTGCCGCGCGGTGACGGCGCGGCGCCGGCCGCAGTGCGGCGCCGACAGGGTTCGTGACGCGCGTCACCGCACCGGTTGCGCCGGCATGGTCCCGACGGCTGCGCATCGCGCTGCCAGAGGATGTGGATGTCGCCTGGACGTTGCGCTATCTGGTCGTGCGCACGGTCGACGCACTCGAGGTCGTGGGACCCACGCACTACCTCCGCAGCGTGCGCGAGCATGGCACGGGGCAGTACATCCTGCTGGACCTGGCGCATGATGCCGGCACGCGCTCCCTGCTCGCGCGCACCCGTCCCGCGCTGCCGGCAGCGCAGGTGCGCGCCCTCGTGGACCGCAGCTTCGACCTCGCCACCGATCTGGCGCCCCTGCACCGCATCGCGGAGCGTGACGCCCTCCTCGCACCGCTGCTGCGGGCGCGCCCCGCGCTCCGCCTGCCGCAGCTCCTCGATCCGTTCGAGGGCCTGATCCGCGCGGTGCTCGGCCAGCAGGTCAGTGTGGTCGGCGCGTGCACCATGACTGACCGGCTGGTGCGTACCTTCGGCACGCCACTGCCAGCAATGGACGATGGGCGGGTGCTGTTTGGCTTTCCGCAGCCCGCCGCGCTCGCGGATGCCGGTGCGGCACGGCTGCGCACGATCGGCCTCACCACCGCCAAGGCCGCCACGCTGCACACCGCCTCGGTCGCCGTGGCGACTGGCGCACTGGACCTCGACGCAGTGCGCGGACTGCCGACGGATGTCGCGGCGGCCACCCTCTTCGCGTTGCCCGGCATCGGCCCGTGGACGGCGCACTACGTGCGCATGCGCGCGCTCGGTGATCGCGATGCCTTTCCCGACGCCGACCTCGGCGTGCTGAAGGTGATGGCCGCGGCGGGCGTCGCGCGCCGCGACATCATCGCGCGCGCCGAGGCCTGGCGACCGTGGCGCGCCTATGCCACCCTGCATCTCTGGGAATCACTCGGCAAGCGCGAGTAGGCAGGCCGCAGCGCGCGGGCACTCGCACGCATCACGCCTGCCTTGCCGCTCAGCGGGCGCGCGACCGCAGCGGCGGCATCACCACCAGCACCACACCCAGCAGCGTCACTGCCGCCGCCACCATCATCGATGCCGTGATCGCCTCGTGCCCGATCGAGGCACCGAGCAGCAGCGCGACGATCGGGTTCACGTAGGCATAGGTCGCGACGTGTGACGTCTTCGCCACACGCAGCAGCCAGACGTACGCGGTGAAACCGAGCAGGCTGCCGAAGAGGATCAGGTACCAGAAGGCCGTCCATGAGCGGACCGAGATCGCGCCGGGATCCACCGTCTGCCACTGGCCCGTCACGAGACACGCGAGACCGAGGCACACGCCGGCACAGAGCATCTGCAGCGCGCTGCCCATGAAGGCGTTCGCAGGCTTCGGCATCTCACGTCCGAGCACCGAGCCGGTGGCCCACGAGATCGTGCCCAGCAGCACCAGCCCCACCGCCCCGGCATCCACCGCATCGGCACTGCCGTGCAGCGCTGCTGACACCCCCGGCCCTGCCAGCAGCAGCAACCCGAGCAGCCCGAGCGCGAGCCCCATCCACTCGCGTCGTGTCGGCGGAGGCGATCCCTCGCGCGTGCTCGCCACCAGCACGATCCAGATCGGGGTCGTCGCCACCACCATGCTGGCGACGCCGCTGGGAATGCGGTGGGCACTGTACGCGATCATGCCATTGCCCATCACCAGCAGCATGATGCCGCCGGTGAGCGCGCCCTTCAGGTGCGCCAGTCGCGGGTTCGGCACGCCGCCCACGCGCAGCACCGAATAGAGGATGATGCCGGCCAGGCCATGCCGTGCTGCGATCATCGGCCAGGGCGGCATCGTCTCGACGCCGATCTTGATGCCGAGGTACGTGCTGCCCCAGATGATGTAGAGCGCCGCGAACGCCGCGATCAGCAGCAGGCGTGATGGTGGTGCAGTCTCGTCAGCGGCCATGCGGCAAGTTAACGCGCCCGTCCACCGGGTCGGCTCAGGCCATGGTGCTGGTGGACAGTGGCGTGAGGCGCGCGGTGATCGGCACGCCGGCTTCGATGCGCTGGCCGTGCCGGACCAGGTACGGCATCACCTCGCCGGGAGGCAAGGGGTGCGAGAAGAGATAGCCCTGCCCGAACTTGCAGCCGAGCGCCGTCAGCGCCGCGTGCTGCTCCTCGCGTTCGATGCCCTCGGCGACCGTGCGCAGGCCCAGGGACGTGCCGAGCGCGATCACCGCGCTGGCCAGTGCGTTTGCCCCGGGACCATCGGACACGCCCTGCACGAAGCTTCGATCGATCTTCAGCACATCCACCGGAAAACGGTGCAGGTAACTCAGTGACGAGTAGCCCGTCCCGAAATCGTCGATGGCAAGGCGCACGCCAAGATTCTTCAGCGCGGTGAGGATGCCGACGGTCTCCTCGCTGTTGGCGAGCAGCGTGCTCTCGGTCAGCTCCAGCACGAGCTGGTCACGGCGCAGGCCGGCCACGCGCAGTGCATTCGCCACGTCGTCGAGGAGGTTGTCGTCGCCGAGCTGGCGCGCCGAGAGGTTGACGGTCACCGTCACCGGCATGAGCTCGGGCAGGGAGCGGCTCCAGTGGCGGGCATGTGCACAGGCATGCAGCAGAACCCACCGCCCGATGGGCACGATCAGCCCCGACTGCTCGGCGATGGGAATGAACTCGCCGGGCGGGATGCGCCCACGGCGTGGATGGTCCCAGCGCACCAGCGTCTCGAGGCCGCTGACCGTGCGCGTCTTGAGGTCCACGATCGGCTGGTACTCGAGCTGCAGCTCGTCGCGTTCGATGGCGTAGCGCAGGTCGGCGAGCATGTCCAGGCGCTCCACGACCTCCTCGTGCATGTGCGCCGCGAACCGCTCGATGCGCGCCTTGCCGCGACGCTTGGCGAGATACATCGCCAGGTCGGCATTCCGCAGCAGCGCCTCACCGTCCTCGCCGGTGGTGTTGATGGCGACGCCGACACTGGCCGTCGCGAACGCCTCACGCGCATCGAGTGCGAACGGCCGTGCGAACGCCATCGAGATGCGTTCCGCCACTTGCATTGCGTCCTCGCCATGCTCGTCGCAGGCCTCCAGCAGCACCGCGAATTCGTCGCCCCCCAGTCGCGCGGCCGTGTCACCGGCGCGCAGGCAGGCGCGCAGGCGCTCGGCGCTCTGCATCAGCAGCGAGTCGCCGGCGGCATGGCCCAGCGAATCGTTGATCTCCTTGAAGTCGTCCAGGTCGAGGAAGAGCACCGCGGTGCGACGCCCGTCACGCAGGGCGCGCAACAGCGCCTGCTCCACACGATTCGTGAAGAGTGCACGATTGGCCAGTCCCGTCAGCTCGTCGTGGAAGGCGCGGTGCACGAGCTGCTCCTCCAGTGCCACCCGCTGTGTCACGTCGCGCGTGGTCAGCACCACGCCCGCGACCGTGGGATCGTGCAGCAGGTTCACGGCCACGTTCTCCACGCGGCACCACTCGCCGCCGGCGCGCTGCATGCGCCAGTGACTCGTGCCCGCGGCACTGTCCGGCCGTGCCGCGTCGGCGAGGAAGTTGAGCATCGGGACCACGTCGTCGGGGTGCACGAACTCGCGCAGTGGCCGCCCCTCGAACCCGTCGGTGTCGTAGCCGAACACGCGCGTGATCGCCGGGCTGGCGAAGCGGATGGTGTCGGCACCGTCGATGATCGTGATCAGGTCGGTCGAGTGCTGCACCAGCGACGCAAATCGCGTCTCGCTCTCCATCTGCGCGCGGGCGGTGCGGAGGCGGGTGTTCTCGTGCACGCTGAGCGCCTGCCGTGCGATCACCACCATCGTCAGCGCGAACATCGCGCCGATGAGCGCACTCACCTCGGTGTACCCGGAGCGGAGGGCCACGTCCAGCAGCATCAGTGACCCCGCCACGATCGACCCGTACGGGAGCACGGCGCTCTGCAGCGGCGCGCCGCGGCGCGTGTACTCGGCTGGCGCATCGATGACGCGCGTGTTGAACTCGATCACGAGGCCGAGCAGCAGCAACACGCCGCCCACGCCCTCGCCGATCGTGGTCAGCGCACTCATCCCCGGCATGTACCACGCCGCCAGTGCCGTGCTCGCGAACCGCGCCAGCATGCCGAGCGCGATCACCGCCACGCCAAGACGGTCGCCGCGGCCACGAATCCGGCGAAACACGGTGGCCACGCTCACCACGCAGAGGAGGTCCAGCCCCGGCAGCAGCGCCAGCGCCGGGGAACTGCGCAGCCATTGCAGCACGTCGCCCGATGCACTCGTGCGCCGCATCAGGTACCACGAGAGCATCGCGCCAATGGCCAGGATCGCTGTCATGTCGAGCGCGAACTTCACCCGCTCGCTGGGGCGCCGCAGGTTGCTGCGGAAGCTGAGAAACCCGGCCAGCAGCAGCGGCGTGGAGAGCGCGCTCGACGCGACGGCCCAGCCGCTGAAGAGGTCGGGGCTGGCCGCAAACGGCATCACGCCGCGCGCCAGTCCCGCCACCGCCTGCCCCACGAACCCCAGCCCGACCAGCCGCCACGGCATGCGGAAGCGCCCCTGCGATGGCGCTGCCCCGGTGATGAACGCCATCACGCTGCAGGCGATGGCCATCGTGACCACCCAGACGTCGCCCGCCGCACTGCGCGAGTCCGGCGACGCCGCGATGAACGTGCCGGCGATCGCCGCGACGCCGAGCGCAACGAGAAAGAGGCTCCGAGTCCATGGCGACCAGTCGGCGACCGGACGGCGGCAGCGGATGCGGTACGGGCGGCGTTCCATTGGCTCAAGGATCGGCTGCTTCGAGCGGCCCCTGTAGCCGTCGCCGCTGTTGCCGTGATCGCCCCGCGCCGTCGGCAGCAGCTACCGGGACGCAGCCCCGCACGGTGCCAGTCCGTCGTCCACCATCCGGGCCGTCCGCTCAGCGCGGCACTGCCGTCAGCGCACGCCCGCCGGCACCGCGCCAAGCACCTGCACGACGCGGCCCACCGCCTCGCGCAGCTCCGCGGCCGGCGCCACCAGCGAGAGCCGGAACCAGCGCGCCCCCGCCTCCCCGAAGGCCAGGCCGGGCGTGATCATCACGCCCCCGTCCATCAGGACGCGGTGCACCGCATCCCACGGCTCGATCCCCTCCGGCAGCGGCAGCCACGCGTACATCGCAGCCTGCGGCGACGTGACGTCCCAGCCGCCGGCGTGCAGCGCCTCGTACATCGCATCGCGCCGGCGCTGGTACTCGGCCACGATCGGCGGCATCAGCGTGCGCACGTTGTCCAGCGCGAAGGCCGCCGCATGCTGCACCGGCATCGACACCCCGTACCCCACGTTGGCGCGGTACGCCAGCAGCGCATCCAGCGCGTCGGCACGCCCCACCACGAAGCCGACCCGCATCCCCGCCATGTTGAACGACTTCGAGCAGGAGTGGAACTCCACCGCGACCGATGCCGCCCCGGGCACCTGGAACACACTCGGCGCCACGTGGCCGTCGTAAGTCAGTTCGGAATACGCCAGGTCGTGGATCAGCACCAGCTCGTGGCGCCGCGCGAAATCCACCAGCACCGCCAACTCCTGCACCGTGGTGACCGCACCGGTGGGATTGTTCGGATAGTTCGCGATCAGCACCCGTGCCCGTGCCAGCGTCTCGGCCGGAATGCTGTCCAGGTCGAGCTGCCAGCCTCGTGCCGGGTCCATCGGCACGAGATGCACCTGCGCGCCGTGCATCAACGGTGCGCGGACGTATACCGGATAGCTGAGCGATGGCGCCAGCACCACATCACCAGGACCGCACAATGCCGCCAGCAACTCGGCAATGCCTTCCTTGGAGCCAGCCAGGACGACCGCCTCGCGGTGCGGGTCGCACTCCACCCCGAACCGCTGCGCCATGAACCCCGTGGCCGCACGGAGCAGGCGCTCACTGCCACGGAACGGCGGGTACCCGTTCAGCGGCGAACTGACGGCCGCCTCGCGCAGGGCCTCGACCACCGCCGCTGGCACCGGCTGGTCGGGGCTGCCGATCCCCAGGTCGAGGAATTGGTGTCCCGCGCTGCGCGCGACCTGCTTGCGCCGCTCGAGATCGGAAAAGATGTACGGCGGAAGGCTGGCGAGCGTCGGGAGGATGTGAACGGACACAGCGTGGGGATTATGGTCGGCCTGACGCCGCAGCGTCGGCGCCGCGTCAGGGCAGGGCAGGCAGGGAAACGGGCAGCGGGGGCTGCGGCACAACCGCCGTGCGCTGCCGTGGGACGAAGAATGACGACCCAGTGACCGCAACGAAAGCTGCGCTGCGCACATCGTCGCGATCGCGAACGCGCCGCGGGTTCGCACCATTCACCTCAGGGGATGCCGGCTGCGGCTCCCGGCGCGACGTCCCACTTTCCAGCACCATCATCGTCCGCTGCGGCTCAGCCGCGCCGGGCCGGGGTACCTTCCGCGATGCGAGTGTTTCAGATCCTGCTGCGCTGCCTGCCGCTCCTGCTCAGCTTCAGGCGCGACCAGCGCCGCTGGTTGGTGGCAGGGTCCCCGCGCACGCGCACGCCGGCATTCCATCAGCGGCGCGCCGAGCAGATGGTGCAGGTGCTGGCGGGCCTCGGGCCGACCTTCGTCAAGCTGGCGCAGCTCTTCGCCGGCCGCGCCGACATCATCCCCGAGCCGTACGTCAGCGCCATCGGCACGCTCACCGACCGGGTGCCGCAGGTCCCGGCCGCGCGTATTCGCGCCAGCCTGATCGAGAGCTACGGTGCCCCGCCCGAGACGGTGTTCGAGACGTTCGACGTCGTGCCGCTGGCCGCCGCGTCGCTGGGTCAGGTGCATCGCGCGCGCGTCGACGGCCGCGAGGTGGTGGTGAAGGTGCTGCGGCCCGGCGTCGAGCTGCAGGTCGCGGCCGACATCGGCGCCGCGCGGCGCGTCCTCGATTTGGTCGCCTCGCGTCTCAATCCGCCCCACGTCGCGGGGCTGCGCACCGTACTCGACGAGTTCGAGAAGCGGGTCGGCGACGAGATGGACTTCCGCCAGGAGGCGCGCTACGCAAGCCAGGTGCGCCGCAACTTCGCCGGCAGCCCGGGTATCCGCATTCCCGAAGTCCTCGACGCCTACACCCGCCAGCGCGCCCTCGTGCTCGAGTTCATCGACGGGCGTCGCGTGGACCAGCTCGGCGACTGGATCGAGAGTGGCCGTGTGCAGGCCGACGACGTGCTCAAGTCGGTGATGGAGCTGTACGTGCAGATGATGCTGGTGGATGGCCTCTTCCACGCCGATCCGCATCCCGGCAACGTTTTCGTCGACACGCAGGGACGCCTCACGCTGCTGGATTTCGGGATGGTGGTGGAAGTCCCCGTCGAGACGCGGCGCACGCTCGTGCAGACGGTCTTCGCGTCGATCCGCGGCGACGTCGAGAAGGTCACCGACGGCTTCTACGCGCTCGGCCTGATCGAGCCCGGCGCCGATCGCGCCACGATCCTCGCGCTGGCGTCGCAGCTCATCACCCTCGCCAACGAGCACACGACCGCCACCGAGCGCATCGAGCGCGTGATGCGACTGGCCGACGAGGTGATGGCGACGCTCTACGACTTCCCGGTGCTGCTGCCGGGCAACATGGTCTACTTCGCGCGCACGGCCGCGTTGATCGAGGGACTCGGCGTGCGCTACGACGCACGCTTCAACGCCATCCGGTTCGCGTCGCCGATCGTGCTGCGGCTGCGCCGGCAGATCCTCGCCTCCCTCGGTGAGCCGCTGGCCGGCGACCGCGATGTCGCCACCGCCATCGGCGCGGCACTCGGCTCGCTCGTCGCGATTGCGCGTCGCACCGGTCGCGAGGTCGTGACCACGCTCGCCGCCGAGCTGATTCCCGCCTTCACCACCCGATCACGCTGACGGCCCGGACAGCGGCGCGACGGTGCGTGCCGTCGCGCCGGAGCGTGCGTCAGGAGCCCGGTGTGCTCGTCACCACGGGGGCGCGCGGGACGGCGATCACGCCAGGAATGTCCGGCAGGATGGCGTCGAGCGGACTCGCACCGGGCATCATGATGCCGGCGGTGGCCGCTGGCTGTGTGCCGTGCAGCTCCGAGAGCGGCACCGTCAGTGCGCCCGGCTTGAGCGGCGCCGGCGGCGCGACCGTGTCGCCGCGAATCGCGCCGACTTCACCCGTTTCCAGCATGTCCGCCAGCGCGTAGCCCGACACCGGACGGCTGTAGAGATAGCCCTGTCCATAGTCGCACCCGAGGTTGCGCAGGTCCCACTCCTGCTCCGCGCGTTCGATGCCTTCCGCCACCACCTTCAGCTTGAGCGACCGACCCAGCGCCACCACCGCCGACGCCAGTGCACGCCCGTTCGGACCGTTCTCCATGCCCTGCACGAAGCTGCGGTCGATCTTGAGCACATCCAGCGGATACTGCGACAGGTAGCCCAGCGACGAGTAGCCCGTGCCGAAGTCGTCGATGGCCAGGCGCACGCCGAGCCCGCGGATGCGGTGCAGCAGCGCCAGCGTGTCGCGGTTGTGTCCCACGAGCATGCTCTCGGTCAGCTCCAGCACCAGCCGGTCGGCGTCGAGGCGCGTCTTCTCGAGCGTCCGCTTGACGACGTCCACGAAGTTGCCGTCCACCATCTGGCGTGCCGAGAGGTTCACGGTGATGGTCACCGGCGGCTGCCCGGGCGGTGTCGGCCAGCGCGCCGCTTCGGCGCACGCCGTCTCCAGCACCCATTGCCCGATCTCGACGATCAGCCCCGTCTCCTCGGCCAGCGGGATGAAGTCCACCGGTGAGACCATGCCGCGATACGGATGCTGCCAGCGTACCAGCGCCTCGGCGCCGATGATCTGTTGCGTCCCCAGCTCCACGATCGGCTGGTAGACCAGGGCCAGTTCGTGTCGCTCCAAAGCCTTGCGCAGGTCCGACTGCAGCTCGATGCGGTCCAGCACCGCTGCGTGCATGCCGCTTTCGTAGAGCACCGCGCACGACTTGCCGCGGGACTTCGCATGGTACATGGCCACGTCGGCGTTGCGCAGCAGCTCGTCCGCGTTCTGCTGCGGCTGCGCCCGCGCGATGCCGATGCTGGCCTGGATCGTGACGTCCTTGCCCTCCACCTGCAACGGGCGCCCCAGCGCGGCGGAGATGCGCTGCGCCACGTCCATCACCTCGCCCTCGCCACGGGTCTGCTCCAGCAGAATCGCGAACTCGTCACCGCCAAAGCGCGCCGCCGTGTCGCTGTCGCGCAGACAGGTGCGCACGCGGTTGGCCGTGTGCACCAGCACCGCGTCACCGGCGGCATGACCGAGCGAGTCGTTGATCTCCTTGAAGTTGTCGAGATCGAGGAACACCACTGCCACCTCGTCCTGCGTGCGCTCGGCACGCGCCAGCCCGTGGGCGACGCGGTCCTGGAAGAGCGCGCGGTTGCCCAGCCCCGTCAGGGGATCGTGCAGCGCCTGGTGGCGCAGGTGCTCCTCGAGCGTCACGCGCTCGGTCACGTCGCGGATCGTGAGCACGATGCCGTTCACGTTGGCGTCGGCGAGCAGGTTCGTCGCCACCGTCTCGGTGCGCATCCACTCGCCATCGGGGCGCATCATCCGGCAGCCGATGTGGCTCAGCGCCGGACTGCCCATCAGCGCTGACGAGAAGTGCGCCTCGAACGCCGGCCGGTCGGCCTCATGCACCATTTCGGCCAGCGTGCGGTTGGCCATCTTCATCGCCGACTGCCCGAAGACCCGTTCGGCGGCGGGGCTCATGTAGCGGATGATGCCAAGCTGGTCCAGGATCGCGAACACGTCGGAGGAGTGCTGCACCAGCGAGCGGAAGCGCGCCTCCGTTTCCTTGGCGGTCTGTTCGACATACAGGCGCATGTTCTCACGCACCGCGCTGATCTGGCGGGCCATCACCAGCGCCGTCAGGATCATCGCGCCCAGCACCATGTGCGTCATGTCGGTCGCGGCGCGCAGCGACAGCATGAACAGCAGCCCATAGCCGCCGGCGACGGCGAAGTACGGCACGAGACTGAAGCGGGCCCGCAGCTGTGCCCCGCGTGCCAGCGGCGCCGTGCCGCGCGCGTCGGCCCAGCCCACGACGCAGCCCAGGCATACCATCATGTAGCCACCCACGCGCATCACGTCCGTCACCTGCGCGACGGCCGGCGCGTAGCGCATCAGCAGCCCGAGCCAGGCAGTGTTGGCGATGTAGCCCACGATCAATCCCGTCGCGATCCACCATGAACTGCGCCGCAGCGAGGCGCCCGGGTCCTGCAACAGCATCGAGGCGGCGGCCACCAGCGTGATCATGTCCAGCGCCACGTATGCCGTGAACAGGATCGTGTCGCTGCGCCCGTACGCGTCACCCAGGAGCGGGCTGAGGATGAAATGCCAGACCACCATCCCCGCCGCGGCCACCAGCGTCAGCGCGTCGAGCGAGAAGCGGATCGCATCGCTGCGCAACCGCACACCGCGCGGAAAGACCAGCACCGCCAGCAGCCAGAGCGGCGCCATCACGGCGTGCGGCAGATGGCTCAGGCGATCCCACATGGTCGTGCGACCGACGATCTCGAAGTAGGTCCAGCCGGCGTCGCTGAGGCCCTGCACGAGCAGCGCCAGCCAGACGAGTCGCCACGCCGACCGTGTGCGTGTGCTGGTCGTGCGCCGTCGCGCCTCGCTGGCGAAGAACGCACCCGCCAGGCTGGACGGCACGAGCATCACGTGCATCAGCAGCGCGGGGGCGTCGAACAGCAACAGCACGGCGTAGGCGAGCGCGAACAGAATCCCCGCGCGCACCATGGACTTGGCTCGCGGTTCCAACGTGTTCAGCCGCTGTGCCGTCAGGAAGAGCGGTGTCGGGAGCTGTGTCGTGGCCATTGGAGCAGAAGCGGGCAATCACACGAAGCGCCTTGGGTGGTAGGGCGGCTCGTCTCTGCGGACAGGACAGCCAAGACCGGGGTTCGTCACAGCGGGATGTCGTGCCGAGTCGTGCGTTTGCCTGCGATGTCGGCGTCGGTGGGGCAGGCCCCGCGCCGACCGGCGCCGGGCGCGACACGACCGACCGCCTAGGCAGCGCTCCCGGGGAGAAATCCGTACCTGCGGGGTAGAACCTGACGCCCTCGTCTGGCAGATTCGATCGGTTCCGCCTGTCCCGCTTCCGGCACATCCATGGCCCTGACATCGCTCGCCCTCGCCGCCACGCTCGCCCTCTCGGCGCCCCTCGGTGACCCGTGGGGGCACTCGACGCCGTCCCTGCTCGACACGCCTGTGCTGTCGGGCAGCGGGACCATCGCCGATCCGGTCGTGATCGACTGGCGCACGCTGGGCGGCATGAATCCGCAGACCGGCGCCGTCGTCCCGGCCCTCCGCGCACTCAGCGGGCAGGTGGTGCGGATCGCCGGCTACGTCGTCCCGCTGGACGATGCCAGTCAGGAGGATGCGGAGTTCCTGCTGGTCCCGTACTACGGCGCCTGCGTGCACACTCCGCCCCCGCCGCCCAACCAGATGGTCCTCGTCGAGATGGAAGGCCGCAAGCGCGTCCGGCTCGACCTCTTCGAGGCGGTCTGGCTGGAGGGCACGCTCGGCATCGATCTCGTCGAGAGTCTGTACGGCACGGCTGGATTCACGATCAAGGGTCAGCGGGTGTCGCCGTACGTGAAGAAGTGAGTCCGGCGGGCGCATCCGGCGCCGCGATCGACATCTCGGCCCTGCAGTTCGCCTACGGACGGGGGCCACTCGTCCTCGACATTCCGGCGCTCACCGTCGAACGGGGCAGTCGCGTCTTCCTGCACGGTCCATCGGGGTGCGGCAAGACCACCCTGCTCGGCATCCTCGCCGGCGTGCTCCCCGCCACGCAGGGACAGGTGCGCGTCCTCGACCGCGACCTCGTCACCATGAGCGGCGGACAGCGCGATGCCTTCCGCGCCGAGCACGTGGGGTACGTGTTCCAGCAGTTCAACCTGATCCCGTACCTCAGCGCGTATGACAACATCGCGCTCCCCTGCCGGCTCGACGCCCGTCGCCACGCGCGGCTCGGCAGCACGTCGCTGGACGCCGCGATCCGCGATCTCGCTGCGCAGCTCGACATCACCAGTCTGCTCGCGCAGCGCAGCACGGAACTGAGCGTCGGCCAGCAGCAGCGCGTCGCCGCGGCCCGCGCGCTGCTCGCGGCGCCCGAGCTGGTGATCTGCGACGAGCCCACCTCCTCGCTCGACAGCGACCGGCGCGATGCCTTCCTCGCGCTCCTCGCGCAGAGCGTCGAGCGCGCCAGGGCGACATTGCTCTTCGTCAGCCATGACGCGGCGCTTGGCGCGCGCTTCGACGTGCAGCTGTCGCTGCCACGGCTCAATCGCGCGGCCCGCGCCGCCGAGGCCGCGTGAGGGTGCTGCTGCAGCTCGCGTGGCGTTCGCTGCGGAATCGTCCCGTCACCTCGCTCCTCACCGTCGCTGCCGTCGCCCTCAGCATCACGCTGCTGCTCGGCGTGGAACAGGCGCGGCGCGGCATGCGCGAGAGCTTCACCGGCACGATCAAGGGCACCGACCTCGTGGTCGGTGCGCGCGGTGGCACACTCCAACTGCTGCTGGGCGCCGTGTTCGGCATCGGCGCACCCACGGGCAGCGTGCCGTACGCGGTGTATGCGCAGTGGTCGAAACATCCGGCCATCAAGTGGACCGTGCCGCTCGCGATCGGCGACTCGCATCGCGGCTTTCGCGTGATCGGCACGACGGCGGGCCTGTTCGAGCATTGGCGCTATCGCAGCGCTGGCCGGCTGACGTTCGCGCAGGGCGGCGTGATCGCGACCTCGAGCGACATGGTGCTGGGCAGCGAAGTCGCGGCGAAGCTCGGCTATCGCATCGGCACGGCCGTGACCGTCGGGCACGGGCTGAACGCCGTCGCCGGCCTGGGCGATCACGAGGCGCATCCGTTCACGGTGGTGGGGATCCTTCGCCAGACGTTCACGCCGCTGGATCGCGCGCTGTTCGTGACGCTGGATGGCATCGAGTCGATGCACGAGGACGGGGCGCTGCCGCCCGGCGGCGGTGCCGCAGGCCAGCCACCGACGATGCCCGGCGCTGGATCACCACCGCCGATGCCCGGCGCGGAAGCGCCGCCGGTGATGCCCGGCGCCACGCCGCCGCCGACTGTCGCGCGAAACGTCTTCCAGGATGAACCAAAGGCGCTCAGCGCATTCCTCGTCGGCACGCGCACGCGCTACGAGACGCTGCAGCTCCAGCGCGAGATCAACCAGTACAAACCTGAGCCGATGACGGCGGTGATCCCGGGCGTGACGCTGGCGGAGCTCTGGCGTACGCTGGGCACCGTGGAAGGGGGACTGCGGCTGGTGGGCGCGCTGACGATCCTCGTCGGGCTGATCGGCATGCTCGTGGCGCTGTACTCCTCGCTCGAGTCGCGGCGGCGCGAGATGGCGGTGCTGCGCGCGGTCGGGGCGCGGCCGGGCATGATCGTCTCGCTGCTGGTGCTGGAGAGCGGGCTGCTCACCGTGCTGGGCTGTGCCCTCGGGGTGGCCCTGACGATCGGTGGCTTTGCGATCGCGCAGGGCATGATCGAGGCCAATACCGGGGTGCACATCGCCGTGCAGGCACCGGGGGCACTCGAATTGACGTACATCGCCGTCGTGCTCGCGGCCGGGGTGCTGGTGGGATTGGTGCCTGCCTGGCGGGCCTATCGCAGCTCGCTCGCCGACGGTCTCAGCCCGCGGCTCTGACCGGACGCCGGCGCTGGCCTGACGCCGCGCTGACATCGGTGCCGTCTCATTGCGCGGCACACTCGCCACGACTGCCGTCGTCGTCACGCAACAGTGTGCCGCCAGCTGGCAGATTTCGGCGGCGTAAACCGATGAGTGCCTTGCGATCGGCTGCCGCGTGACGATCGGCTAACTACCGGCAGCCCAAGCGATTGCCAGCGTGACGACTTTACTGACGAGTTCGTCACTGCGGCAGAAGATGAGACTGGCACCGACCGTGCTTAGTGAATTCTCATGAGCCAGCGACGGAACCCGTCGTGGCTCGACGAATGAGGCGCCGAGTCGGCGCCGTGGGTTACGCGTGCAGGAGCGATCCCGAGCGCTTCTCCGCGGACAATGCGGGTCGTCTCCCTCACGGGGGGCGGCCCGTGTTGCCGTTTGGGCGCGGATGTGTGACGCGCCACTGACGACGGCGGCATTTCACCAACGTCCGGCGGGGCGGTATCGTACATCGCGTCAGCGATCCGTCACACTTCCCCGAGGAATCATGTCCCTTTCCGTTCGTCATCTTGCCGTCCTGTTGGCGGCTGGGCCGGTGCTGTTGCACGCGCAGCGCCCGGTCGAGGCGCCGGTCGCGCCGAATTCGATGGCCGTCCCCATCGCGGCAGACCAGTGGCCGGCATGGGTGCGCCGGACACCCGTCACCGATCCCATGCTGCTGCGCATCATGGAGGAGGGGATGCAGCGGTCGCAGGCCGGTGCACTGGCGCAGGTCCTCACCGACTCGATCGGGTCGCGCCTCACCGGCTCGCCCGGCTTCACCGCCGCCGGAGACTGGCTGGTGCGGAAGTACACGGAGTGGGGGATCAGCGCGAAGAAGGAGCAGTGGGGCACCTGGAACAGCTTCCGCCGTGGCACCACGCACGTCGATCTCGTCGCGCCGCGGATGCGCACCCTCGAGGCCACCATGCTCTCCTGGAGCCCCGCCACCGCCGGTCCCGTCACTGGCGACGTGGTGGTGCTGCCGCAGCTCGACGACGCCAGCGCCTACCATGCCTGGCTGATGGCGACGCGCGGGAAGTTCGTGATGATCAGCGCTCCGCAGGTCAGCTGCCGCAGCCCGCAGCAGATGGCGGAGTTTGCCACGCCGGCCACCATGACCGCGATGCGTGCGGCGCAGGACTCGCTTCGGGTGAGCTTCAACCAGCGGAACATCTCGGCCGCCGGCTTGCAGGACAGCCTCAAGGCGTACGGCGCTGCCGGATTGATCAGCTTCGGCTGGTCGAATTATCCGGGCATCGACAAGATCTTCGGCTCGCCGCGCCAGCAGGTGCCGACGTTCGAGCTGAGCTGCGAGGACTACGGCCTGGTGTACCGCCTGTCGACGAACCGGCAGGGGCCGACGCTCCGGGTGAACATCGAGAGCGCCTTCCTCGGCGAGCTGCCGGTCACGAACACCCTGGCCGAGATCAAGGGGACGGGACCCAAGGCCCGTGAGATCGTGATGCTGTCGGCGCACATGGACTCGTGGGAAGCGTCCAGCGGCGCCACCGACAACGCCACCGGCACGGTCACGATGCTGGAGGCGATGCGGATCCTCAAGCAGGCGGGCTACAAGCCGAAGCGCACGATCATCGCCGGTCACTGGGGCGGTGAAGAGCAGGGCCTGAACGGCTCACGCTCGTTCGTGAAGGATCATCCGGACGTGGTGCAGAACCTGCACGCGCTCTTCAATCAGGACAACGGAACCGGGCGGATCGTCTCGCTCAGCGCGAGCGGCCTGGTCAGCGCCGACACCGTGCTCCGCACCTATCTCGGTCAGCTCCCGAGCGACTTCACGCAATGGATCCGATACGGCGGCGTCGGCATGCCCGGCAGCGGCGGCACGGACCATGTGAGCTTCGTCTGCGCCGGTGCGCCGGGCTTCAGCTTCGGTGCGCTGGGCTGGGACTACGGCAGCACCACCTGGCACACCAACCGGGACACGTTCGACAAGATCATCACCGACGATCTGAAGCATAACGCGACCCTGACGGCGATGATGATCTACCTCGCCAGCGAGGATCCGACGTTCATGCGCCGCGTCAAGCTCGACCCCCTTCCCGGCGGCCGCAACGGCGCCGCCGGCACCTGGCCGGAGTGCGTGGACGGCACGCGGAACTCGGCGGGCTACCGGCGGTAGTACAGGATGCGTGGAGGGGAGTCCACGCAAACCTCCTGGGTGGGAGTATGCGGGGTCGGTCGCCGAAAGGTGGCCGGCCCCGTGTGTTTTTTCTCCGCGGCTGGGCGCCTGGTCTGCATCGCCGACGCTGTTCAAGCACAGGGGCGGAGCGGCGGGGTTCCGTGCGCTGCCGGAGATCGTCAACTCTTTTCACACAGAGGACTGGAGCAACGGAGGTGGCGAGGGCTCTGCGCGTGCAGCGAAGCGCCGGGCGCGTCGACGTTCCGCGGTGGTTTTTTGCGGTGAACGGTCGACAGCTGTTCCCAAAGAAGACTCAATGTGGCGGTGAGCAGAGCGTCGGTCTGCGCGCACGGTACCGGCTGTCCTCCCCTCCTTCGTTGCTTCGTTGCCTCCGCGTGAACAGAGTTGAAGAGGCCCGAACGTCCGCAGACGCCCGGGCCTCCTCACGACACCTCAGCTGCTCCGCCCCTCGGCGTGAACAGAGTTCAGCGATGGAGCTGCTTCACGGCACTCACGGCACCGGATTCGTCACCGGCTTCACGGTCGGATACGCGATGCCGAGCTGCTCCAGATACGTTTTGAACTTCGTCGAGTCGTAGTACAGCTTCCGCATCTCCGGCCGGTAGCGCGCCATGATGTCGGCATTCAGCCACGTCGGCGGACCGTCGTTCGGGCCGAGGAACGAGACGTACTTGATCGTCTTCGTCTGCACGTCGTTGAAGTAGGCCCATGCGTCCGCGACGATCTTCGGCTGCGTCATCAGGTCGATCAGCGTCATCGCCTGCACCTTGGCACCGGCCACCGCGCCCTGATGCGCGATCGGCGTGGCCATCGCGATGCCGTTGGCCCAGTTGTGGCCCGGCGTGCCCGGAATGTTCGACGGATAGCGGAGCGTGATCGTCGGCACGTTCCAGCTCACGTCACCGATGTCGTCGCTGCCACCACCGAAGGCGACGAGGCTGCGCGCCGGACCCTGCAGCGGCCGCACCTGCGTCACGAGGCCGTTCTGCGCCACGCCCAGTTCACGTTGCAGGCCCTTGGCCAGCGTCTGATCCGCCTCGCTCCATTTCGGCAGCCCGACGGTCTCGATGTTCACCTGCATCGCCTCGGCCACCGGCCTGCTGAAGTGGCCTGGCCATGCCGAGCCGAGAATCACCACCGTGTCGAGCGTCGTCTCGGTCATCATCGCGGCACCGGCGGCGATGCGCTTGCCGGCGGCGAACATGTCGTTCACGTGCTCGTAGTCGCGCTCACGGAAGTAGAACCAGATCGAGGCGGTGCTCGGCACCACGTTCGGCTGGTCCCCGCCGTCCTTGATCACGTAGTGCGAGCGCTGGCCCGGCTCCATGTGCTCGCGATGGAACTCCCACCCCTGCGCCATCAGCATCACCGCGTCGAGCGCGCTCTTGCCACGCCACGGCGCGCCGGCTGCGTGTGCCGACTGGCCCTTGAAGCGGAACTCGGCCGACACGATCGCCAGCGACGACGACTGGCCCCACGTCACACCCATGTCGTTGCCGACGTGTGTGAACAGCGTCACGTCCACGTCCTTGAAGACGCCGGCGCGCACGAGATGCGCCTTGCCCGCCACCGCCTCCTCGGCCACACCGGGCCAGAGCACCAGCGTGCCGGGCATCCGTTCACGCGTCATGATTTCCTTCACCACCAGCGCGGCGGCGATGTTGACCGCCTGCCCGGAGTTGTGGCCCTCGCCATGCCCCGGTGCGCCGGGCACCTGCCACTGCCGGAACGCCGTCGCCGGCGCCTGGTTGGACTGGGGGATGCCGTCGATGTCCGAGCCGAGCGAGATCACCGGCTTGCCGTTGCCCCAGCGGGCCACCCACGCCGTCGGCATGCCCGCGACGTTGCGGGTGATGGTGAAACCGTTCTTCTCGAGAATGCCCGTCAGGTACTTCGACGTCTCGAACTCCTGCATGCCGAGTTCGCCGTACGAGTAGACCTGATCGATGATCTCCTGGATCAGCTTCGCCCGGGCCTCGACCTTGGTCGCGGCCTCGGCCTTCAGCCGCTCGATGCGTGGGTCCAGCGGCGGCCGCGGCGCGGACGGTGTGGGGGCGGGCGCGATGTCCGGTTCCTGCGCACGCGCGAGCTGCGGCGACGCGGCCAGCAGTGACAGGGCAGCGATCACGACGGGAAGACGAAAACGCATCATCAGCGGACCAGGGCAGGAGGGGGGCGATGTCAGGAAGGGTGCCATCCTGAAGTACGGCCGCGCGGCGGCCAACGGGAAGCTACGCGCCAACCACGGGTCCGTTAGTGGGAATGGTGTCTCATCTGCGTTCCTTCGGGGCGTGCAATGCAGTAGGTTGCAGGGCGTAGAGACTCCACGGCGCCGCTGGTGCGCGCCGGTCGAGTGCTGTGCACCGACGAGGAGATTCCGATGGCCCGTACGCTGCCCGATGCCCGCGACCAGTTCGTGAAGGCGATTGCCCGCGACACCCACGCCGTCGAGCAGCCGCGGCTGGTGGCGGTGCTGGACGCCCTGATCGCCTGGAGCAACAAGCACCCGACGCTGCTCAAGTTCCGCGAGGAAGAGGACACACCGGGCACGATCGCGTTCGAGAAGGTCGGCTCGAAGATGATCGTCTGGGCCGCCTCCCCGCGCCGTCAGGACGTGCCGCGCCTGGAGCTGGTGCCGAAGGCGCTCAAGACGATCTCGCCGGAGAACCGTGAGAAGCTGGTCACGACGCTGAACGCCCACATGCGCGAGCCGCTCCTCCCGGACGAAAAGCTCCGCATCGGCTTCTCGGCCCTCAAGAACGCGGCAGCGCTGGCAGCGGTGCAGACGGCCGTCGAACAGCTCATGGCGACGAGCTGACTTCGGCTGGTACGCTGGCGCGGAAAAACGGCTGAACAGTGTAGCGTGGGTCTGATCCGAGCATATCGCGAAGGTGATCAGAGCTGATCGCAGCGTATCGCGGAACTGATCACAGCATCTCGCGGAACTGATCACAGCGTATCGCGGGACTGATCACAGCGTATCGCGGGACTGATCACTGCATATCGCGGGACTGATCACAGCATATCGCGGGACTGATCACTGCATATCGCGGGACTGATCACAGCATATCGCAGAACTGCACGGCCGCAGAACAGAACAGCTGCAGAACAGCAGAACTGCAAAACGCAAAAGAGCGAACAGCCGCAAAACAGCAGTCCTGCTCGTGTCGGGTCGCCCCTGCCACCGCGGGGGCGTTGGGTGCGGCAGATGTGTCCCCGTCCGGCGCGGCGGGCGAACGACCGTGTGGCGCGTGACATCGTGAAGGCTTTGGGAACAGCAACTGCGCACCGCAGTTCCCAAAGCCTTCCTTGCGTGCTCGTGCAAGCGAAGACCGCTGCCGCGCCTTGAGGCCCCGCGCAGTTTGGGTGTGTCAGGAAGTTTGTGTATGAGCCGCGTTGGGGATCATGCGCGATCTGGGACGCGGGCGCCGAAGAGCACCTTGAAGTGTGGGAGTGCCGCGCCCCAGATCGGCGCGGGTTGGGGTTTCCACTTCTTGTGAATGT
>JANNXU010000035.1:0-2190 GCA_031409715.1 Gemmatimonadaceae bacterium | reverse complement strand
CTCGTGGGGATCCGCCGGCAAGGCCGGCTTCAAGGGCTCCAAGAAGAGCACGCCGTTCGCCGCCACCGTCGCCGGTGAGCAGTGCGCGCGCGAAGCGCTCTCGATGGGGATGAAGCGGGTGCACGTGAAGGTGCAGGGCCCGGGTAGCGGACGTGAGTCCGCAATCCAGGCGCTCGCCTCGACGGGCCTCGTCGTCAAGTCGATCAAGGACGTCACGCCGATTCCGCACAACGGCTGCCGTCCTCCCAAGCGCCGGAGGGTCTGACCATGGCGCGCTATACAGGTCCCAGCTGCCGGCAGTGCCGGCGTGAAGGCACGAAGCTGTTCCTCAAGGGCACCAAGTGCTTCACAGAGAAGTGCCCGGTCGAGCGTCGCCCGTATGCCCCTGGCCAGCACGGCCAGAGCACGGGCCGCCGGAAGAAGGTCTCGGAGTACGCCAAGCAGCTGCGCGAGAAGCAGAAGATCAAGCGCATCTATGGCATGAATGAGAAGCAGTTCCGCAACATGTTCGAGAAGGTCGCCAAGCAGCCGGGGATCACCGGTCACAACTTGCTGGCCTCCCTCGAGAGCCGTCTCGACAACATGGTGTACCGTCTCGGCTTTGCCGCGAGCCGCAAGGCGGCGCGTCAGCTGGTGCGCCATCAGCATGTGGAGATCAACGGCAAGCGCGTCGACATCCCGAGCTATTCGGTGCAGCCGGGTGAGGAAATCCGCGTCCGTCAGAAGTCGCGTGAACTCGGCGTGGTGATGGAGTCGATCGAGCAGGCCAAGCGGAATCCGTCGCTGTCGTGGCTGGCGGTTGACGCCGAGACGTTCAGCGGCCGCATGCTCGAGCGTCCGCAGCGCACCAGCATCCCGCTGGCGGCGCAGGAACAGCTGGTCGTCGAACTGTACTCGAAGTAAGCCCGGTGGCATCGGCGTCCCTGCGAGGGGATGCCGCCTGCCTCGGGGTGGAAATCCGGCGGTGCACTTCGGTGCACCGCCGGGTCGTCTGGTCGGGACTCTCACTCCCATACGAGCTTGCCGCGCGTGAGAGGCGGGGCAAGGCGTTGCTGGTCCAGCGTGGGCCGGCATGACCTCTTATCGCATACTGCATCCTCATGGCAACGATCGATCTCCGTGGACTGGTCCGGCCGCAGCTCGTCGAAGCGACGAAGCGCGACGACAACCCGTTCATCGCTGAATTCCGCCTGCAGCCGCTGGAGCGAGGCTTCGGCCATACGCTCGGCAACGCCATGCGTCGCATGCTGCTGTCGTCTCTCCGTGGCGCCGCCGTGTGGGGCTTTCGCATCGATGGCGTGGTGCATGAGCACCAGACCATCCAGGGTGTGGTCGAGGACGTGCACCAGATCATCGGCAACCTGAAGTCGCTGGTGCTGGTGCTCGATGATGACCTCGAGCAGGCGGTTCTGCGCGTCTCGCTCAAGCAGCCCGGCGCCTTCACGGCCGGCATGCTGCAGCTTCCCGCCGGTGTCCGCGTCGTCGACGCGCATCACCACATCTTCACGATGCAGGATGAGCGCGACATCGCCGTCGAACTGTACGTGAACGTCGGTCGTGGCTACGTCGATGCCGATGCCCACGTGGTCGAGCGCGGGATGCCGGTGGACCTGGTTCGCATCGACGCGATCTACAACCCGGTGCGCCGCGCCAACTTCACCGTCGCGGAGACTCGCGTCGGTCAGCGGACCGACTACGACCGCCTGACGCTGACGGTCGAGACGGATGGCACGATCGCGCCCGAGGAGGCCGTGAGTTATGCGGCCGCCCTGGCACAGGCGCACTTCCAGTACTTCGCCAGCTTCGGGTCCAGCTCCGCTGGCAGCCTGAGTGCAGGCGACTCCGACGGCAATGGCATCCTGCTGTCGGACCTGGCCGTGGCGATCGATGCCCTCGGGCTTTCGGTGCGCTCGGTCAACTCGCTCAAGAACAACAACGTCCGGACGCTCGGTGATCTGATGCGCCAGACGGAGTCGCAGATTCTGCAGGTGAAGAACTTTGGAAAGAAGTCGCTCGAGGAAGTCGCCGGACTTCTCGAGAGTCGTGGTCTGAACTTTGGGATGCGGTACGAGGAAGCGGGGGACTTCGCACGGGTGCTCGATTGGGGCACACCGCCGTCGAAGGTCGCCGCCAACGCGCCGGACGATCCCGTCGAGTCCTCGCAGGAGTAATCCCAATGCGCCATCGGAA
>JANNXU010000034.1:0-149552 GCA_031409715.1 Gemmatimonadaceae bacterium | reverse complement strand
CATTCACAAGAAGTGGAAACCCCAACCCGCGCCGATCTGGGGCGCGGCACTCCCACACTTCAAGGTGCTCTTCGGCGCCCGCGTCCCAGATCGCGCATGATCCCCAACGCGGCTCATACACAAACTTCCTGACACACCCCTCACGCGCGCAGTTGCGGTTGCTGTTCCCCAGCATTTCCGTTGCTGGTCTCGCGCGGCGATGACGGTCGCGCGCGCGAGACCCTTTGCGTCTTTCAGTTCCTTTCAGTACCCCTTGGCGTTCAGCTGTTCAGCTGTTCAGCTGTTCAACGCGCAACAGCCCCGCGCTTGGCGAGGAACAGGAACACCGCCCCGGTCACGATCATCACCACACCCCAGATCAGGTTGATGTTCATGCCAGCCGATTTCTCGTACATCGCCGTGTTGCCCGCCGTCATCAGGCCGTAGCCCGACAGCATCAGGCCGAGGATTGCGAACAGCCCGCCGATCGGGAGCCGCAGGTCGAGTGACGCTTCACCACTCATGAAAGGCTCCGGGTCAGAGGAAGATGAGATTCAGCGCGAGCGTCGCCGCCAACACCAGCAGGGCGAACGTCAGCGGCTTCTGGAAGAACGTCAGCCCCTGATCCTGCGGCTTCTCGGTCAGTGAGTACACGAGCCCCTTCAGTTCCGACTCCGGCCGCGGCTGCGTGACGAGGCTGATCACGATGCTCGTCACGACGCAGGTCATGAAGGCCACGATCGCCGTCCAGAACGTCTGTGCCATCTCGCTCGGGTAGGTGTGCAGCAGGCCGAAGAAGCCACCCTTGATGCCCGGCACCGATCCGTTGGGCAGCGTGAAGCCGTGATGCAGCATCGCCCCCGACATGCCGGAGGCCAGGCCCCAGAACGCCCCGTGCCCCGTGGCGCGCTTCCAGAACATGCCGAGCGCGAAGGTGGCGAACAGCGGCGCGTTCACGAAGGCGAACACGAGCTGCAGCACCTCCATGATGTTGTTGAACGCACCGGCCACGTACGCCGCCGCGATCGACAGGACGATGCCGCCGACCGTCGCCGCGCGACCCATCCAGAGGTAGTGCTCGTCCGACGCGTTCTTCTTGATGTGGCTCTGGTAGATGTCGTACGTCCACACCGTGTTGAACGCCGTCACGTTGCCGGCCATGCCGGACATGAAGCTCGCCAGTAGCGCCGTCAGGCCGAGGCCGAGCATGCCTTCGGGAAAGAGCTTGATCAGCAGCATCGGCGTGGCGAGGTCGAAGTCCATCACCACGCGACCGGCCGAGTCCAGCAACGGCGCGCCATCGGCCGCCAGCTTGGTCGGGATGATGCCACCCGCTGCACCGGTCAGTGCCAGCGCGATCATGCCCGGCAGGATGACGAGGAACGGGAAGAGCATCTTCGGCACCGCGGCAATCAGCGGCGTGCGGCGCGCCGCGATCATGCTGTCGGCCGCCATCGCGCGCTGCACCACCAGGAAGTCGGTGCACCAGTAGCCGAACGAGAGCACGAACCCGAGCCCCATCACGAGCCCGAACCATTCCACGCCGAGCGGATTGGTCGCCGCACTCGTCATCCCTTGCCAGGCATGCGTGTACGCGCCCGGAGCCAGGCCCTTCAGGGCCGCCGCCTCGCTCAGGCGTGCCGTCAGGCCGGCCCAGCCACCCACCTGCTGCAGGCCGAGGAACACCAGCGGCGCGAACCCGAAGGCGATCATGAAGAACTGCAGCACCTCGTTGTAGATCGCGCTCGTCAGGCCGCCCGCGAATACGTACGCGAGCACGATCACCGCCGACACCAGCACGCTCACGTCGAAGCTCCAGCCGAGCAGCAGGTTGAAGAGCTTGCCCATCGCGTACATCGAGATGCCCGAGGAGAAAATCGTCATCACCGCGAAGCTCAGCGCGTTCAGCGTGCGCGTCTTCTCGTCGAAGCGGAGCTTGAGATACTCCGGCACGCTGCGGGCGCGGGATCCGTAGTAGAACGGCATCATGAAGAGCGCCACGAACACCATCGCCGGGATCGCACCGATCCAGTAGAAGTGCGCCGTGGCGATGCCGTACTTCGCGCCCGACGCGCCCATGCCGATCACCTCCTGCGCGCCGAGATTGGCCGACAGGAACGCCAGGCCCGTGACCCAGGGGGGAAGGGAGCGGCCGGACTGGAAGAAGTCCGAGCTGGTCTTCGTGCTCCGGCGCAGCGCGAAGCCGATGCCGAGCACGAAGACGAAATACATCGCCATCACGGCATAGTCGATCGCCGTCAGATGGGTGACCGGGGCGAGATCCACGAGGGCTCCGATGCGCCGTCGAGCGGCGGTGGGAGGGGAAGGCTGGGTGCACGATGGCCGGGCCGGCCCCACCGTCGCCGGTGACACCGCACGCGAGCATCCTATCCACCGTGCTTCGACCGCGCAGGTTCCCACGTGACCCGGGCCGCGCGAACGCCTGTCGCGGCTGGTGCCGGTTTCGTGGTCCCTCCCCGAGATTACGCGCGTCCGCGGCGCCCACCGGCGGCGCTCCCGTCCGATCGGCTCTCCACCACGACACGCATGGACCCGAAAGCAGTCACCCGTCGCGACTTCGTCGCCGGCAGTGCCACCCTCGCGCTGGGTGCGCTCGTCGCACCGCCGATGATCGTCCCGCGCCACGTCCTCGGCCGCGGCTACAAGGCGCCGAGCGACACGCTCAACATCGCCTACGTGGGCGCCGGCGGCATGGGCATGTCGAACTGGGGTCAGTTGCTCACCGAGCGCACCGCCGCCGTGTGTGACGTGGACTTCGGCTACGTCGAGCGCTCGCTCGGCAGCCGCCTGCGCACCTCGCAGGGCCCGTTCACGCCGCCGGCAGCCCTCAGCGGTGCCGAGGCCCAGGCGTGGGTGGCCCGTCGCACCGCCGATGCGCAGAAGGCGCTCGCCGACGCCCGCACCATGCAGGAGGCGTACACCAAGGCCGCGAAGTACGCCGACTACCGCGAGATGCTCGACAAGCAGAAGGACATCGACGCGGTGCTCGTCGCCACCCCCGACCACATGCATGCGATGGTCGCGCTCCAGGCGATGAAGGCCGGCAAGCACGTGTACGTGCAGAAGCCGCTCACCTACTCGGTGCTCGAGGCGCGCGCGCTGCAGAAGGCCGCCGTCGACACGAAGGTCGTGACGCAGATGGGTAACCAGGGCCATTCCGGCGAAGGCACGCGCCGCATCAAGGAGATCGTCGAGTCGGGACTGCTCGGCACGATCACCGAGGTCCACGTCTGGACCGACCGCCCGCAGCGCTACTGGGCGCAGGGCATTCCGCGGCCGCTCGCCACCATGCCCGCCGCACCGCTCCCGTCGGCCGACGTGCCGGCGCAGTGGAACATGCGCACGGTCGATCGCGCCGTGCAGCAGGCCATGGTCGCCTCGCAGGTCGCACCGCCGTCCACGCTGAACTGGGACCTCTTCATCGGCGCCATTCCCGCCGTGCCGTATCACCCGGCCTACCACCCGTTCAGCTGGCGCGGCTGGCTGGATTTCGGTGTCAGCGCCATCGGAGACATGGGCGCCCACCTCATCGACCAGCCGTTCTGGGCCCTCGAACTGGGCTATCCGACGAGCATCAGCGCCACCTCGACGCCGTGGGGCGGTGGCAATGCGACCCCCGCATCGTACCCGCTCTCCACGATGGTGCAGTACGAGTTCGCCGCCCGCGGCAAGCGCGGCCCGATCCGCATGATGTGGTACGACGGCGGGATCCTGCCGCCGCGGCCGCACCACCTGCCGGACGATCTCAAGCTCAGCCCCGATGGTGGCGGCATCTTCATCGGCAGCAAGGGCATCATGGTCTACGACACCTATGGCAACAATCCGAAGGTGTACCCGGACGCGCTCACGGCGCGCGCCGAGGCAGTGCCGAAGAAGCTCGAACGCGTCACCACGTCGCACGAGATCAACTGGGCCAATGCCTGCAAGGGCGTCGGCACCGCCTCGACGCCGTTCTCGTATGCCGCACCGCTGACGGAGGTCATGCTGCTCGGTCTCGTCGCGCTGCGTTCGGGCCAGGGCCGCAAGCTGCTCTACGACGGCGAGGCGATGCGTGTCACCAACGCCCCGGATGCGAACGCCTTCCTCACGCGTGAGTACCGCGCCGGATGGAGCCTGTAGCGCCGATGACGACACGACTTGGCGTCGGATTCGTCGGCAGCGGATTCAATACACGGTTCCACATCCAGGCCTTCCGCGCCATCCGCGATGCGGATGTCCTCGGCATCTGGAGCCCGAATCGCGAGCGGGCGGAGAGCGCGGCCGCGCTCGCGCGTTCGCTGGATGTGGGCGACTGCACGACGTACGACTCGATCACGGCCATGGTCGCGGCCCCGGAAATTGACGCGATCTGGCTCAGCGGGCCCAATCAGGCGCGCATCGAGAACGTGGAGGAGATCGTCGAGGCGATCCGGTCCGGGAAGGGGACGCTGAAGGGGCTCGCCTGCGAGAAGCCGCTGGCGCGCAATGTCGCCGAGGCAAAGCGTGTCTGTGCACTGGTGGACAGCGTCGGGTTGAAGACGGGCTACCTCGAGAATCAGCTCTTCGGCCCACACGTCGAGACGGGACACAAGCTGCTCTGGGCGCGCGGCGCCGCCACTACGGGGCGCCCCTATCTCGCGCGCGCCGCCGAGGAGCACAGCGGGCCGCACACGCCGTGGTTCTGGACCGGAGCCCTCCAGGGCGGCGGTGCCATGACGGACATGATGTGTCACTCGGCCCTGTTGATCCGCCACCTGCTGACCAAGCCGGGCGCACCGCTGTCGTCGGTGCAGCCGGTGAAGGTGACGGCCCACATCGCGAGCCTGAAGTGGTCGCGTCCGGAGTACGCCGCGATCCTGCGCGACCAGATGAAGGTGCCGCTGGATTACACCAGGACGCCGTCCGAGGACTTCGCCAGTCTGCACGTGGAGTTCAGGACCGATGACGGCTACACGGTGCTCGGTGAGGCGACGACGTCATGGAGCTATGTCGGCCCGGGCCTGCGCCTGAGTGCCGAACTGCTCGGCCCCGAGTACTCCATGCAATGGAACTCGCTCGAGCCCGGCCTCAAACTCTTTTTCTCGCGCGAGGTGCGCGGCGCCGTGGGTGAAGATCTGGTCGAGAAGCAGCAGGCCGAGACCGGCGTGATGCCGGTCGTGCCCGCCGAACAGCTGGTGTACGGCTACGAAGGGGAGGACCGGCACTTTGCCCGCGTCTTCCTCGGCCTCGAGGAGCCGCGCCTCACCTTTGCCGACGGACTCGAAGTCGTGAAGCTCCTGATGACCGCGTACCAGAGCGCCGAGCAGGGACGCACGATCGACTACCCGGGCGAGAACCTCGACACCTTCACGTCGGCCGTGTCGCGCTACGAGTGGAAGCGATGACGGCGCGTGCCGCTGGCGGTGCCCTCGTGGGTGTGATCGCACTCACTGCCTGTCGCGGCGACAAGCCTGCCGCGATCGACAGCGCGGTCGGCACCACACCATCGGTGGCCGCCGGCGCCACGTGGATGCCACTCCTCGATGCGCGCATGTCGCAATGGCGCGGCTGGAAGATGGATACCATGCCCGCTGGCTGGGTCGTCAGCGACAGCATGATTTCCAAGGAGGGCGCGGTGACCGATCTCACCACGCGCGCGCAGTTTGCGAACTTCGAACTGGAGTTCGACTGGAAGATCGGGCCGATGGGCAACGCCGGTGTCTTCTATCGCGTGACCGACGAGTACGACAAGCCGTACTGGAGCGGTCCGGAGTACCAGCTTCGCGACGAGGCGATGGATCCGAAGCAGGAGAACCTGACGCTGGCCTCGGCCAGCGCGTACGGCCTCTACGCGCCACCCGGCGGCGGCACGAAGCCGCTCGGTGAGTGGAACAGCGCGCGGATCGTGGTCAATTGCACCGCCGTGCAGCACTGGCTCAACGGACGGCAGGTCGTCGCGTATGACCTGTCGAGCCCCGAGTGGGCCGCGCGGGTCAAGGCCGGTAAGTTCGGCGAGTATCCCAACTTCGGCCGTGCCCCGCGCGGGTTCATTGCCATCCAGGGTGACCACAACGGCTCGCTCGGCCTTCGCAACATGCGGATCCGGGCACTGCCGTGAGTCGCTTCATTCCATGCACGGAGGCGCTGATGCGCACCAGAACACGACGGAGGGCCCTGCTGCTGTTGGCTGGCGTGGCGCTCGCCGCCTGTACGAAACCGGGTGACTTGGCGCTCGAGAAGCCCTCGAACGAGAAGGTGGTACTCGTGGAATCGGTCGCGCTGCTCGACGCCACCATGAGCCAGTGGCGCGCGTGGAAGCAGGACACCATGCCGACGGGATGGACCGTGACCGACGGCGTCCTGTCCAAGGATGGTGAGCGGGGCGACCTGCAGTCCCGCAACCAGTATGCGAACTTCGAGCTGGCGTTCGACTGGATGCTGGCCGAGGGCGGCAACGCGGGGGTGTTCTACCGCGTGACCGAGGAGTACGACATGCCGTACTGGAGTGGCCCGGAGTATCAGCTGCTCGACGATGCCCGCCACCCCGACGGCAAGGACACCACCCGCCGCGCCGCCGCGGCGTACGCCATCTATCCGGCCACGCACGGCGTCGTGAAGCCCGCCGGCCAGTGGAACAGCGCGAAGATCGTCGTGAACGGCAACGCCGTCGAGCACTGGCTCAACGGCCAGAAGGTCGTCGCCTACGAGTTGCAGAGCGCCGACTGGGCCGCGAAGGTGAAAGCCAGCAAGTTCCACGAGTACCCCAACTACGGCCTCGCTCCGCGCGGCTTCCTATCCATCCAGGGCGACCACACCGGGAAGCTCAGCATCCGCGCCATGCGCATCAGGGAACTGCCATGACCACTGCCACCCCGGGCGCCGGGTCGATCCGCGTCCGCCTGTCCGCCATGATGTTCGTGCAATACTTCATCTATGGCTCATGGCTCGTGACCCTTGGCACGTTCCTCGGCAACGCGCTGAAGGCCAGCGGCGGTGACATCGGTACCGCCTACTCGCTGCCCGCGATCGCCGCGATCCTGTCGCCGTTCCTCGTCGGCATGATCGCGGACCGCTTCTTCTCGACGGAGAAGGTGCTGGCGTTCCTGCACGTGGCGGGCGCCGCGGTGCTGTACGTCGCTGCCACGCAGTCCAGCTTCGCCGCGTTCTGGCCGCTGTTTCTCGTGTACGTGCTCTGCTACATGCCGACGCTCGCGCTGACCAACGCGCTCGCCTTCGATCACATGTCGGACCCGGCGACGGAGTTCCCGCGCATCCGTGTGCTCGGCACGATCGGCTTCATCGCGGCCGGTTGGGCAATCGGGTTCCTCCCCGAACAGAGCGTCGCCGGTGAAGCGGTGCGCGTCAGCGCCGAGAAGACCGCGCTGCCGCTGCTGCTCGGCGCCGGTGCCTCGCTGGTGATGGGGCTCTTCTGCCTGACGCTGCCGCACACCCCGCCGCACAACGCCGGCAAGAAGCTGTCGGTGCGTGACATCCTCGGGCTCGATGCGCTGGCGCTGATGAAGGACCGCTCCTTCGCGGTCTTCGTGCTCGGCTCGTTCCTGCTCTGCATCCCGCTGCAGTTCTACTACGCCTTCGCCAATCCCTTCCTGAACGAGATCGGCGTCGCGAATGCCGCCGCGAAGATGACCCTCGGCCAGATGTCCGAGATCGGCTTCATGCTGCTGATGCCGTTCTTCTTCGCCCGACTTGGCATCAAGAAGCTGCTGCTGATCGGCATGGCGACGTGGACCTTCCGCTACCTCCTGTTCGCCTATGGCAACGCCGGCAGCGGGATGTGGATGCTCTATCTTGGCCTGCTCGTGCATGGTGTCTGCTACGATTTCTTCTTCGTGACAGGACAGATCTACGTCGACCAGAAAGCCGACATCAGCATCCGGGCCGCGGCACAGGGGTTCATCGCGCTGGTCACACTCGGCGCGGGTCAGCTCATCGGCTCCAAGCTGTCCGGCATGGTCGTGGACGCGAACGTCATCGCCACCAGTGCGAGTGGTGTCGTCACCCACGATTGGACGAAGATCTGGTTCGTCCCCGCGATGGGTGCGCTCGGCGTGCTGCTGATCTTTGCCGCGATGTTCAAGGTGAAGGCCGCGCCGGGAGCCGCCATGCCCGCGCACGCGTGAGGGATCTCGCCCGACTCGCCGCGCTCCTCGCCGTGGCCGGCCGTGCGGCAGCGGCGCAGGCACCGGTGCTCACCGTCCAGCAGTCCGGCACCACCTCGTTGCTGCAGGCCGTCAGCGTCGCCACAGGTGCACCCGGCGTCGTCTGGGTGAGCGGGCATCGTGGCACGGTCACGCGCACCACCGACGGTGGCGCCACCTGGACCGCGATGGTCGTCCCGGGACTGGACAGCATGCAGTTCCGCGACATCCATGCCCTCGATGCCTCCCGCGCCTGGATCATGGCGGCTGGCAACGGCCCCGCGTCGCGCATCCTGCAGACGATCGACGGCGGTGCCACATGGACCCCGCAGTTCGTGAACGCCGATACGGCTGCGTTTTACGACTGCATGGCGTTCTGGGATGAGCGGCGCGGCTTCGCCATCAGCGACTCGAAGAATGGGCGCATGCCGATCCTTGAAACCGGCAACGGCGCCACGTGGCGCGTGCGCACCGTCGATGTGCTGCCGGGCGAGGGCGGGTTCGCCGCCAGCGGCACCTGCGCCGTGGCCAACGCGGCTGGTGACGCCTGGATCGGCACCGGCTCTGCCGCGACACCGCGGGTGCTGCACAGCACCGATCGTGGGCGGCGATGGTCCGCCACGACGGTGCCGCTGGTGGCGGGTGCGGGCGCCGGTGTCACCGGCCTCGCGTTTCGCGATCGGGTCCATGGCGTTGCGGTCGGCGGTGTGATCAGCGGCACGGCGACTGGTGCGCGCGTGGCTCGCACCAATGACGGCGGAGCGACGTGGACGACCGCCGGCGAGCCTCCGACGTCAGGCGCACTGTACGGCGTGGCGTACGGCGTGGCGGGCGGGCGCCCGGTGTGGATCGCCGTCGGGCCGGGCGGGGCCGTCTGGTCGGGCGACGAGGGCGCCACGTGGACGCTGCTCGACGCGGCGCCCTACTGGAGCGTGGACTTCGGTGGCGGCAGCGTGGCATGGCTGGCCGGGCCGCGCGGCCGCATCGTGCGGGTGGAGTTCCGCTGAGCGCTGGTCAGGCGCCGAGGTGATCAGCGAGGCGTGCGCCGGCGTACATCCCGAGGCCGCCGCCGATGGTGCCGAGCATGAATCCGGTCATCACGCCGAATTCCGAGCCTGCCCAGCCGAAGAGCGAACTGACGAGGACGCTGCTGACCATGACGAGGAGCTTCTTCATGTGGGAGTGACGGGTGAGCGCGGCGGGGGCAACGGGCGCAGTGGTGGCGGCAACGGCGGGGGCAGATACGCTGAGGCCTCAACTGCGGGGCCCCACCCGGACGATACCGCGCCCACCTCCCCAGCCGCCACGCGTTTCCACGCCGGCGAAACCGGTCCTCCGCACCCACCGTATGCCGGAGCATCCTCCACCACGAGCCGATCATGCGTCGCCGCCTCCCGCTCCTGCTCGCCGTCTCCGCGTTCACCACTCTTGCCACCGCGCCGCTCCTCGCGCAGCAGTCCGACGACGGCACCACCTTCCGCTGGGCCGGCACGGTCCCCGCAGGGCGCTTCATTCGCGTGCACGACATGAACGGCAGCATCCGCGTCGAGCGCGGTGCCCCGGGCTCCGGCGTCGAGGTCACTGCCGAGCGCATGGTCAGGCGTGGCGATCCCGCCATCGTCCATTTCGACGTCGTGATGCGCGGCGATGGTGACGTCGTCGTCTGTGCACTCTGGGGCCCCGACATGCGCTGCGCCGATGACGGCGCCCGCGGCAGCTACGACGCTGGCGGCTGGCGCGGTGGCCCCGACATCAGCGTCCCGATCGTCGTCCGCGTCCCCGACGGTGTCCGTGTCTACGCCCGCAGCACCAACGGCAGCGTCGCGGTGGACGGCGTCACGTCCGAGGTCGATGCGGCGACGACGAACGGCAGCGTCACGGTGCGCACCGCCGGTGGGCAGGTGAACGCGGTCACCACCAACGGCAGCATCACGGCCACCATCGGCAGCCCGGTGGGTGATCAGCCGATGCGCTTCAGCAGCACGAACGGGTCCGTCACGGTCTTCGCGCCGCCGTCGATCGCCGCCGAGCTCGACATGTCGACCACCAACGGCAGCGTGACCACCGACTTCCCCGTCACCGTGTCCGGCGAACTCCGCCGCAACCGCCTCCGCGGCTCACTCGGCGAGGGCGGGCGCGCGATCGTGATCCGCTCCACGAATGGTCGCGTCTCGCTGCGTCGCAACGGGATCTGATTGCCGGCCGCCCGCAAGCGCACCACGCAGCCTGCCGCGCCCGAGACGCCGGCGGCACCGGCGGCGGCGCGCATCAGCGGTGTGCCGGTGCCGCCGCTTCATCCGGCTGCTCCTGACGCGCCGATCCGTGCCGTGCTCGTTGGCGAGGCGCCTGGGCCCCGCGGCGCTGACCGGTCGCGGATTCCATTCTTCGGCGACCGGGCCGGCCGGCCGCTCTACACCGCACTGTCGCGGGCCGGGCTCCTCACCTGGGCCGGTCCCACCCCCGATGGCGTGCCGTGGGATGGCGCCGCCCTGCTCGCCGCCGGTGTCCGTCCGATCGTCACGCAGGTGCTGCTCACCAACGCCTACGATCGCTGTCCAACCGACGACGGCCATCGTTTCCGTGCGCCGACGCGCGCCGAGCGCGAGAGCGCCGCGAATCTGGCACGGCTCCGCGGTGACGTGCAGTACGCGATGGCGCGCGGTGCCGACCGGGTGTGCTGCCTCGGGCGCGTGGCCGCCGCCGTCGTGACGCGCCTCGACCTGCCCATCCGTGTGATCGCACTGCCGCACCCGAGCGCGCAGGGCCTGCTCACGTCGGCCCCGGACCGTGGGCGAGGCGCGCGCATGGCCGACCTCGAGGCGGCCTGGATCGACACACTCGTCGCGCGGCTCACGCTCGCACTCGGCTGACGATCGCGGCCTGCGTGCCGCGACGTACGGCGTGGCGGTAGATTGCAGGCTGACCCTGCATCGCATCCCAATGTCCTCACGTTCCGTCTCGCGGCATCGCCTCATCGTCACCGGCGGTGCAGGCTTCATCGGCAGCGCCACGATCTGGCAGCTCAACAAGCTCGGGTACGACGACATCATCTGCGTCGATGCCCTGCGCTCGGGCGACAAGTGGAAGAATCTCGTCGGGTTGCGCATCACCGACGCGCTGCACAAGGACGACTTCCTCGCGACGCTGCGTCGCAATTCCGGCGCCTTCCAGGCCGACACGGTCATCCACTTCGGCGCCTGCTCCGCCACCACCGAGCGCGATGCCGATTACCTGCTGCAGAACAACACGCATTACACCAGCGAGCTCTGCGCCTGGTCGATGGAGCGGCACGCCCGCTTCATCTACGCCAGCAGTGCCGCGACGTACGGGGCCGCCGCCGGCGGCTTCGATGACGATCCGGCGCGCCTCGAGTCGCTGGTGCCGTTGAACATGTATGGGTTCAGCAAGCATTTCTTCGACCTGCAGGCTGCGCGCAGCGGTCTGCTGCAGCAGATCGTCGGACTCAAGTTCTTCAACGTCTTCGGCCCGAACGAGTACCACAAGGGCGACATGATGAGCGTCGTCTGCAAGGCACACCGTCAGATCCAGCGCACCGGCACGCTCGAACTCTTCAAGTCGCACCGCCCCGATGTTGCCGACGGCGAGCAGCAGCGCGACTTCGTCTATGTGAAGGATGCGGCTGCGGTCGTCGCCTGGCTCGTCGCCGCACCGCAGGTGAACGGCCTGTTCAACCTGGGCACCGGCCGCGCGCGGAGCTGGAACGATCTCGCGCGTGCCGTCTTCCACGCCATGAAGCGCCCGCCGCAGATCCGCTACGTGCCCATGCCCGAAGCCATCCGCGACCGCTACCAGTACTTCACGCAGGCGTCGATGTCGCAGCTCACCTCGGCGGGCTGCCCGGTGAAGTTCAGCAGCCTCGAAGACGCGGTGCACGACTACGTGACCAACTACCTCGCACGCGACGAGGCCACGCTGGGCATCGTCGGGAGCTGAGCACGACGGTCAGTGGTCGAGCGACTGCAGCCGGGAGAGCCGCGGGATCAGCGTGTCCGTCACGTCCGCGCCGGACGCCGCGACTGCGGCGCGCAACGTGGCCAGTTCCTCGTCGGCATAATCGCTGGCCGTGACCGAAAAGCAGTCGCGGAACAGCGTGTCCGGCAGGGCGGCGCGCACCGGCTGTGCCCCCCCCGCCTGATCCCAGTAGATGTCGAAGTCGAACGTCCACGGACCGATCGTCAGCCGCAGCAGGACGCGATCGGAATCACAGTCCTGAAACAGCTCGCCGCGATGCAGCATCTGCTGCACCCACAACGCCGCGAGCCGGCCGTGGTCGCCGTCCGTCTGGAACAGCGCGTCGGCAGCCTCGCGCAGGTGCCATCCGTAGCGCCGACCGAACGTCAGCCGGACGTCCGTGCTCTCGTCATTCAGTTCGTCGAGTGGCCACATCGGGGAGAATGGGTTGGGATGCTCGTCGATTCTCAACCGTGTACCACCAACGTGCAATGGGGAGGGTTACGAAAGTTCCGGCGCGCACTCCGTGCGCGGCCCGGAGGACGCTCCGACAACTGAGCCTAAAACGTTACGTGATAAGAGGTTAGCCAGAACTGAGCCCGGCCGGTCGGTCCGCCGCCACCCCGCGTCTGAGACCAAACGGTCGCGATCGCCAACCGGCGACCCTCAGACGCGGCTCCGCCGGCAGTCGTGACCGGGTGTTTCGGCACCCCTGCCGGCCCGCCACATTCAGGCGACCTCCTCGACCCCCATTTCTCCACCGCACATCATGCTCCGACGCACCGTTGCGCTCGTCGTCGCGCTCGCCTGCGCCACCGCGCTCCCGGCACAGGCCTCCGCCATCGTCACGCCAGGGATCACGGTGCTCCTGCGCGACTCCATCCACCTGATCCGCGGCAAGCGGGTTGGCCTGATCACCAACCACACCGGCCGCGATGCCGCCGGCGTCAGCAGCATCGACCTGCTGGCCTGCACCCCCGGCGTGAGGCTCGCCGCGCTCTTCGGCCCCGAGCACGGGCTGCGCGGGCTGGCACAGGCCGGCGAGCATGTGGCCAGCTCGGTGGACAGCGCCACCGGTGTCACCATCTTCTCCCTCTACGGCAGCACCCAGGTGCCCACGCCGGAGATGCTCGCGACGATCGACGTGCTCGTCTACGACATCCAGGATGTCGGCTCGCGCACCTACACCTACGCGTGGACGATGGCGCTCTCCGCCGAAGCCGCCGCCAAGGCCGGCGTGCCGTTCATCGTCTGCGATCGACCCGTGATGGTGCGAGGCGACGTCGTGCAGGGCAACATCCTCGACACCGCGTACCGCTCATTCGTCGGGCAGTATCCCGTGCCCCTGCGCTACGGCCTCACGCCGGGCGAACTGCTCCGGCATCTCGTGCGCACCGGCCAGCTGAAGGCGCCGCAGGTCACGGTGGTGCCGATGCAGGGCTGGCGCCGCTCGATGTGGTACGATGAGACGGGCTTGCCATGGGTCGCGCCCTCGCCGAACCTGAAGACGCTCGATGCCGCGCTGCTCTACCCCGGGACCGTGTTCGTCGAAGGCACCAACCTCAGCGAAGGGCGTGGCACCGACGCGCCCTTTCAGCTGATCGGCGCACCCTGGCTCAGCGACGCCGGCGACGTGGCACGCGTGCTCAACGGCTCCGGCATGCGGGGTGTGCAGTTCGACTCCGTCTCCCGCACCATCGCCGCCGGCCAGAAGCATGGTGGCTTGACCATCCCGATGGTTCGCGTGACCGTCACCGATCGCAACACGATCGAGCCGGTGCGCGTCGGCGTGCTCCTGCTCTCGACGATCAGGCGGCGGCACCCGCGCGAACTCGCATGGCGGGACGCCTTCCTTGCGAAGCTCGGCGGCGGTTCGGCCTTGCAGCGCGCGCTCGACACCGGGTGGGCCGCGAGTACCGATCTGCTCCGTGACTGGCGCCGCGATGCCGCGCGATTTGAGCGAGCGACACGGGTGGACCGGCTGTATCGCTGATCGACCGCGTCAGGCGGCCGAGCGACCCATGCGCGTCGCGTAGACCGTGCGGCGCCCGTCGCGGCCCAGCGCGATCACGTCGTAGCGCTCCGGGTTCGGCCCTTCCATGCCGACCGAGCCCCCCGGCATCCCCGGCACGAACAGTCCCGCGATCGCCGGTTTCTCCCGCAGCACCCGCTGCACCAGGTCGGGGGGCACATGCCCCTCGAACAGATAGCCCGCCACCACCCCCGTGTGGCAGGACGCGAGATCCTGCGGTACGCCCAGTGAGCCCTTCACCGTCGCAAGATCCTGGCTGTCACGGACATCCACGGTGAAGCCGGCTTTCTGCATCGCGGTGTTCCAGTTCCGGCAGCAGCCGCATTGCGGGTCCTTGTAGACCGTGATGCGGGTGGCGGGGGGCAGCGCGCCGGCACTGCGGCTGGCAGTCAGCGCGCCGAGCCCCGCCACGAGGGCGGCTCGGCTGACGAATTCGCGTCGGGAGAGGGGCTGGGTCATGCAGGATTCTAGCTATTTTCCCTGCCATGGCCATCATCGAAGCGTCGATTCCGCTGTTCTTCCTGCTGATCCTGATCGAGCTGGCGGTCGCACGGCGGCGTCACGCCGCGGTCTACCGGCTCAACGACTCGATCAGCGATCTCTCCTGCGGCATCCTCAGCCAGCTCCTTGGCGTGTTCACGAAGCTGCTCGTGCTCGGCATCTACGCCTGGTGCGTCCGGCACCTCTCGCTGCAGCGTGCGGGGCTTCTCCCGGAATGGATCGCACGGGTGCCCTTCGGTGACGCGACCGTGCCCGGCGCCCTCGGTGTGGATTGGCGCGCGTGGACGAGCTGGAGTGCGGCGTTCCTGCTGGTGGACCTCGCCTACTACTTCCTCCACCGGTACTCGCACACGATCCACCTCCTCTGGGCCGGCCACGTGGTGCACCACTCCAGCGAGGAGTACAACCTCACCGTGGCGCTGCGACAGAGCGCGCTGCACGGGGTGCTGAGCTGGGTGTTCTTCGTGCCGCTGGCGGTCATCGGACTCCCATGGGAGCTGTTCGCCACCTGCTACGCCCTCAACCTCGTCTACCAGTTCTGGATCCACACCCGCGAGATCGATCGCCTGCCCGCGTGGCTCGAGTGGTGGCTCAACACGCCATCGCATCACCGCGTGCACCATGGCGTCAATCCGCAATATCAGGACCGCAACTATGCCGGTGCGCTGATCATCTGGGACCGCCTCTTCGGCACCTTCGAGCCGGAGGTCGAGCCGGTGGTGTACGGCATCACGACGCCACTCGGCAGCTGGAATCCCGTGTGGGCGAACGTGCACGTCTTTGCCGGCATCGCACGCAACGCCTGGCGCACGCGGCGCTGGCGCGACAAGTGGCACATCGTGTTCGGGCACCCCGGCTTCGTGCCACCTGATCTCATCGACGATGTGGCGCCGACCGTCGCCTGGCCCTTGCATGCGCCGCAGTTCGACCCCGTGGTGCCACGTGCACAGCAGTTATATGCCGCCGGCCAGTTCCTCGCCATCCTCGCCGCCGCCTACGCCACCCTCGTCGCCGCCGGCACGCTCGCGGCGCACGAGATCGCGGCGATGCTCTTCCTCGTCACGATCGGCCTCGCCAACGTCGGCGCGATCTTCGAGGGGAAGCACTGGGTCGTCGGCATGGAGTTCGCACGCCTCGCCACCATCGCCGTCGCCGCCAGCGTCTTCATGCTCCGCCACGAACACACGACGGTCGCCTCGCTCACGCTTGCCCTGGCGGTCGGTTCCGGTGCGTGGCTCGTCGCCCTGCGCCAGACCTCGCTGCAATCGAGCTGACGCCGCGACCACAGATCCGTTTCACACACCGGCGCGACGCACCCGTGGTTGCCGATCGCGCCGGACTCTCCTCACCTCTGCTGCTCCCCGCCTCTGCGTGAACGGAGTTGACGATGCCCGCAGCGCCACGACCGATAGATGGCGCACGCCGCGCAGTTCAGGCGATCACCGTGTCCGCGTCGTACTGCCGCGTGCGCCACTGCCGCGGACGCTTGAGCGACGACAGCACGATGCGCACTGCCGCCACGGGGTCCGCCGTGAACGAGAGCCAGAAGGTCCAGTGCCGTTCCGCATACGAGCCGGCGAGCCCGAAATTGAGCAGCACCCGAATCGCCACGAGCGCCATGTTCAGCCAGACGAACGCCGCCCCGAACGTCCCCGGTGCGCGGTCCGGAATACCCGCCAGGAACGCGAGCAGCAGGGCGGGGAGCGGCACGAACTGCACCAGCAGCACGAAGCACACGTCCAGGAACTGGGTGAACGGCGTCGTCCCGTCCTTCAGGTCGATCGACCGGCCCCACTCGCGCCACATCTGCCCGATGCCGCTGTAGGCGCGCACGCCGATGATCCTCGCACCATCCAGGAAGCCGACCCGTGCGCCGTTGCGCGCCATGTGGCGGGCCAGCGTCACGTCGTCACACCAGCTCCGGCGCGCGCTGCTGTAGCCGCCATGCGCCAGCAGCGTTGACCGCTTCGCGAGAAAGCACTGGCCGTTCGCCATCACCCGATCCGGCGGCGGGGCCTTCTCTCCCGCCGCACCAAAGCGATAGACCAGCGTCACCAGCATCGATGGCTGCAGCCACTGCTCGGCCACGGTCATCTCGTTGAAGCGCGGCGCAAAGCTCACCGCGTCGTAGCCCATCTGCTCGGCGGCGTTCACCGCGGCGGCCACCAGCCCCGGCTGCGGCGTGGTGTCGGCGTCGATGCCCAGCACCCACTCGCCCCTGGCGTGCCGAAGCCCATGCTCCAGCGCCCACACCTTGCCTACCCACTCCGGCGGCAACGGGTCGTCGTGCATCGGCACGATCCGCGAATCCTTCGCCGCCGCCGCCTGGATCAGCTCCCACGTGCCGTCGCTCGAGCGGCTGTCCACGATGAGGGCCTCGAGCATCGCCGGCCCCTGCCGCCGCAGGCCATCCAGGCACGGGCCGATCCGGTGGACCTCGTCGAGGCTGGTGACCACCACGGTCACGCGGCCGGCGTGTGCGTCGCCGTGCAGTGGCTCGATCGGCGGCTTGCGGGTGCGGCCCGGAAGCAGGCGGAGGATCAGCAGGAGGGCGGCGCTGCCCTGGAGGACGACGAGCGCGGCGAACGCGACGGAAGCGAGGGTCACGGGGCGAATGTGGTCGCTTCCGTCGGCGATGGACAGGGGGAACATCCATGCCGCCTCGTGCATACCTTTGTCGCTGCGCCCAGACCACTCTCGCCGGGCGCCTACTCAAACTCCACTGGTCCAGACACCATGCGTCGCCTTCTCACGTTTTCGGCAGTCCTGCTCACCTGTGCCGCGCCCGCAGTCGCTCAGGGTGGCATGACGATGGCCGCGCCCCCGGCCGGCCGCCTCACGCCCGCCGCCTCGCCGCGGGCCAGCACGGTGATGGCCGTGAGCACGGGTGTGCGCGGCGCCGCGCCGCTCAAGGTCACCGTCGATTACGGCCAGCCCTTTGCCCGTGGCCGAGCCGTCGAGGGTGGCCTCATCCCGAACGGTCAGGTCTGGCGTACCGGCGCCAACGCCGCCACGTCGTTCGTCACCGAGGCCAATCTCACCATCGGCACGCTGACCGTGCCGAAGGGTGCCTACACGCTCTACAGCCTCTGGTCCCCGGCCGCCGGCATGCAGCTGATCATCAACAAGCAGACCGGCCAGTGGGGCACCGAGTACAAGGCCGATCAGGACCTCGGCCGCGTCGCGATGACGGCCCGCACGCTCTCGGACAGCCGCGATGCCTTCGTGATCGTGCTCGAGCCGGGTACGGCCACGACCGGTCCGGCCACCGCAACGCTTCGTATGTCGTGGGGCAAGACCGAGTTCTCGGTTCCGGTCACGATCGTCCCGTGACCTGACCGCCGCGGCGGCGCGCCGCGCCACCGGGCCGCGCGGGGCAGGGATCGCACCGATCGGGTGCGGCCCGTGCCCCGCGCGTGTTTCCACGGATGGCTGACCCACCGCTATCTTTCAGCCTTCGGCTGGCACACCGTCACCGCTTTCTCGCCGCACCCTCCGCGCATGCCGCATTCCCGACTGCACCAGCTGCACGCTGCAGGTCAGAGCGTCTGGCTCGACTATATCGATCGCACCATCCTCTCCGACGGCGGCCTCACCCGACAGATCGCCGACGATGCCCTCACCGGCATGACGTCCAACCCGACGATCTTCGAGAAGGCCCTCGCCACCGGCACCGCCTACGACGCACAGCTCGCCGCCGCGCCGGATCATCTGACGCCGTGGCAGCTGTTCGAGCTCGTCGAGAGTGACGACGTCCGGACTGCCTGCGACCAGTTCCGTGCCGTCTACGAACAGTCCGGCGGCACCGACGGCTACGTCTCGATCGAGGTCTCGCCCGGTGTCGCCAATGACGCCGACGCCACCGTCGAGGAGGCGCACCGCCTCTGGAAGCTGGTGAACCGTCCCAACGTGATGATCAAGGTCCCCGGCACCGAGGAAGGGTCGAAGGCACTGCGCCGCCTCATTGCCGATGGGCTCAACGTGAACGTCACGCTGCTCTTCGCCGTCGAGGCCTATGCCCGCGTGATCGAGGCCTACCTCTCCGGACTCGAGGATCGCAAGAAGGCCGGCGGTGACCTGCACCGCATCGCCAGCGTCGCGAGCTTCTTCGTCAGCCGCGTCGACACCGAAGTCGATGCCCGGCTCGATGCCATGATCGCCGACGCCGACGCCTCCGCGCGCTCCGGCATCGGTGCGCTCAAGGGTAAGGCCGCGATCGCCAACGCCCGGCTCGCCTACGCGCTCTTCCAGAAGCACTTCTCGGGTGAGCGGTGGGAGAAGCTGCGCGCCAGCGGTGCTCGCGTGCAGCGGCTGCTGTGGGCCAGCACCGGCGTGAAGAATCCCGCGTACCGTGACGTCATGTACGTCGAGCAGCTCATCGGGCCCGACACGGTCAACACGATGCCGCCGGCCACCATCGCCGCCTTCCAGGACCATGGTGACACTGCTCGCACCATCGATCGTGGGGTCGATGAGGCGCGCGACCTGCTGCAGGCCCTCGCCAGCGAAGGCATCAGCCTCGTCGCCGTCACCGATAAACTGCTCGTCGCAGGGCTCGCCAGCTTCCAGACGTCGTTCGACACGCTGCTGACCGGTCTCGAGTCGAAGTTGCGATCGCTCGGGCGTGTGCCCGTCGAGACCGTGTAGTCCACGTCCCTTTCACGACCATCGTACGCACGACCAACGAAGGAGGCTGCCTGCGCCGTGTGGGCAGCCTCCCGTGCATTCAGCCCAGACAGACAATGGCCCGCGGTCTCGCCGGAACCATCGCCAGTGCCGTCGCACTTGGTGCGCTCATCTACGTCAACGCGCGTGGCGTCCCGTCGAAGGGCATCCCGCCGCTGGGCGCACTCCTCGACCCGCTCACCGGCGCCGCCGCCAGCCTGCGCAACGCCGACCTGCCCGCGCAGGAGGAGCAACACATCGCCGGCATGGGCGACAGCACGCGTGTGCTGTTCGACGATCGCGGTGTGCCGCACGTGTATGCGGCGAATACACGCGATGCCTACCGCGCCCTGGGCTACGCCGTCGCGCGCGATCGCTTCTTCCAGATGGAACTCACCTATCGTGCCGCGTCGGGCACGCTCACCGAACTGGCCGGCGCGCGGGCGCTGCCGCTCGATCGCGAGGCCCGCCAGCTTGGCCTGGGCTGGGCAGCGGAACGGAAGTGGGCCGCGCTCGACAGCAGCAGCGAAGGTCACCGCGCGATGCGCGCGTTCGCCGCCGGCGTGAACGCCTGGCGTGCGCAGATGACGCCAGCCACGACGCCGGTCGAATACAAACTCCTCGGCGCGACCCCAATGGCGCGCTGGGAGCCGAAGTACTCGGTGTACCTGCTGATGCGCATGGCGCTCACGCTCGCCTACAATCCCGACGACCTCCGCCGCACGCGCATCGCGGCGCTGGTCGGTCGCACGGCCGCCGATGCACTCTTCCCGCGCAACATGCCGCTGCAGGAGCCGATCCAGCCCGTGCCCGGCCGGACCGCACCGCGTGAGGCCTGGGCCGCGCTCCCGCCGCCCGGTGCGCCGGACACGTCGCTGCTCGCCCCTGGCGCCGCTGCCGACCTGCTCGAACACACCGCCCTCGCCATGCCCGGCGCCGAGCAGACCGGTGATGCGCTCGGCAGCAACAACTGGGCGGTTGCACCGTCACGCACGGCCAGCGGCGGTGCCATCCTGTCCGGTGATCCCCACCTCGATCTCTCGCTCCCCTCGATCTGGTACGAGGCGCACCTGGTGGTGAAGGATTCGCTCGACGTCTACGGCGTGACCTTCCCCGGCTCGCCCACGATCGTGATCGGCTTCAATCGGGATGTCGCCTGGACCTTCACCAACACCGGCGGTGATGTCGCGGACTACTTCCTCGAGGACGTCGACTCGGCCGCGCACCCCACGCATTACCGCCTCGACGGCAAGTGGGAGACGCTCACGCCGCGCGTCGAGACGTTCCGGCTGCCGGCGGGCAGCGTCATCGCCACCGACACGGTCTACTACACCCACCGCGGCCCGACCATGCGCGAGAACGGGCGGCTGCTGAGCTTCCGCTGGACCGCGCACGACGAATCGAACGAGCTCGATGGCTTCGTCGCCGCAACGCGCTCGCACTCGGTTTCGCAGTGGCAGGCGGCGATGCTGCCGTACCGCACGCCGACGCAGAACATGCTCGTCGCCGACCGCGCCGGCACGATCGCGCTTCGCGCCTATGGCGAGTACCCGATCCGCCCGGCCGCCGGTGAAGGCACGTACGTCCGCAACGGCAACACCCGCGCCTCCGACTGGACGGGCATGTTCCCGGTGGACAGCATGCCGCAGGTCACCAATCCGGCGCAGGGATTCATCGTCAGCGCCAACCAGCAGCCCTTCGATCCCGCAATCGTGTCACGCTACATCGGCGCCAACTGGCCCGACCCGTGGCGCGCCGTACGCATCAACGAGATCCTGCGCGCAGACTCCACCGTGACCATGGACAAGGTGCGGCAGATGCACATGGACCCGCTCAACGTGCGGGCCCGCATGCTGGCACCGTATTTCGTGCGGGCCGCCGAGCGCAGCGGAGATGCGCGACTCTCCGCAGCGGCGGCGCTGCTCCGTGGCTGGGATTATCGCTACACTCTCGATGCGCGCGCGCCGGCGCTGTTCGAGGCGGCGATGCGGCGCGCCGTGCGCAACACCTGGGATGAACTCAGTGCCGCGCCGGACCAACCTGCCGTCGCCACGCCGGCCTCGGTCGTCTTCCTCGAGTTGATGCGCGATTCGTTGAGCATCTGGTGGGACGATCGTCGCACGACTGGCGCGGTGGAGTCACGCGATGCGATCCTCACCGCCGCACTCGGCGCGGCCTTCGACTCACTCACCACGGCGCTCGGACCCATCGGCGACCGCTGGGACTGGAACCGCACCGGTGGCATCAACGTCCATCACCTGCTCAACCTGCCGGGCTTCAATCGCGACCACCTCGCCGTCACCTCGGGCTACGGCACCATCGCGCCGTCGTCCGGCGCGACCGGCAGCCACGGTGCGAGCTGGCGCATGATCGTGGAGCTGACGAAGGACCGGCGCACCGCGTGGTCCATCTATCCCGGCGGGCAGAGTGGCAACCCTGCCAGTCGGCGCTACGACGACCGACTGGAAAAATGGCGCACCGGGCAGCTCGACTCGCTCATCACTCCGGAGTCGGCGAGCGCATTCCCGAACGGCCGTCTGCTGTCCTCGTTGCGTCTGTTGCCCTGACAGTGTCATCCGACGAGACGGAGCGGAGGGGAATCGTGCCGGCGACTCCCGCCGTGTCGGCGAGCATGCCCTCCGAGGCAGTAGTTCCCACCGAGCGGCGACGGCGCATCACTGCGGCATTCGCCACTGATAGCTTTCCGGGACACCCGGCCATTCCCTGCTTCCACACAGGCTCTCCATGTTCTTCGCCGTTGCGCTGGCACTCTTCGTCGCCGCCGAATTCGTGATCGGCTGGTGGGCGCTTCCGCTCGTGGGCTTCGTGCTCGGCCTCGTCGGTGCGCGTCGCAGGGGCGGCGTGGCCATCATCACCGGTGCCGCGCTGATGGCCTGGATTCTCCTGTTTGCCTGGACGGCGACCTACGGCAATCTCGGCGGCTTCATGCAGTCGCTGGCCGCGAGCATGAAGCTCAAGCCGAACGTGTTCGTGGCGGTACTGGGCGTGGTGCCGGCACTGCTCGCGGGCGCGGCCGCACGACTCGGAGCCGGATTGCGACCGGATTCGGCGGTTGGGACCCCGTCAGAGGCCGCATTGAACGGTTAGTGCCGCTATGTTGACGTGATTGGGCACCGGCGCGTGGGCGCGTCGGAGGAGCCCGCGGCCCGGCATCACCGGCGCCATTCCCACTCGACGCCGATCCCGTGTCCGTCACCGCCCCCAAGACGAAGATCGTCTGTACGCTCGGCCCCGCCTCCGCCACGCGCGAGAGCATCGGCGCCCTGATCGAAGCGGGGCTGAATGTGGCCCGCATCAACTTCTCGCACGGCACCCACGAGCAACACGCCCAGACGATCGCCCTCGTCCGCGACCTCGCCCGCGAGATGCGCAAACCAGTCGCCATCCTCGGTGACCTGCAGGGGCCGCGCATCCGCATCGGCGTGCTCTCCGAACCGCTGCAGCTCGTCCCCGGGCGCGAAGTGGTGCTGGCACACGAGGGCGAGGAGGAGGCCGGCGACATCCCGGTCACCTATACCCAGCTCGCGCACGACGTCGCGAGCGGCAACCGCATCCTCATCAACGACGGCCTGCTCGAGCTGCGCGTGCTGCAGGTGATGGGCAAGCGCGTACGCTGCGAAGTCGTCTTCGGTGGTGAGCTGAAGAGCAATAAGGGCATCAACCTGCCGGGCATCGCGGTCTCCGCTCCGTCCATCACCGAGAAGGACCGCGCCGACGTCGCCTTTGCCGTGGAGCAGGATCTCGACTACCTCGCACTCAGCTTCGTGCGCCGCGCCGAGGACCTCTGGCAACTGCGCGGCCTGGTGCCGAGCAGCATGATGATCGTCGCGAAAATCGAAAAGGACGTGGCGCTCAACAACATCGAGACGATCGTCGCGGCCTCCGATGCGATCATGGTGGCCCGCGGCGACCTTGGTGTGGAATTGCCTTTCGAGCGTGTCCCCGTCGCACAGAAGCAGATCATCCAGCTCTGCAACCGGCTGGGTCGCCCGGTGATCACGGCGACGCAGATGCTCGAGTCGATGATCACGCACCCGCGCCCGACGCGCGCCGAAGCCTCCGACGTCGCCAATGCCATTCTCGATGGCACCGACGCGGTGATGCTCTCCGCCGAGACCGCCGCCGGTGCCTACCCGCGTCTGGCCGTCGAGGCCATGCAGCGCATCATCGTCGAGATCGAGCAACGCTCCAAGCTCGACGGGCCGAAGAAGGACAACCGCCGCCTCCCCGATCACAAGCACGACGTCGCCGAGGCCATCGCGTCCGCCGTCAGCGCTGCCGTCAAGATGCTGCAGGCGCCGGCCATCGTCTGCTTCACCAAGAGCGGGTCGACGGCCCGTGTCGTGTCGAGCATGCGTCCCGCGGTCACGGTCGTCGCCTGCACGGACCTCGAGAAGACCTATCGCCAGCTCGCACTGGTGTGGGGCGTGGTGCCGGAACTCGTACCGCGGCACGACTCGTACGAGTCGCTCATCGTCGAGGGGCTCGCCGCCGTGCGCCGCCTCAACCTCGCCGATGCGGGCGACCACATCGTCGTCACCGCCGGTGTGCCGTTCGACACGCCGGGCAGCACCAACTTCATGCGCGTGGAGACGGTGTGAGACTGACCTTCCTCGGCACCGGAACGAGTTTCGGTGTGCCGCAGGTTGGTTGTCACTGTGCCGTCTGCCGCTCCCCCGACCCGCGCGATCGTCGCACACGGGTCGGGGCCATCGTCGAGTCGGCGGGCGGCACACGCCTGCTCCTCGACACGCCGCCGGAGCTGCGCATGCAGCTCATCGCGAACGGCATCGATCGCGTCGACGCCGTGCTGTTCACGCACGATCACGCCGACCACACCCACGGCCTCGACGACATCCGCGCCATCTCGGTCCGCCGCGATGCGCCGCTGCCGATGTACGGTGCCGCCGGCACCATGCGCAGCCTGCACGAGAAGTTCCGCTACGTCTTCGATGACGCCATGCGCCCCATGCCAGGCACCGCCAAGCCGGAGGGCCAGACCTTCATCGTCGAGCCCGACGTGCCGGTGACCATCGGCGATCTCGGTGTCCACCCGTTCACCGTGCCGCACGGCCGCTTCGAGGTCACCGCCTATCGCATCGGCCGGCTGGGCTACGTGACCGATGCCAAGTCGCTGCCGCCGCGCGCCATGGAGATCCTGCGCGGCGTCAAGGTGCTGGTCCTGAATGCCCTGTTCCGCACCGCGCACCCGACGCACCTCAGCATTCCCGAGGCGGTCGCCGTCGCGCGTGAGATCGGCGCCGAGCGCACGTACCTCACGCATCTCACGCACGAGAACTTTCACGCTGACCTCGAGGCTGAGCTGCCCACCGGCATCTCGCCCGCCTTTGATGGCCTGACGGTCCGCGTCGAATAACGCGCGCCGCACGCACCCGGAGACTTCGTGGCCCTGCAGTACGACTTCACCAACATGCTCGAACCGGCCTGCCCTGGCGCACTGGCGGCGGACACGCTCTCCGTGGCCCAGCCTGCCTTCACCGCCGCGGTCGCCGACGTCACCGCACGGCGCGCGGCGGGAACACTCGGCTTTCCGGAGCTGCCGCACGACGAGGCGCTGCGCATCGCGCTGCAGGCTGACGCACTCGCCTCACGCGACGAGATCGACGACGTGATCCTCTGCGGCATCGGGGGCTCCGCCCTCGGCCCCAACATGCTGCGCAGTGCGCTGCGCCCGCCGCGGTGGAACGAGCTCGATCGCGCGGCACGCGGCGGCTGGCCACGGCTGCACGTGATGGACAACGTCGATCCGGTCTCGATGGCCGCACTCTTCGACCGTGTGGACCTCCGCCGCAGCCGCGTCCTCGTGATCTCCAAGTCCGGCGGCACCGCCGAGACCATGTCGCAGTACCTCGTGGTGCGCGAGAGGCTGGCGCAGCTGGGTGCGGAGTGGCCGGCGAAGGTGCTGCGATTCATCACCGACCCGGCGAAGGGCGTGCTGCGCGCCATCGCGAAGACTGACGGCATCGTCACCTACGACATTCCCCCCAGCGTCGGTGGTCGGTTCAGCGTGCTGACCGCCGTGGGCCTCGCCCCGGCCGCGTTCATCGGCATCGACATCGACGCGCTCTGCGCCGGAGCCGCTGCGATGCGGCTGCGCTGCGAGCACCCCGATCTGGCCGCCAACCCCGCCGGCGTGTTCGCGGTCCTGCAGCAGCGGCACGACCAGCAGAACGGTCGCAGTATCCACGTGCTCATGCCCTACGCCGACGCGCTGCGCGACGTGGCCAGCTGGTTCGTGCAACTCTGGGCCGAGAGCCTCGGCAAGGTGCTCCCCGGCGGCGGGCACGTCGGACCGACACCGCTCCCGGCGCTCGGTGCCACCGACCAGCATGCCCAGGTGCAGAACTTCATGGAGGGACCGCAGGACAAGACGGTCACCTTCATCAGCGTCGACGCCTTCGCACGCGACATCACCATCCCCGCGCTGCATGCCGACTACCCCGACCTCGCCTACCTCGGCGGCAACACCATCGGCGCACTGCTCGACGCCGAGCGCCGCGCCACTGCCGGTGCGCTGGCCAGCAACGGCCGGCCCAACGGCGTGCTCCGCATCCCGCACGTCGACGCGCACCACCTCGGAGAGCTGATCATGCTCTTCGAGTTCGCCACCGCCTACGCCGGCGCGCTCTACGGCATCGACGCCTACGACCAGCCCGGTGTCGAACTCGGCAAGCAGTTCACCTACGGCATCTTCGGCCGCCCCGGCTTCGAGGCCGACCGGGCACGGTTCGGGCAGCTCGCCCAGCCCGACCCGCGGTGCATGGTCTGATCAGGAACGCGCGCTCACTTGTGTCCCGTGGCGGCGATGGGGAGCTTTCCAGCTTCTCGTCATCCGTGCCGTCACAGGGCTCCGCAGGCCCCCCTTTTCCTTCACCGAGGTCCTGATGTCCGCTCCAGCCATCTCATCGGCGCTGCTCGCCGACTGCGTCACCGTGTCCGGTTCGACCGTGACGGTCACGCATCCCGGGCTGCTGGCGAGCGACCGCATGGATGCGGTCGTCGCGGCCGCCGTCTTCGGCAGTGACGAGGAGAAGGAGTATGCGCGGTGGCTGCTCTGGGAGGTGGGCCAGCACATGGGTGTGCGTCCGGCCTCGATCCATGACCTGTATCTGGCACGCGGCGCCGGCAAGACGGGCGGCTACACCGTCCCCGCGATGAACATCCGTGCCGCATCCTACGACACGATGCGGTCCATCTTCCGCACCGCCATCGCACTCGATGCCGGCGCGTTCATCCTCGAGATCGCGCGCTCCGAGATCGCCTATACCGAGCAGCGACCCGCCGAGTACGTGGCCGTCATCCTCGCCGCCGCGCTGCGCGAGGGATACCGGGGCCCGGTCTTCGTGCAGGGTGATCACTTCCAGGTGAACCACAAGAAGTTCGCCGTGGACCCGGTGCTCGAGGTGAACTCCGTCAAGCAGCTCGTCACCGAGGCGGTCGCCGCCGGCTTCTACAACATCGACGTCGACACCTCGACGCTGGTGGACCTCTCGAAGCCGACGCTCGACGAGCAGCAGGCGCCGAACTACGACACCGCCGTCGACATCTGTCGCTTCGTGCGCGCCGCCGAGCCGCCGGGTGTGACGATCTCGCTCGGTGGCGAGATCGGTGAGGTGGGCACCGAGAACTCCACGCCGGCAGAACTGCATGCCTTCATGCAGGGCTTCAATCGCGTGCTTGCCGCGCAGGCACCCGGCATGGCCGGTCTCTCCAAGATCAGCGTGCAGAGCGGGACCAGCCATGGCGGGACGGTGCTCCCCGACGGCAGCATCGCCGACGTCGCGCTCGACATCGACACGCTCAATCAGCTCGGTGAGATCGCCCGTGACTCGTACGGCATGTCGGGCGCGGTGCAGCACGGCGCCAGCACGCTCCCCGACGGCAAGTTCAACCTCTTCCCCGCCGCCGAGACGGCGGAAATCCACCTCGCCACAAACTTCCAGAACATGATGTTCGATCACCTGCCGACCGCCCTGCGGCAGGAGATCTACGACTGGCTGCTGGTGCATGCGAAGGAGGAGCGGAAGGCGACCGACACCGACGAACAGTTCTTCTACAAGACGCGCAAGAAGGCGATCGGGCCCTTCAAGAAGCAGCTCTGGGCGCTCCCCGCCGACATCACGGCCGCGCTGGCGGCCGCCTATGACGCGAAGTTCACCTTCCTCTTCACGCAGCTCCGGATCAACGGCACCAGGGCCGACGTGAAGCAGTTCGTGAAGGCGCCGCGCCTGCACAAGGTGTTCGGCGCGCCCGGTGTGGTGGCCGCGCCGGATGATGCCGACCTGAGTGACTGACGCCATCGCGGGACGCGACGCAGCGGCCGCCCCCTCACCCGAGGCGGCGGCCGCTGCGTCGTCTCGGGCGTCTCGCCGGCTGCTCGACGCCGCGCTCTCGCGCGCCATCACGGCTTTCGCCCATGACGTGCGCAACGCGCTTGGCGTCGTGTCGATGCAGGTCGAGGCGATTGCCGCGCGCGCCGGCGGCGTGGCATGCGACCTCCGCGCCGTCGCGGGGCATGCGGCCGTGGCCGCCGAGCACATCGAACGCCTCGCCGCGATGACAAATGCGCTGATCGGCTTCGCGCGTGGTCGCGCGACGTCCGACCTGGCCGGCATCGTGACCGAGGCCGCGGCCCTCGTGCCACTCCGCGCCGTGCGCGTCGAGGGCGCGACGGTGGCCTCGATGCCCGTCGATGCGTTGCTGATGCGTGCCGTGGTGCTCGAGGCGCTGATCCTCGCGATCGACGGCGTGGCGACCCCGGCGTTCGTCCTCCACGCCGACGCGACGGGCGCAACGCTGGAGGTCGTCACGGCCGCGACGGTCGCGCTCGATGACACGGTGGAATGGGTTGTGCAGTTCCAAAATGCAGGTGGACGGGTGGAGCCCACGTCACAGGGGCTCCGCCTGCACGTTCCGCCGATCGCCTGAACCGTCCGCCCAACCATGGCCAGCGCCAAGATCCTCGTCGCCGACGACGAACCCGCCGTCACCACACCCCTCGAGGCGGTGCTCACCGCCGACGGCTACGACGTCGTCGTCGTGAACGATGGCGCGGCCGCGCTCGCGCGGCTCGAGCAGGACGACATCGCGCTGGTGCTCACCGACCTGAAGATGCCCGGCCTGGACGGCATGGCGTTACTCGAGGCGGTGCGCACCCGCGAGCTCCTGGTCGAATGCATCATCATTACCGGCGAGGCATCCGTCGACACGGCCGTCGAGGCCATGCGCTTCGGGGCCTACGATTACATCGAGAAGCCGCTCACCAAGCAGAAGCTGACGCGGCTCAAGGCGCTGATTCCGAAGGCGATCGAGAAGGAGGCCACGCGCCGGAAGAATCGCGAGCTGTCCTCGCGCCTCGAAGGCCTCACCAGCTTCGGTGAGCTGATCGGGCAGTCGGAGCCGATGCGCGAAGTGTACGGGCTCATCGAAGCGGTCGCGCCGACGAACGCCAGCGTCCTCGTGCTCGGCGAGAGTGGCACGGGCAAGGAGCTCGTCGCGCGCGCCGTCCACCAGAAGAGTGACCGCGCCAAGGGGCCCTTCTACGCGCTCAACTGTGCCGCGCTGCCGAAGGAAATCCTCGAGAACGAACTCTTCGGCCACGAGAAGGGTGCGTTCACCGGCTCCGTGAACGAAAAGACCGGCGCATTCGAGAACGCCAGCGGTGGGACGCTGTTTCTCGATGAGCTGGCGGAGATGGCGACGGACATCCAGGTGAAGCTCCTTCGTGCCATCGAGACGCGCTCCATTCGGCGGCTCGGCGGCAAGAAGGAGATTCCGGTCGACATCCGCATCGTCGCCGCGACGAACAAGGATGTGCAGAAGGCCATTGCGGCCAACGAGTTGCGCGAAGACCTCTATTACCGGCTGGCCGTGGTGGAGTTCGTGCTGCCGCCCCTCCGCGAGCGGGGGACCGACATCCTGATCCTTGCCGAGGCGTTCCTCCAGCGCTTTGCGAAGCAGAACGGCAAGCGCGTGACGACCTTCGGCGACGGCGCGCGCGAGTGGATGGCGATGTACCCGTGGCCCGGCAACGTGCGCGAACTGAAGAATGCCATCGAACGCGCGGTGATCCTGGCGCGCACCACCGAGGTCAGTGCCAGTGACCTGCTGCCGCGCCACCTGCGCGGCACTGCCGACCACCTTGGCCCCGTCACGATCGCGGTCGGATCGTCGATGGCGGATGCACACCGGCAGATGGCGCTCCGCACCTTTGCCCAGCTCTCGGGCGACCTGCCCAAGGCGGCGGCGATGCTCGGACTGAAGGAATCGCAACTTCGCGAGGAACTGCTCGCGATGCTCGCCCTGCCCGTTCCGTCAGGAGCGCCTCCCACAGCAGAGGAGGAGGGGAGTGACCGGGCGCCGGTCAGTCTCGTACGTTCCACGTCCGGCAAGGCTGTACCGGGGCGCTGAGGCCCGGCGCGCACCGTCTCCCACAGGAAGCAGAGCATATGGCCCGCCAGCACTGGAACGACGACGATCAACTCATCATCGTGGAAGAGTCCGACAGCTCGTCCGGGCTCTCCGCCTTCCTGCTCGGTGCGGTCATTGGCGCGGGTCTGGCGCTGATCTTTGCTCCGCAGTCCGGCGTCGAGACGCGCAAGACGATCCGGCGCGGCGCAGAGAAGGCCGGTGCCGCCACCAAGCGTGCCGGCGAGAAGGTCACCGACGCGCTGTCACAGGCGCGGGCCGACATCGAGTCGCGCCTCGACAGCGCGCGGTCCTCGCTCGACATGCGCCGGGTACAGGTGTCGCGTGCCGTGGATGCCGGTCGTGAGGCCGCGCGCACCGCCCGCGAAGACCTCGAGCGCCGCATGGCCGAGAAGCGCGCCGCCGAGCCGTCCCGCTCGGGCGAAGGCGACAACGGCGTCGCCTGAGCCGTCGCGCAACACACCGCGGTCGAACGCAGGCGGCTGTCGCGCGAGGCCCTATGCCGTGGACGCGATGCCCGCGACGTCTGCGGGCGACGCGGACGCCGGCACGCCGCACGTCGGGCAATACTGATAGAACGCGTTCTTGCGCGTGCTGCACGCCCCGCAATTGTCGAACAGCTTCATCCCGCAGTGCACGCAGAAGTTGGTCGTCGAGGTGGCGCCGCCCACGATCGGCCGCTCACACCCGGGACACATGCCGGCGCCCATCTTCCGCATCGCGTCTTCATAGCCAAGCGACTGCCGACGCTCCGCATCCGACTGCTGCTCCACGATCTGGCGCTTCGCGACGTATTGCTGCATCGCCTGAATGACGTAGTGACCAGCCACGAGCGTCAGCAGGATGCCCACCACGTAACGCACATAGCCGCCGTAGCTCGGCAGGTACGGCACCAGCTCCACGAAGAACGCGAACAGCGCGAACAGCACGAACCCCCGGGCGAGCGGCCAGTACCGACTCGTGCGCTGTCGCGCCACCAGCCAGATCGCCACCAGCAGCAGTGGCAGCGTCAGGGCGAGGCGAATGCCGAAGACCTTCAGCTCCTGCTCGAACTGCGCGCGCTCGTACTGTGGCTGGGCGTCGTCACGGAGACTGCCCTCCGCGCTCTCGAGGGAATCGATGGCCTGCGTGATCTGCAGGCGCCGCGCATCCTGCACCTCGATCGCCTTCTGCGCGCGCGACTGGGCCGCGAGCAGCGTGTCGAGCACGCGCGTACGCGCGACGCCCTCGGGGTCCTGATCGGGATCACTCGTCGCCGTCCGCGTCGCACGCCAGTTGTCGTACGCTTCCTTGCGGCTGGTATACGTGGTGCGGCTGGAATCGTACGCGAGGCTGGCTGTGCTGCGCAGGTTGTCGACGCGAGTGCCTTCCTCCCGTAGCTGCTCGCGCTGCTGGCGGATCGGGCCCAGCGCCGCGGCGTCCATGAACCGGTCGATCGACAGCGACTGATCCACACCCGGCAGGTCACCGACGACCTTGCCCCCGAGGCCGATCAGAAAGCCCGCGAACACCAGCGTCACGGTCCACGTGGCGATGGAGAACAGCCGTTCCGGAACGCGCAGGCTCTTGAACATGGTGTCTGGCCGGAGTTGAGGCGCGGCGCTCTGGACTCAGCGGCCGCGCAGCGTGCCCAGCACCGATTGCAGGTTGGTGCCGCGCGCCACCGTCGCCACGCGGTCCTGAACCTTCGGATACAGCGTCTGCGCCTCACCCCGGAACCGCTCGAACAACGCCTTCATGTCCGCCGTCGAGAGTGAGCGACCCTGCGCGTAATACTGCGCTGCGGCATGGCCCAGCGCATAGGTGGCGGCAAAACTCACGGTGGCGCCGGCCGCCATGCCGCCCGCGCCGCCGGCCAGTCCGCCGAGCAGTCCGCCGGCGAGACCGCCCAGCGTCTTGCGCACCAGACTTTCCATGAACTGTGCCGCCGCCCCGATCCCGAACGTCGCGGCAAGGTCCTTCACCTGCGCCGCATCGAGCCGTTGCCCGTGGCGCTGCCCGATGGTGTAGACCATCCGCAGCTGCAGCGGCAGGATTGCCATGTTGGACAGCCGGTCAGGCAGGATCTCCAGCGCGGCGGTCAGGATCGCCTGATCCAGGATCATCGCGTCCAGCTCACCCGGTGCGGGCGGCTGCGTCGACGCGGCGAGCGGCACCGGTGGCGCCATCACTGCGCCGGTCATCGTGGCCACCGACGCAATCGCCGACATCTCCGCCGTTGCCACGTTGGTCCCCAGCACCGACGACAGCTCCTGCAGGAATGCCAGCTCTTCCGTCCCGGCGACGCCGTCGGCATTGCACACCGCCACCGCCACTTCGTACGCCGCCTCACGGGCCTCGTCGGTCGAGAGCCGCTTTGCCAGCGCCTGCACCGATTCGTGCGTGCCGGCCGTCCGCGTGAGCAGGGCCTGCGCGTCGTGCATGCCGAGCCGCTCGGCCGCCGCGATGACCTGGGCCACTTCCGTCTCGTTGCGTGTGCCGTCGGCCATGGCCGCGCGCGCGGCAATCGTGATGATCAGTTCAGCGTCGGATGGGAGCATGCGTGCAACCTCGCGGTGTGTGTGCGGGAGGACAGCTGTGTGTCATCGTGCGCCCTGCCGGTCGCAGCGCGGTCGCCCTGCCGCCGCCGCCTCGAGCACGTCGATCAACTCGGTCACGATGCTGGCACCGCGATCGCGCTGGTAGAAGGCGCTGCGGTACGCATGCAGCGAGTCGATCCCGACCGCGCTGCGGGCACTGTCGGTCCACTGACGCAGCGGCGCGGGCAGCTCCACCACGCAGCCGGCATCGGCTCCCGCTGCATCCAGCAGCACGAACGTCGGTGTGGCCGTGCGGCCATCGTTCGACCGGTGCGACTCCTGCACCGCACGCCCCGCCGTCGGCGAGACGATGCGCAACGTCAGGTTCGGCATCGAGTCGGCCAGCCGTGCGGCGTACGGCACGGAATTCATCGAGTCGCCGCAGGCATCGATCGCAACGACCAGCAGCTGCCAGCGGCCGGGGATCGCGCGTGCCCGCGCCAGCAGCGCGGGGGTGATCACCGCCTCACGCTGGAGTCGCAGCCACCCCTCACGCCGCGCCTTCGCCGCGGTGACGAAATCGCCGAACGTCGCGCCGCTCTCGAAGAGCGCACGCAGCGAACTGTCCGTGGAAGCAGCTGGCAGTGTGCGCAGGACGGGCGCAGCCGGCTGGCAGGTCGCGAGAGAGGCGATCAGGGCAGCGACGAGCATGGGAGGGACGGGGATGGAAGGAACCCGCCGGACGGCGACGCCGCCCGTGTCACGCCGTAAGATCGCGAGCCGGCTGGCCCACGCGCCACACCCACCAGATCAACACGAACTGGAGTGGCAGCCGCAGCCAGCACGCCGCGATGAACGCCGCCCCCGCTCCCCGGGCCTGCGCGGACCGAAGCATCTCCACGTTGGCGGGCAGGACTGCCAGCAGGAGCAGCACCAGGCCCGCCGCGGCCGCCGTGCGCATCGAGGGGATCAGCAGGCCGATCCCACCGACGATCTCGAACACGCCACTCGCATACACGAGCAGTAGCGGACTCGGCAGGTACGGTGGCATGATCGCGAGATAGAACCGCGGCATGACGAAGTGCAGCACCCCGGCGATCACGAACACGATCGCCGTCACCAGCAGCGAGGCCGGCATCAGCCGCACGCCGTCAGCCGTGACCCGGTCACGCGTCGAGCGTGGCCGGGTCGATCACGAACCGGTACTTCACGTCACCCCTGAGCATCCGCTCGAACGCCTCGTTGATCATCTGCATCGGGATCACCTCGACGTCGGACGTGATGCCATGCTCGCCACAGAAATCGAGCATCTCCTGCGTTTCGCGCAGGCCGCCGATCAGCGAGCCGGCCAGACTGCGGCGCCCGCCGATCAGCGCAAACGGGTGCACCACCGGCGGCACGTCCGGCACGCCCACCAGCGTCATCGTCCCATCACGCTTGAGCAGGCCCAGCAGCGCCATCAGGTCGTGCGGCGCCGAGACGGTGTCGAGGATGAAGTCGAATGAGTTCGCGTGCGCCTTCATCGCGGCGGGATCGTTGCTCAGGACCACCTCGTCGGCACCGAGACGCTTCGCGTCCTCGACCTTGCTCGCCGACGTCGTGAACTGCACCACGTGCGCCCCGAACGCCTTCGCAAACTTCAGTGCCATGTGGCCCAGTCCACCCAGCCCGACCACGCCCACCTTGTGGCCCGCACCCACCTTCCAGTGGCGGAGCGGCGAATACGTCGTGATGCCGGCGCAGAGCAGCGGTGCCGTGCCGGCCAGATCCAGCGATGCCGGGATCGTGAGCGCGAAGGCCTCGTCGACGACGATGTCATTCGCATAGCCGCCGTACGTCGGCGCGCCATGCGCGTCCCGACCGTTGTACGTGAAGGTCGCACCCTTCAGGCAGTACTGCTCCTCACCGTCGGCGCAGTTCGCGCAGGTGCGGCATGACTCCACCAGACACCCCACGCCAGCCCGGTCGCCGACGGAGAACTTCGTCACCGCGCTGCCGACCGCCACCACCGTGCCGACGATCTCGTGGCCCGGCACCATCGGAAAGATCGCACCGCCCCACTCGTCGCGGGCCTGATGCAGGTCGCTGTGGCAGACGCCACAGAACGCGATCTGGATCTGGATGTCCGTCGGCCCCGGCGCGCGACGCTCGAAGGTGAATGGTGCCAGCGGATCCTTCGCCTGTTGCGCGGCGTAGCCTCGTGATGCGGTCATGTATCCCGTTTTCGTGTGAGTGCAGCGTCAGTCATGGGTGCCCGGGATAAATTACACCGGCCGGACTGCACACCGTGCGCGACAATTGTGTCACAGGCGTTCGCAGATGATTATTCCGTCTCATCAGGCCACCCTCCGCGAGTCGAGCACACCATGACATACCCGATCGTGCTCCGCGAAAAGTCTGCCGCGTTCAGCGAGCACTGGAGTCCGCAGGTGGTGGCCGATCTGAATGGCCAGCAGGTACGGCTGGTGAAGCTGCAGGGCGCATTCGACTGGCATGCCCACCAGCTCGACCAGATCTGATGTCACCAACCGTCGTGACGCGCCGCACTGACGCCGTACGGGGCCGTGCATGAGCGAACCGTCACGACCGCGCGATCGCCGCAAGACGGGCCCCACCCCGCGCCGATCCGGCGCGATACCGACGCCACCGGTCTCCACGGCACCACGCTCCCGCGGTCACGTCGTGCGCGAGTTCCTCGGCGAGGTCTGGACCGCGCTTGGCGATGATGACGTGATGTTCCTCGCCTCCGGCGTGTCGTTCAACGTGCTGCTCGCACTGGTGCCATTCGTCCTGCTCCTCGTCTCGGTCTCGACGCTGTTCCTTGGCAGCACGCCGGACGGCGCGGCTGACACGGCCCTCGCGTTCCTCGACCGACTCCTGCCGTCCAGCCGGTGGAACGGCGGCGAGAACGTGCGTGACACCGTGCGCGAAATTGCGCGCGTCAGCGGCTCGGTCACGCTGTTCTCGATCATCGGGTTTCTCTGGTTCTCCACGCGCGTCTTCAGCTCCATGCGCAGCGTGTTCGTGAAGACGTTCGACGTGCCGAAGGAACGCGGTATCCTGCACGGCAAGCTCTTCGACCTCGCCTGCTCGTTCTTCGCTGCCATCGGCATCACCGCCTACGGGTCACTGAGCGCGTACCTGCTCGTGGCCACCACGCGCGGCGCATCAGTCCTCGAACGGCTTGGCGTGCGCACCAGCATCATGGGTCCCATCGAGTACGCGTTCGGCCGTACCATCGCGTTCCTGTTGGTGGTGCTGCTCTGTTTCGCGGTGTACCGCCTCATCCCCAACCGACCGATCCCGTCGCGCACTGCGTGGGTGGGATCGATCACCACCAGTCTGCTCTTCGAACTGGCGCGGATCGGGTTCGGTGCCTACGTCACGGCATTCCCACCAGGGTCGCTCTATACCGGCGCGCTCGCAACGCTGGTCGTGGCCACGCTCTGGACCTACTATGCCTCACTCATCTTCATCATCGGTGCCGAGGTGGCACAGGTGGTGGAACTCCGCCGCCACCGGACGCTCGGGACCTTGCCTCCATGATTGACTTGCGCAGCGACACCGTCACCAGACCGACCGCGGCGATGCGCGCCGCGATGGCGCAGGCGGAGGTCGGTGATGACGTGCTCGAAGGCGACCCGACCGTCCGCGCCCTCGAGACGGAGGTCGCGCGCCAGCTGGGCAAGGAGGCGGCCCTCTATTTCCCGAGTGGGACGATGGCCAACCAGACGGCGATCTGGATGCTGGCCGAGCCGGGGACCGAGGCGCTCTGTGATGCGCGGGCGCACATCTACGACTGGGAAGGCGCCGGTGCGGCGGTGTTCCGCGGCGTGCAACTGCGCACCGTCACGCCAGCGACGACGGAGACGATTCGCGCATCCGATGTCGAGCGCGGCATGCGCGCGCCGTCGCGGTACGCCCCGCGTGCGACGCTGCTCTGCATCGAGAACACGCACAACGGGGCGGGGGGCGCGGTCACGCCGCTGGCCGACCTGCTTGCCCTTGGCGAGTGCGCCCGCGCTGCGGGACTGCGCGTGCACATGGATGGCGCACGACTCTGGAACGCACACGCGGCCACCGGCACGCCGCTCGCCGACTTCGCGCGTGCCGCCGAGACGGTGATGGTCAGCTTTTCCAAGGGGCTCGGTGCCCCCGTCGGTGCGGCACTGGCGGGCCCGAAGTCGCTCATCGACGCGGCGTGGGAAGTCCGCAAGCGGTTCGGTGGCGGCATGCGGCAGTCGGGGATCATCGCGGCCGGTGCCCTGCATGGTCTCCAGCATCATCTCGGTCGCCTGCACCTCGATCACCAGAATGCGCGCACCTTCGCATCGCTCGTCGATGGTGCCGGTGGTGCGAGGCCGGTCGCGCCGGACACGAACATCGTGATGATCGACCTCCGCCCCGGCCAGCGCTCGGGCGACGTGGTGGTCGCCGCCAGCGCCGCCGGTGTGGCGCTCTCCGGCTGGTCGGCGACCCGCGTGCGCGCCGTCTTTCACCTCGACGTGTCGGCCGAGGCGGCGGCGGAGGCCGGACGAGTCGTGGCGGCCGCGCTGTCCGCCTGAACGACGGCAGCCTGACGTGAATCACGCCGGCCGACGGGCACGCCGGGTCGACGGGACTGGATGCACGCGCTAGATTCCCTGTTGCTCCAGGTCCCGGAGGGCGTGAGCCCGCTAACCGCGTCAGGACCGAGAGGTAGCAGCGCCGTGTGGTGTCTTGCGTTGCTCCGTCAGGCCTGGAGTATTGCGCGGCCGTTCGAACGTCCGGAGTGCGGACGGCGACGCCGCGCAAGTCGTTTCCGGCGGTGTCCGGCCATCGCGCGCACCACCCTCATGCTCCGGTCCCGGCCCTCCCGGCGGACCGCCGCGCCCCTCGGGAGGATCCCAGGCCCGTGATCGCGCTCGCCAGGAAGTACCGCCCGAAGAACTTCGCCCAGGTCGCCGTGCAGACGCACGTGTCGAACACGCTGAAGGGCGCGATCGCCCGTGATCGCGTGGCGCACGGCTACCTGCTCTGCGGTCCGCGCGGCACCGGCAAGACCACCCTCGCACGCGTGCTCGCGATGGCGCTCAATTGCGAGAACCGCGCAACGCGCGTCGACGGCGAGCCCTGCGGCACCTGCGGTGCCTGCACCCGCATCTGGGCCGGCAGTGCGTCGCTCGACGTGATCGAGATCGACGCCGCCTCCAACCGCGGCGTGGACGACGCCCGCGAGCTCCGCGAGCGCGCCATGTACGCGCCTTCCACCAGCGACGGCTACAAGGTCTACATCGTCGACGAGGCGCACATGCTCACGCGTGAGGCGTGGAACGCGCTGCTGAAGATCCTCGAGGAGCCGCCGCCGCGGGTGGTGTTCGTGTTCGCCACCACGGAACCCCAGAAGATCGCCCAGACCGCCGCACCGGTGCTGAGCCGCCTGCAGCGATTCGACCTGCGACGCATCAACCCGGCCGAGATCCGCGATCGCCTCGCAGCGGTCCTCGACAGCGAAGGCGTGGCGTACGAGCCGGATGCGCTGCAGATGATCGCGCGTGCGGCGGACGGCGGCTTGCGCGATGCGCTGTCGCTCACCGATCAGGTGCTCGCCTTCGGTGACGATGCCCCGCTCAGTTCCGCCCGCGTTCGCGACGCGCTCGGCCTCGTGCCGGAGGACGAGCTGCTGGCGCTGCTCGCCATCATCGGTGAACGCCGCGCGGGCGACGTGTTCGGTGCCGTGGAGCGGCTGACCAACCTCGGCGTGGATCTCGTGCTGCTCCTCACCGGCCTCGCCGACCTGATGCGGGCGCAACTCGCCGTCGTGCTCGGCGGTGATCCGGGCGCCGTCTCGGTGACGGTGCAGGAGGCGCTCGTCGCGATGGCGCCCAACTGGAAGGCGGGTGACCTCCTCCGAGTGCTGCAGCAGATGGGCGACGTGGAGGTGCGCCTGCGAAAGAGCGGCCAGCCACAGCTCGTTTTCGAGACGCTGCTGGTGCGCCTGGCGCTGATGGACCGCACGGTGTCGCTGGAGGAGGTGCTGGCCGGTCTCGGCGACGCAGGACCGCGCACGGTGGCGGCAGCGCGTCCGGCGGCGCCGGTGGCGTCGCGCGGGGCGGTGCTGGATGCCCCACGTCCGGCTGCCGCTGCTCCCGCGACGACGGATCGATGGGCTGCACCGCCGCCTGCCGTCGCGCCCACCGGGGCGGCGGTGCCCGACCTGCATCGCGTCGTGGACGAGTGGGACGGTGTCATCGCCGCGCTCCGCGAGCGCAAGCGCGAGATGCTGGCGGCACTGCTGGCGCGCGTGAGCCCGGTGGCGGTCACCGCCGCGGGCCTGCTCACGCTCGCGTGCGAGGATGCCGGCGACTATCCCGTCGTCACCGACGGGCTGCCGCAGATCACCGAGGCGTTGCGCGAGGTGCTGCCTGCGATCACCCGCGTCCAGGTCAGGCCACCGGCCGACGGCGCACCGGCGTCGCGCGAACGTCTGACGACGGAAGGGGTCAGGCAGGAGCGGATCGCCATGCTGTCGAAGCAGGATCCGGTGCTGGGCGCGGCCGTCGAGGCACTGGACCTCGAACTGCTGGAGTAGCCCGGCCGCGTCCCGTAGCTTTCCCGAACGTTTCCCCTCGACCGATCTGACGATGGACTTCATGAAGATGATGCAGCAGGCCCAGCAGATGCAGGGCAAGCTGGCCGAGCTGCAGGAGCAGCTGGCGCAGAAGACGGTGACCGGTGCCGCCGGTGGCGGTCTGGTGTCCGTGGAGGCGGACGGCAAGGGTGCCGTCAAGCGCGTCACGATCGATCCGAGCCTCGTGACCGGCGGCGATGTGGAGCTGCTCGAGGACCTCGTCACCGTGGCGGTCACCGATGCCCAGCAGAAGGCCGCCGCGCTGGGGCAGGACGAGATGGGCCGCCTCGCCGGTGGCATGGGCATCCCCGGCCTCAAGCTCCCCTTCATGTGAGCTGTGTCCGCAATTGACGAGCTGGCGAGCGAGCTCGCCCGTCTGCCTGGGATCGGACGCAAGACGGCCCTGCGCCTCACCTATCACCTCCTCAAGCAGCCGCCGGCCCAGTGCCGCCGGCTCGCCGAGGCGCTGGTTGCACTGACGGAGCGGGTGCGCACCTGTGAGGTCTGCTTCAATCTCACCGAGGCGCCTCGCTGCCGGATCTGCTCGGACCCACGACGTGACGGAAACACCATCTGCGCAGTCGAAGAGGCAGCCGATATCGGTGCAATCGAGCGGGCAGCCGAGTTCCGGGGGGTGTACCACGTCCTCGGGGGCCGGATCTCGCCACTCGACGGCGTCGGGCCGGCCGACCTCACCATTGCGGCACTCGTGGACCGGGTGCGACAGCACGGCGTCACCGAAGTGATCCTCGCGACCAATCCGTCCATGGAAGGCGAAGCCACCGCGATCCACCTGCAGCGCCAGCTGGCGCCGACGGGCGTGCGCATCACGCGCATCGCCCGCGGCCTGCCCGTGGGCGGCGATCTCGAATACGCCGATGGGGTGACCATCGCACAGGCGCTGTCGGCGCGCCGGGAGATGCCATGAGCGGGCAGACACCGCAGTCGGGGGTTCGCGCTTCGCTGCCCTACGTCCTCGCCGGATTTGCCGGGGGACTGGTGGTTGGGGCGGTGGCATGGCGGCGGCAGCAGATCGTTGCGCACGACCAGCTCTTCGCCGCATCGCCGGTGCGGCGCGCCGCAGCCCTCGGCTGGCTCTCGCGTTCCCCCACGGTCGAGAACGCCCGTTTGCTCCGCGACTACATTCGTTGGGAGCGTCGTCCGACGCTCCGCCGGCGCGCTGAACTGGCGCTGGACCGACTTCTTCTCGCTCTCGAGGCGTGAGCGCCGCCATGTCCCGCGCATCGCATTGGTCCTTCACGCAGGATGACGCTGACGCCATCACGCGCATCCTGCTCAATTTCCTGCAGGAGACGAACAGTCGCAGCGCGCTGCTCGTGGACCGGTCCGGACAGTTGGTGACCACCGTCGGCGAGCAGCCGCAATTCGACGCGACGGCCTTCGCCACGCTCGCGGCGGCCGACTTCAGCGCCAATGACCAGCTCGCCAAGCTGATCGGCGAATCGGACTTCACCACGCTCTTCCATCAGGGCGAGCGGGACTCGATGTACGTCGCCGACGTCGCGCGCCGCCTCATCCTGGTGGTGTTGTTCGACCAGCGGACGACACTGGGACTCGTGCGCCTCCGCCTCAAGGCCGCAATCACGGACCTGAACCTGGTGTTCTCACGGCCCGTAGACGACAACCCGGCGGACCTCGGCGCGCACCTGCTCGCCGGTGCCGAGGACGATATCGACCGGCTCTTCAGCTAATTCGACCACCCACGACATGTCGGTCATCAACTACGCGTCGCGCGAGATCAACTGCAAGATCGTGTACTACGGTCCCGGCCTCGGCGGCAAGACCACGAATCTCGAACACGTGTATGCGCGCGTCGCGCCCGACACCCGCGGCAAGCTGATCTCGCTCGCCACCGAGAACGAGCGCACGCTCTTCTTCGACTTCCTGCCGGTCGATCTCGGCACGATCCGCGGCTTCAAGACGCGCTTCCATCTCTACACGGTGCCCGGGCAGGTGTATTACAACGCCAGCCGGAAACTCATCCTGAAGGGTGTGGATGGCGTCGTGTTCGTGGCTGACTCGCAGGTGGAGCGGCAGGAGGCCAACATCGAGGCGATGCAGAACCTGTACGACAACATGGCCGAGTACGGGTACGACATCACGCGCATGCCGTTCGTGATCCAGTACAACAAGCGCGACCTCCCGAACGCGGCGCCGATCGACGAGCTGGATTCGCTGCTGAACCCCGGCTTCGAGATCGGCGATCCGGCCCGGCAGCGCACGCTCACCGACCCCGGCAACCCCACCAGGAAGCTCATCGAGCAGCTGCCGAGCGGCGAATGGATCGAGCGAGTGCCGAGCATCGAGGCCGTTGCAGTGGCGGGAGACGGGGTGTTCGATACGTTGAAGGCGGTCAGCAAGCTGGTACTCAAGAGCCTCGCCTCGTCGAGCTGAACCCCCGGTCCTCCCCGTGAACCTCCCGAACGCCCTCACTGTCGGCAGGATCGCCATCACTCCGCTGGTGGCGGTGCTGCCGTTCGTGAATGGGTCCACGGTCCGGGCCATCGCCTTCCTGCTCTTCATCGTCGCCGCCGTCACCGACTACGTGGACGGCTACCTCGCGCGGCGCGAAAACCTGATCACCGATCTCGGCAAGTGGCTCGATCCGCTCGCCGACAAGCTGCTCCTGGTCGGCACCTTCGTGCCGATGTACTGGCTGATGCGCGGTGGTTCCCTGCTGCAGCACGCGGACCAGTCGATCCCCCCCGCCGGCCGGTTTCCGACACTCATCGCCTCGATGTGGCTGTCGCTGCCGCTGTGGGTCGTGATCGTCGTGCTCGGCCGCGAGGCGTTCATGACCGTGTTCCGCGAGATGGCCAAGCGCCGCGGTGTCGTGATCTCCGCCATCGGCCCCGCCAAGTGGAAGACCACCTTCCAGAGCCTCTGGATCGGCTCGGCCTACTGCTGGTTCTTCACCGCCACGCTCGCCCGTGAGCAGGGCTGGGGTGGCAACTGGTGGACGGCGTTCGCCCAGTTCAACGGCGCCGTCGCCGCACTGAGCATGGTCGGCGCCGTCGGTCTCACGCTCTGGTCGCTCGGACTCTACGTCCAGCGCTACGGCAGCGTCGTCGCAGCCCCCGCGCGCAGTCACGCGGGCTGATTCCCCCGGGCTCACACAAATGACAGCATCCGTCGAGATCGTCACCATCGGTGACGAACTCCTCCTCGGCACGACGGTCGACACCAACGCCGTCTTCCTCGCGCGCGCCCTCGGCGAGATCGGCGTGCCGATCGCGCGACGCGCCACCGTCGGTGACGACCCGGACGAGATCACGGACGCCGTGCGGCAGGCGCTGCATCGCACCGGCGGCGTGATCACCACCGGCGGGCTCGGTCCCACCGCCGACGATCTCACGCGACCGGTCCTCGCCAAGCTGTTCGGGCGCGAGCTGCGCGAGGACCCGGCGATCGTCGCGGCGCTGCATGCGCTCTGGGCCTCGCGAGGGCGGGGAGGACAGCTGCCGCCGAGCAACCTGCAGCAGGCGCTGGTCCCCGAGGGCGCCGAGGTGCTCGCCAACGCGCAGGGCACGGCACCGGGGCTGCGCCTCACCGACGCGGAGGGACGCTGGGTGGTGATGCTCCCTGGCGTGCCGCGTGAACTGCGCCACATGACCACCACCCACATCGTGCCGTGGCTCGCGGAACGCAGCAGCGGCACGGTGCTCCGTTCACGGTCCGTGCGCACCACCAGCATCGCTGAGAGCGCGCTCGCCGAGAAGCTCGGCCCGATGCGGCGCGAGGTGGAGGGGCTGCCACTGGCCTACCTCCCGGGGCACGACGGCGTGGACCTCCGCGTGACGGCTCGTGGTCTCTCGCCGGGAGACGCCACGACCCGCCTCGATGCCGCCGTGGACCGCATCCGCGACGCCATTGGCCCCTACGCCTATGCCACCGACGGCGTGTCCATGCCGACGGTCGTCCTCGACCTCTGCGCCGCACATGGCGACACCATCGCCGTGGCCGAGAGCTGCACCGGCGGCCTGCTCGGAGCGCGCCTCACCGAGGTGCCGGGCTCGAGCCGGGTGGTGCTCGGTGGAGTGATCGCCTACGCCAATTCGGTCAAGGAGCGGGAGCTCGGGGTGTCGGCCGAGGACATCGCGGTGCACGGCGCCGTCAGCGAGCCAGTGGCGGTGCAGATGGCTCGCGGCGTGCGGAGCATGACGGATGCCACCATCGGGGTCGCGATCACCGGCATCGCGGGGCCGGAAGGCGGCACGCCCGACAAGCCGGTCGGGACGGTGTGGATCGCCGTCGACCTTCGGGGCGAAGTGATCACGAACCGGTCGGTGTACATCGGCGACCGTGCCGAGATCCGGCATCGGGCGACGCAGGTGGCGATGGACCTGATCCGACGGGCGTTGCTCTCACCGCCACGCTGACCAGCGCCGGTGCACCCGATCTCAACGTGCAGCGGATCCTCCCGCGTGACGCGTGACCGGCACCACACGACACGTCCTGCCGCACGATGGCAGCCGCATCACGATACCAGTGCTGACCCCGCGCCGATTCACCGAGCACCTGCGTTGGTAACCATCCGCTCGTCACCGCCGTACGCTGTTGCACCCGCAGGGTAAGTTTGGCAGCAGGGTCGCCATGCGCCGTGGTGCCTGACCTGCCAGAGCGGCAGACCGGTGCGGAACGCCGATTGCCATGTATTCGTCCGTACTTCGAGCACGACCCTGCCTGCGCCGACTTCGCGCGCCTGACCACATAGGAGTGCACCTGATGGACCAGAACACTGCCGCCCCGGATCCCGAGTCGACCGCCACCGACGACGCGGCCGAGGTCGCCTCCCCGATCGAGAACGAAGCCGACGTCCTGCGCAGCCAGCTCGATGCCGCCAACGACAAGTTCCTTCGCCTCGCAGCCGAGTACGAGAACTTCCGCAAGCGCACGATGAAGGAGCGGATGGACGAGCGCGGCAAGGCGCAGGCGGATCTGGTCAAGCTGCTGATGGATCCGCTGGACGACCTGACCCGCTTCGCGAACGTCGACGTGACGAACGTCAGCGTGCCAATGATGGTCGAGGGGGCGGCGTTGGTCGCGCGCAAGGTGTTCAAGGAGCTGAACGCCGGCGGGCTGACGGTGATCGATCCCGACGGGCAGCCATTCGACCCGGCGCACCACGAGGCGGTCACGACCCAGCCTGCCGCGTCGCCCGAGCAGGATCACACCGTGGGCCTGGTCTATCAGGTCGGGTACATGTACAACGGCATGCTGCTCCGGCCGGCGCGCGTGGTCGTGCGCCAGTGGAACGGCTGATCGCTTTCCTCATCCAGCGCTGACGCGCGATCATGGCGCCTCCCACGGCAGACTTCTACGCGGTGCTCGGTGTCTCGTCGTCCGCTCCCGGCGACGAGATCAAGAAGGCGTACCGGCGGCTCGCGAAGAAGTATCATCCCGATACGAACAAGTCGGACCCGAAGTCGGCGGAGCGCTTCAAGGAAATCTCCGAGGCCTATGGCGTCATCGGCGATGACAAGAAGCGCAAGCAGTACGACGACATGCGCAAGTACGGGTCGGCGGCCAGCTTCACCGACGCGTGGCGCAATGCGTCGGCCAGCTCGCGCCGTCCCGACGCGGGCGGCTTCACGCCCCCGCCAGGTTCGAGCGCCCGCTTCGAGGATTTCGACGTCGGTGGACTGGGGGGGTTGGGCGACCTGTTCGGCAGTGTCTTCGGTGGTCGTGCGAAGACACGGGCGCCCGAGCGGGGTCGCGACGTCGAGCTGACGGTGGAGATCCCGTTCCGCACGGCGGCGACGGGCGGCAAGGTGCCGATCGAACTCGACCTCGTCGAGGAGTGCCCGGTCTGCAAGGGGAACGGCGGCGCGCCCGGTGCACAGATCCGCACCTGCGACGAGTGCAAGGGGCGCGGCACGATCAGCTTCGGGCAGGGCGGCTTCGCCGTGAACCGGCCATGCCCCGCCTGCCTCGGCCGCGGCACGATTCCGAGCGAGAAGTGCGGCGGCTGCAACGGAGCAGGGCAGGTGCGTTCACGACGCAAGGTGAACATCACCGTGCCCAGTGGCGCCGAGAACGGCACGCGTGTGCGCCTCAAGGAGCAGGGCCAGCGCGGCCAGAACGGCGCGCCGACCGGTGACCTCATCATCACCTTCCAGGTGCTCCCCGACCGCAGCTATACGCGCGACGGGCTGGACCTGATCCTGGGCGTGCCGATCAACATCGCGCAGGCCACGCTGGGCTCGAAGATTCAGGTGAAGACGCTGGATGGAACACGCGTCGCGCTCCGCGTGCCCGGCGGCACACCGAGCGGGAAGCGTTTTCGCGTGCGCGGGCAGGGGATCGAAAAGGACGGCAAGCGCGGCGACCTGCTGGTGGATGTGCAGATCACCGTGCCCGAGAAGCTCACCGAGGAGCAGGACAAGCTGATGCGCGACTTCGCCGCAGCGGGCGGGATGAAGTTCTGACGGGGCTGCAGTCGCCGGTGATGGCCGTCACGCCCGGCGCATGGCCGGCGTTCAGGACGCAGATCGAGGCGTACGCCCGCGAGACCGGCCTCCGCGCCGATGCGGCGCACGACATGGCGCACCTGTCGCGTGTCGTCGCCACTGCCGAGCGCCTGGCCGTCGAGGAGGGCGCGAACCCCGATGTGGTGATGCCGGCGGCCTGGCTGCACGACTGCGTACACGTGCCGGTCACGTCACCTGATCGACCCCGCGCCTCGGTGATGGCTGCGGACGACGCGGTCGCGTTCCTGCGCACCATCGGGTATCTCGCGTCGCTGCTGGGCGACGTGCACCACGCCATCGCGGCGCACAGCTTCAGCGCGAAGATCGCGCCGACCAGCACCGAGGCGCGGGTGGTGCAGGATGCGGATCGGCTGGATGCGATCGGCGCGATCGGCATTGCGCGCTGCCTGATGCTCGGCGGGCAGATGGCACGGGTGCTGTACGACGCCGACGATCCGTTCGCGGAACGGCGCGAGCCTGCCGATCGTGTCTCGAGCATCGATCACTTCTATACGAAGCTGCTCACGCTCGCCGGAACGATGCAGACCGCGTCGGGGCGGCGCGAAGGGGCGCGGCGGACGGCGTTCATGCAGCAGTACCTCGACCAGTTGCGCAGCGAACTCTGACCACGCCCGGCGCGCTGGAGTCGCTGCGCCGGCGACCAGCGCACGCCACATCAGCGCGTGTCGAAGACGTACTTCTCCAGCTGCTCGATCTGCGCCTCGGCCTGCATCACCTCGAAGGCGAGGATGTCGCCGGAGGTCACGACGCCGATGAGGCCACCCTCGCGCATCACCGGCAGGTGCCGGATGCGGCGCGTGCTCATCATCGCGCGGCAGACCGGGATCTGGACGTCGTCGGTGATGGTGAGGCAGTCGGTGGTCATGACGTCGCTGATCAGCGTCGTCGCCGGGTCGCGCGTGGCAGCGACGACGCGGCGCATGATGTCCCGTTCGGTGAAGATGCCGGCAAGTCTGCCATGCTCCAGCACCACCACACCGCCAATCCCCTTCTCGTTCATGAGGTGGGCGGCGTCGAGGACCGTCTGCCCCGGCTCGACGGCGATGACGGCGGTACCCTTTCGGACGAGCAGGTCACGGACAGTGGACACGCGGGTTCCTCGTTCAGGGGTGAGCGTCGAGCATACGATGCGGGACGCGGGGGCGCCAGCCAGACCACCGCGGCCCCGCCGGGATCCCCGACCAGATCGCGGGCTGGCCTCGCGCCAGCGCAAACACCGGGTCAGGTTGCGGAAGCTCCGGTCCGCTTCCGACACCCGCCCGCCTCCGATGCCAGCCAGCCGCACGCACGGCTCGAACCGAGCCGCCGGCTGGATGCAGCGGCGCTACTTCTCGACGGTCAGTGCCATCACGCTGTGCCTCACCCTGTGGGGCTTCTCGGACAACCTCGTGTGGAGGGTTGGCCAGCCAAGCAATGCGGATCCGAAGTTCATCATCCACGGTCTCTGCTGCCTGAGCTGGATGCTGACGTTGTGCGTCCAGTCGAATCTGGTGCGGTCCGGCAACGTGAGCGTGCACCGTCGGCTTGGCATGGCCGGCATGGGGCGTCACCCTCAGCACGCTCTACGTCTTCGTCGCGGTCTGGAAACGCTGGGACGCCATGCCGATTCACGCGCAGGCCAACCGTCTGCTGCTGCCGAGCTTCGCGCTGTTCGTGCTCCTCGGCTACCTGCATCGCGGTCGGCCGGACCATCACCGACGCTACGTGCTGCTGGCGACACTGTACATGCTCGAGCCGGTGCTCTCGCGCGCCTTCGATCCGCTCGATCCGATCCTCGAGGTCGTCGCGGAGCAGGTGATCGAGACCAGCTGGTGGATCTTCTTCGTGACTGTCTGGAATGGGCTGTTCCTGTCGCTGTTCGCGTATGACAGGATCGTCACCGGGAGGATTCACCGGGTCACGGCAGTCGGTTATGCGTGGTTCTGGGTGGTGTGGGGCATGGTGCTGGGCGTGTAGACGCGGCGCGACGGCGCCCGAGAGAACCTCCTGTTTCGCGGTGCCTCGGCTACCCGTCACCCATTCAGGCGATAGTGCCACGCCAGCCATGGGACGATACTCTCACGAGCCGGACGCGAGACGCGTCCCGACACCGGGGGCACGCGACCGCGAATTTCCTCGGGGCTGGTGCGGTCATGGCAGGCGTGCGCGAATGTGTTGCGGACCGGCGGTGAGAGGCACTGGCTGACATTTCTCTTACCCCCCATCGATGACGCGACGCAGCCTGAGACTCATCGCCGCACTGACCTGCCTGGCGATTCCCGCGACAACCCACGCGCAGCTCGGTCGATTCGGCCGGGGCAAGCCCGACAGCGCCAGTGTCGCCAAGGCCCGCGCCGACAGCGTCGCGAAGGCGGTTGCCGACAGCACCGCGCGAGCTGGTGGGGATTCGACCGCCGGCGTGCCGGCCAAGCGTGGACGGTTCTCGCTGGGCGGCATGGTCAGTGGGGCGACCAGTCGCGTGGTGGGCACCATCGCGTCGGTGGCCGGTAACGTCATGACGGGCAGCACGGCCGACCTGGGCACGGTCGTGCCGATCGTGTATCGCGTGTCGAACACGTGGCCCAAGTCGCTCGGCACCATGGGCACGAAGCTCATCCCGAACTGGGGTGATGGCGGCGGCGACATCGTGACGGTGACGTTCACGCAGCGGCTCGGGGCGATGATGTCGAAGATCGACGGCACGGTGACCGTGGATGGCCGTCCGGCGGACTACGCGACCGCCGGCGTGTATTCCTCGAGCGTGCCGGCGACCCGGAACACGCGTCGCGTCGAGGTGACGACGACGTCGGGCCAGAAGGCGGGCTTCACGATTCCGGCACCGCGTGGGCCCATCCGCATCACGAGTATCAATGGGCAAGCCAACCCAACGACTATCGACGTGACGAAGGACGTCACGATCCAGCTCCCCGGCGTCACCGCCGCCGATACGTCACCGATCGTGATCAAAGTCATCACCAGTGTGCTCGGATTGCGTGAGTTCTACGATGCGTTCTACGCGCGGCCCGGCGCGACGGTCACGGTGCCGGCGGCCGCCTTCCGGAACCTGAACATTGCCCCCGGCAACGTGAAGGCCGGTGCGAACCTGAACGACAGCTACCTGCTGGTCAGTCGCGAGCGGTGGGAGAACGCGCTCGAGGCGACGGGGACCTTTGCTGGCCTGCAGATCATGACGTCGGAAAGCGACGGTCGCCTGTTCCGGGCGTCGCCGTCGGCCGACATGAACACCGGCTTCACTGCGAAGGCCGAGCTGTCGCTGCCGGGCGGCAAGATGGAATACTCGCTGTTCAAGGCGGGCGCCTTTGCCGCACGGCCGATCACGCAGGCGACGAACATCGCGGTGCTGTCGTTCGCGGCGCGCGGGAAGACGTATCTGAGCAAGTCCCGGACGAGCACGACCGGCAGTATCCGCACGACCGAGACCCGCACGCTGCGCTTCCCGCAACTGCCGGACGCCACGTGGGAGGCCGCACTGGGCGAGTTGTACGCGGCACTCACGCCGGTGTTCGCGCAGGAGCTCGGCGCCACGATCCTCCCCATCGAGCCGGTGCTGGCGTCGCCCGCCTATCGGTCACTGGCGCCGTTCTCGAAGGACGACGAGACCACCGACGTCCAGTTCACGCACAGCTACAAGGGCACGACATTGCTGTCGGCGGTGCTGCCAGTGAGCGTGGGCTACGGCTGGAACCGGGTGGACGCACGCCTGTTGCGTGAGACGGGCGCCAACACGCTGCTCAAGGTGACGCTCGATCTCGAGCTGAGCGAGAAGGACGGCGGCAGCATGATCCCGACGCTGGCGTTCGAGATGACCGGCGCGCCGAACGGGCATTCGTCGGCGACGAAGTTCGTCAGCGGGACGATCACCGGCGCCGGGCGACCGCTGAAGAAGAACGAGGCCGTGACGGCCACGGTCCTGCGCGAGGTGGTGCGCACGGCGGACTTTGCCACGGCGTTGCGTGCGGCGCTGAAGGATTTCAAGGCGAAGGAAGCGGCGAACCGCGACTATCAGGTGCTCTGGACCGGTCGATAGGCGTCTCGGCCGCAACTGCTGGCGGGTGGCGGCGTACCGTGCCGGGGTGCGCCGACCCGCTGTGGTATACCGATCCGCGAGTACCTGCGTACCTTGGACGGATCGGTGTCCCTTTGTAACGCGAACGGAGACGTCAGCATGGGCGTGATGCGCTGGGTGGGCCGCGGAGCGGTCGTTCTGGTCGGGGTCACGGTGCTCGCAATCGGCGGTGTGTATGCGCAGTCGGAGCGCCTCATCGGAGCGAGGGCGGCACCGCCATCGCGGAAGGCGCCGGTCGTGGGCCATGATTCGGCGACTCTCGCCATCGGGGAGAAGCTGACGATCGCGAATGGTTGTCAGGACTGCCATACGGCGTCACTGGGCGGCAAGGTCATGATCGACGATCCCGCGTTCGCTCGGGTCATCGCGAGCAACCTGACGGCCGGCGAAGGCGGCGTGCTGGCCCGGTACGATGATCGCGCGCTGGATGCAGCGATTCGTGACGGCGTCGGCTGGGATGGACGCAAGCTGTGGATCATGCCGTCGAACGAATTCTCGACCCTCGCCGATGCCGACGTCGCGGCGATCATTGCCAACATTCGCACGCGCGCGCCGGTGGCCAACCGGCTGCCGGCACGCGTTGCGCGCCCGGTTGGGCGTGCCCTCATTGCGTCAGGCACGGTGCCGTTCCCTTACGACCTGATCGATCACTCGCGGCAGACGCAAGCCGTCGCACCGGTGGGCGGCACCGTCGAGCAGGGCCGCTACATCGCCGCAGGCTGCGTGGGGTGCCACGGGGAGAACTATGCCGGCGCGGAAGTGCACGGCGCGCCGCCCGGAACGCCGGTGTCGCCAAATCTGACACCGACAGGTCGCCTGTCGCGGTGGACCGAAGTGGAGTTCATCCGCGCGATTCGCACCGGCGTGCGTCCCGACGGCACCACCATGAACGAGCTGATGCCGTGGAAGGCGTTCGCGCTGCGTTCCGACGAGGAGTTGCGCGCAGTGTACGCGTTCCTGCGCACGCTGCCACCGGCGCCGTCACCGACGAAATGAATCCCGGCGTGGTGCGGCGACGCGGACGACGACGTGGCGCCGCACACGCTGCCGTCCCCTCACGCTAGACCGTTGCCACGACCGGCAACGCCACCCGGCGCGACGGCTCACGCCGCCCCGCCTCGATGAATCCGCCGCCGAGCACCCGCTCCCCGTCATAGAGCACCATCGACTGCCCGGGCGTGATCGCACTCAGCGGTGCATCCAGCGCGAGCTCGATTTCGTCGCCGTCGATGCGCACGATCTCCGCCGGCACCGGCGTCGCACGATGCCGGTGTTGCACCTCGACGCGGTCGCCGACCTGCTTCGGCTCCGCACACATCCAGCGCATGCCCTTCGCAATCAGCCCGCGCCCCAGCAGCGATTCGCGCGGACCGAGCACCACCGCGCGCGTTGCCGGATCGATCGCGACCACGAACATCGGCATCGCGAACCCACCGGGCACACCCTTGCGCTGCCCGATGGTGTAGCGCGCGAATCCGTCATGCACACCGACCGGCGTGCCATCCGCCAGCACGAACGGTCCGCGCTGCAGCGACGGCGCGTCGTCCCCGAGCTCGCGACGAATGATCTTCACGTGATCACCATCGGGCACGAAGCAGATGTCCTGGCTCTCCACCTTCTCGGCAATCACCTCGAGCCCGAGGCGGTGGGCGACGGCGCGGGTCTCGGCCTTGCTCTGGTGTCCCACCGGCAGAAGCAGCTTCTGCACCACCGCGCGCTCGATGCCCCAGAGGAAGTACGACTGATCCTTCGCGTGATCCTGCCCGCGATGCAGGTCGCCATCGACCACGCGCGCGTAGTGCCCCGTCGCGATCCAGTCGCACTCGAGCGCCTCGGCCTTGGCGGCGAGGTCGCGGAACTTGGTGAAGGTGTTGCAGCGCACGCAGGGGATGGGCGTCCGGCCGCGGCTGTACTCGTCCACGAAGTCCTGCACCACGTCGCGTCCGAAGGCACTTTCGAGATTGAGCACGTAGTGCGGCACGCCGAGCTGCTGGCAGACGCGGCGCGCGTCGTTCACGCTGTCCAGTGAGCAGCAGGGCCGATCGGGGAGGTCCTCGCCATGGCAGAACAGCTTCATGGTGGCGCCGATCACCTCGTACCCCTCGTGATGCAGCACCGCCGCCGCGACGGAGCTGTCCACGCCCCCGCTCATCGCCACCAGCACCCGACGACCAGCCATGATCGCTACGCCGCGCCCGCCAGCCGGCGCGCCTTCCCGACGAGCGCGGGGAAGACCTCGCTCACCCGCGCGATGTCCTCGTGGCTCGTGCGCAGGCCCACGGACAGGCGCACCGCAGCGCCGGCGAGACTGCGCGAGACACCCATCGCGCTCAGCACATGGCTCGGCGACACGCTCCCGCTCTGGCACGCCGAGCCACCGCTGGCCGCGATGCCGGCGAGGTCGAGCGCCATCAGCAACGACTCGCTGTCAGTGCCGGGCACGCTCACGCTCAGGATGTGCGGCGCGCGGTTCGCACCGGCACCATGCACGACCGCATCGGGCACCTGCGCCATGATCGCCGCCTGCAGCGCATCGCGCATCGCGCCGAGCCGAGTGCACTCCGACTCGCGCTCGGCGAGCTGCATCTCGGCTGCGACGGCAAGGGCGACGGCGAAGGCGACGTTCTCGGTGCCCGGACGACGGCCGCGATCCTGCGAGCCACCATGAAAGAGCGGTGCGAACGGTGTGCCGCGACGGATGTACATCGCACCGATGCCCTTCGGTGCGCCGATCTTGTGGCCGCTCAGCGAGAGCAGGTCCACCGGTAGCGTCGTCATGTCGATGGGCAGCTTGCCGAACGCCTGCACCGCATCGGTGTGCATCAGCGCACCGACCGCGCGCGCCCGCGCACCGAGTGCCGGCACGTCCTGGATCACGCCGATCTCGTTGTTGATCCACATCACGGAGCAGACGGCCACCTGGTCGTCCAGCACCGACTCCAGTCCGTCGAGGCGGACGCAGCCATCGGCACCCACCGGCAGCAGGCGCTCCTCGCCACCTTCGCGCGCAACCTGGTGCACCACCTCCAGCACCGCCTTGTGCTCGGTGGGGCTGCTGACGACGGCGTTGCGTCCCGTGAGGCGCAGTGTGCGCCACGGGCCGATGATCGCGAGGTTGTCGCCTTCGGTGCCACCCGACGTGAAGACGATCTCGTCGGGCTGCGCCCTGAGGCACGCCGCGATGCGGGCGCGTGCCTCGTCGAGTGCGGTCCGGGCATCGCGGCCCCAGCGGTGCACGCTGGACGGGTTGCCGAAGCGCGCGCCGAAGAACGGCGTCATCGCCTCGAGCACTTCCGGGCGGACCGGCGTCGTGGCGGCGTAGTCGAGATAGATCGGTGTTGCCATGGTCCCGAAAGATACGGCTGGCCGCCGCGCTGCGCCTACACGACGGGCGTTTCCAGCACGGCTCGCAGCGGCGCCGCGTCGGCGCCCTCCACCAGCATCGGGTAGGCGGTGAGGTGCCACGGGCCGCCGCTGACGGCGTCCAGCCGCAGATTCTCGATCAGGAACGCGCCGCCGTCGAAGAGGGCGTGGTGTACCGCCAGCTCGGTCGCCTCGCGCGGGTCCACGCTGGGGCAGTCCACCCCCAGCAGGCGCAGTCCGCCACGGGTGAGCCAGTGCGCCGCGTCGGCCGTCAGCGAGGGCCAGCCGACGGGGAAGGTTCCGCCGGCAACCGTCCGCCCCGTGCGCAGCAGCAGCCGCTCGGGCAGAACGCGGCCGTCCAGCGCCCGCTCCAGCCACTCCACGGTCAGGGTGGGGCCGTTGACGGCATCGAGCGCGTCCACGAGCAGGGCGGGGCCGCTGAAGGCCGCCAGTGGCAGCGCCTCGCTCGCCGGCGCCCCGAGTCGCACGTGCAGCGGGGCGTCGGCATGCGTTCCGACGTGCAGGCTGGTCGTGACGCGGCCCACCGTCACGCTCGCGCCCTGCGCCATGTCCCACGCCCACCCGCACGAGAACGGAGTGTCGCCTGGCCACTCCGGGGTGGCGGCGCTCATCGGGACGGTGATGTCGTGCCGCGTCACCGCGTCGCGCCGTAGAACTTCGCGCGCACATCCCAGAGGGCGGGGAAGAAGCGGTTCTGCAGCGTGCGGTTCAGGTACTTGGCGCCCAGCGTGCCACCGGTGCCGCCGGTGTGCGGACCGATGATCCGCTCCACCAGCTGCACGTGCAGGAAGCGCCACTGCGCGAACTGCTGCTCGTAGGCCAGCAGCCCTTCGGCGAGCTGCGCCAGCGGGCCGTGCTCATGCTCGGTGTAGACCTGCTCCAGCGTCAACCCGGCGCGCTGCACGAGCTGCAGAAACTGCTCCTGCATCAGCGGTGCCTCGAGCGCCTTCTGCACCAGCGGCGGTGGCTCGCCATGTTCGCGGATCACCTGCAGGAAGTGCTGGTCGCGCAGCCCGCTGCGCGCCTCGATGGCGCGGAACTGGTCGCTCTGCGAACCGCTCGACGTGCCGAGATAGCCACGGAACTGGGCGAAGCGCTGCGGCGGCAGGGTGTCGAGGGCGGCCAGCTGCTGGCTGACGATGGTCACCAGCACGTTGATGCGCGTGATGCTCGACACGGCACGCGGCGCATCGTTCGCGTCCATCGCCTGCGAGAGCTGGTCCATCTCGTGGAGCAGCACCTTGAACCAGAGCTCACTCGCCTGGTGCACGATGATGAAGAGCAGCTCGTCCGGGTGCTCCGGCGTCGACTGGATCTGCTGCAGCTCGAGCAGTCTCGGAAGCGCCAGGTACTCGCCGTAGTCCACGGTGCGGTCCTCAGAAGGTCGAGACGTCCAGCGACGCGATGTCGCTGACGCGGAGCGTCTCGGTGGTGTGGAACGGTTCGCCGTAGCGTGCGCGAATCAGCGTGCCGTAATGCGCGCCTTGGTGCCGGATGATGTCCAGCAGTGGCTCGCCGTTCGGGTAGACCTCGCCGGCCTGCGTGAGCCCGTCGAACTGCGAGTGGTAGCAGGCGATCGCCGCCAGCTTCTGCTCGAACACCGCGCTGATGTCCACCACGAACGATGGGGCGATCGCATCCTCGCGGAACGACATCGCATGCACCACCTTGCGCGGCCGGAACGGTGGGATGTCCGTCACGAGGTTCTTCAGCCCGGCCAGGAAGCAGGCATCGCGCACGAGCTGCGCCGCAGCGATGTGGTCCGGGTGCCGGCCGTGCCGCGCGTGCGTGATCACGATCGTCGGCCGGTGTCGGCGGATGGCGCGGATCACGACCTCGCGCGCCGCCGGAGTGTTGACGAGATGCGCGTCGGGCAGGTGGAGGTTCTCCCGCACCGCCACGCCGAGGATCTCCGATGCCCGCTGCGCCTCGGCGGCGCGGATCGCCACGGTGCCGCGACTGCCGGTCTCACCGGCCGTGAGGTCACAGATGCCCGTCCGGCGGCCGAGTGCGGCGCTGGCCAGGAGCGTGCCACCGCAGGTGAGCTCGACGTCGTCCGGGTGCGCCATGATGGCGAGGACGTCCAATGGTGCCGTCATGGGTGGAAGCTAACGCCCGTGACGTGGCGACGGTTCAGCCGGCGACCGGCTGCAACGCGGTGGCATGGTCATCCAGCCCTGCGCCGCGGTCGAGGGCCGGCGCGTGACCGCGTGCCAAGGCCAGCGCCGTGACCAGCGCCACGGCTCGTTCGGCGATGACCTCACCGGACGCCACGCAGTCGCCGACGCTCACACCGCGACGGAACTGTCCGTCGACGAGCAACCCGGGCAGCGCCGCCTCGAGTGCCGTCGCCGCCTGTACGTTCGCATCGTGGCCGAGGTTGTACTGCGGGATGGCGTGCGGCCACGCGGTGTGCTGCACGAAGGCCGGTTCGCCCGTGATGCCGAGCAGTGCCCGCAGGTCGGCCAGCACGCGCGCGACGAGCGCGTCGGTGGTCAGGGCGCCGTGCTCCGGATGCCGCGTGCCGCCGATGAAGCAGGTCAGCAGCACATGGCCGTCCGGTGCACGTCCGTCGAAAAGCGTGCTCGAGAAGAGCACGCCGAGTGTGTCGCGCCGTTCTGCCGACGGGATGAGACAGCCGAAGCCGTCGAGGGCGTGCGCGACGTCGCGACGACGGAACCCAAGCGCGAGCGAGGACACGGGCGGGTAGGGCACCAACGCGAGCTGTGCCAGCGCCTCGGTGACACCAGCACCCTGCGGCAGCTGTACCTGCGTCAACGCGTGCAGCGGCAGCGTCGAGATCACCACGTCGGCTGCGAGCTTTTGCATGCCGGCGGCGGTGTCGACCGTGACGGTGTAGCGCAGACCGTCGTGCTCCACCATCCGCGCCCGGTGGCCGCAGCGTACGACGTCCGGGCCGAGCGATGCGGCGATCGCGCGCGGCAGCGTGGCCATGCCATCGCGGAACGAGATCATCGTGTGCGCGCTCGGTGCAGCCACGCCGCGTGCGCGCCGGGCGCTGGCGATCATCCCGCGCACCAGCGACCCATGCTCACGCTCCAGCGCGGCCAGCCGCGGAAATGCGTGGCGCACGCTGAGGTGCTCCGGGTCACCCGCATAGACGCCGGACACGAACGGATCAACGGCCCACGCCAGCGGTTCCGCACCGAGCCGGCGTCGCACGAAATCGGCAACGGACTCGTCGCCCATCTGTGTGCGCCGGCCGACGAACGGCTCGGCCAGCACGCGCAGCTTGGCCATGGCGCCGAACAGCGGTGATCGGAGCATCGCGGGCGGCGACATCGGGACCTCCAGCGGCACTCCGGCGCGCACGATGAAGCGCCGCCGCGCCTGTGGCGCCGCCTCGCGCAGGTGCGCCGTGAGGTCGAGTGCGTGCACGAGCTGCGCGATCGCTGCCGTGAGCGTGCACGAGTTCGGGCCGTGCTCGACGAGGAAGCCGTCCCGCTGGCTGCTCTGCATCACGCCGCCGGGCTCCGCGCCTGCCTCGAGCACCGTCACGGCGATGCCCCGCTGCCGCAGCTGCCACGCCGTCACGAGGCCGGTGAGGCCCGCCCCAAGCACGATCACGTACGGTGCGGAGCGATGCGGCGGCACTGCATCGTGCGGCACTGGATCGTGCGGCACCGGCGCGTGCGGCACGGGCATCAGGTCAGTCCGCGAGCCAGTCGCGGGGCGTGAGCATTGCCAGCAGCTCGTTCTCGAAGCTGCCCTCAGGCCACGTGGGTGCATACGGCCACGCTGCCAGCGGCGGCATGCTCATCAGCACGCTCTCGATGCGCGCCGCGGTGTGCAGCCCGAAGTGCGTGCCGCGGTCGTGCACGAGGTTGAACTCCACGTACCGGCCGCGCCGCACGAGCTGGAAGTTACGCTCACGATCACCGTACGGCTCGGTGCGCCGGCGCTCGACGATCGGCGCGTACGCGTCGGTCAGGCTGCGGCCGATGGCATCGACGAACGCCATCGTCGTCTCCGCGTCCATCCCGCTCTCGTCCTCGCCGGGACGGATGTGATCGAAGAACACGCCGCCACAGCCCCGCGTCTCGTTGTCGCGGTGCGTGTTACGGAAGTACTCGTCGCACCACGGCTTGAAGCGGGGGTGCAGCGACGGATGGAAGCGCTGGCACGTCGCAGCAAGCGTGCGGTGGAAGTGCCGCACGTCGTCGGGGAACGGGTGCATCGGGGTGATGTCCGTGCCGCCGCCGTACCAGGCGTCGCGCAGGGTGCCATCGTCGTCACTGAGCTCGAAGTAGCGCACGTTCAGGTGCACCGTCGGGATCATCGGGCTGCGCGGATGGAAGACGAGACTGACCCCGGTGGCGAAGAACTGTGATTCGCCATCCGATACGCCGCGCCCACCGAGTTTGGCGGCGGCGGCGGCAGGGAGCCGGCCGTACACGACGCTGCGGTTCACGCCGCCCTTCTCGAACGTGTTCCCGTCGATCATCACTCGCGAGTGCCCGCCACCACCCTCGGCGCGCTCCCACGTGTCTTCGCGAAAGCCGGAGCCGCCGTCGAGGCGCGTGAAGAGGGCCGTGATGTCATCGTGCACCGCGCGGATCCATTCGATCGCGCGGGCGCGGCGCGCATCACCGGTGTCCGTCACATCCGCGGACATGGTGGTCGGCACCGCGGAGGACGTCATGACGCGAGGCGCTCCTTGGGACGGGTGAGCGGTACCGACGCCTGCGGCGACCGCCACTCACGCACCGTATCGATGAACGCCTTGGCGTTCGCGACCGGGATGTCGGGGAGGATGCCATGGCCGAGGTTCGCGATGTGGCCACGGCCGCCGAACTCCTCCAGCATGCGCAGCGTCCGCGCCCGGATCGTGCTCGGCGGTGCGTACAGCAGGCAGGGATCGAGGTTGCCCTGGAGCGCGACGGGGAGATGCTCCATGCGGCGCCGCGCCTCGGCGGCACCCACCTGCCAGTCCACGCCGATCACGTCGGCCATCGTCGCCTGCGCCAGCTCCTCCATGGCCCACCCGGCGCCCGGTGCGAAGACGATCAGCGGCACACCGGCGGTGCGGGCGATCGTCGCGACGCGCGCGAGGTACGGCAGCGCGAACTGGCGGAACTCGTGCGGCGCGAGGGCACCGGCCCAGCTCTCGAAGATCTGCAGCGCCTGCGCGCCGGCCGCGGCTTGCGCAACGAGGAAGTTGCCGACGTTCGTGGCCAGCTTGTTGAGCAGCGCATGCGCATCCTGCGGCGCTTCGTAGAGCATCCGCTTGGCGACGGCGAACTGCTTCGTGCCCTTGCCCTCGACCATGTAGGCGGCCAGCGTCCACGGTCCGCCGGCGAAGCCGATCAGCGGCACGCGTCCATCCAGTTCGTGGCGGGTCATGCGCACCGCGTCGAGCATGTAGCCCAGCCCTTCCTCGGGCACCACCGGCTTGAGGCGCGCGATGGCGTCGCCCGTGCGCAGCGGCGAGGAGAACACCGGACCCACGCCTTCGTCGACGGTCAGATCCATGCCCATCGCCTGCGGCACCACGAGGATGTCGCTGAAGATGATCGCGGCATCCACGCCCATGATGTCCACCGGCTGCAGCGTGACCTCGGTGGCCAGCTCCGGGGTGCGACACATCTCGAGGAAGCCGCCTGACTTCGCGCGGACGGCCCGGTACTCGGGCAGGTAGCGACCCGCCTGGCGCATCATCCACACCGGCGGCCGTTCCACGATCTCACGTCGGCAGGCCCGCAGGAACAGATCGCTGCGGCGCGGCGTCCCGGCGGGGCCGGTGGTGGTGTCGGCGTGTGGCTGCGTCGTCTTCGGAGTGGAGCTCATCGGGAGTTCGGTGGGGCGAATGCCGACGCGCGCTCATGCGTCATGGGCATCGGCAGTGCAGACATGTCACTGGGCATGCCGCGGCGCGGCGTGCTGGCGAAGAGCTGGTCGAGGTGCACCGCCAGGTCGTCCACGTTCTCGCCACGCGCGATCGCGTCGCTGAACACATTCATGGGCCGGGCCAGCAGCTTCGCCACGATCCGTTCGGCGGTGCGCTCGGCCACGTTGTCGCCAGCCACGAACGCCACCTCGCGACGGCAGAGGTCCACCAGCGCATCGTGCAGCGAGCGGATCGCCAGGCGCGCCGCTCCCGTCGCGAGCCAGTGGCGCAGCCAGCGCATCTCATGATCGACGATCCGCTCCGCGTCCGGTACGGCGGAGCGACGTGCGGCTTCGGCCGCGACGATCGGCCGGTGCAGCGAGTCGAGGTCCACCAGCGTCACGCCGGGGATCGAGCCGGCCCTCGGGTCCACGTTGCGCGGCATCGCCAGATCCAGCAGCAGCACCGGGGCGTGGTCGTAGCCCACGTTGACACGCGCGCTGTGCAACTGATCGGCGAGGAGCGTGTGCGTGGCGGCACCGGTGGCGATGATCACGACATCGGCGAACGCGGCTTCGACGTGCAGCGTCTCCATCGGCGCGACGCGGCCGCGCAGGCTCTCGGCCAGCTCCTGCGCGCGCTCGGTGGTCCGGTTCATCAGCACGATGTCCACGGCGCCGAGCTTGACGAGCTGGCGGGCGGCTCGCGTGCCGGTCTTGCCGCAGCCGATCACCAGGCAGCGCGCATGCTGCAGCGATCCGAAGCGATGCAACGCCACGGCGGCGGCTTCGGCACCCACCGAGTTGCGCCCGGTGGAGAGGTTCGTGTCCGACTGCACGCGGCGCCCCGTGCGCAGTGCGATCTCGAAGAGGCGGTGCAGCATCGGCCCGACGGTGTTCATCTCGCAGGCGGTGCGGTACGACGATCGCACCTGGCCGAGAATCTGGCCATCACCGAGCACCTGGCTCTCGAGGCCCGCCGCGAGGCGGAGCAGGTGACGGCCGACGTCATCGCCGATCCGAATGTTGAGCAGGCCGCAGAGCGCGTGGCGCTGCTCGAGGTCGGGCATCCAGACCGACGTCAGGTGCTCGACCGCGGTCTCGAGCGCGTCCTGCCCGCTCGATTCGGTCCACACATAGAGCTCGGTGCGGTTGCAGGTCGAGACCACCGCCAGCTCGGCCACCCCACCACCAAGCAGTGCGCCGTACATCTCGCCGAGACGCTGCTCGGCGACATGAAAGCGCTCGCGCGTGGCCACATCGGCCGTCCGGTAATCCACCGCAAGGCAGATCAACATGCGTTCACCGTTGTCCGAAGGGAGCGTTGCGTCGAATGATCGCGATGTTCAGCACGGTGGCGAACACCACCCAGATGATGTACGGAGCAAAACACCAGGCGGCCCGCCGATCGAGAGGGTATACCGTCCATGCCATCAGCAGGACGCTGCCGAAAAAGGGCACGATCTCGATCAGTGCGAGATCCGGGCGCCGGAAACCGAAGAAGAGAAAACTCCACGCCGTGTTCAGCCCACCGTTCAGCGCGAACAGTCCGAACAGGCGCGCCCGCTCCGCAGGCGCGGAGAGTTGCTCCCATGCCAGCACGAACGCACAGCCCATGAGCAGGAAGATCGTGGTCCACGCCGGTCCGAAGAGCCAGTCCGGCGGCTGCCAGGATGGCTTCTTCAGGCCGTAGTACCACGGTCCGAGCTGCGTCACGAGCGCGCCACCCGCGGCGGTCACCACCAGACCGCACGCGGCGATCGCTATCGCCGTGGCCGAATACCCGAACACTAGGCAACCGGCGCCAAGCCTGTCAGATGTCCGATGTTCTTGAAGAAGATGCGTGCGTGCGCCAGCGGCTTCCCGCGCACGAGCTTCTTGCGCATGTAGGCGTCGAAGGTGAGCTGCTGGATGTCTTCGTCCTTGCACATCGAGACGAAGCGCTCGCGCCGGTTGTCGGTGGAGTACCAGAAGTTCTGCATCACTTCGAGCACCTTGAATACCTGCCCGTGCTCCCAGAGGAAGCGGCGCCGTGCGGCGCGCAGCTTGCTCGGCTTGCCCGTGCGAATGGCGTCGGCCACGGCATCGGCGGTGAATCGGCCACAGGTCATTGCGTAGAAGATGCCCTCGCCCGAGGCGGACGCAACCACCCCGGCCGCATCGCCACAGACTGAGACGTCCTTGCCGTTCTCCCACCACTTCAGCGGACGGAGGGGAATCGGGGCCCCTTCGCGCCGGATGGTCTCGCAGCCGGCCAGTCCCGTCTCCTCCCGGAGGCGGGCCACCGCGGCGCGCATGTCGAAGCCCTGCTCGAAGGTACCGGTGCCGATGCTGGTCACGTCGCCATGCGGAAAGACCCACGCATAGAAGTCCGGCGAGTAGGTGCCGTCGTAATAGATGTCCGCGCGGCTGGCCCGGAAGTCATCGGTCTCGACGGCGGGCGACTTCACGATCTCATGGTACGCCGTGACGCGGTTGCCGCCGGCGTAGGCGATGGGGATCGCCTGCCGTGCCACGGCCGACAGCGCGCCGTCGGCGCCGATGAGGTGCCGGGTCTTGATCGTCTCGAGCGCGCCGGACCGCGAACTGCCAGCCGCGTAGTGGATCAGGAGGCGGTCGTCGGTGTCGTGGCTGAAGTGATCGAAGAAGCCGGTGATGCGGTCTGCGCCGCTGGCGCGCGCCCGCTCGCGGAGCCACTCGTCGAAGGTGCCGCGGTCCACCATGCCGACGTAGCCCTTGCCGACCGGAATGTCGACCTTCTGCCGGTGCGGGGAGACCATGCGGGCGGTACCGACCCGCGCGACGAGCAGCTCATCGGGGATGTCGAAGTCCACCATCGCCTGCGGCGGCACGGCGCCACCACACGGCTTGACGCGTCCCGCCTTGTCGATCAGCGCGACCGAGAGCCCTTGCTTCGCCAGGTCGTTCGCTGCCGTCGCGCCCGACGGCCCGCCCCCGATCACCACCACGTCGTACATCTTCATCGCGCCGCGCCTCCCGTAGAATCGTCCGACTGTCTGCCCGGGAAGTACCGGGCCCCTCGTGTGACCTTCACCTGCTGTCGGTCCTCGACCGTTGCGCGCCGGTGTGGCATCACTCAGCCAGCCGCCGCGAGGATGGATTCACCCGACATCGCCCGGCCGGCGTCCCGGGCCGCCGACGCCAGCGACGCGGCACCGACGAAGAGTGCCGCCTCGACCGCGAACACGCTGCCGTAGCCGAGGATGTCCGATCCGAAGACCGCCCGCGCCACGTCGCTCGCGCCAGCGCCAAGCACCCCGCCCGCCGCCATCGCGATCGCCTGGGCGGCACCGAACACACCCATGCGCACCCCCGTCTGCGCCTGATTGCCGGTCGCCGACAGCGACATCATCGAGCCGATCGCGCCGATCGCGAACGCGCCGTTGGCCACGCCGAGGCCGAACAGCGAGAGGCGCAGCATCAGCAGGCTGCCCGCCGCCGGTGCGCACGCGATGCAAAGCAGCGCGAGCGCCGACGCGAGGCAGCCGTGGCGCGCCCAACTCGCGAGCGTCCCGATGCGCGTCGACAGCATCGCCGTCAGGAGCATGCCGAGCAGTGAGCCACCCTGATGCACCCCGCTGATTGCCGTGCTTTCGGCCGGTGTGAGGCCGAAGACGGCGCCGGCAAAGGGCTCGAGGATCAGGTCCTGCGTGCTGTAGGCGAGCATCGACAGGCCGACGAAGCACGAGAACCGGCGTGCGATGGGGTCCGTCCAGACGATGCGCAGGGCATCGCGGAAGGGCGTCGCGGCGGCGCGCTCGCGCGTTGCCGTGGATCGTGGGGCATCCATGCCGATCAGCGCCAGTGCGGTCAGGGCGACCGCCGCGGCGCCGATGATCATCGTGCAGCGCACCAGCGTCTCGAACGAGAAGGGCTTCAGCAGCGCACTGGCGACGACGGTGCAGAGGATGAAGCCTGCGATCATGCAGAGCCAGACGGTCGCGGCCGCGCGGGCATGTCGCTCCGGCGGCACACGCAGCGACAGCAGCGTGAGCACCAGCGTCCCGGCCGTGCTCACGCCCAGACCAACGAGCAGGAAGGCGGCGACGATGAGCGGATAGCCAAGGGCTGGCGCGCTGCGCAGCATGGGGAGCAGCATGGCGATGGCGACGACGCCGGCCGCGAGCATCGCCATGCCGAGCACGATCCATCGCGTGAGGCGGCCATGCTGGTCGGCGAAGTGGCCCATGCGCGGGCGCAACCACATCTGCACGGCGTAGTGCAGCGCGACGAGCACGCCGGGGATCGTCGCCGGCAACGCCAGCTCCACGACCATCACCCGGTTCATGGTGGCGGTGATCAGCACGATCAGGCCCCCGAGACAGGCCTGCACCAGGCCAAGCCGCAGGACGGAACGGAAGCCGAAGCTGGCCGGGCCGATCGCGGCGGTCGTCATGCGCTCGCCGCCATGGAGCGCAATGCGTGGGCGCAGACCATCATGCCGAGCACGGAGAACGGGACGCCGAAGCCACTGTACCAGAGCGCCTTCTGCACCGGCGCCCGCTGGAACGTCGGCATCATCGCGAGCTGGATCCCCATCAGCGCCGTCAGACCCGCGGCGTGTGCGGGGCGGGTCCAGGCAAAGAGCAGCAGGGCCGCGGCGATCACCTGCGGCAGCAGGATCACGATGCAGGCCAGGCGAGCCGCGCGCTCGGGTCCGAGCTGCACGGGCAGCGACCAGACGCCGAGTTGCCGGTCGCCGTCGATCGCCTTGAAGTCGTTGAGCGTCATGATCCCGTGCGCCCCGATGCTGTACAGGAGCGCGATCAGGATCACACGGCGGTCGGGCCAGGTGCCGAGCATCACGATCGTCCCGGTGACCCAGGCGAGTCCCTCATACGTGAGCCCGACGGCGGCGTTGCCCAGCCAGCCATCGGTCTTGAGGCGCAGCGGCGGTGCGCTGTATGCCCACGAGAACGCCACCGCGAGGAGCGTGGCCACGAGCCCGGCGGTGCCGAAGAGTGCGCCGACCGCGATCGTGGCGGCGCTCCAGACGATGGCGATGATCAGGCCCCAGCTGCCTGGAATCCGACCCGACGGAATGGGCCGATTCGGTTCGTTGATCGCGTCGACATGGCGGTCGAACCAGTCATTCACGGCCTGGCTGCCAGCACACGACAGCGGACCGGTGAGGGCGATGCCGAGCGCGAACAACCACCAGCGGCCCTGCATCTCGACCCCGGCGCTGACGACGCCGCATCCGAACGCCCACATAGGCGGAAACCAGGTCACCGGCTTCAGCAGTTCCAGCACCGCGGAGGCGTTTGGCAGCCGCCTTTTCGCAGTGTGTAACCGTGGACTGACGGAGTCGAGTGTCAACATTTCCTGACAGTGCGGCGAAAAACGACGCTTCGCAAGGCCCAGCAGCCGTTCGGAGGTTACTCGGGTGTTGAGAGCGCGTTATCCCGACTGTCCAGCAGCCGGTGGCGCCGCAGCTTGACATACAGACTCTGGCGGCTCACCCCCAGCACCTCGGCCGCCGAGGTCCGGTTGTCGTCGGTGAGTTCCAGGGCGGCCTCGATGAAATGCCGCTCCACCAGGTCGGTGGTATCCCGCACCAGTTCGCGCAGGGAGACACGGCCCACGAGCGAGGTCAGCTGTTCCACGGCGCGCGTCAGGTCACGGGCCCCCTGTGGACCGACGGCAAGGCGGCGGCCGACGTCGCGGAGCATGAACCCGATGGACGGGTGCTCCGAGTCCGGGAGCCAGGCCGCGGAGACCTCGACCTCGGTCGCCAGGCCGTGCACCCCTCTGGCCGAGGTCAGCGCCAGACGGACGGCGCCATTGCGCTTGAGCATCGTGAGGAACACGTCGAAGTCGGCGCCAGGCCGGCCGATCCACGTCCCGATGTCCTCACCGCGCACCTGCTCGCCGGAAGCGAGCTGGACGAGGTCGAGGAAGGCGCGATTGGCGTAGGTCACGGTGCCGGACACGCCGGTGATGACGAACGCATCCGGCGACTGCTCGAGCAGCGCCGCAATGCGGGTCCGTTCGCCGCCGTCAGTCGGCTGCTGCCCGGCGTCCAACGCCGAGAATCGGATCAGGAGCAACGTGCTGCTGTCCTGCCGAAAGGTCGAGGCGCTGATGCTGTACGTGTCACCGCTGCGGGCGAGCTTCACGCGCACATCGCCGCTCTTGCCGACGGAGCGGGCATTGGCGACCGCGTCGCCCACTGCGCGCAGGTCGTCCGGGGCGATGCCGAAGGGAAAGCTGCGTCCCGTCAGCTTCTCCGGAGGTTCACCGAACAGCTTGCCTGCTGCCGCGTTGGCGTCCATCACCTTCATCGACGCGCTGTCGACGACGAGGATCGTCTCGGCGGCCAACTGGAAGAGCAGGCGGTACCGCGTCTCGACGTGGCGGAGCCGCCAGTAGTCCCGCTCCATCGCCTGCTGCGCCTCCACCAGCCGCTGCTGGAGGGCGGAGACGGTCCGCATGTCACGGCCGGCTGCCACGAAGGCGCCGTCGCGGCCCACGCGCATCACCGTGTACGAGACGGGCAGGTCATTGCCTCCCGGCAGCAGGTGATTGACCTGCCGGCGCCGACCCTGCGCCTTGCCGCCGGCGTCGCGGAGAAGGGCTTCGACCTTGCCACGGGTTTCGAGCGTGACGGTCTGCGCCCAGTGTTGCCCGACCCACTGGTCGATGCCGGCGTCCCTGAGTTCCGCATCGGTCGCGACGACCGCCCGGACGACCCCGGTGCGGTCCACGATCACCGCGAGGTCGCCCGTGTTCGCAAGGAGGTCCGCTGCGAGCTGCGGATCGAGATCCGCAAGGCCTCCATCGGCGGTGCGGGAATGCGTCACTGGGCTGTGGTGGTCGATGGCGGTGATGCGGACTCGAGTGCGGCCCGGCGTCCCTGCACGAGCGTCCGGCCGATCAGCGGACCCTGTGCGGCGTCTGGCGCCGAGGCATCGGCACCGACCACCTGCACCAGCGCAGGGTCGTCGAGAAAGGCACGGCCCCCGACCATGATCGCGAGATCGGCGTTCAACGAAGCCTCGCGGATCTTCCGGATGAGGTCGGTGACGCGCGGGATGCGCTCGTGCACGCCGACCGAAAGGCCGATCAGGTCGTACCAGTGCGCGCCGACCTCGTGCAGCACGTCTTCGCCCCCCAGCGGCGGGCCCACGGTGACGCCCCAGCCATCGGCGACGAAGAACTCCGCCACCATGGCGAGACCCAGCGAGTGCTGCTCGTCGGGCATGGCGCACAGGAAGGCCGCACCGGCATCCGCCGAGAGCGCGGTGTCGGCCGAGACCCACCGGCCAAGGTCGCGGATCACCCGCTGCATCCGACCCAGGCCGAGGGTCACTTCCAGAAAGTCCGCGTCATCATCATCCCACATCGTGCCCAGCGTGCGCGCGGCCGGGGCGAGGAGCTCGAGGCAGACGCGCTCGAGCGTGACGCCGCCGTCGATCAGCGCGTGCACGATGCCCGTACAGCGCTCCTCGTCAGACGCGAGCGACGCCTGGACGAACCGGTGCACCTCGGCCTCGCCGATGTGGATCGGGCGATGCTGTGCCGGCCCGTCGGCGGGCGCCGAATGGGTGCGCGCGTGATGGAGCAGCCGCGGGATGAGTTCCAACTCCATCGCCCGGCCGACGGCGGGTCCCGATACCCGCTGGGGCTCACATTCGCCGTGCTTCGCGGCGCCATAGCTCGACTGCAGGGGGCTTGACAACGAACCCCTCCGGGCGGGGGATGTTGGGCGGAGTCTTCGTGCGACCTACAATCCTGCGTGGGCCGCATTGCCGCAAGACAGGGAGGTCGGTGAGGAGAAGAAACCCGCACGCGGCACATTGTCAAATCGAAACAGACGTCAACTCGGCCGACCCTCCGATCGAGTGTCAGCTTTCCTTGACACTTTCCCGTCCGGGGGTAGCCTAGGAGCAACGGTTACATGGAGCGCAGCGCAGTGGTGGATGCCGGACTTACGATGACCACGGAGAGTGGCCAGGCCTCGGCGGAAGCCGGTCGCGCTTCCAGGCCGATGCGGGCGCTCTACACCCCCGAGCAGCGCGTGCGTCGTGACGCCACCCGCTGGACCCTGGTGCAGGGAATCCTCGCGCCGATCCAGTTCCTCGTGTTCGCAGTCAGTGCGGTCCTCGTGATCCGCTCCCTGCTCACCGGCGACGGGGTGACGGCCGCGCACTATTCGATCATCGCCAAGACGATGCTGCTCTACACGATCATGGTGACCGGGGCGATCTGGGAGAAGGTGGTCTTCGGGCAGTATCTCTTCGCCGACGCCTTCTTCTGGGAGGATGTGGTGAGCTTCGTGGTGATCGCGCTGCACACGATCTACCTGGGTGGCCTCCTCTCGGGCCGGATGCCGACGCGTGTGCTCTTCCTCGTCGCGCTGTCGGCCTATGCCGTGTACGTGGTGAATGCGGTGCAGTTCCTGCTCAAGCTGCGTGCCGCACGGCTGCAGGAAGCGCGCGATCTGGCGGCCCGCGGAACGGTGACGGCGTGAGTACGGCCCTGCCGCTGCTCCCCGAACCGATCGTCGGTGGCGGGTGCACCGACGCGCCCGTGCTGCGGGAGCGCGGGCAGCGCGAGGTGTTCTGCGGCCTGACGGGGATCGTCTGGCTGCATCGCAAGATGCAGGATGCCTTCTTCCTCGTCGTCGGCTCGCGCACCTGCGCCCACCTGCTGCAATCGGCCGCCGGCGTGATGATCTTCGCCGAGCCGCGCTTCGCCACCGCGATCCTGCAGGATCGGGATCTGGCGGGGATGGCGGATTGCAACACCGAGCTGGATCGTGTCGTGGCGGAACTATTGGCGCGACGTCCGGAAATCAGCACGCTGTTCCTCGTCGGGTCGTGCCCGAGCGAAGTGATCAAGCTCGATCTCGTCACCGCGGCGCAGCGGCTCAACCGTGAGCACTTTCCGGCGGTGCGGATCCTCAGCTACTCGGGCAGTGGCATCGAGACGACGTTCACGCAGGGCGAGGACCAGTGTCTGAAGGCGATGGTCCCCCACCTGCCGCAGTCGGCTGATGGGCAGCGGCGTCTGATGGTCGTCGGCACGCTCGCCGACGTGATCGAGGATCAGTTCTCGCGACTGTTCACGCAGCTCGACATCGGCCCGGTGTCGTTCTTCCCGGCGCGCCGTGCCTCCGACCTGCCGCCCGTCGGGCCGGGCACGCAGCTGCTGCTGGCGCAGCCGTTCGTGGGCGAGACGGTGCGCGCGCTGCAGGCCCGAGGCGCCACGCTGCTGCCGGCCCCGTATCCGCTCGGCGCCGAGGGCACGACCCGCTGGCTCGCGGCTGCTGCGGCGGCGTGGGACATTCCGGCCGAGCATTTCCGGACTGTGACCGAGCCCGCGCAGCAGCGCGCCACGACCGCACTGCAGCGCTATCGCGCGACGCTCGATGGCAAGCGGATCTTCTTCTTTCCCGACTCGCAACTCGAACTGCCGCTGGCCCGCTTCCTGTCGCGCGAGTGCGGCATGTCGCTGGTCGAAGTGGGCACGCCGTATCTCGACCGGATGCTCACCGAAGTGGAACTCGCGATGCTGCCCGAGGGCACGGTCCTCAGCGAAGGGCAGGACGTCGAGAAGCAGCTCGACCGCTGCGAGGCGCAGCATCCCGACCTCACGGTTTGCGGTCTCGGGCTCGCCAACCCGCTCGAAGCGCGCGGCCTCCGGACCAAGTGGTCGATCGAACTCGTCTTCTCCCCGATCCAGGGCTATGACCAGGCCGGTGATCTTGCCGAGCTGTTCGTGCGTCCCCTCGATCGCAGCGCACGCCTCACGGTCTGAGCCCATGCAGCTGACTCTCTGGACGTATGAAGGCCCGCCGCACGTCGGCGCGATGCGGATTGCCACCTCCATGCGCGACGTGCATTACGTGCTGCACGCCCCGCAGGGCGACACGTACGCCGACCTGCTCTTCACGATGATCGAGCGGCAGGACAAGCGGCCGCCGGTGACCTACACGACGTTTCAGGCGCGCGACCTTGGTGGCGACACGGCGAACATCGTCACGCGCGCGGTGCAGGATGCCGTCGATCGCTTCAAGCCGAAGGCGCTGCTGGTCGGCGAGAGCTGCACTGCGGAACTGATTCAGGACAATCCAGGCAGCCTCGCGATGGGCATGAACCTCAGTGTGCCGATCGTGCCGCTGGAGCTCCCGTCCTACTCGAAGAAGGAGAACTGGGGGGCCGCCGAGACGTTTTATCAGCTCGTGCGGACGCTGCTGCTCGAGCGCTCGAAGACGCGCGAGCCGCGCCCCTCCCGAGAGGGCCGGCGCCCCCGCGTGAACCTGCTCGGCGGGACGATCCTCGGCTTCCGCTGCCGTGACGACATCGCCGAGGTGACGAAGCTGCTGGCGAGCATCGGCGTGGACGTGCACGTGAGCGCGCCGCTCGGTGCGGATCCCGACGACCTGCGTCGCCTTCCTGACGCCGACGCCAACGTCTGCCTGTATCCGGAGATCGCGCTCACGACCTGCAGCTGGCTGCAGCGCAGCTTCCAGATGCCGACGATCACGACCGTGCCGATCGGTGTCGGTGCCACCCGGGATTTCGTCGCTGAAGTGGGACGCGTGCTCGGCATCGACGTGAGTGCCGTGCTCGGTGGCGAGGTGCCAGGTGAGGCGTCGCTGGCTGGCAGCCAGTCGCGCATGCCGTGGTACTCGCGCTCCGTGGACGCGACCTATCTCACCGGCAAGCGGGTGTTCATCTTCGGCGACGGCACGCACGTCGTCGCGGCTGCACGCATCGCGAACGAAGAGTTGGGATTCAAGGTCGTCGGGCTGGGGACCTACAGCCGTGAGATGGCGCGCGAAGTCAAGGCCTGCGCCGAGAAGTACGGCGTGACGGCGCTGATCACCGATGACTATCTCGACGTGGAGCGCACCGTCGCCGAGCTGCAGGTCGAGCTGGTGCTCGGCACGCAGATGGAGCGGCACATCGCCAAGCGTCTCGGCGTGCCGTGCAGCGTGATCTCCACGCCGATCCATGTGCAGGATGTCCCGGCGCGGTATTCGCCGCAGATGGGCTTCGAAGGCGCAAACGTCATCTTCGATGCCTGGGTGCATCCGCTGATGATGGGCCTCGAGGAGCACCTGCTGCAGATGTTCCGCGAGGATTTCGAATTCGGCGATGGCGCCACGCCGTCGCATCTGCAGAGTGTTGCGCCGGTGGCACCGGTGGTGCCGGTTGGTACGGAGATGATCGCGGACGGCCAGTCGCAACCTGCCGTCGTTGCGGCGGCCGCGCCGGTGCCGGCGCAGGCAGCGGAGGCCACGCCCACCGTCGTCGGTGCGCCGACGGCGGTGGCGGGCGGCGCGCCCGTCTGGTCGGCGGATGGGGAAAAGGAGCTGGCCAAGATTCCGTTCTTCGTGCGCGGCAAGGCGCGTCGGAATACCGAGAAGTACGCGGCGGCTCAGGGCATCGACACGATCACGACCGAGACCCTGTACGAGGCCAAGGCGCACTATGGCCGTTGACATGCTGCCGCCGCTGAAGTTCGTCATCATCACGCTCGACTCGCACCTCGCCGGATCGGTGGCCGAGGCGGCCGCCATCGTGGTGAAGCAGCTGCCGTCGATCGATTTGCGGGTGCATGTCGCGTCGGACTGGCCGGAGAGCCCAGCGGCCCTCGAGCGCTGCCGGGCCGACATCGCCACGGGTGACATCATCGCGGTGACGCAGTGCTTCCAGGACGAGCAGGTGACGGCGATCCGCGATGCGCTACTGGCGCGCCGCGAACACTGCGACTCGATGTTGGTGGCCGTGTCGGCCGCGGAGCTCGTGCGGTGCACCCGCATGGGTCGCTTCGACATGGGCGGTGCGGTCGAGAAGACGCCGAAGCCATGGTCGCCGCTGGGCATCCTCAAGAAGCTTCGCGGCAGTCGGGGTGACGGGAATTCGAGCGGTGAGCGGCAAATGGCGGCGCTCAAGGCGATGCCGAAACTGCTGCGGTTCATTCCCGGGCCGGCGCAGGACGTGCGCGTGTACCTGCTGAGCATTCAGTACTGGCTCGCGGGGACGGCCGAGAACATCGCCAACCTCATTCTGTTGCACGTCGAGAAGTATGCGGACGGGCCGCGCAAGGTGCTGCGGGCGCGGGCCAAGGCACAGCCGCCGCGGTCGTATCCGGAAGTCGGCCTGTGGCACCCGGATCTCCGCGCGGAACACGGGATCACCGAGTCGCCGGCGCAGCTGCCCTCGAAGGGGACGGCGGGCACGGTCGGTGTGCTGCTCGGTCGCAGCTATCTGCTGGCGGACAACGTCGCGCACTACACCGCCGTCGTTCGTGCCTTCGAGCAGCGTGGACTGCGGACCATTCCCGCCTTTGCGAGCGCCCTCGATTCGCGCCCCGCAATCACGACGTATTTCATGGATGCGGACGGGCGGTCGCGAGTGGACGCCGTGGTGTCGCTGACCGGGTTCTCGCTCGTGGGCGGGCCGGCATACAACGACGCCTGTGCGGCGCAGATGACGCTCAGTCAGCTGGATGTGCCGTATTTCTGCCTGCAGACGCTGGAGTTCCAGTCAACGCCGGAATGGCAGAACGATCCGCGCGGGTTGAACCCGCTGCAGGCGACGCTGCAGGTTGCCATTCCGGAGCTGGACGGCGCGATCGGCCCGACGGTGTTCGCGGGCAAGGTCGGCGCGGCGAAGGGCGTCGAGAATGCAGAGTCGCTCCCGATCACGGAGCGCGTCGAGACGATGGCGGATCGCGTCGCGAAGATGGTCCGGATGCGCCGCACACCGCGCGCCGAGCGGAAAGTGGCCGTGGTGCTGTTCAACTTTCCGCCCAATGCGGGCAACACGGGCAGCGCCGCCTACATCGATTGCTTCCACTCGCTGTTCAACACGATGGTGGCGATGCGCGAGGCGGGCTACTCCGTGACGGTGCCGGCCTCGGTCGATGCACTGCGTGACGCCGTGATCCAGGGCAACCGCGAGCAGTACGGCGCGGTGGCGTCGGTGTTCACGCGGGTGCCGACGGACGAGCATGTGCGTCGCGAGCAGTATCTGCCGCAGATCGAAGGGGCGTGGGGCGCCGCGCCGGGGGCGCAGTTCGCCGACGGCTTCGGCATCCAGATTCTCGGCGCGGAGTTCGGCAACGTGTTCGTCGGGGTGCAGCCGTCGTTCGGGTGGGAGGGTGACCCGATGCGCCTGCTGTTCGAGGGCAACTTCGCACCGACACACGCGTTCAGCGCCTTCTATCGCTGGCTGCGCGAGGACTGGGGCGCGCACGTGGCGTTGCACTTCGGCACGCATGGCGCGCTGGAGTTCATGCCCGGCAAGCAGGCCGGTCTCACGGATCAGTGCTGGCCGGATCGCCTGATCGGTGACCTGCCGAACGTGTACCTGTACGCCTCGAACAATTCGTCGGAGGGCACGCTTGCCAAGCGGCGTGGCGGCGCCACGACGCTGATCAGCTACCTGACTCCGTCGGTCTCGGCGGCCGGGTTGTACAAGGGGCTGATCGACCTGAAAGCCACGTTCGATCGCTGGCGCAACATGGACGATCGCACCACGGACGGAGAGCGGGCATCGGTGGTGGCGCTGCTGCAGGAGCAGGCGTGCACCCTCGAACTCGCGTCGCCGCTCCCGCCGTGGACGACGTCGGATCACATCACCATCGAGGCCACGCGGCAGAAGCTGCTGGAGGTGGAGCAGTCGCTCATTCCCGTTGGCCTGCACATCGTCGGCAAGACGCCGTCGGTGGAGGAGCGCGCCGACATGCTGCTCGCGATCGCGAACGTCGGGCGCCCGGACGCGGACGTCGCGCCATTCGGCGACGTGCTGCAAGGCGCCGCGCAGCACGACATGCCGATCGAGGACATCGAGCGTGCGGCGGGCGAGATCATCGCGGTGACGGTCGCCGCCGGTGACGTCTCGGCGGGGCTGCGGGCGGCGGAACGTGCGGGCTTTGCCTCCATGCCGCTCGAACCGACGTTGCGCGGCCTGCTGCGGCTGGATCAGCTGCTGGCAGTGGATTCGGAGATTCCGGGGATGCTGCGTGCCCTCGATGGGCGCTACGTGATGGCTGCGCCGGCGGCGGATCTGGTGCGCAACAGCGCCGTCCTGCCGACCGGTCGCAATCTGTACGGGTTCGATCCCTACAAGGTGCCCAGCCCGTATGCGCTCAAGGAGGGCGCCGCGCGTGCGGAGCAGCTGATCGCGCGGCACGTCGCCGATGGCAATGACTTCCCGGAGACGGTGGCCTTCGTGCTCTGGGGCACGGACAACATGAAGTCGGAAGGGACGCAGCTGGCCCAGGTGCTGGCGCTGATGGGCGTGGTGCCACGATTCGACGGCGTCGGGCGCCTCTCCGGGGCACGACTGCTGACGCTGCAGCAGCTCGGCCGCCCGCGGGTGGATGTCGTGGCCTCGCTCTCAGGTATCTTCCGCGACCTGCTGCCGCTGCAGGTGAAGCTGCTGGCCGAGGCGGCGTATGCCTGCGCCACGGCCGACGAGCCCGAGGAAGAGAACTTCATCCGGAAGCATGCGCTGGCCGCGATGCGCGAGGATGGCGTGGACATGGAGACTGCCGCACTGCGCGTCTTCGGCAACTCGGAGGGCTCGTATGGGTCGAACGTCAACCTGCTGCTGGAGACCGGACGCTGGGAGGACGAGGACCAGCTGGCGGACCTCTTCGTGCAGCGGAAGGGCTTCGCCTATGGCGTGGATGGCAAGTGTCGCGCGGGCCAGAAGATGATGAAGCGTGCGCTCGGCACCGCATCGCTGAGTTTTCAGAACGTCGATTCCGTCGAGCTTGGCGCCACGGACATCGACCAGTACGTCGAGGCGCTGGGTGGTGTGAACCGCGTGATCGAGCAGCAGCAGCAGAAGAAGGTGGCCTGCTACATGGGCGATCACACCGGCAGGGACGGCAAGATCCGCACGCTGGAGGAGCAGGTGGTGCTCGAGTCGCGGACGCGTGCACTGAATCCGAAGTGGTACGAAGGGCAGCTGGTGCATGGGTACGAAGGGGTGCGCAACATCGCCGGCCACGTCGCAACGACGGTCGGCTGGTCCTCGACGACCGGCAGCGTGCCGGGTTGGGTCTATGGGGAGATGGCGCAGACATTCGTGCTCGATGCGGAGATGCGCGATCGCCTCGCGAGCCTCAACCCTTCGGCCGCCGCGGGCATGGCGACGAAGCTGCTCGAGGCCAACGATCGTGGGTACTGGACGCCGGACGACGCGACGCTCGACGCGTTGCGCGACGCCGCGGCGGATCTCGAAGATCGACTCGAAGGTGTGGTGGCACGATGACGGGTGTGCCGGCAGGTGCGGCATCGGCAGGCGCAATGGCGCGTGCCACAAATGATTCCCTCGTTCAGGAGAAGTAACGTGGCAGTTTCGACGCGGCTCCCCATTCTGGGACGTGAGGACGGTGATGGCAGTCTGCAGGTGCACCTCAATCCCGAGGACAAGATCACCGGTGCGTTGTGCATCGCGGTGTACGGGAAGGGCGGCATTGGCAAGAGCACCACGTCGTCCAACCTGTCGGCGGCCTTCTCGCATCTCGGCAAGCGGGTGCTGCAGATCGGCTGTGATCCGAAGCACGACTCGACGTTCACGCTGACGAAGTCGATGGTGCCGACGGTGATCGACACCCTCGAGTCGGTGGACTTCCACAGCGAGGAGCTGCGGACCGAGGATTTCGTGTTCACCGGCTACAACGGCGTGATGTGCGTGGAGGCGGGCGGTCCGCCGGCCGGCACCGGGTGCGGTGGGTACGTGGTGGGCCAGACGGTGAAGCTGCTCAAGGAGCATCACCTGCTCGAGGACACGGACGTCGTGATCTTCGATGTGCTGGGTGACGTGGTGTGCGGCGGCTTTGCCGCGCCGCTGCAGCATGCGCACCGGGCGATGATCGTGACGGCCAACGATTTCGACTCGATCTTCGCGATGAATCGCATCATTGCGGCGGTGCTGGCGAAGTCGAAGAACTATCAGGTGCGCGTGGGCGGCGTGATTGCCAACCGCAGCAAGGACACCGACCAGATCGATCGGTACAACAACGCGGTGGGCCTGACCACGACGGCGAAGTTCCCCGATCTGGACGCGATCCGGCGCAGTCGGCTGAAGAAGTGCACGATGTTCGAGATGGATTCGACCGATCCCGAGGTGAAGGCGGTCCAGGACGAGTACCTGGCCTGCGCCCAGCGCCTGCTGGATGGGGTGCCGCCACTGCTGATCCAGCCGCTGAAGGACCGCGAGATCTTCGACCTGCTCGGGTACGATTGAACCGTGGCCTCACCAACGACCGAAGGCGGGATGCCGGGGAGCGCGAGCTACACGGAACGCCGCGCCTGGCTGCACCAGTACTTCGACCGGACGGCGGCGGCGGCGTGGGCCACCCTGACCTCCGATTCCGAGGTGAGCTGGGTTCGCCGCACGGTCCGGGAGGGCCGCGAGCGCATGCGACACACCCTCTCCGGGTTCCTGCCGGAGGAGCTGACGGGGATGCGGGTGCTCGACGCCGGGTGCGGAACGGGCGTGCAGGCGGTCGAATTGGCCCGCCGGGGCGCTTCCGTGGTGGCGATCGACCTCTCCCCGACGCTGGTGGGACTAGCCGAGACGCGGTCTGCGGGGAAATTCGACAGGGGAACGATCGACTGGCGGTCGGGCGACATGCTCGATCCACAGCTGGGGTCGTTTGATTTCGTCGTGGCGATGGACTCGCTGATTCACTATGACAAGGATGACATGCTGGATGCATATGTGGCGCTGGCCGCACGGACACGGGTGGCGATGGCGGTGACCTTCGCACCGCGGACGCCGCTGCTGTCGGTGGTGCACGCCATCGGCAAGGCGTTTCCGCGTCGCGACCGTGCGCCCGCGATCGAGCCGGTGGCGCTGTCGGCGCTGCTCGCGGGCATTCGTCGCGATGGGCGACTGTCGCAATGGTCGGCGCAGCGCACCCATCGCGTGGAAAGTGGGTTTTACACGTCGCAGGCGCTGGAGCTGCGCCGGCGGACGACTGAGGTGGCAGGATGACTCCGATGCAACTGCTGGGCGCGGTCCTGCTGGCACTGACTGCGTGGTTCCTCTTTCGACGGAAAGTCGAAGTCCCGGCGACCATCGATCTCGAAGCCACGGATCGGGAACTGCACGCGCACGTGATTCTGGAGGGCGTGGAAGTGAACGAGGGTGATGAGGTGCTGGTGCACGGTGCACCGTGCTTCATCGCGCTCAACGAGAAGCGTACCATGCCTGCGACCGCGACGGTCTCGAAGGCGAGCCTGCCGCGGCGGGCCTGGGAGCGCGTGATGGGTCGGACACGGATCACCGAACTCTACGAAGTCGGCTTTGAGGGCTGAGAGACATGTATAACGTTGCCGATGAGCGGGCCGAGCTGACTGCGGAGCCGCACTCCACCGCCGAGAGCACCGCCGTTGCCGCGCAGGATGCGGCGCTCAATCCACGGTTCTACACGACCGACTTCGACGAGCTGAACAAGCTCGATTTTTCATCCATGCGCGAACAGTGGGACGCGATGGTGGCCGAGTTCAAGTCGGACCCGAACCGCAATCACTTCAAGCGCACGGCGGAGTTCGACGCCGACTTCTCGGCGATGCCGCCCAAGCTGCGACAGGAGTTCGTGGACTTCCTGATCAGCTCCGTCACGGCGGAGTTCTCAGGCTGCATCCTGTATGCGGAGATCAAGAAGCGCTGCAAGAACCCCGACGTGCGCGAGCTCTTCGGGTACATGAGCCGCGACGAGGGACGCCATGCCGGCTTCATCAACCACACGCTGAATGACTTCAACGTGCGCGTGGACCTGAGCTTCCTGACGCGGGCCAAGAAGTACACGTTCTTCAAGCCCAAGTTCATCTACTACGCGACGTACCTGTCGGAGAAGATCGGCTACGCGCGCTACATCACGATCTTCCGCAACTTCGAGGCGCAGCCCGACAAGCGGTGGCACCCGATCTTCAAGTGGTTCGACAACTGGTGCCACGACGAGTTCCGCCATGGCGAGGCCTTCGCCGTGCTGATGCGGGCCAACCCCGAGACGCTGCAGGGGATCAACAAGTACTGGATCCGGTTCTTTCTGCTGGCGGTGTTCTGCACGATGTACGTGCGCGACCATCTGCGCGCTTCGTTCTTCGGGGCGATGGGCATGTCGGTGGACGACTACGATCGCAGGGTGATCAAGCTCACGAGCCTGATCAGCAAGCAGGTCTTCCCGGTCAGCCTCGATCTCGAGAGCCCACGCATCTGGGAGCTGTTCGAGAAGATGTACCAGATCACCCTCGCCATCGACGCCACCAAGCGGATGGGCGGCATCGGCGCAGCCCTGCGCCGGGCGGCGCTGAAGGTGTCGGTCGTCACGACGTTCGTGCAACTCTATTTCCTGCCGGTGATCTCCAACGAGCTGCCAGCCAACGTCCGCATGGAACCGGTCTGGTGATCGCATGAGCACCACGTCCGCTGGGAAGGTGCCGTTCGTGGCGCGATTGGTGACGCGGTTCGGTCCCCGGATCCTGCCGTTCGCCGATGTGGCGACGACGGAGCTTCCGCTCCCGCGGTTGCTGCGGCTTGGACTGCTGCAGTTCACGGTTGCCCTGGCGACGACACTGCTGGCGGGAACGCTCAATCGCGTGATGATCGTCGAGATGAAGATGCCGGCGCTGCTGGTCGGCATGATGCTCGCGATCCCGTTGCTGACGGCGCCGCTGCGCGCGCTGATCGGCTACAAGTCCGATACGCACGTGTCCGTCCTCGGCTGGCGCCGTGTGCCGTACATCTGGTTCGGGACGATGCTGCAGTTCGGTGGTCTGGCGATCATGCCCGTGGCGTTGCACATCATGTCGGGTGACACGCACGGCAATCCGAACATCGGCGTGTTCTTCAGCGTCTTTGCATTCCTCTGCACGGGGCTGGGGTCGCACATGGTGCAGACGGCAGGCCTCGCCCTGGCGTCGGACATCACCCCGGAGAAGGACCAGCCGCGGGTCGTGGCGTTGCTGTATGTGATGCTGTTGATCGGGATGGTGGTCGCGAGCGTCGGGTATGGGGCGATGCTGCGTCACTACAACAAGGTGATCCTGATCCAGGTGATCCAGGGGGCGGCTGAAGTCACGCTGCTCCTCAACATCTTTGCCGTCTGGCAGCAGGAATCGCGCGGTTCGGCTCCGACGAAAGCGCCGGCGGTTGCGCCGCAACCCTTCCTCGTGGCGTGGCGGCGGTTTCTCGCCGAGGCCCCTCAACTGGTGCGCCTGCTGATGGCGGTCGGCCTTGGCTCGTTCGCCTTCACGCTGCAGGACGTGCTGCTGGAGCCGTTTGGCGGGCAGGTGCTGCATCTCGGCGTGGCAGCGACCACGTTGCTGACGGCCATCATGGCCACGGGTGCCATCGGCAGTTTCGCGATCGCGGCGCGACGTGCGGAAGCTGGCGCGGATCCGATCCGACTCTGTGGCATCGGTGCGGTATGTGGCATGTTCGGTTTCGCGCTCATCATCCTGTCGGCCCCGATGGACTCGCCTGCGCTGTTCATGCTGGGCGCCTTGCTGATCGGCTTCGGAAATGGATTGTTCAGCATCGGCACACTGCTGCGCGTGATGGCGCTACCCCACCATGGGGAGCATGGGCTGGCGCTCGGTGCATGGGGCGCGGTGCAGGCGACGGCCGCAGGCCTCGCGATGCTGGTCGCTGGTGGCATCCGCGATGGATTCGCGGACGTCACGGGTCAGGCTCAGGCTTTCGCATCAGCGCTGCCTGGCGCCGGTTACCTCGCTGTCTACTTTGTGGCGCTTGCCGGCCTGCTGGTGTTGTTGGTGGTGCTGGGTCCGCTGGCGGCGCGGAGCCGTGCGGAAGTCCGACCTGTCCCGTTCGGCATCGCCGAGTTCCCGGCGTAGTCACCGGAAGTCCCTCAGATGAGGAAGGAGTGAGCATGTTCAGGAATTTCACGCCGTACATCGATGTCACGCAGATGGTGCTCTACGTGTTCTGGTTCGCCTTCTTCGGGCTGATCCTGTACCTCCGCCGCGAGGACAAGCGCGAAGGGTATCCGCTCGTGTCGAACGAGCCGGGGCGCACCGTGCAGGGTTTTCCGGCCTACCCGGGCCCGAAGGAGTTCATCCCCACCCATCCGGAGCACTGATCCATGTCTGACGTCACCATCCCGAAGAACGCACGGCCGGTGGACTCGAACTTCGGGGCACCACTCGAGCCGATCGGCAATCCGCTCACGGCGGGGATCGGTCCGGGCGCGTGGGCCGAGCGTGCTGACCGGCCCGACCTGACCATGAAGGGGGCCAACCGCATCGTGCCGATGCGCGTCGCCACCGACTTCTTCGTCGCGCACGAGGATCCTGATCCGCGTGGCCTCGAAGTGCGCGGCATGGATGGCGTTGTCGGCGGCACGGTGGTGGAGCTGTGGGTGGATCGCTCAGAGCCGTGCCTGCGCTATCTGGAAGTCGAACTCAACGCGGATGGCGGGCGTCGCCTGATGCCGGTGCCGTTCATTCGCATCCCGCGGCCCAGTGGCTACCTGCCGTTCATGACGAAGGAGCCCATTGCTTCGCACGTCCAGCTCGACGTGCTGAAGGCGTCCGATTTCGCGGCCATCCCGCAGCTGCGCAACCCCGATGTCGTGACGCTGCTGGAGGAGGACAAGATCAGTGCCTACTTCGGTGCCGGCTCGCTCTGGAATTCCGATGCCCGCTTCGGCCCGCTGGTGTGATGTCGGAGATCGTCGAACACATCGGTCCTGACGGGGAGGTCTCCCGACTTCCTGCGGGCGAACGGGTGCTCTGGCAGGGGGCGCCCGATCAGCGGGCGCTCGCGCGGTGGTTTCTGCGAGAGCGGTGGGTTCTCGGATTCGTCGCACTCTCGGCGGCGCTCGGCGTGGCCGATGCCCTGCGTCACGACACCGGTGTGATGCCGCGCCTGATCGGCGTCGGCACACTCAGTGTGATTCTGGCCACCGTGGCGATGGTGGCCATCCGGTTGCTGGCGTGGCAGATCGCGAAATCGTCGTCGTACGTGATTACCGACCGGCGGGTGTACTTCAACATCGGCATCGTGTTGCGTGCCGACGCGAACGTCCCGTACGCGAGCGTCGACCGCATCGATCTGCTGCGGCGCAGTGATGGGTCGGCGGACCTGATGGTCACCCTCGCTGGCGCGAAGGAAATTCCATGGCTGCTGCTGTTCCCGCACATGTCATGGCGGGGGGCGACGCGCGGCCGACCGACGTTCCGTGGCCTGCGTACGCCGCAGCCTGCCGCGGATGCGATCATCATGGCGTTGCGCGAGTATCCGATGCCGGCCGACGGCGAGGTGAGCGTGCCCACGGCCACGTCCGTCCCACCGTCACCGCGCACGACGAGCCTCTCGGCCGCGACTCCGTCGCCCGCGTGATCGACCCGCGGGCGCGAGGTACCTCCGCATGGTGACGTTCGAGAGCCTGGTCTGCGGGAACATCGTACGGCGCCATGCCCGCACGTTCGCCCTCGCGAGTGCATTCCTGCCGCTGACGAAACGGCGAGCCACCTACGCGCTGTATGCGTTCTGCCGGCTCGCGGATGATGCTGTCGACCGCGCAGGACCCGGCGGTCGCGAGGCCGTGCGCGCCACGCTCGTCAGCCTGCGCAGCCAGCTGGACGAGGCGCTCACCGGTGGCTTCGCGGGACCGGTCATGCATGAGACGGCGTGGGCGATCCGGCGCTTCAACGTGCCGATGGCACCTGTGGACGAACTGGTCAGCGGCGTCGCGCGCGACCTCGACCCGACCGACTACCGCGACTGGCCATCGCTCGCGGCATACTGCGAAGGCGTGGCGAGCAGCGTGGGCGAGCTCTGCACCCATGTTTTCGGTGTGGTGGGCGGAGAGGCGAATCGCGCACGGGCCATCAGCTTCGCGCGAACCCTTGGTCTGGCCATGCAGCTGACGAACATCCTCCGCGACATCGGCGAGGATGCCTCGAACGGGCGCTGCTACCTGCCTGACGACGCGCTGCGCTCAGCAGGTCTCACGCGCGCGCAGGTACTCGCCCAAGACGTGGATGTGCGCTCGCCGGCGTGGCGCGGCATGATGCGCGAGTTCGTGGCGCAGGCCAGGCTGCTGTACCGCGAGGCGCTGCCTGGCATCGAGATGCTCGCCCCCGACTCGCGGCGCTGCGCGCAGGCCTGTGCGGTTGGCTATGCGGCGATCCTCGAGGCGATCGAGGAGGCCGAGTACGATACGATCACGACGCGCGCCCACATCGGGTTCCGGCGCAAGACGCGCCTGATGCTGTCGCTCTATACCGTGGCCGATCCTGCCACGCTCGTTGCCGGACAACCTGCCGTCGCCTGAGGCCGGGCAGTGATCAACGGCCGAACGCGCCGAGCCAATGCCGCACCGTGCTCACCGGCCCGCTGCGTGCGACTTCGTTGAAGATCTCGTGCCAGAGCCCATCGAAACGCGCCGCGGTGACGACGTCGCGCGGTGCTGCGGCGGCGAACTCCGCCGAGCCGCGCGGATTCACGATGCGGTCGTCCCCGGCGTAGACCAGGAGCGTCGGCACACGCCAGCGCGAGGCCGCGGCGCGCACCTCCGCGCCTGCCGTCACGATGGCCTGCGCCAGCCGCGCCGAGACGCGGTCGTGCACCAGCGGGTCGGTGCGATACGCCGAGACCACGGCCGCGTCGTGCGACAGGAAGTCCGCATTGAGGCCATTACCGATCGCGAAGCTGGGAGCGATGCGCTGCATGCCGCGCATCAGCACCTGCTGCATGGGTGACAGATCGGCCTGCAGCGCCGGCGACGAAAGAATCAGCGCATCCGCTGCAGCCGGCGCGCGGAGCACGGCGGAGCCCGCGAAGGCGCCGCCCATGCTGTGGCCGAGCAGGATCACCGGCAGCCCCGGCTGCGCGCGTCGCGCCGCGTCCAGCGCATCGATGATGTCATCCTGCAGCGCGGTGCTTGTGGGAATGACGCCGCGCGAACCGGGGGAGCGACCATGTCCCCGGTGATCGACGGCGCGGACCAGCCATCCGTCGGCCACGAGTTCGCCGGCAAGCTGGCTGTACCGACCGGAGTGTTCGCCCAGTCCGTGCGCAATGACCAGCGTGCCGCGCGCGGTGCCGGCGGGGCTCCAGGAGCGCTGCACGAGTGTGGTGCCGTCGCGCAGTATGAGGTCGGTGGTGAGGCCGGGCATGTGGCAGGTGGAGAGGAGGGCGGTGAATCGGCGCGTCGAATGGCACTGCTCGGAGGTCGGCGCGTCACGCGTTCGGTCGATCGGCGGCGCCGGTGCGAGACGAGACACCGGACATCGTAGCCACCGAACGCGCCACGCGCCCGGATCGAGACTCGACCCGGGCGCGTGACGAAGGCGATGACTGCGAGTGCAGTTACGGTGTTGGCCGGGCGGGCACGGGTGCTGCGGCGGGCATCGCCGTGGCGGGTGGAACTCCCATCGCGACCTGAACGGCAGGTGCAGACGCCCTCGCCGGCGCGGCCCCGATCTGTGCACCACGCGGTGTGACCACCGGTGCCGTGAGCGGTGTGCCATCGTACAGCGGGGTGCCACTCAGATCGAGTGGGCCCTTGATCGAATCCCAGCCAGGCGCACCCCAGAGAGCAGGGTAGTCCTTGACCATCTTCGCACCGTACATCGGCTTGTAGATGCCGTTGTGGCACGTGATGCACTGCGCCTTGGGCGCGTCACCATGCTCACCCAGACGGCTGCGGGGATAGACCGGCTGCAGCGGGTTCAGGTAGTTCATGTTCACGTCCCGCAGCATCGTGGCACCGTACATGGCCACCACACGCTTCGGGGTCGACTGCTCCCATGACGTCCAGGCCCGCGAATTGTGGCAGTACGTGCAGTTCACGCCCAGCGCCTTGGACTGCGTGATCATCAGCGCGTAGGTGTTGTACGACTGCCGGATTGCGGTGCGGTTCCCATTGCTCGGCTCGATCGCGTGACTCTGGATGCGGATGTCATCGCGATCGAGGTAGTGCCGGAGGATCTGGTTTTCGTTGCTGTAGAACCAGAGTCCGTTCGGCAGGGGCTGGCCTCGGTGGCAGGTGTAGCACGTCACACCCGTTCCCGCCACGTGGTTGGTGTACTCGCTGTTCACGCGGCGCGTCATGCGCAGCATCATGCGAGCCACCAGTTTCGTGTAGATCGGCTGGCCCTTGTTGGAATCCGCCGCGAAGTTCGCGGTGTTGTGGCAGTAGGCGCAGTTGCCGGCGTTGCCTGCCACCCAGCTGCTCATCGCCGTCATCGTCCGCCCGAACTCGGCGGCGCTGATGTCGGTGAGCACCTGGACGTTCTGGTACTGGCCCGGCGGGCCGGGTGGCGCGGGCGGCAGCGGCTTCGGCGCCTGATTGTAGGCGGCCGTTCGCGCGATGTCGTCCGGGTCGTAGTTCACTTCCATGGCCACGCCGCGATAGCCCAGTTGCGCCACCTGCTTCGGTCCCGGCTTGATGATCTCGCGGTCAGCCTTGCAGCCGCCGAGGACGACGAGGGCCAGCATGGCCCCCGTCTGCAGCGCGCGATGCGTGATCATGGCGTGCCTCCCGGCGCAATGGCCGTCGAGTCGGCGGCAGGTGCCGGCAGGACGACCTTGCCCTGACTGGAGATCTCGACGCGACGGTTCCGCCGGCGTCCCTCGGGCGTGTCGTTCGTCGTCGCAGGACGCGTCTGGCCGAAGCCACGCGCGGTGATGCGATCAGCGGCGATGCCGTACTTGGTGCTGAGGATGTCGCGCACGCGGTCGGCTCGGGCCTGTGACAGCGTGAGGTTCGCCGTCGGGTCACCGACATTGTCGGTGTGGCCCTGCACCTCGACCTTGAGGGCCGGGTACTGCGTCATGAGTGCGGCGAGATTCATCATCTCGGCATCCGACTCGCGTCGGAGCGCGTCCGCGCCGGTGTCGAAGTACACCGCCGACATGATGAACAATCCGTCCATGTTCAGCGAGTCGCGCATATTGGCGGTCGTGAGCACCGGCTTGTTGAACAGTTCCACCTCGCCGGTCAGCTGCGCACCCTGGGGGACGGGCAGCTTCTGCGGCACGAGGCGGCCGGCGGCGTCACGCGTCATGCCCGGGAACGAGTCCGGCGCAACACCCATGTACTGGCCGCGCAGGTACGGCGCCTGTTCCGCCTTCACCGCGTACTGCACCGGGTAGCTCGGGGCGACGCCGTGCTTTTGCGCCCAGAGGAACCAGTTGTCTACGGCCGTGCCCGTGAGGGCGATGCCGATGCCACCGGTGAGCGTGGTAAGTGTGGCGAACCAGAACGCCCAGCGGTGGATGGATTCCGTGGTGGCGTTGAAGCCCATCGTCCAGCGCCAGAACAGGCCCATGCGCTCGCCGGCCGTGCCACGGTCCGTCACCTGCTCGATCTCGCGCTCCGCGCCGTAACGGCTGCAGGCCAGCACCGTCGCCGCGTGCATCGCGAAGAGCAGGGCCGAGCCGTACAGGAACACGATCGAGAGCATGTGGAACGGATTGTAGAACAGGTTCCCGTAGCGGATCGAGAACGTCGCCGTCCAGTCCAGGTGCGGGAAGATGCCGAACGGCACCGCCTCCGACCAACTCCCGACGAGGATCGGGCGGATGAAGCCGAGCACGAGGTAGAGGAAGATCGCCGAGGCGAACGACCAGACGATGTGCGAGCCCATGCCGAGGGCACGAGTGCGCTGGTAGAGGCGCACCCACCAGAGCAGGATCGACAGCGTGAGGAAGAAGCCGGCGAGCAGCCACCATCCGCCCTGGTCCAGCGGCGGGAGGTGCAGGCCGTAGCGCGGTGCGGGCGGCTCGAGCGAGAGCCACGGCAGCTGGCGGATGAACTGGACGGGATCCCAGCCCACCGACCGCCACATGTTCAGCCCGATGATCTCGAAGGCGATGAAGCCGAAGATCAGCGAGAACACGCCGAGCGTGCCGAGGTAGATCGGGCCGATCTGCGCGTCGCCGATCTTACCGGCCCAGTAGAACAGGATCGGCTTGCCATCGCGGCCCCACATGCCGCCGCGCAGCGGAACGCCGGGATCGACGGGCGCGTGCACCTGCACGCGCGTGAAGAGATTCTGGTATTCGATCATCGGCGCATCACCTCGGGGCCCAGAAGGGCAGGTAGAGCCACCAGTTCCACCAATCCTGCCAGCCACGCGTCCAGAACGGACCGCTGATGACGATGCAGATGGCGCTCCAGAGCCCGGCGTTCAGCGCCAGGAAGAGCCCGAGCCGGTGAATGCCAATCGCGCCGATGGAGTACCCCACCGCGTCGCGGAAGAACGAGTTCTCATGCTCGCTCGTCTTCACCGCTTCTCCCTTCGGCGGGCTGGTCACTGACAGAATCAGTGAGCCATGCATCGCAAGGGCGAGGTTGTTGGTGAAGAAGAACGTCACGGCGATCATGTGCGCCGGGTTGTAGTGGAAGTGCTGGAACTGGTATCCGACGTTCGACACCCAGTCGAGATGACTGAGGATGCCGTACGGGAAGCCGTGGCCCCAGCCACCCAGCAACACCGGGCGGATGATCACGAGCGTGATGTATGCGAAGACGGCAACGGAATACGCCACCGGGACATGGTAGCCCATGCCCAGCTTTCGGCTGATTTCCGCCTGCCGCAGCACCCATGCGACGAAGGCGCCGGTCGCGAGGAAGGTGATGATCTGCCAGAGTCCCCCCTCATGGAGCGGGGCCATCCGCAGCCCGTAGCTCAGGTCGGGCGGGGCAATGTTGATCTGCCAGAGGTTCCAGGTGGGACCGATCGCCGCGCCGTAGACGCAGAGCGCGGTCCCGAGCAGGGCACAGAAGACCGCCACCACGCCGAAGAATCCGACGTAAAAGGGCCCGACCCAAAAATCGAACAAGTCACCGCCGAGGAGGGTGCCGCCTCGCACGCGATACTTGTATTCAAAGGACATCATCGCCATCGATTGTGCTCCTTGCAGGCTGGTGGTGACGCCGGCGGACCGGGCTATGGCGCCGGATGGCACATGTGGTCTGGACACATGACGCCATCCGGGCCGCAGCCCGTGCGCCGTCGTTACCGCGTCGCCGGCATCGGGGTGAGCGCGTCTGCCGTGGTCACCCTGGCTGCGTTCCCATCAGGATCGAGCCAGTTGTACCGCGTGGTGCTGATCAGAATGAAGTGAATGACCAGCGACAACGCGAACATGAATGCGAAGATGCCGACCATCAGGCGCTTGGGGTCGAACCCCTGCCACATTTTGTAGATCATGGGGTTCTCCTCAGCTCAGGAAGCGAGTGGCGGTGTGGGCAGCATCGAGCAGCTGCGCGGCTCCGTACGACAGCGGCTTGCCGAACCACGGACGCCACTGCCAGACCATGTAGTGGAAAATCGCGGAGAAGAACGCGAAACCCACAATCGTCAGGATCGCCAACGAGTGTACGCCGCGTGCTTCTTCGTCTGTCATGGGGGGCTTATCCATTCCTACCTCGGGAAATGGGGTGCTGCACGCTCCTGGCGCAGCGCAGGACACGACATTGAATCCCGTCGTGCAGGGTACGAACGGCCCGCCGGCATGCGCCGGCCCAGATTCAGGCCTTTCGTGTTGACCAGACACCACACCAGGAGGGCATGCGTGCCTGATACTGCAGACCAACCGTCGGACCTGCCGGCGGACTGGCCACATCGTTCGTCATCGCGCACCGTCTCGGCCGCCGGACTGCGCTGGCACGTGCAACGCGCCGGCACGGGGCCGCTCGTGCTGCTCGTGCACGGCACCGCCGGTGCCACCCATACGTGGCATGACGTCGTGCCGCTGCTCACGCCGTGGGCTGACGTGCTTGCCATCGACCTGCCGGGCCACGGCTTCACCACCGGCGAAACACCCGACCAGCTCTCACTCCGCGGGATGACGGAGGCGCTGCGCGAACTGCTGCGCGTGCTCGACGTCCATCCGGCCATCGGTGTCGGACACTCCGCGGGAGCAGCAGTCCTGCTGCAGCTCTGTTCGTCTCGCGAGGTCGCACCACATTCGATCATTGGAATCAACAGTGCACTCGTTTCACTCAATGCACTAGGGCAGCTCTTCCAGCCGTTCTCACGAGCACTCGCCGATGTCGGATGGCTCCGCGGTGCCGCCGCCACGCTGCTCCGCTCCGGCACGCTGACTCGCGCACTGCTGCGGTCCACCGGCTCGCCACTCGATCCGGCGCAGGAGGCGCGATACGTGTCGCTGCTCACCAGCGAGCGGCGCGTCGCCGCGGCACTGCGGATGATGTCGCACTGGGAGCTCGATCCGCTGCTCGCCACCTTCCCGTCGCTCACACTGCCCGTGACGCTCGTCCATTCCAGCAACGAACCCTGGGTGCCGCTCGACGACCTGCTGCGCACCACGCGCACACTCGCCAACCGCACGGTGATCGACGTCTCACCGGCCGGACACCTGATCCCCGACGAGCAGCCGCAGCGGGTCGCGGCCATCATCCGCGACACGTGGGAGTCGCGGCGCGCTTCGCCGGCGTGACGCTCACGCATACGCGCCGCCACGCATCGCCCGACGCGAGGCCAGCACATGCTCACGCGTCACCTCGGTGTCCTTGAGGTCGCGTGCATCGCGCTCCGCCATGTCGCGGATGCGCTTCGCGGCCGAGATGCGGATCAGTACCGGCTGCTCCTCGAGCAGCTCCTGCAGCAGCGCCTGCGCTTCGTCGGTCCACGGCAGTTCCTGGTGCAGCCGCGACGGCGTGGCCTCCACCTTGTCCATGTCGGTGGCCAGCGGCAGGATGTTGAACAGCGCGTCGAACAGCGCGTTGCACACCTCCTGGATCAGGTACGTCGCGCCGGAGTAGCCCATGAAGGGCGTCCCGAGGTGCCGACGGATGATCGCGCCCGGAAACGACGCCGGGATGTACATCGCCCGTGCCCCCTGCTCGGCCATGTACATCCGCTCGTTGTAGCTGCCGAACATGATCAGCGGCGGCGTGGTGCGGATCGCCTCGCGCACCGCCGCGTTATCGGGCTTCACGCCCGGCCGCCGTGCGAATGCAAAGGTGCAGGGCAGGCCCATCTCGGTCTCGAGGAAGTGCCGCACGCCGCGCGAGTACGTCTCGTTGGCGACGATCGCAAAGCTCGCCGTGCCGAAGAAGTCCTGCGTCACGCTTCGCCACAGGTCCCACAACGGCTTCACCGTGGTGTGCTTCTCGTGCGTGATGAACGGCTCGGGATCCAGCCCGAGCAGCTCGCCCAGCGTGCGCAGGAACTTCGTCGTCGAGTGCAGGCCGATCGGGGCCTGCAGGTACGGACGGTCCAGTGACTCGCAGAGCATCCGGCCGAACTCGCGGTACATGCACACGTTCACGTCGCCGTCCACCAGCCGCGGCACGTCGGCCAGATGGCTGCCGAGCGGGAAGACCATGTTGATCTCCGCCCCGATCCCTTCCACGAGGCGCCGGATCTCGGCCAGGTCGCTCCACGTGTTGAAGTAGCCGTACATCGGGCCGATCAGGTTCACGCGCGGCTTGGCACCGGCAGCGCGCTCGGTGCGCTTCGGCATCACGCCCTTCTTCAGGCCGTACTCGGTCCAGAGCCAGTACAGCGCGCGGTCCGCCGCCTGCCACTGGTCCTCGTCGATCGTGCGCGGCAGAAAGCGGACGATGTTCGTGCCCTCCGGCGTCACGCCACCACCGATCATCTCGGCGATGCTCCCCGTCACCACCACCGCCGGCAGCTCGGGATCGAGCGTCGTGTGCGCACGCCGCATCGCCCCTTCGGTGCCGTGCTGGCCGAGCTCCTCTTCCGACAGGCCGGTGACGACGACCGGCAGCTCGTGCGGCGGCAGTGCATCGGTGTAGTGCAGCACCGATGTCACCGGCAGGTTCTCGCACCCCACCGGCCCGTCGATCACCACCTGCAACCCCTTGATCGCCGTGAACGCGTAGACCGCGCCCCAGTAGCCACCCGCGCGATCGTGATCGAGCACCAGCATCAGACCATCTCCTCGGCCTTGCGCGCCTTGGCCATCTTCGCCAGGTGACGCTTGTAGTGGTCTCGGAACTCGGGGCGATCCACCGGCACCGCCTCCCACACGCCGGCGTTGTGCCCCTCACCGACGCCATCGAAGAACGCCTTCATCTCGTCGAAGCGATGCTTGTTGCCGAGTGCGGCGTTGATGACCATCGCCAGCGACCCGGCACCGGCGGGACCCATCAGCGGTCGCGCCGAGATCAGGTTCGTGAAGTAGAGCGACGGAATGCCCAGCTCCTTGGCGGCCTGCACCACCGGCGTGGTGCCGATCGCCAGATCGGGCTGGAACTCGTGCATGGCCGCCAGGTCCTGCTCCAGTGACGCGCGGTACTGCACATGCACGCCGCGTGCGGTGAGCCAGTCGCGATCCGCCGTACTCCATTGCGTCTTCGGGCAGGCGGTGCCGACGTAGCGCAGGTCGGCGCCACTCTCCACCAGCAGGCGCGCCACCAGCAGCTCCGAGCCCTCGTAGCCGCTCATCGTGATGCGACCCGTGATCGGCCGTGTCGCGAGTGCCGCCCGGATCGCCGGCAGCACGCCGTTCTGCGCTGCGGCGATCTTCTCCGCGCTCACGCCCGCCGCGTCGCCGATGTTGCGCAGCCAGTCAGCTGTGCCATCATGTCCAACCGGCGCAGACCCGACGATCGGGCGCTGGATGTACTCGAATTCGCGGAACGAGGCCGTGTAGAACGGGTGAATCGCCGCGACCACCGCGCAGTCGAGCGCCGCATACAGCTCGCGCCATTCGCGCGTCGGCACCACCGGTCCTGCAGCCAGGCCAAGCGGCGCGAGCAGCATGCCGATGCCGACGGGATCCGCGGGGAACATCTCACCGACGAGCGTGACGGTCGGCCTGTCGCTCTTGCCGCCACGCGGCGCTGCCACCGGCCCCTGCTCGGCCTCGGTGCGTGCGTAGCGGAGCATGGCACCACACAGCACATCCTTCGCCTCGGCATGCGTCGGCACGCCGAATCCCGGCACGTCGATGCCGATGATGCGAACGCCGTTGATCTCCTTTGGCAGGAGCTGCAGCGGCACGCCGGAGGCCGTCGGCACGCACAGGTTCGTGATCACGATCGCGTCGTACAGGGCCGGGTCCGCCATCTTGTAGACCGCGTCACGGATGTCCTCGAAGAGCTGGCCGGTGACGAGCGTTTCCGAGTTGAACGGCACGTAGCCCACCGTCCGCCGAGCGCCGTAGAAGTGGCTGGTAAACGTCAGCCCATACACGCAGCATGCCGAGCCGCTGAGGATCGTCGCCGTGCGCCGCATGCGCAGGCCCACGCGCAACGAACCGAACGCCGGACACATCGACTGCGGCTGATCGTGCGGTCCCTTGGGATAGTCGGCCGCATACTGCTCCAGCACTCCGCCCTTGCCGCTCGCCATGGCGGCGGCCTTCATCTGCTCCGCGCCCGAGTGACAGCCGACACCATCCGTCGCCGGCGCGGCCATCACGGGCAGCGCCGCACGCGTGCTGCCGACGTCGACACCGGTCGGCTGCTGGCCGTCATTCGCCATCGGCGAGCTGCCGGCGGCGTCGTAGGCGATCTCGCGGTTCGGGGTCGGAATCATCTCGTCACCAGCCATGTCAGTCATCGGTCAGACGGTGTCGTAGACGACTTCCAGCGTCGCCTTGTTCAGCTCCTCGCGCCCGCACATGTCGAGGAAACTCGCCGGCTCGAGCACCACGTTGCGGCCCACCGTGTCGGCGGAGAACAGGTTCAGCAGCTCGTCCTGCGTGAGCGGATGCGGCCGCACCGGCGGCGCATCGGCGACGTTCTGCGCCAGCTCCGCGAACAGGCTGCCCCACTCCCCACCGGGAATGCCGATGATCTCGTAGTTCGCGCTCTTCTTCCGGATGTCGTCGTTGGCCGGAATCTTCGCCAGGATCGGGATGCCGACCTTGTTCGCGAACGCCTCCGCTTCACCGGTGCCGTCGTCCTTGTTGATCACGACGCCGGCCACGCCGACGTTGCCGCCAAGCTTGCGGAAGTACTCGACCGCCGAGCAGACGTTGTTCGCGACGTAGAGCGACTGCAGGTCGTTCGATGCCACGACGATCACCTTCTGGCACATGTCGCGGGCGATCGGGAGCCCGAACCCGCCGCAGACCACGTCACCGAGGAAGTCGAGCAGCACGAAGTCGAAGCCCCATTCGTGGAAGCCCAGCTTCTCGAGCGTTTCGAAGCCGTGGATGATCCCGCGGCCGCCGCAGCCGCGCCCGACCTCCGGGCCGCCGAGCTCCATCGCGAACACCCCATCCCGCTTGAAGCAGACGTCACCGATCGCGACCTGCTCGCCGGCGAGCTTCTTCTTCGACGACGTCTCGATGATCGTCGGGCAGGCCTTGCCGCCGAACAGCAGCGAGGTCGTGTCGCTCTTCGGATCGCAGCCGATCAGCAGCGTCTTCTTGCCCTGCTGCGCCATCATGTACGACAGATTGGCCAACGTGAAGCTCTTGCCGATGCCCCCCTTGCCGTAGATCGCGATGATCTGCGTCTCCTTCGTCACGGGCGCCTCACCGACGGGTGCGTCATCGGGCGTTGCGGCTTCATCACGAAGCGCCTGATGCATTGCCGTGAGCGCGTTGTCCTGAGCGGGGGCCTGCGGTGTCGTCATGCGGTGGGGCTCCAGTTGAGGATCATCTTGACACAGGTGGCATCACCGAATGCGGTGGCATACGCGGCCGGCGCGTCAGCGGGCAGGGCGCGATGCGTGATGATGCCGTCGAGCGACAGCCGCCCCTCGGTGACCAGCGCCGTGACGTCAGCGAGATCGGCGGGGGAGAACTCCGCGGCGATGCGGAGCTGCATCGCACGCATGAATGCGAGCGGGAAGTGGAACATCACCGGCTCGTGATAGAAGCCACCGAGCACGATCTCGCCGTCGCGGGCGAGGCGCGGGATGAGCGTGTCGAGGATGTCGGTCGCGCCGCTCAGCTCGAGGATCGCGGCGTAGTCGCGCCGCGGATCGTGATCGGGGTGCGTGACCTCGTAGCCCTCGGCCCCGCTGACCCGCAGCGGGTTGATCTCCCAGACCGTCGGCGCCCGGCCGCCGAGCGCGACGACCAGCCGCGCGGCCAGCCGGCCGAGCGAGCCATGGCCGACGATCAACTGCGGCATCGTCCCCTCGCGATGGGTCCGCAGCGCGTGCAGCGCCGTGGCTGCGAGCGACAGCAGGACGCCCTGTTCTCCCAGACCCGCCGGGATGCGGTGGGTCCGTTCACCGCCGACCACCAGCTTCTCTGCCGCACCGCCAAAGAGACCGCGCGTCTCACCGAAGCAGCGTGCCCCGGCGACGAACACCGTGTCGCCCACGACGCGCTGGGACAGTGGACCCGCGTGGATGACGACGCCGACCGTCTCGTAGCCCGGCACGAGCGGGTAGGCGAGGCCGGGAAACGGCGGCATCGTGCCCGTGTACAGGAGTCGCTCCGTCCCGGTGCTGATGCCCGTATGCTGCACGGCAATCACGACATCGGCGTCGCCGGGCTCGTCGAGCGGCAACGTTCGCAGAGCGAGCGTCCTCGGTTCGTCGAACACGACCGCGAGTGAATGCACTGAACCTCTCCAGCCTGAAGCGTGAAACAGGGGAACATTGTCAACTTACCCTGACGACAGAAAGCGTCAATAAAGATTGACAGTCCCGGACGACGCGAGCCAGCGCGGCGTGGCGAGAGGGTGCGCCATGCGCCGCGCGTCACCTCCCTGCCAAGCCAGAACACCGCCTGTCGAGGATCTAACCGGTTACGCCTGCGCCGCCAGTATGCCCGTCTGGACCGGGTACCGGGTCGGGACGATGCGCGTCCGGCTGAACCCCGCCGCCCGCAGCAGCGCCTGATGCTGCGCGATCGTCCGGGCGCGACCACGCCCCATCGCGAACAGGTACAACCCGAAATAGGCGTCACCCACCCGCTCGGCACCGCGAATGCCTGAGAACGGTTCGACGACCAGCAGTGTCCCCCCAGGCTGCAGCGCCTCCCGCACCTTCCGCAGCACCGTCAGCGCGACTTCGTCGCCATGGTCCAGCAGCACCCGCACGAGAGTGATGAGGTCGGCACCGGTCGGCAGCGCGTCGGTCTGGAAGTTCCCCGAGTGCACGCTGGCGCGGGTCGCCAGCCCCTTCTCCTGCAGGTGTGCCGTGGCATGGACGGCCACCGCCGGGAGGTCGAACAGCATCAGGTCGAGGGCAGGGGCCTTCTCGCCCATCAGCGTCAGAAACGCGCCGATGCCGCCGCCGACATCCAGCAGTCGCCGGTGCTGTGCCACGGGGTAGGCGTCCATGACCTCCTCGGCCAGCGGCGGGACCGTGGAGGCCATGAGGTCACTGTACCGCGCCGCCGCCACCGGGTCCACGTCCTCGGGCCGGCCAGCTTCGCCGTACGGGAAATAGGCCGCAATCGCGGTCTGGCTGCGCCGGGGATCCCGGAGCATCGCCACCGGGTCGAGCAGGTCGCGATAGAGCAGCTGGTTGTGCTCGATCAGCTTCTCGAGACCGGTATTCGGCGCGATCGACGCGCCATTGACCGTCAGCCGCCAGCGCCCGTCTTGCGTGGCTTCCAGCAGGTCCAGCGCCGCCGCGGCATGGACGAGGCGCTCGGTGCCCTCGATGGGCAGGTTCACCGCCAGAGCGAGCTCGGCCATCGTCAGCGGGCCGTTGCGGAGCTTGCCGAAGAGGTTGAGCTGGATCCCGGCATACAGCACCTGCGAGTACACGAACCCGCTGCAGAGGTCGAACAGCTCCCGGGCGTGGCGCCGCGCGATGAAGCGGGTGAGAAAGAACGACCCCGCCCAGCGCTGGAATCCCGGCGAGGCCGCCATCCGGTTGCGCCAGTTGGCGATCCGGTCGGCCATCGAGAGCAACGGAGCGGGCAGGGGCTCACTCCGCGAGCGCACGCCGGCGACGTGCGGCGGGACAGCGGCGGCTGCGGCAGCCGGCTTGTGGCGATCAGACATGTAGGGGCGGACCGGACCTGTCGGAAAAAGGAGGGGCACACGGCCCGGGTGAAAACTCACCGCCGCGACGCTGCTCTGTGATGCAAGCCAAACACCTACTCTGTCAAGCTTGCTCCACGATGGCTCCGGGGGCAGCTTCTCCGCTGAGGGTTGGATTCATCGTTTTCAGAGGATTGCGTGCGCGTCGCCTTTCCGTTCAGTGCAATCGTAGGGCAGGAGCAGATGAAGCTGGCGCTCCTGATCGCGACGGTCGATCCGTCGGTGGGTGGCGTCCTCGTCCTCGGCGATCGCGGGACCGGTAAGTCGACCGTCGTGCGCGCCCTCCCGGCGCTGCTGCCACCGATGAAGGCCGTGGAGGGGTGCCGGTACGGCTGTGACCCCGCCGCCAACGGCGCCCGCTGTGACGAGTGCCGCGATCGCGCGCTCCACGCGACCCGCGGCAAGCTGCCCGTGGTCGAGAAGCCCGTTCCCGTCATCGACCTGCCCCTCGGTGCCACGGAGGACCGCGTCGTCGGCGCCCTCGACATCGAGAAGGCGCTCCGCAACGGTGAAAAGGCGTTCGAACCCGGCCTCCTCGCCCGCGCCCACCGCGGTTTCCTCTACGTGGACGAGGTGAATCTGCTCGAGGACCACCTCGTGGACCTGCTGCTCGACGTGGCGCAGACGGGCGAGAACGTGGTCGAGCGCGACGGCGTGAGCGTGCGTCACCCGGCGCGATTCGTGCTCGTGGGCAGCGGCAATCCCGAGGAGGGCGACCTGCGCCCGCAGCTCCTCGATCGCTTCGGCCTGAGTGTCGAGGTGCGCACCAGCGACGACGTGCAGCAGCGTGTCGAGGTCATCCGCCGCCGCGATGCGTACGAGCGCGACACGACGAACTTCCTCGCCACCTGGGAGGCGCCGGACGCTGCGGTGCGCGCGAAGATCCTCGCCGCACGCAAGCGACTGCCCGCCGTGCAGGTCCCCGATGCCGTCCTCCACCGCGCGGTGCAGCTGTGCGTCGAACTGGGTACCGACGGCGTTCGCGGCGAGCTCACGCTCCTCCGCGCGGCACGCGCCGCCGCCGCGATCGACGGAGCGAAGGTCGTGACCGACGCGCATGTGAAGGCCGTCGCGCCGATGGCGTTGCGCCACCGCTTGCGCCGCAACGTGCTCGACGAGGGTGGGAGCGGCACACGCGTCGCTCGCGCCATCACGACCATCTACCCCAACGGCTGATGGCGGCGGTGATGCCGCCGGCGCAGGCGGCGGAGACGACGGCGGCCGCACGGGCACGCGCGGCGGCGGCACTGGCCGTGGTCGCCGTCGCTGGCCATCGCATTGGCGGCATCGTGCTGCGCGACTCGTCGGCTGGCGCGCAGCAGTGGCTTTCGGCGTTGCGCGCGCGACTGCCGTCCGGGATGCGCGTGGTGCGGCTCCCGGCTTCCGCCACCGATGATCGCATCTTCGGTGGCCTCGACCTCGCCGCGACCATCGCCACGGGCACGCCGGTGGCCGAGCGCGGCGTCGTGGCCGATGCGCATCACGGCATCGTCGTGATCCCGCTCATCGAGCGCATGCCGGTGGCGACGCAGGCACGGCTTGGCGCCGTGCTCGATACCGGCGTGGCGCAGGTGCTGCGCGATGGCGTGCGCGCCTCATTCGATGCGGTGTTCACGCTCGTCGCCATCGACGAGAGCGAGGAGGACGTCTCCGGTGTCGCGGCGCCACTCCGCGATCGGCTGGCACTCCTCCTCGACGGTGACGTGCGCGTGGACGAGTCGATGCTGCCCGATGCGGCCACGATCGCGACGGCGCGGGCGATGATCGACGTCGTGCAGGCCGATGACGCGGTGATGGTCGGCATCGGGACGGTGTGCGACGGGTTCGGCATCGCGTCGGAACGCGCGTCGCGGCAGGCGCTGTGGACGGCACGGGCCCTCGCCGCACTCGACGCGCGGAGCGACGTCGAGGAGGAGGACGTGGCGCTGGCGGTGCAGCTCGTCCTCGCCCCGCGCGCGACCCGCCTGCCACCGGCGCCATCGCCGGAGGACCCCGAACCCGAGCCTGAGCAGGAGCCGCCGTCGCCACCGGAGCAGCAGGATCCCGCACCGCCGCCGGATCAGCCGCCGCCGGAGTCGAGCGCCGAGGAGCCGCCGCCTGAGCCGTCCACCGGCGACGGCCGGATGGAAGACCGGCTCGTCGACGCCGTGACGGCCGCGATGCCGCCGGAACTGCTGGCCGCGCTGCTCGCGCGCGCTCAGCGCCCGAGTCAGGAGATGGGGAAGGCCGGGGCGGAGAAGGAGAGCTGGACGCGTGGCCGGCAGGTGGCGGCGCGCCGCGGCAAGCCCGATGGGGTGCGGCGGCTGCACGTCCTCGAGACGCTGCGCGCCGCCGCGCCGTGGCAGCGGGCGCGGGCCCAGGCGGGTGCCGTGCGCGGGACCCACACTCGCTCGCTGATCGTGGAGCGCGACGATTTCCGCGTCCGCCGCTACGTGGAACGGGCGGGCACGGCGGTGATCTTCGTGGTCGATGCGTCCGGGTCGGCGGCTGCGCAGCGACTTGGCGAGGCAAAGGGAGCCGTCGAGGCGCTGCTGGTCGAGAGCTACGCGCGCCGCGACCGGGTGTCGCTGATCGCATTTCGCGGCACGACGGCCGAGGTCCTGCTGCCGCCGACGCGCGCGCTGGCTCGCGCCCGGAAGTTGCTCGCGTCATTGCCGGGCGGTGGCGGGACGCCGCTCGCGACGGCCATCGATGCCGCGGTCACCGCCGGCGTGTCGGCGCGTCGTGCCGGCACCACGCCGGTGGTGGTATTCCTCACCGATGGACGCGCCAACGTCGCCCGCGACGGCAAGGGGGGGCGCGCCGAGTCGATGCGTGACGCCCTCGACGCGGCGGCCCGGTTCCGCGCCAGCAATCTCGCGGTGGTGCTGATCGACACCTCGGCGCGGCCGGAGCCGATGGCGAAGAAGGTGGCGGAGGCGATGGGCGCGCGGTACGTGCCGTTGCCGGTGGTGGACGCGCGCGCGATCGCAGGTGCGATCGCGCTGGCGACGGAGGTGAAATGACGCCGGCGCCCGATGCATTCCCGACGTCGGTGACGCCGGCCGACGTGCCCGCCGCCGGCACGCCGCGCGGTCTGCTGGCGACCTGGTGGCACGACCACTGGAGTGCGGTCGGCAAGGGCACGCTCGCGGTGGTGGGGTTCTGGTGGTTGGTGACGGGCGTGATCGTCGCGCTGCAGCGCAACGAGTGGACGAAGTTCGCGGCGTGGGTGATCTCGACGGGCGTCGCGATCTGGGCCACGTACGAGATCCACGCACAACGGTCGGTCCGCACGGCGGCGTCATCACGGCGGACGTTCCTGGCCGCCACCGCCGTCTGGATGTGGATCAACGTCGGGCTCTACGGCGGCTGGATCGTCGGGCCGGGGGGTGTGGCCAGCGCGGCGGGCGAGCCGACGCTGGTGCGCGCCATCGAGGCGATCGTCTCGCTGCTCTGGCACGAGCTGCTCTGCGTGCTGGTGCTCTGCGTGAGCTGGCTGCATGTGCGCCGGTCGCCGAACCGCCTCGCGTTCACTGCGCTGGCGACGTACTGGGCGGTGCTGCAGGTGGCGAAGCTCAACATCTTCTTCGGCGTTGCGAACCCCGGCGCGCGTTTCCTGCCGCCGCACCTGCAGTTCCTGCTGTCGTACTATGGACCGCCGGAGAACACTGGCTGGCTGCCGGTGTCGTTCTTCACGGCGGTGGGCATCGCCCTGCTCTTCTGGTGGAACGGCTGGCAGGCGAAGGACGCCTTCCTGCGCCAGAGCCGCGCGTTGCTGGCGATGCTGATCGCGCTGGCCGCGCTCGAGTACCTGCTGCTCGGCGTGCACAGCGACGCGCCGCTGTGGGAAGTCTTCCTGAAGGCGCGCGGGTACTGAACGGCACGGCGGCGCCGTCGTGATGACGGCGCCGCCGACGGGCGAGTCACACGCTCGCCAGGTCCCTCACACGCTCGCTCGCCACATCCGTCACTCGTATCGCAGCGCCACCACCGGATCGAGGCGTGCCGCGCGGAACGCCGGGATGATGCCGAAGAGCACACCCGTGAAGATGCTCCCGCCGATGGCCGCCACGACCGACGCGAGCGGAATTTCGGCGGGGATCGGGAAGGTGCTGCGCACCACGAACGCCACCAGCGCCCCGAGGGCGAGTCCAATCGCGCCGCCGATGCCGGTGAGGGTGGCTGCCTCGACCAGGAATTGCCACAGGATGAGCCCCGCAGTGGCACCGAGCGCCTTGCGCACGCCGATTTCACGGGTGCGCTCGGTGACGCTGATCATCATGATCGCGATCACGCCCACGCCGCCGACGAGCAGGCCGACCGCGGAGAGCGACAGCATGACGATGAAGAAGGTGCCCACGATCTTGTCGTACGTCTCGAGGATCTTGTCCTGCGTGATGATCGCGAAGTTGCTCTCCTGCGCGGGCCGCAGGCGACGGCGGGCGCGCAGCGAGGCCGTGACATCATCGATGGCCTGGTCGCGTGTCACTTCGTCGCGCGGACGCACGGAGATGTTCACCCAGCGCGGCTGCGCGTTGAGGGCCGTCATGGCCGCCTGCATGGGCAGGTACGCGACGGCGTCGTTGTCGTTGCCGAGCGGATTCAGCGGCTTGTCGTAGGTGCCGATGACACTGAAGGGGACGTCACCGAGCACGACCTGCTTGCCGAGTGGATCGCTGTCGCCGAACATCCCCTCGGCCAGCTTCTTGTTCACCACCACCACCCGGGCCCCGGCCGTGTTCTCGGACTCGGTCCAGGAACGGCCGGTGACGATCTGGCCACCATCGATCAGCAGCCAGTCGGTGCTGAACGACTGCACGTTCACCGAGGAGAGAAAGTTGCTGCGGTACCGCGCGGTGGCGCTGGTGTTGATCTGCGTGATGACGGCGCGTACCGAGGGCAGTTCGCGGAACGATGCTGCCTCGGCCACCGTCAACCGCGGATTGCGGCGCCACTTGCAGGTGTCGTCGCTGCCGTCGCAGGCTTCGAAGCTGATCGGCGCCCGGGTGACGTAGAACGTGTTGGGTCCGGCCGCGGCGATGTCGCGCGTGACGGCATTGTTGATGCCGGTGATCATCGCGCCGATCGCCACCACCACGAACACGCCCACCGAGACGCCGAGGATGGTGAGTCCGGCCCGGACCTTGTTGGCACGGATGGACTCGAGGGCGATGCCGACGCCCTCGATCGTGCCGCTGATGGTCGTCTTCATGGACATGGGATCACTCGGAGCGGAGGGCGACGACCGGGTCGAGCAGACTGGCGCGCGAGGCGGGATAGACGCCCGCCACGATGCCGACTCCGGCCCCGATGACGACCGCCAGGATCACGGACCAGAGTGCGACCGCCGCCGGCAGTGGCGTGAAGACGGTCACCGCCTTGGCGAGCGCCGCGCCGAGTGCCACGCCGGCGATCGCGCCGAAGATGGAGAGGGTCGTGGACTCCACCAGGAACTGCGCCATGATGTCGCGGCGGCGCGCGCCCAGCGACTTGCGCACCCCGATCTCCCGGGTGCGCTCGGCGACCGCGACGAGCATGATGTTCATGATCACGATGGCGCCGACGATGAGCCCGATCGCCGGCAGCACGACGCCCGCCAGCACGAGGTACTGCTTGATCTTGGCAAAGAAGCTGAGCGCGGAGCTCGAGGTCTCGAGCACGAAGTTGTCCTTCTGGCCGGGCCGCAGCTTGCGGACCGAGCGCATCACCTCGCGCACGTCCTCCATGGTGCTCACCATGACCTGCTCGCTGGGGCTCTGCACCATGATCGCGTCGATGACACCCTTGCCGCTGTTGGTGAGTCGGCGCAGCGGCGAGTTGTACGGCGCCACCACGAACTTGTCGAACGACATGCCCAGCGCGCTGCCCTGCGACTCCGCCACGCCGATGACCGTGTAGGGCAGGGACCCGAGGCGCAGTTCCTTGCCGATCGGGTCCACGTTCGGGAAGAAGTGCTCCTTCACGTCCTTGCCGATCACGACGACGAGCGACCCCAACTCGTCCTCCTGCGGCGAGAAGATGCGCCCGCTCGTCACGCCCATCTTCTTGATCTCGAAGTAGGTGCGCGACGTGTTCACGGCGTTGACCGCCTTCGGCCGGCCGGTGAGGGTGGCCGCCGTCACGTTGCCGGCGGAACTCATCGGCGCCCAGCGGATGCCGGCGGGGAGCACGGCCGTCACCGGTGGCACGTCGCGCTCCATCAGCCTCGGCCGACGCTGGTACTCGCGCCACATCTCCTCGGTGGTATTCCCGATGTTCACGTTCGGCCGGCTGCGCACCTCGAACGTGTTCACGGCGAGGAGCTTGCCGACGAGGTCGTTCTCCATGTACTTGCTCATCCCCTCGACGATGCTGACGACGGCGATGAGGAACGTGACACCGATGCAGACGCCGGTCATCGTGAAGAAGCTCTTCAGCTTCTGGGTGCGGATGGTCTGGAGCGCCAGCAGGACGGCCTCGAAAAGCGGCATGGCTCAGTGCCCCTGACCGAGGCGGCTGCGGAACACGTCGCCGCCGTCATCGCTGGCGATGACGCCATCGCGCAGCACGACCACGCGCCGGGCGTGTGCGGCGATGTCCGGCTCGTGCGTCACCATGATCACGGTCTGGCCCTGCGAGGCCAGCTCCTCGAACACGCGCATGATCTCCTCGGAGGTCTGCGAGTCCAGGTTGCCGGTCGGTTCGTCGGCGAGCAGGATGGAGGGCTGGTTCACCAGCGCGCGGGCAATCGCGACGCGCTGGCGTTGCCCTCCCGAGAGCTCGTTCGGTTTGTGCGTCATGCGCGAGGCGAGCTGCACGCGATCGAGCGCCTCGCTGGCGCGCCGCTTCCGTTCCGCCCCGGAGATCCCGGCGTAGACCAGTGGCAGCTCGACGTTCTGCAGCGCGGTGGCGCGCGGCAGCAGGTTGAAGGTCTGGAAGACGAATCCGATTTCCTTGTTGCGCACCTGCGCGAGGGCATCGTCGCTCATCTTCGAGGCCTGCTGCCCGTTCAGCCAGTACTCCCCGCTGCTCGGGGTGTCGAGGCAGCCGATGAGGTTCATGAGCGTGGACTTGCCCGATCCTGACGGTCCCATGATCGCCACGTATTCGTTGCGGCGCACGGCGAGATCGACGCCACGGAGTGCGCGCACGATCTCACCGCCCATCTCATACTGCCGTGTGACGGAGCGGGTGACGATGACCCACTCCTTGTCGGGCGCGACTCCCGTCGCCGAGGTGACCGCGAGCCGATCCGCGGTGACGGTGAGTTCGGCGCTGAACGTGTGCGAGGCCGTCACGCCTTCTTCCCCTTGACTGCCGCCTTGCCACCGGCGGGAGTCGCCCCCTCCTCGCGGATGGTCGCGCCATCGCGCAGTTCGCGGATCGCCTGATAGGTGCCTGCGACGATCCGGTCGCCCGCCTGCAGGCCACCCAGCACCTCGAAGTAGCGATCGCCGGCAATGCCCACCTTCACCGGGCGGAAGGTCACGGTGTTTCCGGCATTCACCACGAACACCCCTTCCACGTCGCGCTTGCCGATCTGCTTGGCCGGTTTCCTGGCGCCGGGCGCCTGCGCCGTATCGCCCTGGGTGAGCGCCGAGTCCTCGCGCACCGTCAGTGCGATGATCGGGATGGAGAGCACGCGCTGGCGCACGTCGGTGATCACCTTCGCGGTCGCCGAGAAGTCGGGACGGGTCTGCTCCGGTGCATTGACGAGTTGCACCACCACTTCGTAGTCCACGGCCTGGTCTGTGCCGGACGCTGCCGAGGCGGCCTTGACCGAGCTGTTGGCGATGCGCACCACGCGCCCGATGAACGTCGTGTCGGGGAAGGCGTCGATCTGCACCACCGTCGAGTCGCCGAGCTTGATGCGCGAGACGTCCGTCTCGTCGACCTTGATCTTCGTCTCCAGCACGGAGAGGTCGGAGATCGTCAGCAGCGTGGCGGCATCCTTGTTGAGCGTGCCCTGGATCGCGGTCTCGCCATTCTCGACGTTGAGGCGCGTGATGCGGCCCGACATCGGTGCGAGGATCGTGGTGCGGCTGAGCGAGAAGCGGGCATCGCGCACGGCGGCCTCCGACTGCTCGACGCTGAACTTGGCGGCATCCTGCAGCGCCGTGTTCACCTCCACCTGCGTGCGGAGCTGCTCGAGCTGCTCATCGCTGATCAGCGTCGGCGTCGCCTTCTTGATCTCGGCCGAGCGATCGTAGTTCCGCTTGGCCTGGAGGAAGTTGGCGCTGGACTGTGCGAACTGCGCCCGGGCCGAGGCGAGGGCGGCGAGTGAGCGCTGCAGCGCTGCCTCGTACTGCTGCGGATCGATCTGCAGCAGGAACTGCCCCTTGGTGACCTGGTCGCCTTCCTTGACGGCGAGGCGGATGATGCGGCCCGTGATGTCGGCGCTGACGTCCACCTTCACGCGCGGGCGCACCTGACCACTGGCGGTGACACTGGCGACGAGGTCGCGCGCCTCCACCGCTTCCACCTTCACCGTCGCGATCTTGTTCGAGCCCTTCTGCTTGGCGACGTACCCGGCGGTGGCCAGCGCCGCGACGACGGCGACGGCGATCCCGATCTTGACACCTTTATTCATCTTGTTTCTCGTGGGTGGGTCAGCGCAGGCGACGGCCGACAGCTTGCTCGAGCGCGGCAAACGCCCGGTGGAAATCGTACACGGCGGTGATACGGTCGTTCTCAGCGCGCGAGAAATCGGCGCGCGCGTTCGCCACGTCCAGGAACGTCGCCTGACCCACGCGATAGCGTGTCTCGGCCAGCAGCAAGGCCTCACGCGCCAGCTTGCCGTTCTCCTCCTGGATCGCGACGGTCTGGCGCGCGGCATCAAGATTCAGATAGGCGACGCGCACCGCCTGCTGGGCAGCGAGTTCCTGCTGGCGCAGCGACTCGCGGGCATTGTCGCGCGCCACCGCCGCTTCAGCCACACGCTGCTCCCGCTGCCAGCCGTTGAACAGCGGCAGCGAGACCTGGGCGTTCACGTTGTAGGGATTGCGCGTGAGGCCGAACGGAAAGTTGCTGTTGGTGGCCCGTGCCGCCGCCGCTTCGTCCGGCGTGAGCGTGATGCCGGCGCAGGTGGCGGGATTGAAGGGCTGCCCCACGATCTGCAGGATGTTGCCGCGCGAGTAGCAGCTTCCCTGCTTGCTCGTGAGCGCCTGATTCACGCTGAAGTTGCCGTCGGTGTACGAGTTCGTGAACCCGCCGTAGCCGGCTGAGAGCGAGAGCTGCGGAAAGTACGCGGCACGGGCGATGCGCTGGTTGACTGCGGCGGCATCCTCACGGTCCCGTCGTGCGATCACGTTGGGGTTGGCCTTCTTCGCCAGCGTGATCAGGTCGTCGAGTGACGTCGCGACCGCGGTCACGGCAAATTGCGTCGTGAGCGCGACGTCGGTGGCCGGCGGCGTGACGCCGAGATTCTCGAACAGCCGGAGCTTCTCGATGGCGAGCGTGTTGCGGGCCTGCACGACCTGCACCCGCTGCTGGCCGAGCGCGACTTCGGCGCGCTGGACATCGAGGGCGGTGGCGGTGCCGGCGGCTGAACGCGCGCGGGCGAGCGCGACCGTCAGGCGGGCACTTTCCTGCAGCGTGTCGGCGAGGACCGTCCGGGCCTGTGCCTGCAGCGCGATGAGGTATTGCTGCGTGACCGTCGTCCGGAGCTGCACCGACGCGGCGTCCGCCTCCGCCTCCACCGCGCGCTCGGTGGCCTTCGCCGCCCGGGGCTGCAGCAGCGATTCGAGGCCGTAGTTCAACGAGGCGTTGAGGCTGGCGCTCGAGCCAAGCGTATTCGCGTTGGCGCCGAAGCCGACGCCGTTGAAGACCTGCTGACGGCCCTCGCGCCACGAGACACCGGCGGACGAGTTCACGTTCGGCAGCAGGGCGCCATACGCGCTGCGGGTGGCGGCGGCCGCCGAGCGGCGGGCATTCAGCGACTGGCGGAGCTGCGGATTGTTTGCCTGCGCCAGGTCCACCGCCTGCTCGACCGTCAGCGCCTGGGGCACCGCGGTGCCCTGTTGCGCGCCGGACACGGCAGGAACGAGGAGGGCGGCCAGCAGGCCACGGGTCAGAACGTTCATCGGTATGGTCAGGGATATATGGAGGCGGAGCAGTCCGTCATACGGGCCATCGTGCGTCACGGTTTCAGATCAGGCTGCATGGTGTCGTCAGGTCGGCGGGTCGTCCCGGAGCACCTGCGCGCCGCTGCTCCAGGTCACGCGCAGCAGGTGGCCACGCGCGTCGCGCCACCACTCCAGCGCCCCGGGCAGTCCGCTGACGCGCACCGGGATCGCCGTCACGGCCACGTCGGCGACCGGCAGCACGGACGCAGCGCCCTGCGCCAGCCTCGCGGGATCGATGCTGCCACGCCGCACATCGAGGAACGGGACCGGGGTGCCGCGTACGCCGAGTCCGGCCAGTGCCATGAACGGCACGATGGCGAGCGAATCCAGGATCATCAGGTCCCGCTGGGCGAGGAACTCGCGCACGGACCGGCGGCTCGCGGTGAGACGCTCGAGCGTCACGCGACCGCCCGCCGACCTCACCTGGATGCGGTCGACGACGTGGTTGGCACTGTCCCGCGATTCGGACACGTAGCGGCGAAGCTGGAAGGCCGTGTCCGTGCGCAGCTCGGCGGTCACGCGAAGGCCCTTCCGCACCACGATGCCGCTCGCCACCAGCTCCACCTCGGCCCCCGTCCGAACCTGCCGGAGGCGCAGCGTCCCACGGGCCACGGTGGCGCTGTCCAGCCTGACCGTGATCGAGAGCGCGTCGAGCAGCGGCGCCAGCGGGGCCGTCGCCTGTGCGCACGCCGGCGTCACGACGGCCGCACCGGCGGCGCTGGACACGAGGCAGGCGACGAGCAGGTGGGCGGTCCGGAGGATCCAGTCGGGTGTATGGGGGAAACGCATCACCCTGTAAACTGACGCCATCCGGTCCCTGCGCGCGACACCGCGCCCGCATTCCCCGCTCCGCACCCCGGTCTCCCGATTCCGAACTCCTCGACGGAACCGCTGCTCACGCCCCGTCGCCGCTGGCTGTTCCCAGCCGCCGCGGGGGTGGTCTGCGCCGCGCTCTGGCTCCGATCACCGTCGCTGGCGTGGCTGGTCGCGGTGTCGATCGCGGTGCTGGCGACGGCGCTGCTGGGCCGCCTGGCGCAGCGACGCCGATCGCCATGGATGGTGGTGTCGCTCGGGCTGCTGTTCGTCGCGACGGGCGCCTGGCAGCAGCGCCTGCTGCTTCGGATCGAGACGGGCTTCGAGGACTGGGCCGCAGCCGCGATCCGCCGGGGCGACGCCACCACCGCCCGTGCGCTCCCGATCGCGGCGGAGCGGGTGCGCCAGCTGGCTCGCCGGGCGCTGGCTGCGCCGATGGTGCCAGCGGAAGGGTTCCGCTACCTCGCCGGGCTCGACGGTATCGACGCTCGCACCAGCGTGGTGCTCTATCGGAATGGGCTCCCGGTGGCGTGGGGCGGGGAGCCGCGCGCCGTGCCCGAGGTGCTGCGCGGCGACATCGGTGTGGAGCGCCTGCGCTTCTATCTCGTGCTGTACGCGGCGGAGCGGCGCGGCGATGCCGTGGCAGTCTCGACGATGGTGCTCGATGCCGATCCACCGGCGCGGCACCTGGTGAACGGCCTCGGCGCCGACATCGCGCGCCGCGCCGCCGTTGGCGCAATCGAGTTTGCCCCGCCCGGGCCGGCCGACGAGCTGGGATTCCGGCCCTGGCTCGTGGACGGCGAGATCATCCTCCGCTACCGCGCCACCGCGCCCACGCGCGGTAATGCCTACACACGCCAGCTCGAGAAGGCGCGCGGCCTGGCCGGCGCCGTGCTGGCGGCATGGGCGCTGGCGCTGATCCTCGTCGCCTGGCGCCGACGGCCGTCGCTCGCGGAGCAGCTTGGCGCGCTGGCGGCCGGCGCGATCGTGGTGGGCCTCGTCCCGCTGGGAGCGCTCAGCAACGTGTCGTGGGTGTTCGACCCGAGCCTCTTCTTCGTGCGCATCGGCAACGTGACCATTGCCGGACTGGCGGCACTGCTGCTGTCCGGAGCGCTGTTGACACTGGCGGGCCTCGCGCTGCGGCGTGCCCGTCCGGCGTACGAGTCCCGACTGTTCCCGGGCGTCGTGCTGCTGGTTCTGGTGGTGCTGAGTCCCTTCGTGTTGCGTGCGCTTGGCGGCGGAATCACGCTGCCGGCGACGGGCATTCCCACCTCGCTCTGGCTGGCGTGGCAACTCGGCATCTTCCTCTTCGCCGTGGTCGTGCTGCTCGGCGGCGCGGCGGCGGGCCGGGCGCTGCTGCGCGACGGGCGCGGCGTGGATCCGATCGTCGGACCGGCGCTGGCCGTGATCGCGGCCGGGCTTGGCCCGCGACTCTGGCAGCCGGTGGGCGCCTGGGACGGCGCGTACACGCTGCTCTGGATCGCGGTGATCGCGTGCACCGCCCTCTCCCGACCGACCCGGGCCGTGCTGCTGCAGGTCGGCAGCGTTGCGGCCCTCGGTGCCACCGTGCTGACGTGGGGCGCCGTGATGCGTCGCACGGTGGAACTGGCCACCTTCGAGACCGCGCGGCTGACGTCGGCCGACGCGGAGGCGACGCAGCTGCTCTCACGCTTTGCCGTGCAGCTCGAGCAACAGCCATCGCCCCGGTCGCGCGCCGACCTGCTCGATCGCGTCTCTGCGAGTGACCTGGTGGCGCGCTATCCGCTCACCGCCGCGACCTGGAGGCTGGACGGCACGCTGCTCGCCTCGCTCGACGTCTTCGGCCAGACCGAGCAGCTCGACGTGCGCGACGTGCTGCTGAGCGTCATCCGCTCGGGGCGTCCCACGACCACCGAGGTGATCGGCTACCCCGGCGTCTATCAGGTGCTGGCGGTGCCCTTCGCCGACAGCACGGTCACGACCGTGATCGTCGAGCCTCGCGCCCGCACGGCCGCGACGCCGGCGGTGGCAGCGCTGCTCGGCTACGCGTCGCCCACGGCCGGAGCGCCGCCGTATCGCTTCGAGCTGGGCGAAGTGCAGTCCGACCGACGCACGAACGATGGCATGCGATGGACGCGTGAACGCGGCGTGTTCGACGGCTCGCGCGTCGTGCCGACGGTGCTCGGGTCGTTGCAGGCGCATGCGCGCATCGCCGTGCCTGGTGGCTGGTCGCTGATCCAGCGCGGCTCGCTGCTGGTGGCGGCGGACCTGGCGCTGCTGTTCGCGCTTGCCGCGGCGGCGGGGCTGACACGTGCCGGTGCCTGGCGCTGGTGGCGGCAGCGACGACGGTCGTGGGTGGGCAGCTATCGGTTGCGGCTGACGGTGGTGCTGCTGCTCTTCTTTGTCGTACCGCTGAGCGTGCTGACGGTGTGGAGTTTCCAGCGCCTGCGCATCGACGACGCCGAAAAGCGCGAGCTGCTCGTGCGCGAGTTTCTGCGCGCCGTGGACCGTTCGGGTGAGCGCCCGGAGCTCGAGCAGGCGAGCCGGCGCATCGGGGTTCCGCTGCTCGGCTACTCGGTGGGCCGGTTGGTGGACGTGAGCGACGAGCTGTTCGGCGCGCTCGCTCCGTTCGGACTCTTCCTGCCGCCGAGTGTAGCGCTGACGCTGGCGCCGGGTGGCTCGCTGACCGCGACGAGCACCGTCCCGGTGGCGGGCACGAACGTGCTGCTGAGCTACCTCAGCACACTCGGCTCGCGCGGTGAGCGCATCGTCGTGGCGGCGCCCGCCGTGCTCGAGGAGGAGACGTTCGATCAGCGGCGCGAGGATCTGGTCATGCTGCTGCTGTTCGGTGCGCTGGGTGGAGTCGTGGCGGCGCTCTGGCTGTCGGGCCTCGCGGCGCGCCAGTTCGCCCGTCCGATCGGCAGCCTGCGTGACGCGGCCGTGGCGGTCGCCGCCGGTGAACGCGCCCCGCTGCTCGATGCGGCGCCGCCGAGCGAGTTCGTGCCCGTGTTCGACGCGTTCCGCACGATGGCCGACGACCTGCGTGCAAGCGAGCGCGCGCTCGACGCGGCGCGTCGCCGCACCGACGCAGTCCTGCGCACGGTCGCCTCGGGTGTGATCGCGCTCGACGGCGAGACACGCGTGGTCCTCGCCAATCCCCGTGCCGAGGCGCTGCTGGGGCGAGACATGCCGGCTGGCACGCAGCTCCAGTCGGTGCTGCCGTCGCTGGCGCAGCGGGCGGTCACCTTCGCGGGATCGGCCCGGCGCGATGACGCATTCGAGGAGACGTGGGGCGACGCGACCGTGCAGGGACGGTTCACGCGCCTCGATCGCGGTGGCGTGGTGGTGACGCTCGACGACGTGACGCAGCTCGCGCATGCGCAGCGTGTGCTGGCGTGGGGCGAGATGGCGCGCCAGGTGGCGCACGAGATCAAGAATCCGCTCACGCCGATCCGGCTCGGCGTGCAGCACCTGCGCCGCGCGCGCGACGACGGCCGCACCGACTTCGACGCCATCCTCGACCGCAACGTCGCCACGATCCTGACGCAGATCGACCGCCTCGACGAGATCGCGCGCGCCTTCAGTCGCTACGGGACCTCGCCCGAGCAAGCGCCGGCGGCCGAGCCAACCGACGTGGTGACCGTCGTGCATGAGGTACTCGAGCTCGAGCGGATGGCGGAAGGCACCGTGCAGTGGACGGTGGCGGTGCCGGCCGACGGCGCGGCGATGGCGATGGCGCGTGCGCCCGAGCTGCGCGACGTGCTGCTCAACCTCCTCGAGAATGCCCGTCAGGCTGCGGCGACCGTGGTGGCGGTGCACGTCACGCGGACTGACGCAGCGGTGCGCATCGAGGTGCGCGACAACGGCTCGGGGATCGCGCCGGACGTGCTGTTCAGGGTGTTCGAGCCGCACTTCTCGACGCGCACGAGCGGGAGTGGCCTGGGCCTCGCCATCAGCCGTCGCATCGTCGACGGGTGGGGTGGGTCACTGTCGATCGAGCGCAGCGGTGCGGATGGGACCGTCGTCGCGATGCTGCTGCGACCCGGCACCGGTACGCTCACGTCGGCGCTAATTTGACGGGATGTCACTGCCTGACCGCCCGTCGATGCTGACGCCCGCCGGAGGGGTGCCTCGCGTTGCGCCATCGCTCCCGCCGCACCTCCAGCCATGGGTGCTGCCGCCGGGTTGGCGCTGGGGGCGCGGGAGTGTCCGCAGTGCGGTAAGGCACTATCAGGAAGTGATCGACGCGCTCGGCCGCTCGCTGGCGCTGGTGACGGTGCCGGATGCGGACCACCGCCCCTGGCTTGCCGCCGAGGCGCGGCAACTCGCGCACCAGAGCCATCCCGCCATTCCGACGACCTACCACTACTGGACCGACTCCCCCGAGGTGGCCCGGGGGCCCGGGTACCTGCGTCGCTGGATCGCGGGCGAGAGTGTCGAGGGCCGAACGCGGCGCATCGGTCCGGACGATGCGCCAGGCATGCTCAACCTGCTGCGCACCGTCGGGACTCTGCTCGTGTACCTCCACGACCAGAGCCTGCCGCACGGCGCGATCGGGACGGGGAGTTGCTGGATCACGCCGACCGGTCGCCTCTGGCAGCTTGGCTGGGAGTGGGCGCTGCCGGCGTCACAGCGTCCACCGGCGATCGCTCCGCCCGATTCATTCGTGCCGTACGCGCCGGAGTGGGAGCAGGGGTGGGCGCCGACCATGCTGAGCGACCAGTGGCAGCTTGCCGCACTCGCGTTCGCGATGATGACCGGCGAGCGCCCGCCGCGTGAGGGGACACCGCCGCCGCTGGCACTGGTCCGCCCCGATTGCCCGGCCAAGGTGGCGGCGATCATCGACACGGCGCTCGATCCCGATCCGGCGCAACGACATGAGACGGTGGCCGCGATGCTGCGCGCACTCGAGCGGGTCGCCAGCGTGCGCACGAGTGTCATCGGCATCGAACGGGTGGCACCGACGGCGCGCCGCGCGGCCGACGAGGAGGAGGTGCGACTGCGCTGGGCGACGGGTGATGACTACGAGGTGCTGGCGCGACTTGGAGCCGGGACGTTCGGCAGCGTGTGGCGCGTGCGCGACCTGTCGCTGGAACGCGAAGTCGCGATGAAGGTGCTGCACCAGAGCGTCGCCGACGACGACGCGGCGGTGGCGCGCTTCCGGCGCGAGGCGAAGCTCGCCGCGCAGCTTGCGCACCCCGCCATCGTCCCGATCTACGATTGGGAGACCCGCGACGGCATCTCCTGGTACACCATGGAGCTGGCCGAGGGCGGCTCGGTGGCGAGCCTCGTGTCACGACAGGGTGCACAGCCCGCCGTGGACATCGCGACGCAGGTGGACAGTATCCTCGATGCGCTCGACGCGGCGCATGCGACGGGCATCGTGCACCGCGACCTGAAGCCCGAGAACGTGCTCATCGACCGCAACGGACGATGGCGCCTGACGGACTTCGGCATTGCGCATGGTCCTGGTGCCGCGGAGAAGCACGGTGGCACCGGCACGCCGGAATTCGCTGCGCCGGAGCAGATCATGGGCGAGCCGCAGGGGGCGGGCGTCGACCTGTTTGCCCTCGGCGCGATCATCGCCTTCACGATCACCGGCCGCACGCCGTTCGGATCAGGCGATGCACGCGTGATCGTGGCCCGGCAGCTCAAGGGGGAGATGGACCTCGACGGCGTGCCGGCGCCACTGATCCCGTTCCTCGTGCGCGCACTCGCGCCGCAGGCGGAGACGCGCTTCACCGACGCCGCCGCGATGCGCACGGCATGGCACGCCGCACTCGACGAATTGCAGGATGACGCCGAGCGGGGGCAGTGGTGGTGGCGCTGGCTCGGCGGCGGAAACTGAGCGTCAGCCGAGCAGGCCGCGCACCGTCTTCACGTTCGCGAACGCCGTCAGTCCCTCGCGCCCCAGCTCGCGGCCATGCACGCTCGCCTTCACGCCGCCGAAGGGCAGGGCGGGGTCGGACACGACGGGCTGGTTGATCATCACGCTGCCGGCGTGCAGCCCGTCGGCGAGGCGCCGCGCCACGCTGACATCGTTGGTCCACACGCTCGAGCCAAGCCCGTAGCGCGTGCCGTTGGCCCGTGCCAGCGCGTCGTCGATGTCGTGCACGCGCCAGACGCCTGCCACCGGACCGAAGAGTTCATCACGCGCCATCGGCGCGGCGTCGGGCACGTCGGTGACGATCGATGGTGGATACCAGGCCGTGGCACTCCCCGGATTCGTGCAGCCGAGATGCGCGGTGGCGCCAGCCTCGATCGAGGCGCGGACCTGGTCATGCAGCGCGTCGCGGGCCGCGCTGGAGACGAGCGGACCCATCTCGGTCTCCGCCGCGCGGGGATCACCCACGCGGACGGCGCGCATCGCGTCGGTGAACGCGGCAAGGAACGCGTCGTACACCGCATCGTGCACGAGGAAGCGCTTGGCCGCGATGCACGACTGTCCGGCGTTGACGCAGCGCGCCTTCGCCGCGGCCGCCGCCACCGCCGGCACGTCCACGTCCTTCCAGACGATGAACGGGTCGCTGCCGCCGAGTTCGAGTACGACGGGCTTCAGTGCCGCGCCGGCCGCGGCCGCGACGGCGGCGCCGGCACGCTCGCTGCCGGTGAGCGTCACCGCCGCCATGCGCGGGTCGGCGATGATGCCGGGTGCCGCGTCACGTGTGACGAGCAGCACCTCGAACAGCCCCGGCAGACTCACCCCGTCAGCGAGCGCGGCCTCGAGCGACAGCGCGCACCCGGAGACGTTTTCGGCATGCTTCAGCACCACCGTGTTGCCGAGAAGGATCGCTGGTGCAACGACGCGCATCACCTGCCAGTACGGAAAATTCCACGGCATGATGGCGAAGAGGACGCCAAGTGGTTCGAGGCGGACTTCGTCACCATCAGCGGGGCCAGCGGCTGGTGTGAGCAGGTGGGCGTGGGCCGCGTACCACTCGCAGCAGACTGCGCACTTCTCCACCTCGGCACGCGCGGCCAGCATCGTCTTGCCCATCTCGAGGGTGGCCGTCAGCGCCAGCGAATCGGCGTGCGCGCGGATGGCTGCGGCCATCTGCCGGAGGGTCGCGGCGCGTGTGCCGACGGGCGTGTCGCGACATCGGCGTTGCGCCCCGAAGGCGCGGTCCAGTCGGTCGTCGACCTCGGCCGCGGAGTGCGCGTCGTACGTGGCGATCGTGTCGCCGCCGTGCGGATTGATGCTCGTCAGCGTCACGCGAGGGCCGTCGTGGAAGGGGATGATGTGCGCGAACAGGATACACGCGCACCGCGGTGAGCGGCATGTGCGATGGCGGTGAATTTACGACGCACCTTGTCAGGAACGCATTGTGCGGATCGCTTTGGGCATGATCAACATTGATACGTCTGTCGTTGCGCCCGCCACGATCCTCGGCGCAGAAGGCACTGAGCCGATCGTGGCACGCCCTTCCGGCAAGTTTCGCGCGACCGGAATTCTGCTCGTGCTCGGTGTCGGCATCGTCTGGGCGATGCTGCCGTTCCTGACCGGCATTTTCGGCGCGGCCGTGTTCTACGTGATCACCGTGAACGGCTTCCGCTGGCTGGTGAGCCGACGCGTGCCGCGGGCACTGGCGGCGCTGCTGATGCTGCTGGTGATCCTGCTGGGGATCCTCATTCCGGGCGGCACGCTCGTCACCGTGCTCGTCGATCAGGTGCCCGATGCCATTCGTGGATTCGACACCGGGCCGTTTCTTCGGCGCGTGCAGGGCCTGCGCCTCGGTCCCGTGAATGTCGGCGAGCAGGTCGCACGCGCCAGTGGCACCATCGGCTCATGGGCGTCGGCGAAGGTGATCGGCGCCGTGGGTGGTGTGGCGAGCGGCACGCTGAACCTGATCATCTCCCTGCTTGGCCTGTACTACCTGCTGCTTGCCGCCGAAGATGTGTGGCCGCGGGTGAAGCGATTCCTGCCCTTCAACGACGATGACTGCGAGGAGTTGCGCACCAAGTTCTTCGATGTCACGATCGCGACCGTGCTCGGCGTCGTGGTCGTGGCAGCGGTGCAGGGGGTGCTCGTCGGCATCGCGTTCGCGGTGCTCGGCCTGCCGAACGCAATCGTCTGGGGGAGCGTCACGGCGGTGGCATCGGTGCTGCCACTGGTCGGCTCGGCGCTGATCTGGGTGCCGGCCGTGATCATCCTCTTCGCCCTCGGCAACGTGGGGCAGGCCGTCGGGCTGGCGATCTTTGGCGGCGTCGTCGTCTCGAACATCGACAACGTCATGCGCGCGATCGTCTCGAAGCGTGTCGGCGACCTGCACCCGCTGACCACGTTGCTCGGTGCCTTCGCGGGCATCCAGTATCTCGGCCTGATCGGCGTGCTGCTCGGCCCGCTGGCGATCACGTGGTTCTTCGAACTGCTGACGATCTACGATCGCGAGTATGGACTCACCGACCGCTTCAACCTGCTCTCCAAGCAGTGACGCACCGTCGTCGTTGACACGGCGACGAAACAGTTCGCGAGCGCGGCGAGGCAGGTGAGGACGCCGTGATCGAGGCCGCGCAGCGGCTGACGGAGGGTGGATGATCCGGCGCAGTGCCGCGGCTCGGCAGGGTAGCGGCACGATGGGTGACACGGTGCATCGCGGCGCAGGGGTCGCGCGCTGACCTGCGTTGGAACGCTGATGCCGGCGTGATCGCGGCTACCACGCCCGCGCCCGACGCACGCACTGTCCCACCATGCTCGCCTCCCTCCGCTCCGCCGCCGTACTCGGCATCGACGCCACCAGCGTCACCGTGGAGGTCAACGTCTCCCAGGGCCTTCCGCTCTGGACAATCGTCGGCCTCGCCGACAGCGTCGTCAGGGAATCGAAGGAACGGGTGGTCGCAGCACTCCGCGAATGCGGCTTCCGCATTCCATCACTGCGCGTGCTCGCGGCACTGGCACCCGCCGACGTCCGCAAGACCGGTAACGGTTTCGATCTGCCGATCGCCCTCGGCTTTCTCGTCGCCACGGGCCAGCTCCGCGCCGACGCCGTCACGAATCTGCTCGCCATCGGCGAGCTGGGCCTCGATGGCTCGCTGCGCGCCGTGCGCGGCGTGCTGCCCGTCGCGCGAATGCTGTCGGCATGGCCCGGTGCACACACCACACTCCTGCTGCCCCGCGCCAACGTCACCGAGGCCGCGCTCGTCAGTGGCGTCCGGCTCGCGACCGCCCATTCCCTGCGCGACCTCGTCGCCGGGCTGCAGCGCGGCGCGCTCCCGGCGGCGGAACACGACGTCCCCGATCGCGTCGCCCAGCCCGAGATCCCAGACTTCGCCGACGTCGCCGGCCAGCCCGCCGCCAAGCGCGCACTGCTCATCGCCGCCGCCGGCAGCCACAACGTCGCCATGACCGGCCCGCCAGGCACCGGCAAGACGATGCTCGCACGACGCCTGGCCGGCATCATGCCGCCACTCACGGATGCGCAACTGCTCGACGTCGTGGCCGTCCACTCGGTGGCAGGCACGCTGTCGACCGCACAGCTCCACGGTCGCCTCGCCCCGTTCCGCTCACCACACCACACCGTCAGCACGGCCGGACTGATCGGTGGTGGCTCGGGTCCGAGACCGGGCGAAGTCAGCCTCGCGCACGGCGGTGTCCTGTTCCTCGACGAGCTCCCCGAGATGCAGCCGTCGGCACTCGAAGCGCTGCGGCAGCCCCTCGAGGACCGCGTCGTGCCGTTGTCCGGAAGTCTTTAGCACGCGCGGAGCGAAAGTTCGTGCGCCGTTTGTCCGAAAGTCTCTGCGCCCAGGGGACTCGCCGGGGCCCCTACCGTGAGCGCGACGGGTGCTACTCCCACTCGATGAAAATCCTCGTCGGCGAGACCCGCTTGATTCGGACTGGCGCCTCCGTCACGTCCAGCGCATGCGAGGCGCCCCACTCCGACCACCCTGGCACTGTCGTGTGCTCATCCGGAGCTTCGCCGTGGATCACGCCGGCTTCGACCTCGGCGATGTAGCGCGCGAGTACCAGCACGGCCTCGCCCGGCCGTGTGGCCGTCAGGCGCGCGATGGCTGCGCGCTGCTGCACAAACGCCCCGGCGCATCCGCCGTCGAGTTCAGACAGCCCGATGTCGTACGCCGCGGTGAGGACCGCGACCGCCAACTCGCTCGGGTAGTGTGACGCCACGGTCGCCCAGTACGCCGCGCGACGCAGCAGGTGGGCGTGCTGCACCTCTACGTCCGGCTTCGGCGCCCGGCTGAGGAAGGCGAATACGGCCGCGAGGCATGTTGGCGGCGGTGCGAAACATTGGCTCATGGCCAGAGCCTACCGTCTCACGGGCGTTCTACCGTTCGCGTTCTGGTACCGGACGTCACACAGGTGCTCGCGCCTGGATCTCGCGGAGGCGACGGACCAATCGAAGGATGTGGCTGGCGATCTCCCATTTCTCCGCCTTGGAGAGGGGCTGGTCGGTGATCAGGGCGAGGAGGAGCTCGGCGAGGGTCGGCATGGACGAACAATCCCACGTGCCGTCAGCGAGCCGTCACCACCTTCAGCGGCGTGGCCGGCCCGGTCGGGACGCCGTCGGAAATCACGCGTACGCACCACTCTGCATCTGCTGGATGAGCGTGGTGACGGTACTCCTGCCGCCGGCCGTGTCCATGAATTCACGTGGGCGGCGGCGACCGAGGGCACCGCTCGGTGCGTCGAGGAAGACCTCGACCCACGCTGCGGCGTCGAAGCCTGCCCGGTCCCCCGATTCCTGCACCAGTCGCTCGACCAAGGCCACGAGCTGACTCGTGTGTGTGGCGGCATCATCGTCGGCGCTGGTCATGGCAGTCTCATCGTTTCTGCGTTGAAGAGGTGCACTGTAGAGCTCGGCTGGATCCGAGGATCACCGGCCCGTGGGCGGCTGAAGGGTGTCTCGGTGCCGCGCCGTCTGCCAAGGGGCACGGTGCGAGTCGGCAGCCTCGGCGGTATCGTGCAGGCACAACGAGGCCACCGCCAAATGCTGACGAACGCAAAGACCTTCATAGTGAGCCCATGATGCGACGACGTGCGATTGCGATCCTCGGTGTGTTTGCAACGCTGAGCGCGTGTGGCGAACGGCCCTCGACAATTTCCGGCGACGTTTTCCTCGCAACACCAGAGGCTGACGTACGGCGATTTGCGGCGGTGCCGGTCCGAATTGTGCGGGCGCCGGACTCTGCGCGCGCCGCGATCATGCGCGCCTGTCAGCGCCCGGTGTCAGATTCTGCATGGAAGATGCTCGTGCTCACCACCGTGATCGGCGCGGGGGCCCGCATCCCCCTGATCGACAGCACGCTGCCTAGCGCAGATCGTGCACGCGCGCTGGCTGCGCAACGACGCGAATACGCGCGCGTGAATGCTGACAGTAACGACGCACTGAAACGCATGGCATCCGATTCACTCGAGGCGCTGAAGCGAGGACAGCAGGCTCGATTCGACAGCGTCCTGGCGCACTACACCGTCATGACGACGCGCACCGATGTCACGGGACACTACACGGCGACCGTGCCGCCGGGGCGCTACGCCATGCACGCCCGCGCGCAGATCGGCGATGACTTCCCGCAGTGGTGGGTCCTAGTCACGCTCGCGGGCGGCGCGGCCCACGTGCAGAATCTGGACAACGGCGTGCAGGGAGGCGATGCGACGGAGGACTGCGGGAAGCGCGGCTTCCCGTAAGCGTGCGACGCTTTCGCGAGACGGGGCCTGCCGTGTGGGTTACACCCCGCATGTGGTCGGGACGTCCACATCGCGTGGTCTGCGATGCCCGCCTGCGCATGCTGTCGGGGGGGCATGCTACCTTCTCATCACAGGCCCACCGCACACCCCCTTACCACGCGTCGTAATGTCCGCCTACACCCATGCCGACGAACGGCGTCCACTGGTCACGCTGGCGGAGCTGCAGGCTATCGACGCCATCGTGCGGCGCTCGGTCCCCGCGACGGCGGGCGTCATGGAACTCGCGGTGCTGCCCGCGCGCGACGTCACCCCGTCGCCACTGGAGGTCCGCGTCACGCTACAGATGCCCGATGATCCCGAGGCGGAGCCACGCGGTTGGGCGCAGCAGCTCAGCGAGGAGATCCGCCACGGTTGGGATCGTGCGGACTTCATGTTCACCATTCGGACGGTCACGGCGGCATAGCCGTCGAGCGTGACAGGAGCCTCAGATGCGCGGAACGATTGTTCGTCGCGGAACCGTGGCCGAATTCGTCATCATTGCCACGCAGGCGGGTGACTACGCGGTCGTGGAACTTTTCGGCGATGAGCTGGACGTCGGCGAGGCAGTGTCGGGCCCGCTGGACGAGGAGGGCTCGGTCACTCTGGTGCGCGTCGCGGATGGGACGCGGATCGACTGCATGATCCAGTGGGGTGGCGTGACCCTCGCGGCCGCCACGGCAGCGCTGCAGCGCATGGGCGGCTGACGTCACCCGCCCACCAGTGCGGGGCCTGCTACGCGTCGCCTCCCGCCGGACGATACACCATCGCGGCGCGCAGCCCGTCGGCCACCATGGTCACCGCAACGCCTTTCGCTTCCAGCACCGTCGCTACGCGACGATAGACACCGGCGGGTGGGGTACCGCCTGCCCACCGGATGGTCCATGCGGGCGGCTGCTCGGCGTCTCGTGTGGATGCCTCGAACTCGAGGCCCGCATCGCCGGCATGGCCGTATCGCGTAGGCGTCACCGTGTCCTCGGTGCCGCGCGAGTCCTCGTCGTCGTGCGCAAAGAGGCGGTCGACGTACACGGGCAGATTCAGCACACTCGCCACTGCGTGCAGATCGGGTTCTGTCAGCACGGCTTCATCGGGCGTGAGACCAGCCACGACAAAGGCACTGCGCAGTGTCCGCCCGCCGATACAGCGGATCGAGAGCTCGGCCACGTGCACGCCTGCTCGCTCGTCGAGCCTGTCGATCTCGATGCGCTGCGGTATCTCGCGCGCCACGGTGGTGACCCGATGACGGGTGAGATAGACCGGATGCACGGTGACTCCTGCGTGCTCGAGCGCGGCACGCGCACACGCATCCGAGAGATCGCGGGCGGCGTCTCGCGCTGCCCTCGCGGCGCGCTCCGCCGCTCGAAGCTGCGCAGCCTCGATGTCCGTCAGTTCCACGGTGTCTGGCCACAGTGGCTCCGGTCGCGCTGTGGCGTCGTCCGGAAACGGATCGAAGGTGACCGGCTCCACCAGATCGAGTGGTTCCGCGTCCTCCGCCCACTCGACGGTGGAGTCACGCGTAAAGTGCAGCCAGCCACCGGTGTCCAGATCGAGGCACGCCAGCGATGCGTCTTCGGGGTCGCGCTCGTCGCGGATCGGAAACATCCGACCGCACGCGTCGACGTGCGTCAGCGCGTCGTGCACGACTTCGTCGCGATCATCGCCGAAGAAGGCCGCCACCTCGTACTCCGTGAATGCACCCGCTCGTGCCGCGAACACCACGTACTGTGGCAGATCCTCGAACGGATACGTGTGCTGGCGGCCCTCCGGCATGGTGTCATCGAAGACGACGCGACGGGTGGCGTCGAGGAGCCGCTCCATGCGCAGATCACGATGAGACTCCAGCGCCGCGACTTTGGCGAGGGTCGCGACGCGTGGCGGCAGGAGCGCGTTGTCGTTGTTCATGGCGGCGAGCGCGTGGGGGGGCGTTGTGTGGAAACGGGAGGTCCAGCGGCAATTGTGCAGCAGTCTGCTGCACAACGTCACACGAGAGTCACTGGCGTGACGTCATCGCGGCGACCGTGGAGGAAGAGTGCGGTGTCCTTCGGCACGACCGTGGTGGGTTGGGGTGGCGATGATCACGCATTCCGGCGGTACCGTCAGGAGTTGACGAGCGTGCCGTATGCGAGGTGGAAGCGGCCATCCGGATCGCATGTCACCTCGCCGAGCAGTTCGAGGGCTTGCAGGTGGCGGAGGATGAGGTCGCGCTTCGCACCGACAAACCCTGCCACGACGTGGTCGACCGTAGTTGACTGCATCGCGACCGCACTCCTGACGACGGTGATCTGCCCGATGGTGTCGCTTGGCCAGGGCTGCTTCGTCACCGTGCGCTGTGCTGGGGCTGGTGTCGCATCCTCCTCGTCGGCAAGGTCGAGCGAGGCCGCCGTGTCCTCGGCCCGGGCGAATCGCACCTGCTGGAACGACGGACGCAGCCATCGCACGACGCCGGACCGCTCCTCGCTGACGCGGTCCGTATGCAGCACCACGAGCCTCTCCAGCAGCACCGCATCAGAGTCAGGCCAGTTCCACCCGTAGGCCGTGGCCACAGCGCGGTCGAGCGCATCGTGGAGATCGCGGAGTGTCCCGCACGCCGCCAACGTGTGTACGGCGCGCTCCTTCGGCGTGAGCTCGGCCCCGCTCCGCAGTTTGGCGAGCACATTGTACATCGCGGTCATGGTGACGCTGTCGTCTCGCGCCAAGGCGGCCGACCGATGTGCTTCGAGGGCGAGCGCAACCCGACCGATCTCCGCGCGATGCTCGTCTGTCGCCGCTGGAAAGGGGAACGGATCGAAGCACCGCGTCTTGTTGTAGCGTGGATCGTTGCCGACGCCCAACCGCCCGCCGGCCGCGAGCGCCCACGTCACGTGGATGTGCGACGAGAGCACCCCGAGCACATACGGGTCATCGGAGGCGATGCACACAATCCCATGGTCGGCCGCGATGTCGACATCACGGAACACGAACATGCGATGCTTCGCGGTCTCTGTCGTCACGATGAAGCGTGTCAGTCCCGCCACGGCCGCGCGCAAGTATCGTCGAGGCCACCCGAACTGCCACCACTTCTCCCGCAGCACCGGCCGACGATTTGCATCGCGTTCCGGCTTCACACGGTCGCGCACCACGTCGAAGGCCAGTGGGTACTGCCGGGCCTCCGCTTCTGTCGCGTACCCGAAATCGATGACGTAGGTGTCACGTGGGCGCTGCGTCAGATCGCGTCCAGCGCAGTATCGCTTCAGCACCGTACTGTACGCCGGCGCCTCCGCAAGGATGCGACGCGCCTCGTCGCCGGGCAGCACGAACCCATGCCCGTGCAAGGCGAACCCCATGGACGCGAGTCCTTTATTGGCGCGCAGTCGCGTGGCGGTGGCCTGCGCCACGTCGGCGTGCGGCGTGAGATCGTCGTTCAATCGCGGCACGCTCGCGGAGAACGTCACAACGCCGGCGTCGTCGACCTCAACGTATTTGGCGGGCGCCGGCGCGCGTGCAATCACCGTCAGTGCAACGCGGACATCAGCCCCATCGTGCTCATCGACCCACGGGTGATCGCGAACGACCCAGCAGACCACGGCGCCCTTCTCTCGGGCGGCGGTGATGACGCCTCGATGGTGCATCTGCGTGATGGAGTTCGTCGTGATCAGTCCGGCGCGCACCGTGCGGCCTGTCGCCACGGCGTGCGCCGCGGTCCGCCACCAATAGGCCACATAGTCCGCGGTGTCGGCTACGTCCTGGTAAGACGCACGGAGGGCATCGACGTAGCCGTCGCCGAGTAACTCGCGCATGCGCTTCGCGCCGATATATGGCGGATTCCCCACGATGAAGTCGGCCTCGGGCCATGCGGCCGGCACATGGTCCTCGTACACGAGATACGGTCGCCGTGCGGTCGGATCCGGGACCATCTCCCCCGTGACGGCATGGCGAAGGCGTTTTGTGGGGTCCAGTGTCGCACGCGCGGGATCTTCCGAGACGGAGGTCCACGTGAGCACCGCATCGCGGCACTCGAGTGTGCCAGTGTCCTTCAGGATCGGCTCGGGCGGTTGCACATCGTGGTGCTGCTTCCAGAACTGGTGGAAGCCGATCCAGAGCGTCAATTCGGCGATCTCCCGCGCCCACGGCTTGACCTCGATGCCGTAGAACTGCCACGGCCCGATCTCCTCCATGCGGAGTGCCGCCTCACCCGTGACGCGGTCGATGCTGCGGAGCACCTCGAGCTCGATGCGCTTGAGCGCGTGCATCGCGACGTACAGGAAGTTGCCGGACCCGCAGGCGGGGTCGAGGATGCGGAGCCCCCGCAGCCACGCATGGAAGTCCCGCAGGCTGGCGGCCGCCTGGTCGCGATCCTTCGGCTTCTCGGTCGCGAGCAACTGCACCACCTCGGCCTGCACGGCGGTCCAGCGCTCCAGCACCGGCTCTTCGATGGTCGGGCGCACCAGCCGCTCGATGTACGCCGGCGGGGTGAACTCCGCGCCCAGGCGATGCCGCTCGACCGGGTCCAGCGCCCGCGTGAGCAGGGTGCCGAAGATCGCGGGCTCGACCTCGGTCCAATCGGCCCGCGCAGCGGCCTCCAAGAGCACCAGCTCCTCGCGGGTCAGCGGCAGCGCCGTCGCGTCCTTGAAGAAGTGCCCGTTGAAGCGGAGGAACCGCATGGGCCCGATTCGTCCGCCGGTGTCCATCAGGCGCCACAGCCCCTCGACCGCCGCGCTGAACTCGGCGGGTGAGCCACGGAGACCGGCGTCGGTCACGGTCTGGCGGAAGGACTCTGCGGGCAGCAGGCCGATGTCCTCGGCGAAGCAGGAGAACACGACGCGCATCAGGAATCGGGCGACGACTTCCTGATCATGGCCACGCCCTTCGAGGGCAGCGGCCAGCTCGGCGAGGCGTCCCGCGATCTCCGTGGTCACCGCCTGCGCGGCCCCACGGCGATCACGAGCGGCGGGGTTCTCCCAAATGTCGCGGAGGAGTGCGATGTCGTCGGGCCGGCTGTGTAGTGTTCGGAGGTCGATGCGACGACCGGCCTCGAAGCCGCCATAGGTGCCTGCCCAGCGGTCCCACACGATCAGCGTGGACCCGACGTCCAAGACCATCAGGTACGGCGGTGGGGTGGCCCCGGGCACATGGTGGACGTAGTTGCGGACCTGTCCGTAGGCCCGCCGTAGCAGCGCCTCGTTCGCTGCCTTGCCAGCGCGATCCGCGGCGTCGTCCTTGCCCTCGAGCGCGAAGTGCCCGGCCTTCCAGCAGTCGATGAAGTTCGAGGACTCCGTGCCGGCGACCGTGATTGCGGCGATCTGCAGCTCGAACTCGTAGCCCGAGCCCTTTGGACGCGGCCCCTCCACGAGAAGGGCGGCGCAGAGCTCGCCGACGTAGAGCTGCAGGTTCGCCCGCTCGCCCGCCTGTGCGGTCGCCCATCGGTCGGACAGCGCGGCAAGGTTTGTTGCGATTTCTGCCATACTTCGGGATCGTGGCGATGGAGGCGAGAGGGTGACCTGTTCTGAGAACGTAGCCTCACCCCCCGACGGCAGGGAGACGGGCGGATCAGTGTGGGTTGGTGCGCGCTCCGAGGGATGACGGCGTATCCGACGCCGCGTTCGCTCGTGTAGGATTGAAAGGCCCTTTTGCCAAAATTACTTTATAAAGGCAAATGTGCTTTCTAAAGCTAAAAGACTTTATAAAGGGTAATCCTGAAAATGTCCTTTCAAACAGACGGCAGCACCGAGCCGAGGCGGCCTCTGACGCTCTGGACGCGCCTGGGGTTCCGAGACGACCCCTACTACGTCGAGCCGCTCCCGGTGGATCAGGAATCGCTGGACCTCTTCGTCGGTCGCGAATCGGACCGGCGACGGCTGCTGGACTTTCTCCGACAGACTCCGACCGGCAAAACGATGCTGCAGGGGCCGCCCGGCGTGGGCAAGACGTCGTTGGCCAACGTCGTGCAGCAAGAACTCTTCGCGTCGGGAGAGCGGTGTCCACTCCTGAGCGTGATCGAGGTGCCGGCCGATCAGTCGCGTGAGGCGTTCCTGTTGACCGTGATCAGCGGGATCGTGTCCACGCTCGACGAGCTGTTCGATGCCGCGGAATTCCGAGACGAGCCCGCAATGACGCATGCACGAGAAGCCGTGCGGCAGACGGTGCGGTCCGCCAGAGACCTCGGGATCAACGCGACCCTTCCGACCGGGATGGGCGCCGGCGTCCAAGCGGGGCGCTCGCCGGTGCCGACCGCGCCGCTGGCCCCGACCGTCCCGATGCTGCTCGACCTGCTGACGGGGTTGACGGACGTGGTGTGCGCGCGTGGCTTCGATGGCCTGATTCTCCCGGTGAACAATCTGGACACGCTCACGGACGCACAGGCAGCGCAGTTTCTGAACCAGACGCGCGACATCACGATGGGCCAACATGCCCCTGCGATCCATTGGCTCTTCATCGCCGGCGCGGGCCTGTTCCAGACGCTCGAAACGCAGCAGGAATATCGGCGCATCAGCGAGTCATTCACGAACAACCCCGTCACGATTGGCCCGCTCGCCTGGACTGATGTCGAGGCAGCTTTGGAGCGGCGGCGGCGCCATTTTGGGCTCGAGCCGGACGTCGCGCTGCCCGTCAGCATGACCGTCGCGCGTGAGATCTACGAAGCAGGTGACGGCGAATTACGCTTCACGATGGCGCGACTATCTCGGACCGTCCGTGAATTTGCCTCGGCATATCCATCTGAGCATGCCGTTCCGGACGCTATCGCCCGGACACTCTTGGGTGAGTGGGGCCGCACGCAATTGCGCGACGCGCGTCTGACCGGGGGCGAGCAGAACGTCCTCACGTACGTGCGTACGCACGGCACCATCCGCTCGAAGGACTTCGCGGCAGCAGGCGTCACGTCCGCACAACGCCTCACGCAACTCGTGAGCGCATTGGTCAAGAAGCACTATCTCCAGGGCGGCAATCGTCAGCCATACCGCCTGACGCCCGCCGCGAGGTTTGCGCTCGACCAGCCGTGAGTGTCGTCGGGCGGTTCGGATCCGCCCGAGTTCTCCGTCGGCGACCGTGATCGCATTTGCGCAATGGTCATTGCGCAAATGCGATCAGCGACCCCGTTGCCTGCGCTGGGCCGCTTCCTCGGCGTCGAGTCGAGCGGACTCTGCCGCCGCGAGTTCCCCGGCCCGGACCAACCCCTCGTACTCCATTTGTTCGTGCGCGGCGGCCGGCTCCGCGATGAGGACGCCGGGGTCCACGCCGTAGACCATGGCGAGGATACGGAGCGTCGTCACGTCGATCCGGCGATGGCCATTCTCCAGGTTCGAGAGCCAGGTGGAACTCCTGCCGAGCGCCTTCGCCACGCTCCGCGCCGAGTAGGTATCGCCATGCGCCCGCTGGAGTTGGCGCCGGACATGGTAGAGGCGGCGCGACACAAACGTGACCCACGCCGCTTTGTGGGCCGGGGCATTCGGCCAGAGCTCGGCCGAGATCGTCGGAGGCAGAAGGTCGTCGGACACCGGCGGCACAGTGCGCGCCACCGCCCGATTTTCGGAATTGGTGACACCCTCTAGCCGGGGCTGCTTGCTGTTCGCGGCATTTTCGGGTTTTGTTCGGTTCGTAGGAAATTTGCGGTTTTGGTGGCGGCCCGCGTCCCCCGTGTTCTTGGCGGCGCCCCCGAACCGGAGTCGAGATCATGCCCGCCATGCGAGACACCACCACCACCCGCCAACGCCCCAAGGCCCGGAGCAGTCGTGCCGAAGGCCGCACGACCGTGCGGCTGGTCCAAGCCGCGCAGGATCGCGCGGCGTGGCGGTTCGCCTTGGCACGCGTCGCTCGCGATCTGGAGCCACTCGGCCCCACGGCGACCGTCGCTGAGCTCACGACGATTGTGATGCAGGGGGAGCACACGCTGCGTGACGGCATCACCGTTTCGTTGCCGCGCTGCCCGGAGCTCGTTGGGGACGAATCGCTCACCGATCCCGACGTGGCGCAGCGCGTGACGCCGTCGGAGGCGTGGGTCCGTGCCGTGCGCCGCCGTCCCGACGCGGAGATGACACTCGCCCATTTCGCGGACCGCCCTCGCTCGGGTCGGCCGGCCGCCCCGCTGCCGCCACTGCTTGAACAGGTCGTGACGGACCAAGTGATGCGTCCGGGCGGCACGCGCGAATCCATCATCGTGCGCGCCGTGCAGACGTATGCCGCGGCGCGTGGTGAGGTCGTCCCCTCACGTCGACGCGTGCGGCGGGCGCTCCACGCCATCCCCCACGCCGATCTCACCGCCGCGCGCCATGGGAAGCGCGCGGTCATCGCCGACGCACTCCCGAAAGGGGCGCTCCCGTACACGAGGCCCGGCGACTGCGCGCTGCTCGACGAGACGCAGCTGCCGGTCTACTGCCGCGTCTGGGACCCGATCACGCGGACCCACGTGGCGATCAAGGTCTCGGTGTGCCACGTGATCGACGCGGCCTCCGAAGTCATCACCGGGTGGTACATGCCCGATCCGATGGCGCGCGGCAAGATCGGCGCGGTCGACAGTGCAGAGATTCTTGCGGCATTCGTCTCGTCGATCTGTCCGGCCGTCGCCAGCCCAGGGTGCGAGTCCTACGTGGGGACGCTGCCCGCCGTCCTGCGGTGCGACAACGTCGCGTCCCATGGACTCGTCTCGGCGCGGGCGGCCAAGATCGGCATCGATGTGTCGCACAATCCCACGTATCAGCCGTGGGCGAACGGGGCGCTGGAAACAACGAACGGGATCGTCAAGCCGCTGTGCCGCGACATCGTGGGCTACGATCAGCACTGGGCCGTCGCGGAGTACGAGAATGACGATCAGTACAAGCGCCGTCGTCGGCTCGCCGCCACGATCACCCGGCTGCCGCCTCACATGTACGTCACCATCGAGCAACTGCCGGACATCGTCCAGTTGCGCGAACAGTATGGTGAGGTCATCACGACCTACAATCAGACGCTGCTGCATTCGCGGTGGAAGCACTCCCGGGACACCGCATTTCACACGCTGATGCGTCGTGAGGTGCGGCAGCCGTGGACGGATGCGCTGCCCATGCTGGAGTGCACCACCGTGCACGTCCGCGACAAGCTGACGATTCAGGGCGCCTCCTTCGCCACGACGAGCATGACGGGCGAGTCTCTTTCGCCAGGGGCACGCGGGACATTCGCCGTCGACCCGATGCTGCGGGCCGTCTGGCGTCTCGGCGCCGATGCGCGCGCGAACGTTGCGGCGTTCTTGCCGGACAAGCTGTGGGCGCAGCAGCAGGTGCCCGGTGATGTCGTCGCGCGGAACAACGCCGTCGCGTCCGCCGCCAGCTCGAATGCGACGGACGCGCGCGACCGCTATCAGGCCGAACGCCTCGGTGGCCCAGAGGCCGCGGCGCTCGCGAATGCGGTGGCGGAACAACAGCGTGCCGAGAAGCCGGGGGCGAAGCGGAAGCGCGGCACGGGGAAGCCGAAGTCGGCGACCAGTGGCCGCCGGAAGCCTGGCCCCGCGTCGCAGACCGTGCGCGGCCGTCCGCTCGATCAGATCACGATGGAGTTTGGTGTCGCGCCCGTACCGAACGACGCGCCGCTCCGCCCGGCTGCGCCGCCAGTCGTCGCACCGCCGGCGCGCGTGCCAGTGCTCGTGAGGCCATCCGCGCCGAGCGCCGTTCCAGCTTCCGTCGCTGACGCACCGCCGAGCGATGCCCCGGCGCGCACTGCGCCCACCGCGCCGGTCCTCACCCTCATTCCGGGCGGGGCGACGCCACTTCCGCCCGGACTCGCCCGTCGGTCGCTCGCGTCAATGGCGATGGACCTTGCCACGCGATCCGTGCCTGATCCTGCTGTGCAACTCACTCGAGATTCGGAGACCGCATGACTGTGACCACGACGCCGAGCAGTGCTGCCGCCACACGCCCCGGCGCGGTCCGCGAGATCGTCTTGCATCTCGGTGGCGCCGCACAGGCCGTGAATCCGCTGCTCCGCCAGTTGCCGTTGCCGCTCATGACGGAGCAGCTCATCGCGTATGCGTGGGCGAACGATGCCGTCGAACAGGCGGCGGACACGCGTCAGGGCGTGGTGCTCGTCGGCCCCGGCGATTGCGGGAAGAGCACCGCACTGACGCACGCGGTGCAGCAGTTCGAGGCGGGCGAAATCGCCACCGCCCAGCGCGATACGACGTACCATGTCCGCCGTGTCGTGCAGGTCCGCTCGATTCTCGCGACGAACGAGGAAGAGGCGTTGGTCGCGCTGTACACCGCCGCCTTTGACGTCGCGCCGCACCCGCGCACCCAGAGTCGCCGGAAGCACGTGACAGAGCTGTTCGCCGAGTTGGTGGAGCGGCTGCGCGACGAGCACGTCGCCGTCATCGTCGTTGATGATGCTGACGACCTGCCGGCACCCGTCATCCGCGTCATCGAACGCTTGATGGCTCGCGCCACCGACGCCCACCCCGAACGGCTGGGCGCGCAGTCACTTGGCGCCCCCGGTGGGACCATCGCACCGCAGGGGATCGGGATTGTCATCGCCGGCACGGCGCGCTTGGAGGCGACGATCACTTTGGGCGAGGAGGCGGGCAACGCATGGAAGGCGGTGCGCCGCGTCACCGCGATTGAAGCTGGTGCGGTCGCGGACATCTTTGCGCACCTCCTGCCGTGTGCGGGGATGGCGCAGCGACAGCTTGGCACGGTCGCCTTTGCGCGGCTGGTCCATGAACATCTGACCTTCGGGCGACCGATGGGGATCGGAACCCTGGACGCCATCGTCCGGCAGTACGTCCGGCGCATGGTGATCACGCAGATGGAACAGGGCCGCGTGCTCACCGAACTCGCTGACGTGCCGTGGGACCTCGGGATGCTCACCGTGGCACGCAGTGAGATTCTGGCGCCCAAGGAAGGGCGCCTCGCGTCACCGTCAGCCCACGCGGCCTGACGATGGCGCGCGCCGTGTTACTGGCCGACGGTGGGGCGCGGCAGACCAAGCCCGGGTCGATGGGCCACCAGATCGCGACGACGGCGATGACGGCGGCCCTCGCGGCGACGCGGGGACTCACCGTCGCCGAGCATCAGCGTGCCTTCGAGGCATCCCACGGCCCCGCGCCCGAGACATACGCGGAGCAATTCGGCTCGCTCGTTCGACGCGGCATCCTCGTCGCCGTCGCAGGTCGGCCGGGCCACATGCGCTATGCGCACCGTGACGCCCTGGTGGGTCAGAGCGACGCGCTGGTCGATGATGACCTCGTGATCGTCGAGCGAGCACTGCGCTCGGCATGTGCGCGGCTCCATCGTGCGGTCACGACCCGCGAAGTCTCCGTCGAGATGGCAGCGTTGGGGCTCTCGCTCCGCGTCGCGCATCCGAACGCAGTGCGGCAACGTCTCGGGACGATGGCGGCCGTTCGGCGTCGTGGCTTGCTCGAGTGGCAGCCGCAGCGCGTCGTGCGCGAGACGGTCGACGGCACCACGCGATTCCTGCAGGCACGCTGGCACCCCATCGACATGGTGGTGCCAGTCGATGCTCGCGCGCCGTCGAACGCTGCGGACGCGATCCGGACGATCATCGGGTGCGTGGAAGACGCGCTGCGCATGCCGGTGACACGCGATGATTGCGTCCTCTGGATCGCGGCGCATCCCGCGCACGCCGCCGTGACGGCGCTCGGCGCCGGATCGGTCAGCGAGCTCCTGCCGTCCGTCGCGAAGCACGACGCGAAAGCGAGCGGCCGTTCGCGAGTCATGAAGCGTGCGCCCGACCGTGGGCGGTCCGGGCTAGGCCCGATGGCGTATCACCTCGTCGACGAAGCGCGGACGCCCGATCACGATGGCGTGCTGGCCCACCGACTCGGGGAAGCGCTCGATGGGCTGCAGCCGGTCGCAGAGCTCGCGGAGATCGCGCTGCTGCGGAAGCGCGCGGCGCGCTTGCGTGTCGCTGCACTCGCCATGTTGGCAGATGTCCGGATCGATGCGCTCCGATCCGCCATGGACGCGGTTGTGCGCGATGCCGGCGAGGAAGCGGAAGGCGCAGGCAGGGCCGAACGTGCCCTGCGCGAGGCGGCCATCGACGTGCTGCGGCACGCCGTCGCGGCCCGTGCGGTCTGGGCGAGCATGAGCGCGTCCCGCGATGCGGGGGTCCGCCGGCTCCTCGCACGCGACCGGGAGCGGTTGGTCGCACTGGAAGCGCTACAGCCCGTATTGGCCGACGTCCTGCGCGGCGAGGGGGCATCGGTCACGGTCGCCGGCCCGGCATCGGCGGCGGGGCTTGAGGAGCTGGCGCCCTTCATCGCATCCTCGGCGCGCGATCTCGGGTGGCGCGTGAACGAGACCGCGACGTATCGGCTGCTCGACGGCTGCCGACGGTTCGACGACGCCGGGCCCCAAGTCCGCTACGCCAGAACGCGGACCACTGGCCCGCGCCTTCAAGTCGACCGCGCGGATGCGTTGCTGGCGCTCTTCGCCAAGAGCGCCTCGCCGCGGGTGACTGTGCTGCTCACCAGCGCCCGCGAGTTGCTGGGCCGGGTCGTCCGTGATTCCGTAATGCTGGCACAAATCGCGGAGCCGTGCCGGCCCATAGAGGGGGTGCTGGCGGGCGATCCAGGAACGTGGCGGGGAGCGCTGATCGCCAGAGCGCTACTCGGGGACGGACCGACGACGGAGGATGTCGACGTGGCGCTGCGCGGGTGCGACCGACTCACTGGCACGGCACTAGCCCTCGCCGCGGTAATCGCGGGTGGCGCCGACAGTGGGCGTACGTTGCGGGCACTTATGGCAGCCGGCCCTGCGGTGGCACCGGCAGCAGCCACAGTCTTGCAACGGGTGCGGGCTGGGCGTCTGACGACGGCTGTTTCCTGACGACGTGCGCTCGCCTCGACCGTGCTTCCCTCCGCAGATGACCTCAGCCACAACTCTTGACTCAGGCAAACTTTGTACAGTAGCCTTCATTCTATGTGTGCTTATGCGAGAACTGCGGGATGACAGAAGGCGGTACGTCCGATGAGGCCGCGTCAGGCCGTTCCTCGGGGGCGAGGCGTATTGGAGGCTCCGCGTCTGGGGTGCCGAAGCGCCGCGGGGCGGTCGCTGCATGGATCGAAAGCCAGCAGGCGCGCCTTCGGTATGTCTTCACCGTGGACGAGTTGTCGCCGCTGCCCATCAGCGCGGCGGCGCGTGACGCGAGCCTTGCGCGCCTCCGGGCGGCAGGCCGGATCACGCGCGTCGGTGCGCGACGCGGGACGTGGGTCATCGTCCCGCCTGAGCATCGGACGATGGGCGTGCCGCCGATCAGTTGGCTCCTTGACGATGTGATGCGCGCGTTCGGGCAGCCGTACTATCTGGGCTTGAATTCCGCCGCCGCGCTGTACGGCGCAACACACTACGCGGTGCAAGTCGCCCACATCGTGACGACCTCCCCTCTTCGTCCCGTGGGGGTCGGTCGGTTGCGTCTGCGGTTTGTGGTGAAGCCGGACCTGATGACGACGCCAGTGCGCGAGGTGGTCGATGTGACGCGGATGCGCGTCAGTACCCCAGAGGCGACGGCCGTGGACCTTGTCCGGTTCATGGCGCAGGCCGGTGGAGTCTCTCGTGTTGCAACGACGCTGTCGCAAATGCTGCCTGCGATGAGGCCGGCCGGCGTCCGCGACGCACTGGACGCGGCCCACTCTGTTGCGCTCGCACAGCGGCTCGGCTACCTCTGGACGATTCTTGGCCAGCCCACGCTCGCAGCAGTTACGCGCGACTGGGTGGACGCACGCATCCGCCATGTGGTTGCGCTCGAGCACCGGCAAGCGGCAACCGAGGCATCAGTGATCGACCCGACCTGGCAGGTGCGCGTCGATCACCCTATTGATCTCACGCTCTAGTCCAACCCACGCATGCTATCGCAACGGGATGTCGCGCAGTGGGCGCAAGTCGCACCGTGGTCGAACATCGAACAGGTCGAGCAGGACCTACTCATCACTCGGGTCGTGCACGCTATTTTCACCGACCCGGTCCTGTCGACACAGGTCGCAATGCGCGGTGGTACCGTCCTGCACAAGGTCCACTTGGCACCGGCGGCGAGGTACAGTGAGGACGTCGATCTCGTGGCGGTCGGAAACGGGTCCGCAGATTCGCTCATGCGGGCGCTAGAGCAGGTGGTCAAACCGGTCATGGGGACGGGCCCGAGCCGCGACTTCTTCGCCGACGTGCGGCTCGCGTTCCGCAACGTAGCCAGCAAGTCCGAGATCGGACGGCAGACCTATGAGTTCGTCCCCGTCGGATCGACGATCAAGACCGGTGAACTCAAAGTGGAGATCAACATGACGGAGCGTCAACCCGTCTTTGATCTGGTGACGTTGCCGGTGACGGTCCCGTTCCCTGAGGGCGCGACAACGATCAACATCGTCTCCTTCGATGTCAACGAGATGCTCGGCACAAAAATGCGTGCGCTGCTGCAGCGCGAACAGGGGCGCGACCTGTTCGACCTCGCTCACGCATGGACTACCTGCACGACGCCCGGGCATCCCCACCGCATTGATGGGCCCCGTGTGGTCCAGGCGTTCCAGGAGTACATGCGCCGTGAAGAGACAGAAATGACGCGCGATGAGTTCGACGCGAAGCTGACGCGCAAGCTGGCGCTGAATCGGTTCCGGGCAGATCTGCGTGATGTGCTGGCAGATCACGTAGTCTACGACGTCGATGCTGCTGCACAGATCGTGCGTGATCACTACCTCGTGCATCTGCCGTAGGAGGACGTGCTCTGAGCCCGAGGCCAATGGTGATCGTCCCGCGCACCCCGCCCACCGTGACGCCGGAGATCCGCACCTTCGCGATGGCTGTACTGTCCGGCCGAGAGCCGGCGGGCATCGCGCATGTCGCGTGTCACGCCAGACAGGACAGCGTTGTGTCGGAGTGTTTCGCCGCCGTCGATGATCAGGTCCGCGAGCTCGGCGGCACCGCCGTCCATGGGTGGGCGCTTTGGGAACACCCTGGCGTGCTGCTGGAGGCGGAGTTCCACGCCGTGTGGTGCAGCCCCCTGGGTGGCGTGGTCGATGTGGTCAATCGTGGTGGTGACCCACGCCCACACATACTCTTCGTCCCCGATCCGACTCGTGGGTACGCAGGAGCCCCTCTCGACACGGTGCGGGTGCCCCTCGTGACTGACCCGCGCATGGACGAACTGCTTCGTGCCTCGGAGGCGATCTTCGAGATCATGAACCGTGGTGATCGAGCGACGCAGAAGCACATCACCATGCCCCGACTAGAGCACGAGCGACTTCTCGCGTTGCAGGCATTGAAGGGCAATCGCCTCGCGGAGCTCGTTCGCGACCACGGCGCCGGCTGAAGCCGCGTCCGCAGCCGCTGTGTCGTTGCCAGCGGGTTCGCAGCGGTCGGATAGTCGATGCGGAGTCATACACGCCTCGACGCTGGCGGAGTCGCCACTCGCAGTGTCAGCGGGGTGTACTATGAACCGTGTACCATGCCTCCTCTCACGGTGACCAATGCCCATCGTATTTCTGTGTCATGCATCCGAGGACAAGCCACTCGCCCGTCAGATCGCTGCGGCATTCGTGGCCGCCGGTGTCGACACGTTTCTCGACGAGTGGGAGATTGGGACGGGTGACAGTTTCCGGCAGAAGATCGACGCCGGCATCAGCGCGTGCACGCACTTCGTCGTCCTCCTCACCCCGGCAAGCATCACAAAGCCGTGGGTGCGGTTCGAGCTCGATGCCGGGGTGGCGGGGTATCTCGACGGCCGGACCAGGCTCTTCCCGCTGCGCTCGGGCCTCAGCCCCCGGGAACTGCCAGCAACGCTCCAAGGCCTGAACGCACCAGAGATCGTCGATGTCGCGCGCGATCTCCCGACGGTGATCGGGGACATGCACGGTGTTTCCCGAAAGCCCACGCTCGGCCCCACTCCAGCCGTCCTGATGAGCGCCGTCACGGCATCGGAGAGTGGGTTGTCGGCCGCGGCCTATGCCATCGCCATGACGATGGTCAAGAATTCGGTGAACGCGCGCTGGGGGGACCCCCAGCGTGCTGCCATGGAGGTGCGAACGGAATGCGGGCTGACCGAGCAGGCGATGATCGAGGCGCTCGACGAGCTCGAAGAGCATCGTTTCATCGAGACGATCCCGCCGATCCACGCCACGACGCTACCGGTGATGACGATCATGCCGCTCGAGCGGCTGTTTGTTGAACTGGACCGCTTCGGCATGCCGTGGGACACAGAGGTGGACGCACGCACCGTCGCCGCGACGCTGATCAATGTCTTCAGCGGCCATGCATCGTCGCCCCGGATTGCGTCCGAGCTTGGGTGGACGCCGCGCCGCCTCAACCCGGCCGTCGCGGTGTTGGTGGCGGCCGGTCTCGTGGCGACTGGAAACGAGATCAACCCTGAATGGCGGTACGTCGACGTGAGGGAGACGCCACGGACGAAGCGGTTTCTTCGTGATGGCTAGCGCATCCTCGCGCGAAAGGGCGCACACGACCGGGGTGCGCGCCATCACCCGCGGCCAGGCCGAGGTCCGATGACCCGCGCGGAGGGGGTGGCAGCCGTCGCGGCGCCATTGATGGCCGAGTGCCTCGCGCACTTGTGCGCGGTCGCTGCGTCCATCACGACGGGCATGACCATCGAGGCCCTTGACACGTTTCCGTGCATGGCCGCGTGCTATCTGGAAAAGCAGATCGAACACGCCCGTGGCATCGTGCTGCTGGGCACGCACCCCGACGCGCGCCTTGTGGCGCGGGCAATGCTCGAAGGCTTCTGGCAGCTATCCTGGGCGGCACAAGACCAAGACGTTCGCGCGCATCGCTGGATGACGTTCGCGTATGTCTGCGATTGGCGTACGATCCAGCACCGTGAAGCATGCGGCGACGAGGTACCGGCCAGCGAGCGGGCAGTCGTCGCAGAAGGTCTTGCCCAGTTCGGACCGCAGTTTATCCGGCGCAAGCGTCGAGCGGTGCCCTTGGCGAACGGGACGACGATGATGGACCCGTACGCGTCGTCTTGGCACGGCAAATCTGTCGGCGAATTGGCTCGGGCAGCAGACGACGAGATGGAGTACGTTCGGGCCTACGCGCTGTTTTCGGACCGTGGGCACTGGGACACGGCGGAGGCCGGCAGATCGCTCGACGTCGCCCACGGAAAGGTCCTGTTCAGTGGCGTGTCACCCGAAGGCTGGGCGAGCGCGCTCCACATCGGCTTCGAGTATCTGTTCCGGACGGCGATGTTGGTCAATACGACGCTCTCGCGAGAGCATGGTGGTGCTCTCGAAGACGCCCTCCAGCGATACGCGATGGCTGGCAAGAAGGCGGGGCTCAATATCACGATGCCAGTCGAACCGCCTGTTGGCGGGTTATGTCGTTCACGGGGTGGAGCGAGGCCGGCCGTCACGTGAGCGTCACCCATCGGATCCCGAACTGTGGACGAGCTTGGTAGGTCGGAGCTTCAGGCGCAAAGACTTATGTGACCTGCGACGCAAAGACTTCCGGACAACGGCACGTCGTCACCATCGCACGCGTCGCCGGCAGCATCCGCTTTCCGTCTGACGTGCTCCTCGTCGTCGCGATGAACCCCTGCCCCTGCGGCTACGCCGGACACGCCACGATCGCCTGCCGATGCGACGAACGCACCCTCGCGCGATACCGTCGCCGCGTGTCGGGTCCGCTCGCCGATCGCATCGACTTGCACGTGCCCGTCGGCACCGTGCCGCTCGCCGACCTCGACACGCCCCCGCGCGAACCGGAATCCGCAGCGTTGCGTGGACGCGTCGCTGAGGCGCGGGCGCGACAACTCGAACGATTCAGTGCCCTCAACGCCACGGTCGCGCCACGTCGGCTCACCACCGACGGTCACTTCCGTCCCGACGCCCTCACACTGCTGCGCGACGCCTCGGACCGACTCGGACTCTCGGCTCGCGCCTGGCATCGAACGCTGCGCGTTGCCCGCACGATTGCTGATCTGGCGGGAGCAGACGATGTTGGCAGTGCAGCCGTCGCGGAAGCGCTCCGCTACCGACACACCGCGCATGACGCCACTGTCGGACACCGCCTGCCGGTGAGTGCATGACCCCGCGCTGCAGCGCCCGCCACAGGGCACGAACCATGCTGTTGCAGTGTAGTTTGGTCCAGTCCGACGTGATCGCGCCTGCGGTCCGTCGGCGACGCTCTTCGACCAGGTCCGCACGGATGTCCGACTCGCCCGCCACCGAAGAGCAAGCCCCCGGGGGCGGTCCACGAGTCGAACAGACTATAGCGCCGCCGCACGACAGCGGCAGGGGTAACCGCGTCGGCACCGCGCTCGGCGCGCTCATCGGAACGCTCGTCCAGCTCGGCGATGCCGTGATCGTCACGGCCCGCGATGGCACGATCGCCCACTGGTCTGCCCCCGCCTCCACCGTGCTCGGCTGGGACACGGATGTGGCCACCGGGCAGCGCCTCGTCGACCTGCTCGACCCAACCCCCGCCGACGTCCCGCAACAGTCCACACAGCCGCTCACACTCGGCGGTGCCGCGTGGCAAGGCGTCGCCACCGTGCGCCACCGCGCCCGCGGGAAGATCACCGTGCATCTCGCGGTCGCCCCCGTCGCGCTCAGTGACGGCGACCCGCCCGGCGATGAAGGCCTGCTGCTGCGCGTGAGGCCGTACACCGAACGGGCGCGCCCGCACTCGCCCTTCGATCTCGAGCCAGCCGTGCTCGAACGGGCACTCGAACAGGTCGCCGATCTCGTCCTGATCACCGCCGGCCCCGCCACTGACGCCGCATCGACGCGCATCGTCTACGTGAACACCGCGTTCGAACGCGTCACCGGCTACTCGCGTGACGATGTCGTCGGGCGGTCGCCGGCCATGCTGCGCGGACCCGATACCGACCGAGCCGTCGCCGCCCGCATCGATGCGGCCATCCGCGAACGGACACGCGTGCGCGAGGAACTCCTCCACTACACCAGGCAGGGCGAGCCCCTCTGGCTCGACATCGACCTCATTCCCGTCGATACCGCCGCCGGCAGCTACCTCCAATGGGTCGCCGTCGAACGCGACGTCACGCCACAGAAGGGCCAGGAAGTCGCCCTTCGCGCGCGCGAGGAACGGCTGCGACTCGCCCTCAACGCCGTCTGGGACGGACTCTGGGACTGGCACGTCCCGACCGGATACAGCTACTACGCGCCACGCTGGTACACGATGCTCGGCTTCGAGGAGCATGCGCTGCCGGCGCACATCGACACCTTCCTCGACCTGCTCCACCCCCAGGACCTCGCGCGCACCGAACAGGCTCTCCGCGACCACTTCGACGGCCGCTCCGACACCTACGCGATCGAGGTCAGGCTCCGCACCAGCGACAACACATGGAAGTGGGTGCTCACACGTGGCACCGTCGTCGAACGCGACATGCACGGACGACCCGTCCGCATGGTCGGTACCCACACCGACATCGCGGCACGAAAGCAGGCGGAACTCGCCCTCCGCACCTCGGAAGACCGATTCCGTACCCTGACGATGGCATCGCCACTCGGCATCTTTCTCACCGATGCCGACGGGCAGTGCACCTTCGCCACCCCCCGCATGGCCGACCTCTGGGGCACCGCCGCCGACCAACTGCTCGGCAGCGCCTACCGCGCCGCGGCGCATCCCGATGACCGCGCCCGCGTCGATGCCGCCTGGCACGATGCCGTCCGGTCCGGCGGCTCCCTGAGCATCGAATACCGCATCGTCCGACCCGATGGCGGGACACGCTGGGTCCATGAGCGAACCGCCGCACACCGCGACGGCCCCGCCGTCACCGGGTTCGTCGGCACCATCGAGGACATCGACGCACAAAAGGCCGCCGCCGCCGACAGGCAGCGCCTCGAGATGCAGATGCAGCACGCCCAGAAACTCGAGAGCCTCGGCGTGCTTGCCGGCGGCATCGCGCACGACTTCAACAATCTCCTCGTCGGCATCCTCGGCAATGCCAGCATGGCCCGCGACGAGGCCGAGCCAGGCACACCGACGGAGGAACTCCTCGCCGACATCGAGACCGCAGCGCGACGCGCCGCCGAGCTCACCATGCAGCTCCTCGCCTACGCCGGAAAGGGGCGCTTCAACGTCCAGCCCCTCGACCTCTCGGGCGCCGTCCGCGAGATGACCTCGCTCCTCCACTCGGCCATCTCCAAGCGCGCCAGCCTGTCGCTCGTGCTCGGCGATGATCTGCCCCTCATCGCCGCCGACCACACCCAGGTGAGGCAGGTCATCATGAACCTGCTCACGAACGCGTCCGACGCCCTCGAGGACCGGAACGGTGCGATCACGCTCGTCACCGGTGCCATGTTCGCCGATGCCGCGTGGCTGGCCGAGTGTCTCGCGGCCGATGGCGTCAGTCCCGGCGAGTTCGTGTTCATGGAGGTCGCCGATACCGGCGTCGGCATGGACCGCGATACCCTGGCGCGCATCTTCGACCCGTTCTTCACCACCAAGTTCACGGGACGCGGCCTCGGCCTCGCCGCCACGCTCGGGATCGTCCGCGGGCATCGCGGTGCGCTGCACGTGCGCAGCGAACCCGGCCACGGCACGGTGCTGCGCGTCATCTTTCCGAGCGTCGATCGGCGCGACCTCAACCGGCGTGCCCGACCGGAGCGGGACGAGGGCGCTCGCCACGGCACCATCCTCGTCGTGGACGATGAACCCAGCGTCCGCGATGTCGCACGGCGCATGCTCACCCGTCGCGGCTACGACGTCATCGAAGCGGCCGATGGCGATGAAGCGCTGCAGCGCTATAAGGAGCATGAGGCCGTCATCGCGGCCATCGTGCTCGATGTCACCATGCCCCGCATGAGCGGCACCGAAGTGCTGGCCGAGCTCAGGCGACGCGGAAAATCCGTCCCCGTGGTGCTGGCGAGCGGCTATTCCTCGCAATCCCTCGCCGCCCCGCAACAGGGCGATGCCCGGCCAGTCTTCGTCCAGAAGCCCTTCGTCGCCGGTGATCTGATCGCCAGCCTCGACGCCGCCCTGTCGCGCCGCCGCGAGAATCGCGGCACGGCCAATCCCGGCGCCGCCGATCGCGGCTGAGCGGCGGCGCGGTGGCCGTGCGGTCGCCTCGCGCCTCGGCAGATACTCACGTGCCGCGAACCGTCACGTGCGGCGAACAGGATGACGGGCCACGCGACTACACTTCGGCAACGCCGAGCATCGCGGCGTGACCCGTCAATCCACGCCCGCCGGAGTTCCGCGTGTTCGGTTGTTTGCGCCGCCTGACGTCCCTGATCGTGCTCGCCGTTGGGGCGGTCGCGGCATTTGCCACGCGCGACCTGTGGCTCCCTCGCCTGCGTGCGGCAATCGGTACCGCCGGTACCACCGGGGCCAGTGCGGCCGCGCCCGCCGCGACCCCCGCCGACACGGGGTGGGCTCCGTTCTCCGCCGCCGGTGCTGCGGATGCGCGCCGGCGTGTGGCGCGCCTCACCGCACCGCGGGGGCCGGCCTACGTGCAGCTCAGCGGGCGCGCGTTTGCCGCCCTCCTCCTCGATTCCCTCAGTGCACAGCTGCCGCCCAGCGCCGACAGTGTGGAGGTGCGTGTCGCAGGCAACGAATTCCAGATGCGCGCCTCCGTCCGGCTCGGCGACATCGGCGGCCGCAAAGCGCTCGGGCCGCTGGCGGCGATGGTCGGTGAGCGGGAGCGACTCCTCCTCGGCGGAACACTCGAACCCGGCCGAGGACCCGGGGTAGCGCAGTTCAGGCTGACGCGTGTGGCCATCGGTGAGTTCGCGGTGCCGGCACCCGTCGTGCCGCGACTCGTGCAGGCCATCAAGCGGGGGCCAGCCCAGCCGGGCGTGGACCCCGCCGCGCTCTCCATCCGCCTTCCTCCCGGCATCGGCGACGCCCGTGTCGCCAATGGGATGATCACGCTCTACCGTGCCGCTCCGTGAACCGTCGCATTCTCGTCATCGATGACGAAGCCCCGATCCGTTCCGCACTCGGGCAACTGCTGGAGTATGAAGGGTATGAGGTCCGCAGCGTCGCCAGCGGTGCCGAGGGACTGCTCGAGTACGACCGATTCCGCCCGCACCTCGTCTTCAGTGACGTGAAGATGGCCGGGATGGACGGGCTCGACGTGCTGCGCGCCCTGCGCGCGCGCGACTCGCGGGCACTCGTCGTCATGATCAGCGGCCATGCCACGCTCGCCACCGCCGTCGAGGCCACACAGGCCGGCGCCTACGACGTGATGGAAAAGCCGCTGGACACCGATCGCATCCTCGTCCTGCTCCGCAACGCCCTGCGCCACCTCGACCTCGAGGAGGAGAATGCGACGCTGCTCGAGCAGCTCGACGCGCGCCGGGAGATCGTGGGCCAGAGTCATGCCATCCTCGCGCTGCTCGAACGCATCGACAAGGTCGCCGGCACGCCGGCCCGGGTCCTGATCACCGGTGAGAACGGCACCGGCAAGGAACTCGTCGCACGCGCTGTGCACCGTGGCTCGCAGCGCGCGAAAAAGCCGTTCGTGGAAGTGAACTGCGCCGCCATCCCGGGCGAGTTGATCGAAAGTGAGCTGTTCGGGCACATGCGCGGCTCGTTCACCGGTGCCATCGCCGACCGGCCCGGCAAGTTCGAGCAGGCCGACGGCGGCACGCTCTTTCTCGACGAGATCGGTGACATGTCGCTCGCCGCGCAGGCCAAGGTGCTACGCGTGCTGCAGGACGGCGTCGTCACCCGCATCGGCGGCACGAAGCCGATCCAGGTGGACGTGCGCGTGCTGGCGGCGACCAACAAGGAGCTGGAGACTGAGATCACCGAGGGACGCTTTCGCGAGGATCTCTTCTACCGGCTGAACGTCGTGCCCGTGAGCGTCCCGCCGCTCCGCGAACGCCGCGAGGACGTGCCGCTGCTGATGGCGTTCTTCGTGCAGCAGATGGCGCAGCGCGACGGCATCGCGCCGCGCCGCTTTGCACCCGATGCCGTCGCGGCGCTGACGGAGCTGGAGTGGAGCGGCAACGTGCGCGAGCTGCGCAACACGGTCGAGCGCCTGCTCATCCTCGCCAGCGGCGATGCCGTCACCGTCGCCGACGTGCATCGCCTGGTCGGTCGACCCAGTGCGGACACGGCCGGCCTCGGTGCACTCATGCAGTGCCGGAGCTTCGAGGACTTCAAGCTGGCGGCCGAGGAAGCCTTCCTGCGCGTGAAGCTCCGTGAGCACGATTGGAACGTGAGCGAGACCGCGCGGGCCCTCGACATGCCGCGGTCCAATCTCTACAAGAAGATCGAGCGCTACGGGCTCGTGCGCGCCGGCATGGCGGCCACCTGATGTCACGCGTCAACCGGTATGGCCAGCCGATTGGTGATGCGGTGCTGAATTGGACGGCGCCACCCGCGCCGCCACGCGAGGTGATCGGCGGTGTGCGCTGCGTCCTCGAACCGCTCGATCTCGCACGACACGGCGATGCGCTGTACGACGCGAACGCGCGCGGCGACGGGAGCAACTGGACGTACCTGTTCGCCGAACCGCCGGACTCGCGCGAGGCGTATCTGGCCTACATGCGCGAATCGTTCACCGGCGATGACCCGCGCTGCTTCGCGATCGTGGAGCGCGCCTCGGGCCTCGCGGTGGGCGTCGCCAGTTACATGCGCATCGTGCCCGCACATGGCTGCATCGAGGTGGGGCACATCAATTTCTCGCCGGCGCTGCAGCGCACCCCGATCGCCACCGAAGCGATGTACCTGATGATGCGCCACGTGTTCGCGCTCGGCTATCGCCGCTACGAGTGGAAGTGCGACGCACTCAACGCGCCCTCGCGGGCGGCGGCGCAGCGCCTTGGATTCTCCTTCGAGGGGGTCTTCCGCAAGGCGATCGTCTACAAGGGCCGCAATCGCGACACGGCATGGTACTCCGTCACCGATGCCGACTGGCCGGCGGTGCGGGCGTCGTTCGAGCAGTGGCTGGCGCCGGAGAACTTCGACGCGCACGGGTCCCAGCGGGTGCAGCTGCGCTGGTTGACGGCGCCGCTCCTGCGCGCCGTGGGCTGAGCGGCCCATCGCGCCGCCGGGCACGAGGTCGCTGATCGCGCGACGAGTGGCGGGTGTGGACGCGCGCGGCTGACCCTGATTGACGAATGACGCTGCCGCGGGGCTGCTAGCTTTCGGCAGGCCGCGACGCGCAGCACCGGGCGCGGCATCTCTTCCCTTCGCGCCGCCATGACCGACTTCCTGAACTACATCGCAGGCCAGTGGATCGCACCGACCACGGGCGCCTGGTTCGACAACCGCAATCCCGCCGACCACACCGATGTCGTCGGGCGCTTTCCTCGGTCGGCCGCCGAAGACGTGCATCGCGCCGTGGCGAGTGCCCAGCGCGGCTTTGCGGCGTGGAAGGCCGTCCCCGCGCCGGCCCGCGGTGACGTGCTCCGGCGCGTGGGTGACCTGCTCACGGCGCGCAAGGAGGAAATCGCCGACCTGATGACGCGCGAGATGGGCAAGCCGCTGGCGGAAACGCGCGGGGACGTCCAGGAGGGGATCGATACCGCCTACTACGCCGGCACCATGGGTCGCCAACTCTTCGGCCACACCGTGCCCAGTGAACTCCGCAACAAGTGGGCGATGAGCTTCCGTCGCCCGATCGGCGTCTGCGGGCTGGTGACGCCGTTCAACTTCCCGCTCGCCATCCCGACCTGGAAGAGTTTCCCGGCGCTGCTCTGCGGTAACGCGGTGGTGTTCAAGCCGGCGGAAGACGTGCCGCACACGGTGGCGGTTCTGGTGGAGATCCTGCTCGAGGCGGGGGTGCACCCCGAGGCCGTGCAGCTGGTGCACGGGTTTGGCGAGGAGGTCGGGGTGGCGCTGGTCTCGCATCCCGATGTCCCCGTGATCTCGTTCACCGGGTCCACCGAGACCGGCTCGCTGGTGGGTGAGACGTGCGGGCGCATGCACAAACGTTTGTCGCTGGAGATGGGCGGCAAGAACGCGCAGATCGTGCTCGACGATGCCAACCTCGATCTCGCGCTCGAGGGCGTGCTCTGGGGCGCGTTCGGCACCACCGGCCAGCGCTGCACCGCCACGTCGCGGCTGATCCTGCAGGCCGGCATTCACGACCAGTTCCTCGACCGCCTCGTGGCCGCCGCGTCCGCGCTGCGGCTGGGTGATGGACGCACGGCCGGCACCGACGTCGGTCCGGTGATCAACGCGGCGTCGCTGGAGAAGATCGAGCGGTACGTCGGCATCGGGCGCGACGCCGGCAACGCGCTGCTGACCGGCGGTGCGCGCGCCACGGGAGCGGGCCTCGACAGCGGCTCCTTCTACCAGCCCACGATCTTCGCGGGCGTGCGACAGGGCGACCGTCTGGAGCAGGAAGAGATCTTCGGGCCGGTCCTGAGCGTCATCAAGGTGTCCGATGCCGATGAGGCGTTCCGCGTCAACAACGGCGTGAAGTACGGCCTGTCCTCCTCGCTGTACACGCGGGACGTGAACCTTGCCTTCCGCGCCCTCAATGAGCTGGATAACGGCATCACCTACGTGAACGCCCCGACTATCGGCGCCGAGGCGCACATGCCGTTCGGCGGGGTGAAACAGACGGGGAATGGGCACCGCGAGGGGGGGTGGGAAGTGTACGACTTCTATTCCGAGACGAAGGTCGGCTACATCGACTACTCCGGGCGGCTCCAGCGCGCGCAGATCGACAATTACTGACGCGCCCGCGGGGGCGTCGGCGCTGAGGCAGGTTTTCGCTTCGCCCTGCGTTGCTCCGGTGTGCGGACGGCGCGTCCGCTGGCGACGTTGCGGTCCGCTGCCCGCCGGCGTCATGATTTCTCCCGCCTTGCGGCCCGTCGTGAGGCACGATTGCTTCCGTACAGGAGTCGTTGCGACGGTTCATCCGACCGGCCTCACGCTCCTGCACGCGCTCGCTCAACGTCCCGCTGACAGCCATGGACCTGCAGAGCCCCAGTCCGACACCGCCGCGCGCGATCTCCGACACGGAGCGTCGTGACGCGCTGCGCAAGGTGAACCGCCGCGGCCTCGCCTGGGCCTGGGAATGGGCGAAGTCGTTCAGCGTGACGGTGCTCGTGATCCTGATCGTGCGCACGTTCCTGCTCGACATCTTCCGTATCCCCAGCAGCAGCATGGAAGGGACGCTGCTGGTGGGTGACATCCTCTTCGTCAACAAGCTCGCCTACGGCGCAGAAGTGCCGTTCGCCGCACGGCGCCTGCCGCCGATGCGTGCCCCGGAACGCGGGGAGCTGATCGTCTTCAAGTGGCCCCTCGATCATTCGAAGGCCTTCGTCAAGCGGCTCGTCGGCATGCCCGGCGACACGCTCGCGATGCGGCAGGGACACCTGATCGTGAATGGCGTCGAGCAGCATGAGCAGTTCACCCGGCGGAATCCTGGAGCGTCGGATCCGATGGTGGTGGAGTTCGACTGGCTGCGCCGCGCGCTGCTGCCGGCGGCCCACGCCTCGCCTGGCGCTCACCCGACCCGCAACACCTGGGGTCCGCTGATCGTGCCGCGTCACAACTACTTCATGCTCGGTGACAACCGGGACAATTCCAGCGACAGCCGCTACTGGGGCTTCGTCTCCGATACCCTGCTCCTCGGCCAGCCACTGCTGGTGTATTACAGCATCGTCCCCGACTCGCTCGCGCCGGGCACGTGGCTCTCACGCGTACGGTGGCACCGTATCGGAGAGTGGGTCCGCTGAGGCGTGCCGGGTGATGGTGGAGTGACTGTTGGACGGCCGCGCGGCTGGGTATCCGTCGCGCGTGTCGGTGTCCCTCGTGATGGAAGGAGTGGCTGGAATGGCGGCGTCGCATCGATCCAGGCTTGCGTCGGATGAAGGCTCCCTCGATCAGTACCTCAAGGAGATCAGCCGCTTCCCGCTGATCACCCGCGAGCGCGAAGCAGAATTGGCGCGCGGGATCCGTGCCGGTGACCGCGAATCGCTCGATACGCTGGTGCGGTCGAACCTGCGGTTCGTCGTCTCGGTCGCCAAGAAGTACCAGAATCAGGGCGTCTCGCTCGCCGACCTGATCAACGAGGGGAACCTCGGCTTGCTCCGCGCTGCGCAGAAGTTCGACGAGACGAAGGAGATCAAGTTCATCTCCTACGCCGTGTGGTGGATCCGTCAGGCCATCCTGCAGGCGCTGGCAGAGCAGAGCCGGATCGTGCGCGTTCCCCTCAACCGCGCCGGCGCCTTGCACCGCATCGGCAAGCGCGCCTCGGCCATGGTGCAGGAGCTCGGCCGCGAGGCAACGCACGACGAGATCGCCCGGGACATGTCGCTGCCGCTCGACGAGGTGTCGCTCACGATGGGCATCGCGCAGGGCCACATCTCCCTCGACGCGCCGGTCACTCCCGGCCAGGAGAACCGGCTCGGGGACTACCTCGCCGACACCGAGCACGCCTCTCCCGAGGAGGAGATGTGCGAGAAGGCGATGCTCGAGGCGGTGGCCGGGTCACTGGGTCGCCTCAAGGATCGCGAGGCGAGGATCCTCAAGCTCTACTTCGGCCTCGAGGAACTCGAGCCACTGACGCTCGAGGAGATCGGCCTCACGCTCGGCATCACCCGTGAGCGGGTGCGGCAGATCAAGGAGAAGGCGCTCAGCCGACTGCGCCACGTCAGCACCGCGCGCGCGCTCGAAAGCTTCTACGTGTCCTGAGCGGCACCCGCGACCGCGGAGTGCCAGTTCTGCGCGGTCGCGGTCGGCACGCTTCAGCCGGCAGGAGGTTGGCGACGGCCGAAGTCGGGCATGGCCGTATCCTGCCCCTGCGCGACGATCGATCGCCGGATGGCCCGCGTGCGCGTGAAGAACGCCAGCAGTGCGTCGCCGTCACCGTCGCGAATCCAGCCCTCGAGCTGCGACAGGTCGGTGCTGAAGCGCTCGAACATCTCGAGTACGGCCTCGCGATTGTGCAGGAAGATGTCACGCCACATGACCGGGTCCGACGCGGCGATCCGCGTGAAGTCGCGAAAGCCCGACGCGGAGAAACGGATGACTTCCGATTGCGTCTCATCGCCGAAATCGGTCGCGGTCCCGACGATGTTGTAGGCGATCATGTGCGGCAGGTGGCTCGTCAGCGCCAGCACGCGGTCGTGATGCTCAGGCGTCATCACCGCCACGCGCGCGCCGAGCCGGCTCCAGAAGGCGTCGAGGAGCGCGATGGCGGAGGGAGTGGTGCCGTCGATCGGTGTCAGGATGCACCACCGCGCCTGAAAGAGCGACGCGAGGCCGGCATCGGGGCCGGAGAACTCAGTGCCGGCGATCGGGTGCGCCGGCACGAAGGTCACGCCAGCCGGCAGCTGCGGCATGACCTGCGTGACGACGGACGATTTCACCGACCCCGTGTCCGACAGCACCGTGCCCGGCTCGAGATGCGGCGCCAAAGCGGCCGCAGCGGCAGCGCTCGCGCCGACCGGAACGCAGAGGATCACCAGCCCTGCGCCACGCAACGCCTCCGCCATGTCGCCGGTAGCCACATCGGCCAGACCCAGCTCACGGACCCGCGCCATCACGGCCTCCGAGACATCCAGCGCCACGACGGTCGTCGCAGCGCCGGTCGCGCGAGCCGCGAGCGCAATCGACCCCCCGATCAGCCCCATGCCTACCACGACGACCCGTTCGGTGATCGGACCTGCGTCGTGCGTCGGCATTGGCATTGGGGCGGGGAGCGGGGCAGGGTGCACCGGCAGCAAGTCTAGCGGCCGAACAAGAATCGGCACCCCGTGAGCAGCGACCCGGCACCACTATCTTTCCCCACGTCCCGCACGGCGCAGGCCCGTCCTACCACGACCCGGATTGCCCTCATGGCTGATACGAACTCGTTCGACGTCACCACCAGCGTCGACCTGCAGGAAGTGGACAACGCCGTCAATCAGGCGCAGAAGGAGGCGGCGCAGCGCTACGACTTCAAGGGCGCCCTCGTCGAGATCAACTTCAAGCGCGCCGAGAACAAGGTCGAGCTCAAGACCGACAGCGACATGCGCATGGAGGCCCTGCTCGACATGCTGAACGCGAAGCTGATCAAGCGCGGCGTGCCGGTGAAGAACCTCGACATCGGCGACACGAAGCCCATGGGCGGCGACACGCTGATGAAGACCATCGGCCTCAAGATGAGCCTCGACGGCGACACGGCCAAGAAGGTGGCCGCTGCGATCAAGGCGGCGAAGTTCAAGAAGGTGCAGGCCGCGATCCAGGGCGAGCAGGTGCGTGTCACCTCACCGTCGCGCGACGACCTGCAGCAGGCGATGGCCATGCTGCGCAAGGAAGACTTCGGCGTCGAGCTGCAGTTCGGTAACTACCGATGACGTTCACGGCGGCGCCGCGACTCACGCCGGAGGGCATCGCGCGCGCCGCGGCAGGGCTCTCGCCGGTCTTCCGCAACACCCCCATGGTGCGCCACGACGATCTCGATGCGTGGCTTGGCGCGCGGGTTCACTGCAAAGTGGAGTCGCTCGGGCCGCTGCGGTCATTCAAGGGGCGCGGCGGTGACTGGTTCATGCGGCAGCGTACGTCGCGAGACGCGGTGTGTGCCGCGTCGGCCGGCAACTTCGGGCAGGCGCTGGCGTGGGCGGCGCGCGAGGCGGGCGTCCACTGCACGATGTTCGCGTCGGTGCATGCGAGTCCGCTGAAGATCTCGCGCATGCGGGCACTGGGGGCGAATGTCTTCCTCCGCGGCGACGACTTCGACGCCGCCAAGGATGCCGCGCGCGAGTTCTCGGCGGCCGAGGGCCTCGAGTTCGTGGAGGACGGGAAGGCGCTGGCGATCAGCGAAGGCGCGGGGAGTATTGCCGTGGAACTGGCGGCGGCGGTCGAACTGGACACGTTGCTCGTGCCGCTCGGCAACGGCGCGCTGTTGGCGGGCGTCGCGACCTGGATGAAGTCCGTTGCGCCGACCACGCGCGTCGTCGGCGTCGTGGCGGAAGGGGCACCGGCGATGCTGCACGCGCTGACGGGCATCCAGGTGGACCTGCACGCACCCGTGCGGACCATCGCTGATGGCATCGCCGTGCGCGTGCCGGTGCCCGAGGCGGTGGAGGATCTGCGTGGCCTGGCGGATGATCTGGTTGCCGTGCGCGAGGACGCGATCAGCGCGGCGATGCGTGGGCTCCTCTCGCACCTCGGACTGGTGATCGAGCCGGCCGGTGCCGTCGGCATCGCGGCGCTGCTCTCGGCACCGCATGGCACGTACGGTGATCGCGTCGGCACGATCCTCTGCGGCGGCAACGTGACCGTGGAGCAACTCGCCAGTTGGGGTGTGCTGCGGCCCCCGGTGGGGTGAGTGTGACACCACGATCGCGACGGGTCGAGGCCGGTTGCTGCGCGCGCGTCGCTCGCTGCGGCGTGATCGCCTGACGGATGCAGAAGTCGGGCTGGATCATCCCGCTCGGCGTTGCGGTCGGCGTGCTGGTATCCCTCGCGCCGTCGTGGATCGCACGGCTCCGGATGGCGGAGCGCATCGCGCGTGGGCTGAAAGTGCCGCTGCGCGCCGCCGACGTGGATCTGGCGCAGCTGGCCGCGTACGACATGCGTCAGGGGCCGTACGCACGCGGTGACGTGCTCGATGAGCGGACGTGGCAGGACCTGGATCTCGACGACGTGTTTTGTCGCATCGACCGGTGCGCGAGCCAGCCGGGCCGCCAGGTCCTCTATCACATGCTACGACGTCCGTCGCTCGACAGCGTGACGCTGCCGGCATTCGACGCCAGCGTCGATGCGATGCGGCGCGATCCGGCTGCACTGGCAGTCGTCCGCCGCGCACTCACCCCGCTCGCCACGCGGCAGGCCGCGCGGCTGGAGACCTCGCTGTTTGGTGCGCTGCCGGCCCGCCCGGCACTGTGGTGGGTGTTCCCGCTGCTCACGGCACTCAGCGTGTCGCTGCTGGCGCTGATCGTCGTGTGGCCGTTCGCATTGATCGGCTGGATCGGCGTCTGCATTGCGACGATGATTGCGCAGATGCTCTACCGGCCCAAGGTCCGTGAGTTCGTGCCGGCGATGCAGGCGCTCCCCGACTTTGTTGAGGTATCGCGCGCGCTGGGCGCCATGGCGTTGCCCGGCCTCGCGGACGAGTGTGCGCTACTGCGCGATGGCGCTGCGCGGCTGCGAGGTCTCAAGTCCACGACGGGATGGCTGCGTTTCGACAGTGCCGTGGCGAACGAACTGGCGGGAAGCCTGTACGAGTATGGCAACCTGCTGTTCGCGCTGGATCTCACGGCGTTCGTGCTGACCACGACGCGTCTGTGCGCGGTGCGCGACACCGCACAGGCGATGTACCGCGCGCTCGGTCGCATCGACGGGATGCAGTCCATCGCCTCATGGCGCGACACGCTGCCGGCGTGGACGGCGCCCGTGTTCACGCCGCCGGGCAAGGCGCTGCACTGTGAATCGCTGGTGCACCCTCTGCTCGAGGCGGGTGTGCCGAACAGCCTGCAGGTGCAGAACACGAGTGTGCTCGTCACCGGCTCGAACATGTCGGGCAAGAGCACGTTCCTCCGCGCACTCGGCGTGAACGCGGTGCTCGCGCAGGCGGTCGGAACCGTGTGTGCCACCGCGTGGACCGCGTCACTGCTGCACGTCCGCACCTCCATCGGCCAGGGCGACAGTCTCCTCGATGGCAAGAGCCTGTACATGGCCGAGCTCGATGCGGTGAAGCGGATGCTGGACGAGAAGGCTGGCGGCGCGCAACACCTGTTCCTGCTGGACGAACTGTTCCGCGGCACGAACACCCCCGAGCGCGTGGCGGCCGGCTACGCGACCCTGGCGTGGCTGGATCGTGGCGACGATCTCGTCGTCGTCGCGACGCACGATCTCGAGCTCTCGCGGCTGCTCGGCGCACGCTTCGCGGCGTATCACTTCCGTGAGCAGGTGACGGATGAGTCGCTGGCGTTCGACTTTCGGATTCGGCCTGGGCTCTCGTCCACGCGGAATGCGATCGCGCTGTTGCGGCTGAGTGGGTTTCCGGTGGGACTGGTGGACGATGCAACGGCGACGCTCATGGCCAGGGAGTTTGACGTGCCTGCCGTGCTGTCGCCTCGCGACCCGGGTGGTGCGACACCTCGGTCAGCCCCCTGACTCGTTCGATCAGGGGGTCCGATCAAGGGGTCTCCGATCAAGGGGTCAGAGTCCTTGATTCGTGCATCTATCAAGGGGTCAGAGTCCTTGCTGTACCGGTCCATCAAGGGGTCAGAGTCCTTGGAAGGATTTGCCGATTAACCGGTTAAGGACTCTGACCCCTTGTTGCAGGACGCCTTGGTCGCGCAATTCGGCGCCGTCGTGAGTGTGCGGTGACTGACGCTGCGCCCGTCGGCCCGTCGCGGCGCTGATCACCGGCTCGCCTTGCTCCGTGTCGCGCGCGTCGATGAGGGATCATGGACGCGCGCGCCGCGATTTCTCGACCTGACTACTCCGCCACCTGCACCAGCACCGGGACCGCGCCGCGCACGGACCCGGCGCGCGCGTGATCGCCCGACTGCGGGACGCGCCCGACGACACCAGTGGCCGAGACGTAAACGCAGCCGAGTTCCATGGCAGGCAGGGTGCGGATGAGCGCCCGCGCCTCCGTGAGCGCGTCCAGCCAGCGGAGCTTGAGCTGCTTCGGATCGATAAGCTCGCGGAGCGCCTCCCGCGCCAGCAGATCCGGGGTGATACGGGCGTTGCGCGCGACGAGGTCCAGTAGAAGGTCGGGAGTGAAGCCTGGATCCTTGCCACACGCGGCCCAGACGATCGCACCGAGATGCAGCGTCGAGTCGTGCAGGGTCAGGACGTCAATCACATCCCGGACTTCGGTGCGACCGGCGAGCGCCAGACACTTGTTCGTCGCCGAATCGACCGAATGCAGTCGGTAGCCGATCTCTGCATCCGCGATGACGGGAAAGAATCGGAACGCCGAATCCGTCGCCCAGTCGATCAGCACGGTGCGTGAGTCACGTTCCACCGTCGCCCGGATGAACGACCGGCCGTCGAGCAGCCGAGTGACCCGATAGCCATGGGCCTCGAGCGTGGTGATATCGACTGCCGCACAGGCGACCACGCTGGCTTCGGGGTCGTGAAACAGGTCGATGTCGTTGGAAAAGCGCGGTGTCGCGTCGCCCTGATTCACGACCGTGCCGCCGGCCACGTAGCTGTCGGGGCTCCGGTTCGCGGCCAGCAGGCGCAGGACGTCGCGCTGATATTCCGTCAGCGGCACAGGTCCTCCGCCGCCAGAAATCCGGCGCGTCCGCCATGTGTGCGCAGGCCGTGCACGATCGCCGCCACGTCCCGCTCGGTGACGATGAGATCGGGCCGCATATGCCAGAAGCACTGCGCGTGGTACTGCTCGAACAGGCGCTGTGCCCGTTCCACGGTGGAGCGCGAGTGGTCCGGGTCGGTGACGCCGTGCACGAATTGCCGCAGCACTTCATTGATGCGCGCCTGATAGCCGGGGCCTGCCTGGCGGAACCAGTCGACGACGGCGGTATCCAGCTTCAGGTAGACGCCGACGCGCTCAGGGCGGAGCGGGGTGGGGGGTGGGTGCCG
>JANNXU010000033.1:0-234753 GCA_031409715.1 Gemmatimonadaceae bacterium | reverse complement strand
GTTGACGCACGGAGTTGCAGTCGAGAATGCGCGTGATGCCGCCACCTGCGTCACGGTCAGACTGCATCACGATTCGCGGCGGATGCCACTGGCGGGTGAATCCGTCAACGTCCCCATCAAGCGCGCAGTTGGAGATGAGGCGGACGTGTCAGAAGTTTTGTGTGTGAGGGGTGCGGTTACGCCGTGCGTTTCGTAAAGCGGTCGCCGTACACGATCGCGAACTGATTCATGGCTTCATGCCAGGCTTTGGCGGAGCGAATGGTGTGGCCGTGCATGTTTTGGAGCGCGAGCCAGAGGAGCTTGATCGCCGCCTCATCGCTCGGGAAGTGGCTCCGCGATTTGATGATCTTGCGGAGTCGCATGTGCAGACTTTCGATCGCATTGGTCGTGTAGATCACGCGCCGCACCTCCGGCGGAAACGTGAAGAAGGGAATGATCTGAGGCCAGTGGCGCTCCCACTGGCTGACGATCGTGGGATAGCGCTGCCCCCACGACCCGGCCGCAAATGCCGCCAGCGCCTCGCGCGCGGCGTCGGCCGAAACCGCCGTGTAGATGGGCCGGAGCGCCGCAGCGAGCGCTTTGCGGTCCTTCCAGCCCGTGTAGTCGAGACTATTGCGCAGGAGGTGCACGATGCACGTTTGCACCGTGGTCTGCGGAAACGCGGTCTCAATGGCGTCCACGAGGCCCGTCAGGCCGTCGACGACGGCAATCAGGACATCCTGCACGCCGCGAGTCCGCAGCTCGTTAAACACCTTGAGCCAGAACTTCGCGCCCTCCGTCTGCTCGATCCACAAGCCGAGCACTTCACGCGACCCGTCGGCCAGCACCCCCAAGGCCACGTAGACCGCCTTGTTCCGCACCCCGCCGTCGTCGCGAATCTTCACGCGCAGCGCATCGAAGAAGATCACGGGATACATCGCTTCCAACGGCCGCTGCTGCCACGCCGTGACTTCGGCGAGGACGGCGTCGGTGACGCTGCTGATGAAGTCGGGCGACACCTCCGTGCCATACTGCTCGCGGAGGAAGCCCTGGATCTCGCGCACCGTCATGCCGCGCGCGTACATCGCGATGATCTTGTCGTCGAATCCCGTGAAGCGCCGCGCGTGCTTCGGGATCAAGACCGGCTCGAACGCGCCATCCCGATCGCGGGGGACCGCAATGCGCACCGGGCCATCCTCGGTCAGCACCGTCTTCTCCGAGTGCCCATTGCGATGATTGGTCTGCGCCGCCGTCGGCGTCTCGCCCGCGCGATAGCCCAGGTGATGGCTCAGCTCCGCGCCCATCGCCCGCTCGATCAGCGCCTTTTTGAAAGCGAGCGACACGGCCTGCACCGCCGCTGCGGACATCGGGCCTTTGACCAACTCATCCAAGAGCGCCGAGGGGATCTCAACGGTCGGGGCTGCTTCCGCAGCCCCTCCACCTGCTTTGCTTCGAGGCATACTGACTCCGGTCAGAGATCATGATATGCCTCACACACAAAATTTCTGATAGGCCCGGGCAACCGAACGAACCAGATCTCCTCGAGACCGCCGTTCCGCAAATTGCGCCCGACGCGAACCGTGTTGTCGGTGTCGTCCACCCATGTCTCATTCGGCGTCGAGTTCAGCCGGACGCACTCGACGACTTCCTGCCACTGCGGGAGCGTGACACTCCGTGCCACCATCCGGTGGGAGGAAGAGGCACAGGCCGTCACGAATAGCGCGGCTCCAGCCAACATCGGCGTGCATCGAGTGATTCTCCGCATCGTCTGCTCTCCGTGATTCGTGTCACTGCCATGATCGTTTCGCGACGATCCTAGTCTGTCTGCCCAACTACCCATTCACCTGCACCAAACCCTACAGCCATCCCCCCAAACCCCGCAAGAACCGCCACAATATCCATTATCCACCTTCCAGCCGGTCCGCCGGACTCCGCACCCCCAGTCGCCCCCGGTTCAGCACGTGCGTGTAGATCATCGTCGTGCTCACGTCCGAATGCCCCAACAACTCCTGCAGCGTCCGGATGTCGTAGCCGTCCTCCAGCAGATGCGTCGCGAACGAGTGGCGTAGCGTGTGACACGTCGCACGCTTCGTGATCCCCGCCTCCCGTACCGCCCGTTGCACCGCCCGCTGCACCGCCGTCTCGTGCAGGTGATGCCGACACGTCGCGCCCGTCACCGCATCCCGGTACTCGCGCGCCGCAGGGAACACCCACTGCCACGCGAGGTCGGTCGCCCACGATGGCGCCTTCCGGTCCAGCGCCGTCGGCAACGCCACGCGCCCGCGACCGCGCGCACGATCACGGTCGTGCAACGTCCGGACGCGCGCCAGATGCGCGGCCATCGCTGACCGCGCCCGCTCCGGCAACATCGTCACCCGATCCTTGCCACCCTTGCCGCGGCGCACGCGAATCTCGCCACCATCGAGGTCGAGATCCTTCACCCGCAACGTCAGGCACTCCATCAGTCGCAGCCCTGAGCCGTAGAGCAACAATCCCACGAGCCCCATCGTGCCGCTCAGGTGCCCGAGCAGCAGACGCACCTCGTCCCGGCTCAGCACGGCTGGCAGATGCGTCGGGGCGCTGGAGCGCAACACTCGGCGCAAATCGCCGATGGGCATCGCCAGCACCTCGCGATACAGCAACATCAACGCGCTCAACGCCTGCATCTGCGTCGATCGCGATACCCGCCGCTCGGCCACCAGATGAGTCAGGTACGCGAGAATCTCCGGCTCACCGAGCTCGGCTGGGTGCCGAGTGCCGTGATATCTGATATACCGGCGAATCCAGCCCAGATATGGCTGCTCGGTACGCGGGCTCAGGTGGCGCGCGCGCATGCGGCGTTTCACCTGCGCCAGCAGACGGGGCTTTTTGGTCGGAATATCCATGGGCGGGTCGCGGTAGCACGGCACGGGGCCGCACGGTACGGCCGAAGCCGTTCGCCCATCGCACCGAATCCCAACCACCGTACTCGTTCCAGTGCACGATCGCCGCAGTTCCTTCTCACCGTACGTCGGCACCTCGAGCAGGGTGGGTCGCGGTGCCGCGACGCAAGACTCAATCGGGGTCGGTCGAGTACGGCGTGTGCTCCCCCGCCGTGCGAGCAGTGGCACGCGGGCGACGGCGTGATCTCCACCGCGCCAGCACGGCCCGTGGCGGCACTGTTACCGGCCGATTCCGCGCGATGCGGCAGTCCTCGCGCCCGGCGCATTCCCCGCGCAATCCCAGCGCAATCCCAGCGCAGTCCCGGCGCAGGCCCCTCCCGGACAGGCGCCACACCCTCGATCCCTGTTTGATTGCACAGGCGCCGCACCGTCGCGGCATCTCCCCCGTCTCCTCGACCACCGCGTGACGATCCTCTCCTGCTCCAACATCGGCATCTCCTTCGGAGCGACCGAGCTGCTCAAGAACATCACCTTCACCGTCGCCGAGGGGGAGCGGTGGGGGATCATCGGACGCAACGGTGCAGGGAAGACGTCGATCTTCAGCGTCATCACCGGCGACCTCCAGCCCACCACCGGCGCCGTCGCGCGCAAGCCCGGACTGCGCCACGCCCTGCTCGACCAGCACCGGGCCTTCGAAGGGGCCACCACGGTCTGGCAGGCTGGCGCAGCGGCCTGGCGTGAGGTCATGCTCCTCGAGCAACAGCTCGCGGATCAGGCAATGGTGCTCGGCGAACTGGGTGACAAGGTCACCGACGAGATCCTCGACCGGTTCGGACACGATCAGGAGCGCTTCGCTGATCTCGGGGGCTACGTCTACCACGCGCGCGTCGATGCGGTGCTTCAGGGTCTCGGGTTCGACGCCGAGGAGTCGAAATCACGACTGGTGTCGTCACTCTCGGGTGGCGAGCGCGGTCGCGTGGGCCTGGCGGCGCAACTGATCGCGCCGGCGGATCTCCTGCTGCTCGATGAACCCACCAACCATCTCGACCTCGACACCACCAGCTGGCTGCAGGAGTGGCTCGCCGAGGCCGACGAGACGGTGATCGTCGTCTCGCACGACCGCGCGTTCCTCGACGCGATCTGCACGCACATCCTGCACGTGGAGGCGAAGACCAGCGAGTCGTACCGGGGCAACTACAGCCAGTTCGTGCCGCAGCGTGCCGAACGCCGGCTGACGCGCGAGCGCGAGATGGAGAAGCAGCGCGCCTATGTCAAGAAGGAACAGGACTACATCATGCGCAACCTCGCGGGCGTGAACTCGTTCCAGGCAAAGGGCAAGCGCAAACGACTGGAACGACTGCCGCGGCTGGCGCCTCCACCGGGCGATCCGGCGGCGATGTCGCTCGAGTTCAGGATTCGTGAACGCGGCGGCGATCAGGTCGTGGCCGTCGACGCGCTCCGCGTGGAAGTCCCCGGTCGCGTGCTGGTGGAGGAATTCACGGCCGTGCTGCGGCGCAACGACTTCGTGGCACTCGTCGGCCCGAACGGCGCCGGCAAGTCGTCATTCATCTCCACCATGCTCGGTGATCGTCCGCCAGCGAGCGGGCAGGCGAAGGTCGGCAGCTCGATCACGCCCGCCTGGTTCCGGCAGGATCTCGCCGACCTGCCGCTGCGCATGTCGCTGTCGGACGCGATCAACGCGCAGCGTCCCACCTGGAATCGCGGACAGGTACAGAACCACCTGGGCGCGTTCGGGTTCACGGGCGATGAGGTGTTCCGCGAAATTTCCACGCTGAGTGGCGGTGAGCGGGCCCGCGTTGCGCTGGCGCTGATCACGCTGTCGGGCGCGAATCTGCTCGTGCTGGACGAGCCGACGAACCATCTCGACGTCGAGAACATCGAGGTGCTCGAGGATGCGCTGGACGAGTACGAAGGCACGGTGCTGCTCGTCAGCCACGACCGCGCATTCCTGCGCGAGGTGGCGACGCGTGTCTGGTGGTTCGATGGAGTCCGCCTGCGGGACTTCGACGGCCCCTTCACCGAGTGGGAGGCGGAGCGCGCACGACGTGCGTGAACGTCCGTGCGCGGGCACCGTCAGACCGCGCGTGCTGCGGTTCAGCGCGCTTGGCGGCAGGCATGCGGCGGCGGTGATGGGCGTTCGCCATATTGCTGTGCCAGCGCGCGACCCGCACTTCCACCTGTTCGCAGTCGTCTCGCGTCGGTCCCTCCCTTGCCAGGACGTGTCATGCGCACTGCAGCCGTACGTGCCGCATTCTCTCTCGCCGCGTGGTCACTGCTGGCGCTGGCTGGATGCACCGATGCAGGAACGAAGAATGCACTCGCACCCACCGAGTCGGTGTCGCTCGCACCGGGCGGAACGACGAGTGTCCAGCGCATCACCGTTGCGCCGGCGACGGTGACACGCGCTCCCGGGCAGACCGCGCAGTTCACTGCCACGGCCCTCGACAAGCGCGGCAAGGCCGTGAGCGGCGTCACGTTCGTCTGGTCATCCAGCGCGCCCGCGATCGCCACCGTGAATGCCACCGGCCTCGCCACCGCGATCGCAGCGGGAAGTGCGACGATCAGCGCTGCCGCCGGCGGAAAGGTCGGCACGGCCAGCATGGTGGTCTCTGCGCCACCACCCCCGCCGCCGCCGGGCACGCAGACCGTGGTCGCTGCCGGTGACATCGCGCAGTGTGGCAGTGACAACGACGAAGCCACGGCGCTGCTCGTGGATGGCATCCCGGGCACCGTGGCCGTGCTCGGTGACAATGTCTACGAGAACGGGTCGGCGACCGAATTCACCAATTGCTACGAGCCCTCGTGGGGGCGTCACAAGGCGCGCACGAAGCCATCCGTCGGCAATCACGAGTACCAGACGCCGAACGCCACAGGTTACTACGACTATTTCGGTGCCGCCGCCGGTGACCCTGCCAAAGGCTACTACAGCTACGACCTGGGCGACTGGCATGTGGTGGTGCTGAACAGCAACTGTTCGATCGTGAGTTGCGCGGCGGGTTCGACGCAGGAACAGTGGCTCCGCTCCGACCTCGCGGCCAGCACCAAGTCGTGTACGCTCGCCTACTTCCATCACCCGCGATTCAATTCCGGTGCATCGCACGGGAACAGCACTGCCGTCGCGCCGTTCTGGGACGCGCTCTACGAGTACAACGCGGATGTGATCCTCAACGGCCACGAACATCTCTACGAACGCTTCGGTCCGCAGACGCCCGCCGCGGTCAGTGATCCGGCGCGTGGCATTCGACAGTTCACCGTCGGCACCGGTGGCCGCTCGTTCTATTCGATCGGCACGATCCAGCCGAACAGCGAGGTGCGCAACAATGCCACCTACGGCGTACTGAAGCTCACGCTGGGTGCAGGAACGTACTCGTGGCAGTTCGTGCCGATCGCGGGCCAGTCATTCACGGACACCGGCTCAGCGAGTTGTCACTGAGGCGGTGACGACACGAGTGGGAGTTGTCCGGGCGGCGTGACGGGTTCGTGTGTCGAGTGGCGGCGTGCGGCCGCTCAGCATGTCGCGCGCGATGCGACCGCCGACGATCGTGAGCAGGCTCGTGGTCCCGGGCATCGCGGGCGGTGGCACCGTGAAGATGTCCTGTGACAGCACGGCCAGATCCGCCAGCTTTCCCGCCACCAGTGATCCCTTCTCGCGCTCGGCATGTTCAGCGTACGCCCCGGTCAGCGTGTACGCGATCACCGCCTGTTCGCGTGTCAGGGCGTGCGCGGGGTTGGCGGGATTGAGCGACGCCAGCATGATGTTCAGGCCCGTGTTGGCCGGACCGTCGCTGCCGATGGCGAGCGGGATGCCCGCGTCCACGATGCCGCGCAACGTCTCGGAACGACTGGTGCGGTCGGCGCCCCAGCGGGCGGTGAAGATCGGCAGCGCCAGATGCGTCGGATTCTGCACGACCACGATGCCGAGCTGCTTCGCATCGGCATACTGATCCGCCATCAGCTGGTCACCATGCTCGAGGCGCGGTCGAATCGTGCGCCACACCGAATCGGGCGCCACCGCGCGCATCGCGGTGAAGATCAGCGCGATCGTGCTGTCGCCAACGGCATGCAGGATCGGCTGTTGCCTGCGCTGCACCGCGTCGCGCAACAGCGCGGTGATGCTGTCGAGTGAGAAGTCGCCGCGCCCGTACCATCCGGCCCGATCGGCGTACGGGGCGCGCATCAGGGCCAGCCGTTCGATCGGCGTGCCGTCGAGCACCCACTTCGCCCCCGAAATCGTCGTGCGCGCGTCCACACGCTGCACCGCCTGCCACGTCGTCAGGCGACCGCCGACGCGCGTCATCTCGAACGGGATCACGCGGTGTCGCACGCGCAGCACGCCGGCACGCGACACCGCCGCCAGCATCGCTGGCGTGAACCCGGTCGTGATGTCCTGCACGGACGTGATGCCGAACGCCGCTGACTCCCCGTCCTGCGCGGCAAACGCCGCCACCGTGGCGGCAATGCCATTGGCACCCGTCAGCTGCTGCGCCAGCGCGAAGTGCACGTATTCGTCGATGCGACCGGTGAGCATTCCACTGGCATCGCGCTCGAACCAGCCCCCGACGGGATCGTGCAGCGTGTCGATCCGCGCGCTGCGGAGTGCTGAGGAGTTGAGCACCGCCCCATGCCCGGACCATCCCGCGAGATAGACGTTGTGGCGTGGGGCCACTCGGTCGAAGGCCGCGCGGCGGGCTGCAGGATCGCCGAGGACGGTTTCGGCGACGCTGGCCGTGATCCAGGTGCCGGCCGGGGTCCGACGGGCGATGGCGGCGATCGAGTCCAGCACCACGGCGAGCGATGGGTCAGCGGTCGGATCCGCGCTGGTGACGAAGCGCACGGCCTTCATGTCTCCGCCAAGATGCGCGTGCGCGTCATTGAAGCCCGGCACCACCACCTTGCCCTCGAGCGCTACCCGCCGCGTGCGCGCGGTGCGCAGCGCCTCGATCTCGGCGTCCGTGCCGACCGCCATGATCCGGCTGCCCCGGATCGCGATCGCGGTCGCCCAGGGATGCGTCGAGTCTGCGGTGAAGATCTTGCCGCCCACGAGAATCAGATCGGCGCCGGCCTGCGCTGGCTGCGCCGTCACCGTTGCCGCCGACGAGACGATGCCGGCGAGGAGCGCGATCGATCGGAACCGACGGCGTGGGAAAGTCGACATGGTCACCGGGAAGGCCAGGGGAGTCACACGGACAGGCAGATGCAAGACCTTAACCCTCAGCGCGCAGTCGCACGAACCTGGCGCGGCGTGCTCGATCAGCCCGCCGATCCGCCCCCCGTCATCATGGCGAGCTCAGCTGAAGACGCCCACGCCCGCCTCTCTCTGCCTTGCGAGAGGGTGGGCACGACGAGCCGGTCGCGTGGCAGGGCGGGGGAGAATTGCACCGGTTCCCCCGGCCGGAACTGTTCATCGTCTGGTCACCCGGGCATTTTCACGCTGCACTCCGACTGCGGGGTGCAGACACACACCCGCCGGAGACTCCCAATGCGTCGCATCACTCCCACCATTGCGATGGCCAGCCTCTGCGCGCTCGGCATCGCGAGCGCGCTGTCCGCACAGCAACCCACTGCGCCACCAGCCAGCAAGCGCGTCACCGTTGCCGACTACCTCGAATGGGAGGATGTCGCCGATCCGCAGCTCTCGCCGGACGGACGACAGATCGTCTTCACGCGACGCAGCGTGGACAAGGTGAACGACAAGTGGGACACCGCCATCTGGGTCATGAACGCCGACGGATCACGTCAGCGGTCGCTCGTCACCGGCTCGTCGCCTCGCTGGTCGCCGGACGGCACCCGGCTGCTCTACATCGCAACCGGCCAGCCGAGCGGCATGCAGCTCTGGGTGCGATTCATGGATGCGGACGGTGGCACGACACAGCTCACGCGACTGACCGAGGCACCCACCGATCCGGAGTGGTCACCGGAGGGCTCGCAGATCGCGTTCCGCATGAACGTGCCAACGCGCGAGACGTGGAACATCGCGTTGCCGGCGGCGCCGAAGGGCGCCAAGTGGACCGACGCGCCACGCATCGTCCAGCGCCTGAACTATCGCTCCGATCGCGTCGGATTCACCGACGACGGGTATCAGCATCTGTTCGTCGTTTCGTCCGAGGGTGGACAGGCGCGTCAGGTGACCAACGGCAACTGGAATCACAGCGCCGCGCGCTGGACTCCCGACGGCAAGGCGCTGCTGTTCAGCAGCCTACGAACGCCCGACTCCGAGGGCGCGTGGCGCGAAACGGAGATCTATCGCGCCGATGTGGCCAGCGGGCAGATCGGTGCGCTCACGAAGCGGAAGGGACCGGACGGCAACCCGATCGCCTCACCCGATGGCAAGCTGATTGCCTACACCGGGTACGACTCCACCGACGCCACCTGGAAGGACGCGAACATCTACCTGATGAACGCCGACGGCTCCAATCCGCATGCCATCAACGTGGCGCTGGATCGCAATCCGCAGGGGATGATGTGGGCCCCGGACGGAAGCGGGATCTACTACAACGTCGAGAGCGAAGGCTATCGCCATCTGTACTTCACGTCGGTCGGCGGGCAGACGCGGCAGCTCACCACGGGCAAGATCGTGCTCAGCGTCACCGACATGGATCGGCAGGGCAACATGGTCGGTGTGATGTCCACCGCGACGCAGCCAAGTGACATCGTGCGCTTCAACGTGCGGACGCCCGCCGTGCTGGCGCGCCTCACCCACGTCAACGACGACGTGCTGGCCGGCAAGCAGCTGGGTACGCAGGAGGAGATCTGGCTGACGAGCGTTGACGGCTACCGCATCCAGGGCTGGATCGTGAAGCCCCCCGACTTCGACCCGGCCAAGAAGTACCCGCTCATGCTCGAGATTCACGGGGGACCGCACTCGATGTACAACGGCGGGTTCAACATCGCGCGTCAGGATCACGTGGCCAACGGCTTCGTGTTGCTGTACACGAATCCGCGCGGCTCGACGGGTTACGGCAGCGCCTTCGGCAATGCGATCCAGAACGCCTATCCGGGCAAGGATTTCGACGACCTGATGGCGTCGGTGGATACGGTCGTCAATCGCGGCTACGTGGACACCAAGCGCATGTACGTGTTCGGGTGCTCCGGCGGCGGCGTGCTCACCTCCTGGATCGTCGGCCACACCAATCGCTTCGCGGCGGCGAGCGCCAACTGCCCCGTGATCGACTGGCTGAGCTTCGTCGGCACCACCGACGGTGCCAGCTGGTACCGCAACTTCGCGCAGCTGCCGTGGGTGGATCCGTCGGAGCACCTGCGCCGCTCGCCGCTGATGTACGTCGGCAACGTCAGGACACCGACGATGCTGATGACCGGCGTGCTCGACCTGCGCACGCCGATGCCGCAGACGGAGGAGTTCTACTCGGCACTCAAGGTGATGAAGGTCCCCACTGCGATGATCCGCTTCAACGACGAGTGGCACGGAACCTCCTCGAAACCGTCGAACTGGATGCGCACGCAGCTCTACATGCGGAGCTGGTTCGACCGCTGGCCTTCACCGGTCGCAACGTCGTCGCGTGACGGGGGCGTGGGCCGATAGGCCCGGTGGGCAACCGGTGCGATGACGGCGCCGTCGCACCGGATGCCTGCACCAGAACAGGAATCGGCAGGTCAGAACGTGGAGAGAATCTCGCAGCGATCGGCGGTCGCGACGCGGTGCCCGCCGACGTGGATTGTGCGGAGGAGCGCGACGAAGCGGACGTCCGGCGTGCCGCTGCAGCCGCCATACCGGCATGACATGCTGCGTGAACGACAGCCGCACGTTGCTCGTGTCCCATGACGCCCCTGCTCCGGGTTTGCCGCGTGAAACAGTTCGGGAATCGTGTCCTGAAGTGCTTGCCGCTGTGGCTCGCTTCGGTCCAATGCGCTGGAGCACAGTCGTTGCCGCCGTTGCAGGAGTTTCAGGGCACGTACGCGTACGCCGCTGGTCAGCGCATCGAGATCATTGCCGGCGCTGAGCTTTTCGCAGTGCTGGATCAGGTCAGGTACCAGCTCAGTCGCGTGGACGGTGATGCGTTCCTTACCGGTGCCGGCGACACGATCCGGTTTCGGCGAGCGACCTCGGGGACGGTCGACGGTTTCTGGGAACGCGGTGTCCTCTACCCGCGCCGCAGCGTCCGCGTGACGGCCTCGGCACTCGCACTCGTGTCGTCCGCACCGCGCGGCCAGTCATTGGCGGTGGACTTTCGCTACACGGTGCCGGAGCAACGCGATGACGGCATTCCGGTGGGCAACATCGCGGAGTCGGATCTGGATACAGCCACCGCTGGTCGCGTGGCGCGGAGCGTCATCGATGGCACGAATCCCGACGTCCACGCCGTCTTGCTGTTCCAGCGAGGAAAGCTCGTCTTCGAGGAGTATTTCTACGGCTACGGCGTCGACAGCACGCATCAACTGCGTTCGGTGACCAAGTCTTTCGTCGGCGCACTGGCCGGCATCGCTGTCGACCTGGGACTCGTCGCCGGCATCCGTACACCGGCGGTGTCAGTGTTGCCCTACCGCACCTACGCGTTTCCCGATCCTCGGAAGAACGCGATCTCGCTCGGCGACCTGCTCACCATGCGGTCGGGGCTTGCCTGCAACGACTATGATGGCGAGTCGCCGGGTCGTGAAGCGGCGATCTATGCATCAGCCGACTGGGTCAAGGCCATGCTCGATCTCCCGCTGATCGAGGCTCCCGGCACGGCGGCGCACTACTGCTCCGTTGGTGTAGCCGTGACCGGAAGGATGATCGAACGCGCGTCGCATGTCAGTTTGCCAGCGTTCGCGCAGGCGCGGCTGTTCGCACCGATGGGTGTTCGGCGCGACCAGTGGACGTGGAACTACACGCTGACCGGTGCCAACCGGGAATTCTCTCAGCTGCACATGCGTCCGCGCGACATGCTGAAGTTCGGAATCCTGTATGCCAATGGTGGTGTCTGGGCCGGCACGCGAATCGTGTCGGCCTCGTGGGTGGACTCATCGCTGGCCGAACAAACGCAGATCGATGGTACGGGCTATGGATACTTCTGGTGGAAGCTCTGGCTGACGGTCGAGACGCCGACCGGGAACCAGCGTGTCTACCTGCATGCGGCGCAGGGCAACGGCGGCCAGTCGATATTCATTGTCCCAGAACTCGACCTCGTCGCGGTGTTTACCGGTGGCGACTACAACTCCGGCGGATCAACGCCCAGCCGGATCATGGCGGGGATCGTCCTGCCTCGCCTGATCGCCGCGCGCGCCAGGCCGTAGCCTCCGTTGCAGCGGCATGGCTGGCCTTCGGTCCCGTCGCTCAGAGCACCCATCGTGGGACGCGCGCGCTACGCGGTCCATTCGTCCCCGTACGCTCGGGCGAGGAACGGCTCCTCGCCGAGGATCACGCGCAGCTGGAAGGCCACGGCAAGCACCGCCACGTACGCGGTCAGCGGCGACGATCGGAAACCGATGGCCCAGCCGAGGAGGATGAGCAGGACGCCGAGGTACATCGGATTGCGCGTCGACTGATGGAGTCCGTTCCGAACGAGTCGCGTCGGTGGATCCCACGGCGCGAGCGTGCCATGGCCCGTGCGATGGAACTCACGCGTGCACCAGAACAGCATGATCGCGCCGCGTGTCGCTTACGCCGTCCCCACCAAGCGCGATGGGCACCCCTCATAGCGTCGCCCCGCCTTGAGCCGGGCGTGCTTCATCACGACCGTGTGCGGCGCCACCTGCGCCCCGTCGCCGGCCGACGATCCGTTCATCATCACCGACGTCTGACCAACCGATGCGCCCGCCCCGATGTGCACGGGTTCGATCTTGAGGATCCGGTCCTCGAAGGTGTGCGCCTGGAACATGCACTGGACGGTGGAGTCATCGCCGAAGTGCAGCATGTCGGGATCCACGACCTGTGCGAAGCCGGGGCCGAGGACGACACGCTTCCCGATGGTCATGCCGATGCCGCGCAGGTAGATGGAGAGCAGCAAGGTGCCCTCGAGCCCGACCAGCACGGGTGCCACCAACTGGGCCCAGGCCACATAGAGAAAGTCCCATCGGCTGCACCAGCACGACCAGAGCGGATGTTGCCCGGATCGCACGCGGCCCAGCAACGCCCACTTGAACAGCAGCAGCGCCACGGGGAGGACGGCGGTGGACGCGAACGTCACGGCCGGCACGACCACGAGCCAGATCCGGACAGCCGACGCCTGCGCCGTCCAGGTGGTGAGCGCCCACATCCACGCCACCGTGAGCGCCAGCAACGGGATCGGCAAAGTGAATCGCAGCAACTCCCACATCCATCGATTGACGTACCGGATAGTCGATGGCTCGTACGTCACGCTGCGGTTGGCGTCGTCGGGCGGTCGCCGTCGCAGCGCGAACGCCGGTTGCCCGAACCAGGCGGTCCCGGCACGCGCCTTCTCATCATCGATCACCGTGGCGACGCCGATGAGCACACCGTCGGCGATGTGCTGCCCGGCGCGGATGACGGCATGGTTCCCGATGAACACCCCACGCCCGAGCGTGGTGCGTGCGAGCGTCACCGTGCCGTTGGCGACGCGCGCGCCACCCAGATAGATCCCGTCGGCCAGAAAGGAGGATTCGCCGATCTCGAGATGTTCCGGGACGACATCGATGATCGTGCTGATCTCGCAATCGCGCCCGATGCGCGCGCCGGCGGCGCGCAGCCAGATGGGCCACATCAGTGCGCCGCTGAGCCAGATTCCGGCGCTGGTCAGCAACTCCGTCTTGAGCAACACGCGCACGTACGCGCCGCTCCAGCGGCTGATGCTGCCCTCAGGCACGGTGCCCAACGCCCGCGATACCATGGCTTTGAGTATCAGCACGCAGACCAGGGGTACCGGGCCGAGCACGGTGCACAGGAGCAGGAGGGTGCGCACGTCGGGCGCGCGCACGCCACCGGGGAGCAGATCCGCCGTGACGCCATACCACCGGGCGACACAGAGCGCCGCGACCTCGTACGGCAGCATGAACAGCAGCGCCAGCGCGAGGCGCGAACAGAGCAGCGCGAGATCGAACTGTCGCGGTGACAGCGTGGGTGCGCACGCGGCGGGTGTCACGGCGTTGCCGATACGTTCGGCAGGGACGCCGGACCAGAGTTCACCGGGCGGGATGGAGGCGCCATCCGGCAGCCACGACAGCGCCGTCAGGCAGGCGTCGTGCCCGACGCGCACATCGCCCCCCACGCTGCTCCGCACTTCGAGGGTCGCGCCGCGCTCCAGCGTCACGGGCGCGAACACGACCGCGCCGTTGTCGAGATCCGCCAGATGCAGCTGCGCATCCTGCCCGATCGAGACGTCATCGCCGATCTCCAGCAGATCCCAGCCACCTTCGGCGAGTCGGACCCCGCGATGGATGTGCACGCCAGTGCCGATCCGCGCACCGAGTCGTCGCAGGATCGCGATCTGCAGCTGCGTGCCTTCCAGGAGCCGCCACGGGATCAGCCCGACCCCGCGGATCACCATCCAGTGGCGCAGGTAGAATCCGCTCCAGACGGCGGTGCGCATCGGCGTGTAGCGTCCGATCAGCAGCTGTTTGAGCAGGATGGCGAAGGCCGCCGTGACGCACACGTACGCGCCGATTGCCGCGAGGCCGACGAACGGTGCGGCCACGATGCTGGCGACGACGCCGACCGACGCCAGCAGCGCCGGTGCGAGGCGAAACACGGCGGAAAACGCGGCCCAGGACCCGAGCACCGTCATCGCGATCAGGACCAACGTCTGCAGCGTCGTCACCAGCACGGGCCGCGCACCCGGCGTGCGCTCCCGCACGAACGTCGCCTGCGAGACCGGCGGCGCCTCGCGGGCGCGCGCGGCAATCTGCGCGACGGTGGGGCCGCCATAGAGATCGCCGACGGTGATCATTTCCGTCTCGGGTATCTCGCCGAGGACGACGGAAAGCTCGGCGGCGGCGAGTGAGTCGCCACCGAGGTCGGCGAAAAAGTCGGCATCCGATGCGATCGCCACGTTCGTGCGCAGCACGCGCTGCATCGCCGTGGCGATCCACGCTTCGACGGCGTCATCCCGCCCGGTATCGGGCGGGGACAGTGTATCGGCCATGGCCGCGGAGTCATCGCGCACGGCCGTCGACGGCAGTGCCGCACGATTGAGCTTTCCGCCCACGGTCACGGGGAGCTCGTCGACGAACACGTACTGCGACGGCACCAGTGCGATCGGCAGGTGCGCGCTCACGGCCTGGCGGATGACCGTCGCGTCCGGCGCACGGGCGGCGTCGTCGGCCACGATGAACGCCATCAGCACCTGCCGGTGCTGGCGGGTCTCCACGCGACAGGCTGCCGCGCGCACGCCGGCCACGCGCGACAGGTGTGCCTCGATCTCCTCGAGTTCCACGCGATAGCCGCGAATCTTCACCTGCGTGTCCGTGCGGCCGTAGCAGACGAAGTTGCCGTCCCGATCCCGGTGCGCGAGGTCGCCGGTGCGATAGAGGCGTCCAAGCGTCGGGTGCTGGACGAACTTGCGCGCGGTCATGTCAGGGTCGCGCCAGTAGCCGCGCGCCAGCGCCGCGCCACCGAGGCAGAGCTCCCCCTGCGTCCCGTCGGCAACGAGCGCCAGCGAGGCATCGAGCGCCCACGCCTGCACCCCCGCGATGGGTTTCCCGATGGTGATCGGATGATCCGGTGTGATGTCGGCACGGAGCGTGGTGACGGCGCACTCCGTCGGACCGTATCCGTTCACGAGGCGACGGCCGGGGGCCCAGCTATCGACGATGTCCTGCGGCAGCGCTTCGCCGCCCACGTACAACAGTGACAGTCGCGGCAACCGGCCGGCGGCGTCGCGCAGCCCCATCGACCGCAACAGCGTCGGCGGCGGGCAGAGGACCGTCAGCCGTTCGCGCTCGAGCCACTCGACGAGCGCCGGTCCCGAACGCACCGTCGCATCGTCCAGCACGACCACCGCGGCGCCCACGGACCACGCCAGCCAGATTTCCTCGATCGAGGAGTCATAGGCGTGCGACGAGCCCTGTCCGACACGGTCGATGGCCGTGAGCCCGAAGGTGGCACGTTCCGACTCGACGAGATTGACGATGGCCCGGTGCTCGACGGCCACGCCCTTCGGCTTGCCGGTCGTGCCCGACGTGTAGACGACGTACGCCAGCGTCGACGGCGTCAGCCATGCCGGCGGCGTGGCCTCACGATCGCTGGGAAGTTCGCCGTCGCCGTGCAAGGGATCCGCGTCGACATCGATCACACGGTCCGATGGAACGCCCATGCGCGCGACCCGCGGCGCCCCACCGGCGTCCGTCACCACGGCCACGGGATCGGCGTCGGCGAGCAGCGCGGCGATCCGGTCGTCGGGGAAGGACGGGTCGATGCAGAGATAGCCGGCACCCGATCGCAGCACCGCGAGCTGCGCGGCGTACATGTCCGTGATCGTGCGCGGCAGCAGCAGCGCCACGATCGATTCACCGCGAACGTGCCGCGCCAGTCGCAGCTGCGCACTGACGGATCGCGCCGCCAGTGCGCGGTAGGTCAGCGTGATCCGCTCGATTCGTCCAGACCCCGGAGGAATATCGAGCGCGATATCGTCAGGACCTTCCCGAACGCGCCGATCGAAGGACTCGTGCAGCAGCAGCGCGTCGGTGGTCATTGAACGAAGGCGGTGGACTACCTGCCGAACGGAATCGCGATCCCCGCGTTCACGCGAATGCCCGTGCTGCGATACGCGGCATAGGCAATGTCGTCCGCCGTCGCGGCCTTGTAGAAGACGGTCGGGAAGTCCGCCTGGACACGGAAACGAGACGCCCCCTTGCCCATCGGCGCGCTCACGCCGACGCCGACGGTGACCGCCGGGCTGGTTTCGCCACAGCAGGCCACGACGCCTCCCAGCACCTGCGCAAACGGCGACGCGCCACCGCTCATGCGGCCGGCAAACCGAAGCCCACCCATGACCTGCGATTGCGTGGCCGCCTCAAAATCCGTCGTCGAGCCAAAGCGGTTGATGCCGGCGTCGCCGACGAGCAGGATCTCCACGTTGTTGGCCGAACGCGCGATGGCCCGCGACGCGTCGATGCCGATCCCCGCGGTCGCGTTCCGCCCGCCGAGTCGCATGAAGCTGTACGTCAGGCCGATCTCGCCCTTCGCGGCACGCTGAGTCTGTGCCGAGGCGGTGCCTGCCGTCATGAGTGACGCTGCCGTCATGGCCACGAGCAGGTGAACGCGGTTGACCACGGGAATGCTCCGGTGAAAAGGGAAGGGCGGTGGAGTGGACGAGACCAGAGGTTTGCTGACCACGCGCCGCGCCGTCCAGCCGCGCCGCCAGATGGGGTGCGAGCAACGGACGCAGTCGCTCACGAGCGGCAGGCGAGAGGTGGCGGAATCCCCGCACCGTGCCGAGGCAGAATAGGCTCCCGCAATGGCAGGCGAAAGGCTCCGCCATGTCAAATGCGGTGGTGTCGGAATTGAACGTCGGCTCCTCCCCGTGCCGGATGCGGCGGAGGGCGACCGCGTCGCGGCCGCGAATCAGGGTGTTCGGTTCGCAGCTATGGTTCATGTTCGTGCTCCGGCAGCGCTGCCCAGCGACATGCCCACGGCACCAGGCCGCGGATAGCTTTCCGTGGTCGTGACCCACACCTGAGAGTCTCCATCCGCATTCGCCTCACCCGGATTGCCGGCATGACGGTGGCAGGATTGCTGCTCGTCGGCGCGACGTCCGCTCCCGCACAAGTCCCCGCGTCGTCGCCCGATCCGGCGCGGGCGGCGACACTGGCCGTGCCGCGTATCGACGCATCGCCCACGGTCGGCGACGTCGTTGCGGAGCGCTGGCCGGCGACCGGTCGTGTGGACGGATTCCGGCAGCGTGCCCCTGGCGACGGCAGTCCGGAAAGCCGGCGGACCGTGGCCTTCGTGGCACACGACGACCGCTACCTCTACGTCGGCTTTCGGTGCGAAACCCCGCCCGGCGCGTTGCGCGCGCGCATGGCCCCGCGCGAGGATATCGATGACGATGACCGCGTGACCCTCTACCTGGACACCTTCCGCAATCAGCAGCGCGCGTGGGTGTTCTCGTCGAATGCGTTCGGGGTGCAGCAGGATGCGCTGCTGGCCGAAGGCCAGGATGCGGACGACAGTTTCGACACGGTCTGGCAGACGGAATCAGCGCGCACCGCGTTCGGTTTCGTCGTGCTGATGAAGGTGCCGTTCTCGAGCCTGCGCTTTGCGGCTGGCGACGCGCAGACGTGGGGGTTCGCGCTTGGCCGCGTCTCTCCCGGCCTGAGCGAGGAGGTGTTCTGGCCGTACGTGACGAATCGGATCGAGGGGTTCACGAACCAGATGGCCGACGCGAGCCTGACTGGTGTCGTGACCGGCCGGAACCTGCTGTTCGTGCCCTACGGCGCGCTGTCGGAGTCGCGGTCGCTCGATGAGAGCCTGCCGGCCTTCGAGCGCGCATCCGACCGGCGCGTGGGCATGGACGCCAAGGCCGTCGTGCACGCGTTCACGCTCGACGCGTCGATCAACCCGGACTTCAGCCAGGTCACACCCGACGAGCCGCAGGTCACCATCAACCAGCGCTTCGAGGTGTTCTTCCCCGAGCGACGGCCATTCTTCATCGAGAACGCCGACTACTTCGCGGTCCCCGACCAGTTGTTCTTCTCGCGGCGCGTGCGCGATCCAGGCGTCGGCCTGCGACTCACGGGGCGCGCCGCCGGATGGACGATCGGCGGTCTCGGTGCCAGCGATCGAGGCAGCGATTCGGACACCGACGGCGGCCCGACGGGTATCGGCATGCTGCGCGTGCAGCGCGACATTGGGACGCAGTCGCGACTGTCACTGCTTGGCACGTCGCGCCGCGGACCGTCGGGAAACAACCTCGTCGTGGGGAGCGATGCGCGAATCAAATTCAGTCCGACCTGGGTGCTGACAGGGCTGGCCGCGAGCAGCGACACGCGCACACCCGATGGCGATCGCTCGAGCGGCACCGATGTCTACGGTGAACTGGTCCGCTCCGGGCGCGGCTTCAACTACTCGTTGAGCTATCTCGATCGCAGCCCCGGGTTCGATGCACAGCTCGGCTTCGTGCAGCGAGTCAACCTGCGGGAGATCGATCAGGAAGTGCGCTACGCCTGGTATCCAACGAACGGGTGGCTGCGCACCATCGAACCAGTCCTCACCAGCTCCAGGAACTGGAACCATCAGGGTCGGCCGCTCGACTGGTACATGGAGCCGACGCTCAACATCGGACTCTTCGACGCGCTCGAGGTGGAACTGTACCGCACCGAGAAGGAGGAGACGTTCGAGGGGTTGGTGTTCCGCCAGCATGCCACGGCCATCGAGTTCCAGGATGCGCATCTCGCGTGGCTGGGCATCAACGGCGGCGTGTCGCGCGGACGGGCGGTGAATTTCGAGCCCGCAGCAGGCGCACTGCCGTTTTTGGCGGCCGGCACCGACGCAAACATCGGGCTCACGTGGCGGCCGCTGCATCGGCTGCGCATCGAGGAGACGTACTACTTCACTCGGCTCGCGTTGGCCGCGGGCGAACGCGTCTTCGACAATCATGTCATGCGCACCAAGGCGCTCGTGCAGTTGTCGCGTGCCCTCTCGGCCCGGGCCATCATCGACTACGCGTCGGTCGCGTCGGACCCGCGCTACTCGTCCCAGCCCTCGGGCAAACGGCTCACTGGCGACGTGCTCGTGACGTACCAGCTCGATCCGTTCACGGCGATCTATGTCGGATACACCGACCAGGTGGAGAACGTCGCGCTCGATGGCGGGCCGGCAGCCAGGGTGCGACGTACCCGGTCGCCGCGGACGTCGACCGATCGACAGCTGTTCGTCAAGACGAGCTTCGCGCTGCGGTTCTAGCGCCGCCCTCCGCTCGCGTTCGTGCCTCTCGTCTGCTCGTCCGCGAGCACCCGCGCGATGCGCGTGTCAGGCACGAGCCAGATGATCGCCACGGTGACGAAGAGCGCCTGCGCGAGCATCGGGTGCACGAACGCCGCCGGAATCGATGCGGCGTAGATCGCGAGCGAGATCTTGCCCTTGCGATCGCTGCCGAGGGCGCGACCGAGCAGCGAATCGGCGCCGTGGTGTCTGACCAGCGTCAGGCTGAGGATCGTGTACGCGATGGCACACGCGAGCAGCACGACACCGTAGAGGGCGACGGCGACGGTGCCACCGTGGCGCTCACCCATCCACCGCGTCACGAACGGAATGACGGAGAGCCAGAAGAGGAGATGCAGGTTGGCCCAGAGCGCAGCACCACTGACGCTGTGCACCGCCTGCAGCATGTGGTGGTGATTGACCCAGTAGATGCCGACGAAGATGAAGCTGAGCACGTAGCTCAGGAACACCGGCAGGAGCGGTACCAGATCGGTCAGGTGGTCGCCGGGCGGGACCTTGAGCTCGAGGACCATGATCGTGATGATGATCGCGATCACGCCGTCGGAGAATGCTTCGAGCCGGCCTTTGTGCATGGGAAGTCCGGGAGGGACGGTGTGCGAGGTGACTGAACGGAACGTAAGTGCACGCTCGAACGAACGTCGACTCACCACGCCAGTACGCGACGAGGTGTCACGGCGGGGTGTACCCCGGCGGCGGCCCGTCGGGATGCATTCGGCACGCGGGCGGCTGCTCGACCGTGTAGGTGAAGTTTGCAATGCGCCAGGTGGATCCCACCTGCACCAGCGTGAGCAGGTCGATGCCGCAGTGCGACCACTTGCCCTCGGCCCAGAGGTCGTAGGGCATCCAGACGGATGCGATGGTGCCCGCCACTCGCACTGCCGGGTCGTAGCCCCGCTCGATGATCGGTGCTCGCCGGCCCATCGTGCGCTGTGCCGCAACCGTGCGCACACTGTAGGTGCCACCCCGACCCGACTGCTCTCGCGCAGGGAAGAACTGCGCTTCGGGAATCATCAGATCCGAGAGCGCGATCAGGTCACCGGTGTTGATGTGCCGGAGCGCGGAGTCGACGACGGCCATCACGGCGACGCGCCGCATGTCAGTCGCGGGAAGGTCGACGTTCGACCCACGAGCGCGCGAGGTCGAGGCGCAGCCACTCACCGCGACGGTGGCTGCGGCGAGGATCAGTGTGAACGAGTCGCGCATGATGAGGGAACGGGTGCGGAACTGCGCGAGGGCTTCGCGACGGGGGGGCGACATGACGGGCGTGGCTGGGGCGCAACGTGCATCCATCGCGGTGATGCGCTGCGGTCGTGACCTGCGGAAGATGCGACGGCCCGCAGACCACCGCCAGCCGACGACGGCGAACGGTCCGAAGGGTGCTTCTGCTTCACGAGAGGCACCCCCGTCCGTCGCGGCCCAGTCGCGGCAGTGGTGCGTTGCGATACGTCGGGTGCGTTCCCGCTGAGGATCGCGGAGTATTCGCGGACCTAATATCTGCTGTTCATGCGAGGGCTTCGCTGACGCGCGCTCGGCTCGCCTATGACGTGACGCGTGCCGGCATCGCTGCCTCGACGATCGGAAGGAAGAGACGGAATGTCGTCCCGGCGCCAACCTCGCTCTGCACATCGATCGCGCCACGGGCGCTCTGCACGAAGGCATGCACCGACGCCAGGCCGAGGCCGGTGCCCTCCACATCCTTGGTCGTGAAGAACGGCTCGAACAGGCGATCCAGGACGGCGTCGGACATGCCGGCACCGGTGTCCGTGATGCGAAACATGAGGTGCGACACATCGGCAAGATCGTGCGGGCGCTCCGTCGGAGCACACGTCGAGAGGCGTATCTGGACCTGGCCCTCGCCGGCGATCGCGTCGCGCGCATTCGCGGCAAGATTCATGAACGCCTGCTCGAACTGCACGGCGTCGCAGGCCACGGTGGCCCGAGCGCGCGTGTCGTAGTCGACCGTCACGGCCAGCTGAATCCTGTTGCCGACCAGCCGCTGCAGGATCGGAGCGAGTTCCTCGAGCCTCGATGCCGCATCGAACGGTTCCTCGGCGGCAACGACACCGCGTTTCGCAAACCGCAGGAGACCGGTGATGAGTTCCGTCCCTCGCTTCACGGCCCCCTCGAGATCGGACGCGTTCGTCGAATCGTGCCGCCCGTCCATCGCATCCTGGAACGCAAGCCACGCGCTCGACTGAATCACGAAGAGGATGTTGTTGAAGTCATGGGCGACGCCGCTCGCCATGCGCCCGAGAGACTCCATGCGCCGTGCGCGCGCCAACTCCGCGTCCTTGACCGACTGCAGCCGAACCGCCTCCGCGCGTTCGATCGCGAAGATGCACATCGTCGCGAGAAAGCCCGCCACGATCGTGACGGAGACCTGGACGACCGCGTACCAGGCTGGCGTCGTCAGCAGTCCCGATTCTGTGGCAGGCAAGAGGCTCAGGGCGGGGCGCAAGAAGAGGAGCGCGTAGAATCCGATCAGGGCATTCCGCCCCGCGCACGGTCTCGCGCGCCACGCGAGATAGAGTCCATGGATGAGGGAAGCTGCCAACACCATCCGCAGAGCAGACTGGAAGTCCAGGCGCAGGACCAGGACCAAGCCGAGCACCGCGACGGTGGCGCCACCATAGATCAGCAGGCGTCGACGACTCCGCGCGGGATCCAGCACGGCGTAGGCCACATTGACGAAGGCCAGTGCCGTCGCCGTGATTCCCAGACCGAGCAGGTACGCCCGCGGATTGTAGAGCATCTGGTCCTGCGGCACGCCGCCCGGCCTCAGGAGGGTCAGCGCGACCGTCGCGCCCGACATCAACCCAATGCCGGTGAACGCCAACGCGAAGGCCCGCATCGTCTCGCGCCGGTACTGCAACCACAGTCCGGCGATGGCCGTGCCGTAGGTCAGCGCAATCGCGGCCAGCAATCCCTGGGTGAACACCAGTGAAATCATCGCCGCCACGAAATCGCCACATGCGATGATGTCAGAGTCAATCGCTCCGGCGAGTCTCTCGGCATGTGACGAAGTGGACCGGTGTGAATTCCAGGCTGCCGACGAAGTGGCCGGTCTCGCATCGTCGGAATAGTGATCCCGCCTGAACGCGAGGCGCAAGGTGCGTGACGCACACATGGCTTCCGGGATTGCAGCAATACGGAGGGCTCCGTAACGGCGCGAGATACTCAGCCGTTCCATCGCGTTCATCGAGAGGCGGAGTGTACTCCCGACCAGCTGTCCGATGATGAGGCACTTCTCACGAGACGTCGCTGTGATGAAGGCCGGCCCGCCGGACGGGACCATGCCGCGCGAAGGCCCGTCGTGGACGGACCGCTCGAGAGTCGACCAGATTCCTGTGCCGCTCGGTGCGGGTCAGGATGACCACGACTCCAGTGGCGTTGCCTCGCGCGGTGGATCATTCTTCGCGCGCGCCGCCAGACACACGCATCCTCTCTGCCCAATGTCACGGAATCGTCAATCTGCTGCCGAGGCGATGTGGACCTGGACGGGCCGTGTCCGTCCACCATTTGCGCACGGGGCGACGGAGGCGCAGGAGTCGGTCTGGGATTACCCGCGTCCGCCGATGATCATGGCGGATGCACGCGACGTGATCGTGCGCGTCGGTGGGATCGATGTCGTCCGCACGACGCGTGCACTGCGCCTGCTGGAAACCGCCAGCCCACCGGGCTTCTATCTGCCGTTCGCTGACGTGGTGCGCGAGGCATTCCTGCCAGCCGCGGGCGCATCGCACTGCGAATGGAAAGGTGCGGCGCGGTACTGGACCATCGCGGCCGGCGGCGTGCGACTCGAGCGAGCCGCGTGGTCGTACGACGATCCCGCTGCGCCGTATGTGGCGCTCCGCGATCATGTCGCCGTCTACGCGACGCAGGCCGAGTGCTTCGTCGATGGTGAACGGGTGCGTCCGCAGGATGGCGGATTCTACGGCGGCTGGGTGACGAACGAGATCGTCGGCCCGTGGAAGGGCGGGTCAGGCACCGGTGGGTGGTAGGCGCGGTCTTCGACGTCACCGGCGAGGTGCCTGTCGCGCCGTGAACGGTGCGGGGGTCGGTGACGCGGAACATCGTGCGACTCCGGTGTGAGTCGTTCGCGCTCGTCGAACGACTTCTCGCTGCCCAACTGCCCAAGGATCCGTTGCGCCGCCATCGCAATGTCGCTCCCGCCACGGCGTCAGAGCAACGTCGTCAGGATCCCGATGCTGAGCGCCACCACGGCCGTGTTGAACCCAAACGCCACCAGCCCGTGCAGCAACACGGTCCGGCGGATCGCCTGGCCTCGGACGCCGACATCGGCCGTCTGCGCGGTCATCCCGATCACGAACGCGAAATAGGCGAAGTCGAGGTAATCCGGGCTGTCGTCCATCCCGGGGAAGTCGAGCGGACGGGTGCCGGCGGGCGAATCGTAGTACTGGTGCGCGTAGCGCAACGTGAACACGGTGTGGATGAGCATCCACGCCATCACCACAGCCGAGAGCGCGAGCACGATCGCGCCGGTCCTGTCGGCGCCCGTCATCTGCATGCTTTCCTGCAGCAGCACCAGCACCGCCAACAGTGCCGCGACAGCGCCGATCACCACCAGCACGAGCGAAGCCAGCCGGCTCGGATCTTCTCGCTCTGCAAGCGATCTGATCTCAGTTGGCCGCAAGGTGAGGATCGTGATCCATGTGAGAACGAGCGCCACGACTGCAAATCCATCCCACGCCGCCACCGCGCGTGTCTGCCAACTCAGCGCTGACGCCAGCACTGCGGTGAGCACACTCGCGACCATGGCAGCCGCGAGCCGGGTTCCGGCGCGTGCGTGCGCGATGCGCGCCCTGATACTGCGGCGTGTTTCGTCTGGCAGACTGCTGCTCCCTGTTGCACGATGCGATACACGGCAATCCGCTGCGCACGCTGATCGTTGCCTGTGCGCCATCGCTGATCGTGTACCTGCCCGACTCGGCACCGGTTGGCCGGTGGGATGGCGTGCTATGCCGGCGGGGCGCGTCGTCGCGCTCCGCCGGCATACGCTCCTATGGCTTGCGCGTCGCCTCGAAGACGAGATGACGCACGGAGTCCGCACTCTTCGTGGCATAGTGGGCTACCGTATGCCCTTCGAGCCTGCCATTCACCATGTGCATGCTGCCTTCGGTGCTCACCTGCACGCCCTTTCGTAGCGCGCTCTCGTACGGTCCCATCATCGTGAGCAGGCTGTCGCCGCTCACCGTCACCCGCATCGGCTCCGGCTTCCGGCCCTTGAACGTCATCGTCCAGCCGCCGGGATCGGCGCTGCCGGTCAGTTCACCGGTGACGAGCACGGTGTCTCCCGTTGCCGACTTCGCCGTGTAGTCCCACGTCCCGGCGGCATCAGCGAGCGAGAATGCCGGCGTTGGCGCCTCGGCCATCGGCGCGGCCATGGCGGCCGCCGTCTCCGCGGCAGGAGCCGCGTCTTTCTTCGCGCATCCAACAGACAGAACTGCAGCGGCAAGAAGCAGACTGCGACGCATGGAGCCTCCGTGTGATTGATGCCCAGCTCTCTGGAACCCGCAGACGCAATATCGAGTGTGCACCGACACGGCGCCACGCATTGCGTGCTCAGCCGACGCGGTTCCGGCGGACTCATGCGCGGGAACCCCTGACGCACCAGGCATCGGCGTCGGGCAGGCCGCTCGCAGCGGATGGCTCCGCTGCGAGGATCACGCGAATCGTCATTCCCGGGCGCGAGTCCCGCGCCCGCAACGCACGTGCCTGCCGTCAGATCTGTGAGTACGGCCTCGGCGCGAGGAAGCGCGCAGTGTTGAGGCTCACGTTGTCCGCGAACTTCGGGTCGTCGCGCATTGCGGCCCATCTCGGATCGGTACCGAAGGTGCCCCACTTCGCCAGATGTGTCGCGAGATCAGGCCCGCTGGTGATGTAGCGCAGGTGCGGGAGGTTCCTGCCGGCGAGCGCCTGCCCGAAGAACACCGGTGACATGCCGAGATCACGCATGAGCTGGATTTCGGCGTCGTCGAACATCGCCATCTTGTTGAGGGCCTTCAGTTCGCTGTAGCTCTCGTAGTCCCGCATCTCGAAGACGCGCGTCGGAACCCTGTTCCTCGAGAACGCCGGCAGTTCGAGCCTCGGGATGCCCTTGAATGCACGCAGCAGCCAGGTGTCGATCCGTTCGAACGACGGTGCGGTCCGTGCCGGTTCGAGATAGTCGTGGCCCGCCTGCACCACTTTCGCGTCGTTCAGCAGATCGCCGCTGACGGCCACGAAACTCGCGACCGTCGGATGCGGGATCAGCATCCAGACTGGGGACCCTGCCTTGGGTGTGCCGACCTTCGTCTCCTTGTTCACCTCGAGCTCGGAGAAGACGCCGATGTTCCTCAGCCCACGCGCGGTGAGCGCGGGGATCACGGCCGTCTCGAGATAGGTGTCGACGAGCGTGGGATTCGCGTCGATCTTGATGCGCGTGTCGGCTTTCAGGTGGTAACAGCGGAGCTCGTAGAACTCGCGCCCATCGGCCAGCGCCGCCGCGGGTGCGTCGGCAGCGAGCTGCGTGGTCAGTGCGGCGCTGGCCGATGCGGCAAGCGAGGCTTTCAGAAAATCGCGTCGATCGAGCGGCATGAGCGGGGTAGGTCGTAGTCTGAGTGGTATGGCGCGGTCGGTAGTCTACCGCCCCGCACCAGTGGGCGCGCTGGGAACGAGGGCGCGCCAGCCAACGGTCGGGTTGCACTCACCCCTGCTGCCGATGCCGTCCGGTGTCAGCGCGAGTTCTCGACGCCGCCGTCGGTGCCGGGTTCCGACATCCACGTTCGCGTGCGATCCGGCGTGGGTTCGTTGCCGGCCCACCCCTGGTCGTCGTGCGGTGGCCGACGCCCCGGCATCGCCCACCGCACTCGGTATCCGTGCGGTGAGCACACGGGTCACCGGACGGCGACCCTGGCATAGGGAATGATGTCGAGACGCTCGAACGGAATCGGTGCACCAGTCTCCTCATCGGTGCCGAACGTTTCGGGCGTGGTGACGATCCGGTCGAGCGCGGCATCGATCTCGGCCAGCTCGGCCGACACACGCGTGGCGATCGATACCTCGATCTCCTCGTTGATCGCATCGGTGCCAAGATCTGCCGAGTGCGTCGGCAGTTTCGAGAGATCGCCGGCGCGATCCTGACTGTCGTCGGACTCCTCGACGTCCTCGAAGGCGTGCAATTCCTCAACGAGGCGCGCGCGCTCATCGCGGAGGCGTTTCTCGAGGTGGGTGAGCTGTGCAGCGTCGAGCGGCATGTGGCACTCCGGCATACGATTGTGCTGACCTGACATGCCGCCGGCGCTCTGCCGGTGCATGGGTCGCAACCGGATCATAGCCCGCGAAGTGGGCGCAGCGATGTCATGCGTTGCCTGACACCCATGCGCTGAGCACCGGCCTCGTGCCACACGGCGTTCCGCGAGTCCGGTGCGCGGACAGCCATACTCTCGGCCGTCCGGTCGAGGATCGGAGGGATGTGTCACCCCCGGCTCGACCGAGCGGCGCCTCATGCCGCAGCGGCGGCGGCCCGGTTCGTCGGGCCACCGCCCGGTCGCGTCACCCGCGGGTCACTCGCGCCGGCCGCCCGCGATCTTCTCGAGCAGCGCGAGGATCCGCTTGCAGCACGCGTCACTCATCCCTCCGTTCCCTCCGGGATCGCCCGGCGGTGGCTGCCGAATCGAGCCTTCGACGTACTTCGATCGCACGACTTCGCGATTCACAGGCTTGTTGTCGCGCGTCAGCCCACTCGCGCGGAAGGTGAACGAATACGTCCCGGCCACCGCCGTGTCGGTGAACAGTCGCGCGTATTCCCCGTCATCGGCATCGCCGTCATCGTGGGCGCCATCGTCCTTCAGGACGATGTTGGACCAGAGCTGGCCGCCCGGGCCCACCGCGTCCACGGTGACCGTGCAGCCCATCACCGCGAGGCCGGCTTCGGTCGGAATGGCCGTCAGACGAATCGGCTCGCCCACCTTCACCGGCGCCCCGGTCACATACGCCTGCAACCGGAAGTTCGACCCCACACCGATCGCAAACCCGAATTCCACCGGCGACTTGGTCTCGGCGCAGTCACGCCCCGTGAAGCCGATCGACTTGGGCTCCTTCGGCGGGCTGCCGCGGCACACCCTGCCGTCGTGCATCACCACCAGCTTCCAGCGTCCCGCGTAGCGCTTCGGTTCCTTCGCCGGCATGACGAAATCCACGAAGCGTGTCGTCTCCGTGAAGCCGCTGCGCATCTGGAAGCCGGGCGGTACGAAGCCCGCATCGACGATCTCGCCCGCGGGACTCTCGAGCCAGAACGGCAATCGCAAGCCACCCAGATCATACATCACGACCATCGCGCTGACGTCGCCGTTCAGGATGTCGAACTCGTAGACGTTCTTGTGGCTGGGATAGACGACGTCCTTCGGATCCTTGATCGTGGACGCATCGAACAGATCCATGTAGATCTGCGTGTAGTACTTCATGAGCTTGTACGCCGCAGCAGGCTGCGTGGGATCCACGGCGTTCCAGGTCCCACCCGCGGCGCTCGAGAGCTGCGCCAACTGCCCCGCGTCGATGTCCTGGCCCGTGCCCAGGCCAACGGCGTACACCTTCACGTCACTTGGCGGAACGAAGGGCAGCGTGGCGATCATCGATCCAAGATTCGCTGGATCGTGTGCCATCCCGCCGAGAATGGAATAGAACTTGTTGTCGGCAGGGTTCTTGAAGGCCGTGTTGTCCATGCCGTCGGTGAGGACCACGACAGCCTTCGTGAGCAGCACCGGCATGGGGCCGGTGCGTGCCACCGCGAACTCCGGCAACCCTGTCATGACGCCGGCGGCGATCGCCGTCGCGCCACCCGTCGTCAGTGGCGGGTCCTTGATCGCATCGACCTTCGATTGCTGGTTGCCCGCGGTCACGTCACCCATGCCGAGGAAGACCGTGGCATCGGTGGAGAAGCGCGCGGCCGCGATGCGGTTGCCCAGATCGGGAGGAATGAGGCTCGCCAGCAGACGGCCTGCCTGAATCGCGGCGCTCATCTTGCTGCCGCCGCCTTGCACGGCCTGCGACATGCTGCCCGACGTGTCGAAGACCGCCACCGCATCGACCACGTTGCCCGCGATCACGTTCGCCGACAGTGGCAGCACGAAGCTGGCCGGTGCACCGGGATCATTGTGGGCGTCGATCGTCAGAGTGGCCAGTGCGGCCTTCGGCGGCGCAGCGTTCGCATGAAACACCACGATCACCTCTTCCTTGCCGCCCCCCGTCGGCCCGCCGCCGCAATGCGTGACCGGGTTCACGCTGTACCCGCGCGTGGTAACGACGTCGGTGATGGACTGCGAGGCCTTCATCAATCCGAACAGCGCCGCATCCGGGCCAGAGATCGTTGCTGTGAACGTGAGCGTATCGTCGCCAGCGTTCGTGACGGTGATGAAGCGCGGCATCCGATACCCCTGGCGCACATCGCCGAAGGCGGGGAACGGCGCTGGCGGAACGTTGATCACGGCATTTGGTACGCAGCCGTCACCTGTGAGCGTGATGCTCTTGTTGCCGCCGGGCGTGCCGGTGATCGTCACCACGACCTGGACCGGCCCCTCGGCCAGCGGCGTGAACGTGACCGGTACGACTTGCGAGAGTCCGCACGTCAGCGTTCCAGCGAATGCAGGCCACTGGAACGGCGTGCCCGGCGACGCCGCCGGCAGACTGAACGCGATCGGCACATCCCCGGTGTTCTTGATCGTGAAAGAACCATTCACGAGCGCGCCGACGAGGATGTGCCCGTAGTCCAGCGGCGACCCTGTCACGGTGAAGGCAGGCTGCGCGACCTGCGCCTGTCCATTGCACACGATGCTGGCATCGCCATTGGGCGGCGTCCGGCCAATCGGCAGGGTGACGCCGTTGAATGTCCCCGCCGCTGCCGGTGCGAACGTGACGGTCACCGTCATGCTCGCGTTCTTCGCCAGCTTCGCCGGGAACGATTCGCTCTGCGCGGTCACGCTATAGGGTGCAACACTGCCGACACTGTTGATCGACAGGCAGTCATCGCCGGTGTTCTTGAGCGTGAACTGCTTCGTCGAGGTTGGTGGCGCACACCCGCCGAGCTTGACCGCCGTGAATGTCGTGGGATTGGACGGTGACACCGTCAGCTTGCCTGCCGGCAGCGGTTGCGGCCCCGCCTTGATCGCCCCGCCGTCCTTGACCTGAACCTTGAGCGGCGGGCCGGCGACGACTTCGCCGATCAGCTGGATCGTCGGCGTGAACGGCGGTGGGCCTCCGAGCACGACTGCACCGGTGTCGCTGCGCAGGATCGCGATGCCGCCCACACCGGACGCCGTCGGTGCGCCGATCATGCAGACCACGCCATTGCCCTGTGAGTGCTGCAGAAATGGCAGCCCAATCCCCGAAATGAACATCACGCTGGTGGACGTCAGCGTCGGCGCCGTGAAGTCCACGATGCTCATGGAGTGGTTGCCCGGGGTCGTCGTCTCCGACGTCAGCACCGCGAGGAAGTTGTCGGTGCCGAAGAACTTGTGACGCACCACCTGTCCGGCTGGCGCGAAAAAGTTCAACGAGCCGCTCGGCGCACTGACCGTCAGTGTCGATCCACTGTGCGTGGCGGTGCGACCACCCTTCGACTCCGTTGCGTTGAGCCACACACCTTGTGTGCTGTTCTCGAACAGTCCCACCGTTGGTGTGCCAACTGGTGTGCAGGCCATACTGTCTCCCGTGACGAGTCGATCCGGCTGAGAACTTCGATCAGGGCAGCGGAAGTATGTGGTGTTGCGCCGGGCGCAGCGAGTCCAGATGTTTGCGGCTGGTTGTGCTCGCTTTGCCTGCCGATGCGTCGTGGCTCTCGCGGTGGCTTCGAGTCGTGCCGCGCATGCGATCGGTGTCGGCAGCGCCGCTGCAGCGAGCTCCGCTGTGCCGGGTCACGCTGTGCCGTGAATTTGCCGACGATACAGTGCCCCGATGAGGCCACGTGAGAGCAGTCCATTCCGGATCGTGACGCTCGTCGTGAAACCATCTGCACAGTCTCGCGCTATCACACGAACACGCCGCACGATGGCACGGCACGACGGAGAAACGTCGAACGCACGAGTTTGGCATCGCGCATATTTCGGGTATCGCCGCGTGTGCATTCGACATCATGACACGTCGCTGCTCCGTTCACGGGCGCGACAGAGGAACAGAGGAGAAGCGTCGCCGCATGAGTACCCTCCGCATCGCCCTCGCCAACTGCCGCGTACCGGTGACGCCTGAAGAGTCCGTGCGCCTGGCGGTCGCGGCCATCGGTGAGGCTGCCCACCATCACGCGCTCGTGGTCTGTTTTCCCGAGTGCTTCGTGCCCGGCTATCGCTGGCCCGGCACGACGCCAGCGGCGCCCGACTCCACGTTCCTCGAACGGGCGTTGGCCGACGTGGCGGCGGCTGCCAGCGCAGCGCGCATCACAGTCATCCTGGGGACGGAGCGCGTGACCGATCGCGGACTGCAGATCACGACGTGCGTCATCAACCCGGACGGCACGATCGCGGGGTGGCAGGACAAGGGACAGCTCGACCCCTCGGAGGAGTCCACCTACCCCGCGTTTGGCACCGAACGTCGTGTCTTCACCGCCGGCCCCCTGACCTTCGGTGTCGTGATCTGTCATGAGGGGTGGCGATATCCGGAGACGGTGCGGTGGGCGGTCCGGCGCGGCGCGCAGATCGTGTTTCATCCGCACGCGAACGTCGCCGAGCCGGGGAGTTATCGTCCGGTGTCGTTCGCCGATCCCGCGAACACCTTCCACGAGAAGGCGATCCTGTGTCGGGCTGCTGAGAACACCTGTTACGTCGCATCGGTGAATTACGCGAGCGACGGCTCAGGCACCACCTCGGCCGTCGCGCGCCCGGATGGCACGCTGCAGTGCTTTCAGCCCTACGGACACGAGGGCCTGCTGCTGGCGGATGTCGAGCTCAGCGCCGCCACCGGGTTCCTCGCCGCGCGGTGCCGGATGTCGCCCCTGTAGGGCGGATGGCCGGCGTGCAGATCACGCTGGCGAGTCACCCGCTCGGCACCACGGGTGACCATGCGTCATGACCGTCCGCAGACCCACTCCAAGGGACGGTATCGCAGGTCGGTTCGCGCCCAGGCCCTCGCCTCCGTTGTGACGACGTGTCGGATCGGTCGTCAGGAACCTTGTGCGCGACCGTGCGAGCCGGGGCGGCGCGCTGGCATCGCCCGGCACTACGCAGACGGTACACGAGTGGCGCGAAGCTTGCACCCACATATCGCGTCGTGAAAGCTGTCCGCATGATCGCGTCACTCACGCCATTTCCTGGAGTCACGATGCGCCCGCATCATACGATCGATATCGCTCGTCGCCTCATCTTCGCGAGCGCCATGCTCGTCGCGATCCCTGCGTGCAGCGCCACGGACACGTTGGCACCGTTCCAGCCACAGGTGAGCAATGTTGCTGACAACTTCGGATTTCAGGCGACCGGTGTCACGGATGTGACACTGACTCGGTCGTATACGTGGACGAATTCCGGATCGCGCGCCACGATCAATCACTCGACCACGACCCAATCGGGAACCACCCAGCTCGTGATCAAGGATGCGGCCGGGACGACGGTGTACTCCAAGGCGCTGTCGCCAAGCCTCAACGAACCGACCTCGCCGACCGGGGTCGCTGGCACCTGGACCGTGCAGGTGACGCTGACGAACTACACCGGCACCATGAACTTCCGCGCGCAGAAGCTATAGAGCCTCTCGCGGCTGGCGAGCTGAGGGCTATCGCATTCCGGGATGGGACCAGAACGAAGGACGCCCCGGCGCACACACGCTCCGGGGCGTCTCTCGTTCCGATCGACGGGGAGCACGCAGGCGCGTGAGAGCCGCGCCGCGATTGACCTCGTCTCCTAATCAGCCTTCGCTGACACGGGGCGGTGGGAGCACCGCCTGGCTCACCGTCGCGGCACCTTGTCGCTCCGATGACTTCGCCAGCCTACATCCCTTGCAGGACACCGCAGAACCAGTAGCCCAACGGCCGCAGTGCGTTCAGCGGCTGGAGCAGCGACACGATGTGGGTGTGGTCGTCGGGGAAGGTGTAGAACGTGCGCTCCAAGAGGCCGACCTCACGCCGGAGTGCATTCTCACTGATGCGAGTGTTCGCATAGGGTCCAAGGCCGGTCGTGAACATCTCTTCGCGCTTTGCTGCGCCGCCCGGTGTCTGGACCTCGTCCGAGTAGGTGTTGCCGCCGAGATGATGCAGCGCATGGATGAGCTCGTGCGCGAGCGCGATGTACGTCGGCGTCGGCACGCCGGCCAGGCGCGTGTAGATCGCCTGGCTGTTGGCATCGTTGTGCATGCAGACGAACGTGCGGCTGCCGACGCCGGCAAAGCGGATGTTTCGCCCGCCGAATTGGCGCTCCCGGTTGGACTTCAGCCCGGCCTGTGTCGCCATCGTGGAGGCCCCTTCGCCGGCGCGGGGCTTGATCGTGACGGTACGTCGATCTCCACTTTCGGAGGTGCCGATGCCGCTGTGGCGTTTGCGGATCAGCTCGAGCAGGTCGGCTCCGAGCTTCGTCTGTGAGATCGTGATCAGATCACGCTGCGTCTTGTTGAAAAATCCCCTTTGCGCCGTCGAGTCGAACCCGTTGACGGCGGTGTCGATCAGGATGCCCTGGAACCACGATTGCACTGGAGCCATCGGATGTGATCTCGCTGTGTGGTGGTGACGCGCCATCGGATCGCGGACCGCCGCCGCGTTGGATTACTGCAAAGCTAGGTCCTGACACGCCGAGTCACCTAGCGGGCGGTCAACGCCCACCGCGACAGCGCCGAGTGTCGTGACGTGCCGAATCCCGGACGCAAATTTCTGACACGATATCGCAATGGCGCGGGGGCGCGTGCATGAGCCGGCGTGAGTTTCCATGCACACGGTCAACTTCGGGCGCCGATCACCGCTCGTCAAGCAGCCGTGTCGCCCTGAAACAGGGCAATTCGCGCGTGAAGTGTCAATCGTCGCGTGGGAAAGCGCTCCGCGCGCCCCGCAAATGTGACCCGGCGGCAGCACGATGGGCCACTTGAGCTCGCGGCTGGCGCGTCAAACGAGGGACGTGTCCGTTGCACGCCCCGCCGCCGGGCCATCGCCCCACAGAGTGCAACGGCGTGACCGCGCTGGTGCTCACGCGGATCATCTGTTCCCGGTCGCTGCCGCCGTTCAGCGGGCGATCGACACCTCGAGCGTCATCCACCCGCCCCGGATCGGGTCGCTGAAGCTCTGGCTGCGTGTGCGGCGCGGGAAGCGCGCCGACACCGTCTGTCCCACGCTGCCTACGGCCGCGCCCACTTCCGGCGTCAGCGTGATGTAGCGGCCGATCGGCACCGTCACACCAACACTCGCGCTGGCGGTGGTGCCGCTCGCCTCGAGCGTGGCCGGGACGCCACTGAGCCTGGCTTGCGCATTGCTCGACTCGCGCAGCACGCTCACCGTCGGCAGCACCACCAGCGCGCCCGCGGGAATCGCGGCGGCCGCGGTGATCCCGGTGAAGTCACCGATGGGAATCAAGCGGGTCGCCACGTCGGGGCGTTCGATGTTGACGGGACGGGAGTAGAAGGCGTTCAGCGTGACGAGCCCCGTGCCGTCGCGACCCACGTAGCGCAACAAGCGCGCGTCGACCGTGAGTTGCCCGCCGCCCGGAAAGAGATTGCGACCACCGAGCGAATCGGTGAAGCTCTTGGTGAGCTCCACGCTCGCGCCCACGGTCATCGCCTCCACCACCCGCGAGACGCCGACGAGCCCGCGCACGGTCGTCCCACGCCAGCTGACGGCCTCGGTCCCGCTGGGCTTTGGATCGTACTCCACGCCCGTTCGCAGTGCGATCGACACATGGCTGCCGCCGACCGGCTGCGTGAGGGCGTAGCGCACACCCACGCGTGACGCGATCCCCAGCGATCCCGCATCGAGGTCGATCGTACTGGTGCCGACGGCACCGATCGCCTGCACGGCAGCAGGACTGAGGGTGCCCGGCGATGACATTGATTGCGCAAAAACGCGGAGCGTGTCAGCGGAACGCAGCGTGAGGTCGAGTCGGACGCTCACCGGTGTGATGCCGCTGAAATCGACCGCAGGACGGCCGGCGGTGGCACTCGTGTCGCCGCTGTACGCCACCGGGGTGAGGTCCACGCGCAGCGCTCCACGGCGAAAACGGCCGATCCATCCCACGTTCGACGCCTCCTCGGTGGCACGCACGCCACCGACGGTGTAGCGCCGGTAGGTGGGCCGGAGGCTGATCGACTGACGGAATGCCGGCACCGGTGGCGCGAGCGTCTCGTCGGTGAGGTCGAGCGTGTCAGCCAGCACGGCCGCGATGAGGCTGTCGCGGACGCGGGCGCTCAGCGTATCGGAGCGCGGTTGCGGGACCTGCGCCGACACGGCGGTCGCGGGCAGCGACGCCACGACCGCCAGCGCCGCCACGATGGCAGCGCTGGCGATGTTTCTCGGCACATGCGATCCGATGCTCATGCGGCCCGCGATGTTCCGCACGATGAGTGCCCGGAGTGCGATGTCACTGCGAGCCGGTGGGGGGCTTGGTGGCCGCCGGCCGCGTCGGCCGATTCGCCTCGCGATACGCCTTGAGCTGCATGGCCATCGCGTCCGACGTCAGCGTGCCGGCCTTCACCTGCGACCGCAGATCGATCGCCTTCTCGCGCAGCCCACGCTGATAGGCCCGGAGTTCCGTCTGGAACTGCCGCTGCTCGGCAGGCATGGCACTGGCCCGTTCGGCGCGACGGGCACGGGCAGCGTCGCGCTGCTCGGGTGTCATCGCCTCGCGACGCTCGACCACCGCCTCGCGCCGGGCCCGCGCGGCCTCGCGGCGCTCCATGGCCTGTTCACGTCGCGCCCCCGATGGGGTCGTGGTCGTGGTGCCCTGCGCCCGGACGGCAGCGGGAATCGTCAGCAGGCCGAGGACGGCCAGGGTCAGGAGTCGCGTGCGCATGGAAATCTGCTCCGAGAGTGAAGGACGAGAGAGTTAACAGCGGGCATTGCGTGGTGGCACCGATGCCGGGGCCACCGGTCTGGCGTGTCCACCCGTGATCAGGGCTTTCGGACGGTGTCGGCGCGCAGGTCACGCACGTCGCGGCGGCGATCTCGGCGATCACCGCGCAGGTCGCGCGTGTCGCGGCGCAGGTCACGACGGTCGCGACCGATGTCCCGGCGCTCGGCACCGGTCACCTGCCCGTCGGCGCGGGCCTTCTTCACGTCGGCGCGGATCTCACGCGAATCGCCACGGATCTCACGGCGATCACCGCGGATCTCGCGGGTGTCGCGACGGATCTCGCGAGCGTCACGCGCCACGTCGCGGCGCACGGCAGCCTGCGCCTGCACCACCACGGGGGCGGAGAGCAGGGCGACGGCAGCACACATCAGGGTCCGGATACGCATTGGGCATCTCCTGCGGCACGGGCCGCGGCTGGTCGTGATCGTTGCCGAAGTGGCTACATCAGCACGGACGCCCGCCGCACGGCGACGTTAACACGCGCACCGAATGGCCGGCCGCCGCACCGCGAGAGCGCCGGCGCGCGGCGACGTTCACACGCGCACCGATCGGCCGGTCGCGGCACCGCGACAGCGCGGGCGCGCGGCGTGCTCCGCTCGCTGCCCTGCGCTCGCGCGCGCTGCGCCAGCGGTGCGTGACTGGCAGTTGCCGACGGTGGCCATTACGCTGCGGCATGCGCCTCACCACACTCGTCGCCGGTGCCGTCGGCACGCTCGCCATCACGTCCGCCGCCCGCGCACAGCGTCCGGCCCCGTTCCGTCTCGACGAGACGACCATCGCCGATGTGCATGCCGCCTTCCGTGCGAAGCGGCTCACCTGCCACGCGCTGGTGCAGGCGTATCTCGACCGCATCGCGGCCGTGGACAAGGCCGGGCCGGCGATCAATGCGCTCATCACCGTCAACGGCAACGCACTGGCCATCGCCGACTCGCTCGACCGGCGCTACGCCACCAGCGGACCGGTGGGGCCGTTGCACTGCATTCCGATGATCGTGAAGGACAACATGGAGACGTTCGACCTCCAGACCACCGCCGGGTCCCTGTCGCTCAAGGGGTGGATGCCGACACGCGATGCCACGATGGTGGCACGCATCCGCGCGGCGGGCGCCATCGTGCTCGCGAAGAGCAATCTCGCCGAGTGGGCGTTTTCGCCGTACGAAACCGTCAGCTCGATCCTCCCCGGCTACACGAAGAACCCGTACGCGCTCGATCGGGTGACGGCCGGATCGAGTGGTGGCACCGCGGCCGCCATCGCCGCCAACGAGGGGACCGTCGGACTTGGTACCGACACCGGCAATTCCATCCGCGGCCCATCGGCGCATCAGGCGCTGGTCGGGATCCGGTCCACGATGGGGCTCACCTCGCGTGCCGGTGTGGTGCCGCTCGCGAACGGCGCCGACATCGCCGGGCCGATGGCGCGCACCGTCACCGATGCGGTGACGGTGTTTCAGGTCGTCGCCGGCGCCGATACCGCCGATGCCGTGACCGCGCCTGCCGCGCAGCGCCGGGAGGCCGACTACACGACGTTCGTGGTGCCGGGTGGGCTGAAGGGCGCCCGCATCGGTGTGCTCCGGCAGGCATACGAGCGGCCGACCACCGACACCGAGGTGGTGCGGGTGTTCTCGCGCGCGCTCGATGCGATGCGGGCGCAGGGGGCGACCATCGTCGATCCCGCCGGTATCGACTCACTTGCAGCCGTGCTGCGCGTCCCCGGTCCCGGGTGCGCCACGTTCCGGCACGATCTCGAGCGCTACTTCGCGGCGCGCGGGCAGAACGCACCCGTCAAGACCGTGCGCGAGATCCTGCGCAGCGGAAACTATCATCCCGCGGCGCAGGTGCGGCTGCAGGCAGCCGATACGATCACCGTCGCCCCGGAGGACAACCCCGGCTGCGCGGCGCGCGAGGCCATGCGCGTCCGCTTTCGCGTGGCCGTCACACGCATGATGGACTCGCTCCAGCTCGACGCGCTCGTCTATCCCACATGGAGCAATCCGCCACGGTTGATCGGCGACCTGAACACCCCGCACGGCGATAACAGCCAGCTCTTTTCACCAACGACGGGATTCCCGGCGATCACGGTGCCGATGGGCTACACACGCGGCAATGTTTTGCCCGCTGGCATGACGTTCTTCGGACGGGCGTGGAGCGAGGGCAGGCTGATCCGCCTCGCGTACGGCTATGAACAGGCGACGAAACACCGTCGCGCGCCCGCCAGCATTCCACGGCGCTGACCCGCTATCGACGTCGTCCTCGTCTCCGATGCGTGACGCTCAGATCTTGTGCGTCGAGAGCAGGAGACTCGTCTCGGAGTTCGCGATTCCCTTGATCGTGCGGATGCTGCGCAGCGCGGCGTCGAAGGTCTCGAGCGAGTCGGTGCCGAGTTCCGCGACGATGTCCCAGCGGCCGTTGGTGGTGTGCAGCGCCCTGATCTCGGGATAGCCACGCAACTCCTTCAGGATCGCATCCGACCGGTCGCCGTCGACTGAGATCATCATCATCGCGCGAACGCGATGTGCGGCGGCCTCCGAGGTCGTGCGCACGGTGAAGCCGAGCAGGACTCGCTGCTCGACCAGACGATCGATCCGGTTCTGCACCGTGGCGCGCGAGACCCGGAGCTGCTTGGCGAGATGCGCCACCGAGAGGCGTGCGTTCTCGCGCAGCAGCGAAATCAGGCGATGGTCGAGTGTGTCCATGGTGGCGGCGGGAGCATGGGGGCTCGGCGGCTGGCTGGCTGGCGAGGCATGAAATGTACACTTCGACAGTCAAGGGAGCGCAATATGCAAGAAATACACACAAATTGGTAGGTTTTGTGTGCTTGTTGCTAACGCGCCGTCGGTCGAACTTCAAGGCATGACTTCCCAGACACATTCCAGCGCGATCCTCGACCGGCCGTGCACCGCTCCCCATACCGGCACGGTCCGGCTCATCGGCGTCCCGATGGACCTCGGTGCCAGCCGACGCGGCGTGGACATGGGGCCATCGGCCATGCGGCTCTCGGCCCTCACGCCTCACCTTCTTCGGCTGGGGCTGCAGGTCGACGACGCCGGCAACGTAGGTGTGCCGGATCGGACGGCCATCGGGGGCAGCGTGCAGGCCCGCCTCGAGGCCATCCGCGTGGTCTGCGCCGAGCTTGCCGAGCGCACCGCCGACGCCATTCGCAACGGCATGCGCCCGATCGTGCTCGGTGGTGATCACTCCCTGGCCGCCGGATCGGTGGCCGGGACCGCCACGGCGCTGGCCGAACGCGGGGAGCGCACCGGACTGATCTGGCTCGATGCCCACGCGGACCTGAACACCCCCGCCACGAGCCTCACGGGCAACGTGCACGGCATGCCGGTCGCGCACCTGCTGGGATGGGGAGACGAACGCATGGCGCGCCTGTCGTCGGTCTTTCCGGCCGTGCACAAGGAGCACCTGGTCTACGTCGGCCTGCGCGATGTGGACGATGCCGAGAAGGCCGCGATCGCCGCGCACGGCATTCACGCGTTCACCATGCGTGACATCGACGAGCGCGGATTGCGCAGCGTGATGGAAGCCGCGGTCGCGATCGCGACGCGGGGTACCGGCGGTGTGCACGTGTCGTGTGATGCCGACTGGATCGACCCGGGCGAGGCGCCGGGCGTGGGCACGCCGGTGCGCGGCGGTGCGACGCTGCGTGAGGCACACCTGGCGATGGAGATCATTCACGATTCCGGCGCACTGGTGGCGATGGACCTGGTCGAGATCAATCCGATCCTCGATCGTCAGAACCATACCGCCGAACTGGCCGCCGACCTCATCGCGAGTGCCTTCGGGCGCCGCATCCTCTGACCGGAGCCTGACCATGATTGCCACCGCGACGCCCCGCACGGCCACCGACACGATCATCGAGCAGGAACAGGAGTGGGGGGCGCACAACTATCACCCGCTCGACCTGGTGATTGCGCACGCGCGCGGTGCCTGGGTGACCGACGTGGAAGGCAATCGCTACCTCGACTGCCTGAGCGCCTATTCGGCCGTGAATCAGGGGCACTGTCATCCGCGACTGCTGGCCACGTTCGTGGAGCAGGCCTCGCGGGTGACACTCACGTCACGGGCCTTTCGCAACGAGCAGCTGGGCGCCTTCTGCGAGGAGCTGGCGACGCTCTGCGGCATGGAGATGGTGCTGCCGATGAACACCGGCGCCGAGGCGGTGGAGACGGCGATCAAGGCCGCGCGGCGATGGGGGTACACGACGAAGGGAATTGCGGAGGGGCAGGCGCAGATCATCGCATTCGAGAACAACTTCCACGGTCGCACCACGACCATCGTCGGATTCTCGTCGGAGCCAGCATACAAGGCTCATTTCGGTCCATTTGCGCCGGGCTTCACGCTGGTGCCGTTCGGCGACATCGCGGCGGTGCGCGCGGCGATGAGTGCCAACACCTGCGCCGTGCTCTTCGAGCCGATCCAGTGTGAGGCGGGCGTGCTGCTGCCGCCGGATGGTTTCCTGCGCGAGCTGTCGGCGTTGTGCCGCGAGCAGAACGTGCTCATGATCGCCGATGAGATCCAGACCGGACTCGGTCGCACCGGTCGGCTGTTCGCCTGCGATCACGACGGCGTGACACCGGACATGTACATCCTCGGCAAGGCGCTCTCCGGTGGGTTCTATCCCGTGTCGGCGGTGGTGTCGCGTCGCGACGTGCTCGAGGTGTTCGGTCCCGGCTCGCATGGCAGCACGTTCGGCGGCAACCCGCTGGGGTGCGCGGTGGCGCGCGAGGCCCTGCGCGTGACGCGTGACGAGCGCCTCGTCGAGCGCTCGGCCGAACTCGGCGCATGGTTGCTGGCGCAGGTGCGCATGATCCGCGACGACCGCATCAAGGCCGTGCGCGGGCGCGGGTTGATGGTGGCGATCGAGCTGCGCGAACCCGCGCGCCCGTTCTGCGAGGCTCTCAAGGCGCGTGGCATGTTGTGCAAGGAGACGCACGATTTCGTGATCCGCCTGTCACCACCGCTGGTGGTGTCGCAGGAGGACCTTGGCTGGGCGGTGGAGCAGTTGCGCGCGGTGTTCGCGGCGGCGTGAGTCGCCGCCGGGTCAGGCTGCGCCGCTAGCTCCTTGCTGGGCGGCGGCTCTCGCGAGCCGCGGGCGTCTGACAGGGTCACCAACGATCAGCTGGCGGACGTGATGATCCGGTGTCACTCGGCGCGCGATCGCGGCCACGGCATTGGTCCATCGACTCACGTGAGTGCCGCGGTGCCCGTGCCCCTCGCCCGGGAAACGTGTTCTCGCGAATCGCGCCGTCCGTCACCACCGGCACACCGTGCACCAGCACGTGCCGAAAGCCAACCGACGGCAGCGACGGCTTTGCGTAGGTGGAGCGGTCACTCACCGTCTGCGCGTCGAAGACGACGATGTCGGCGTCGGCACCGACACGAAGCCGTCCCTTGTTGCGGAACGCCGGGGCAATCTGCTCCAACCGCTGCGCAGGCATCAGGGTCATTTTCCGGATGGCGTCGACGAGCGTGAGCTGGTGTGTCTCGCGCACGTAGTGCCCGAGCACTCGCGCGAAGGTGCCGGCCGTCCGTGGATGCCCGATCCCTTGCCGCAGGCCACCATCGCTCGCAATCGCCGTGAGGGGACTGGTGATGGCCATCGCTTCCATCTCCGGCGTGTTGACGAAAAGGATCACCCGCTCGCCAGGCTTGCGATTCGCCATGAAGCTGGCGCGCGTGAGTCGCTCGCCGGTGCGCGGCAGCATCAGGGTGCCGAACAGGCTGTCAGGGCCATTGATGTAACGGTCCAGCAGTGGCGAGGCCAGCTCGGTCATGCCGGCGATGTACGGATAGGCCTCGGCCGACACATCCACGCCGCGCTGGCGCGCCTCCGTGATCAGCGCCAGGGTGCGCGGCGTCGCCGCGACGCTGGTGGAGTTCAGCTGCACGATGTGGACCGGGGCACCCGTGATCGCGCTGGCCGCGATGACCTCCATGTACGACTCCACCGAACTGCCCGGGTCCGTGTCCCCCCATGATCGCGTGTGCACGAACACCGGCGCGTGGCGCCGCGCCGCACTGCGAAAGGCTTCCAGCACTTCGTATTTGGTGGCCGCCGGCGTGTACTGCAGGCCCATGCCGACACCCAGTCCGCCGGCGTCGAGTCCGGCGTCGATCACGCGGCGCATCGCGGCGATCTGAGCATCGGTGGCGGCGACGTAGCCGGCCGAGTCGAGTGGCAGCAGCGTGCCAGTGGCGAGGCCACCGTCGTGGAGCACCTGCATCCGCGCCCGCAGATGACTGGCGGAGGCACCGTAGTTGATCAGCGCCTTGCCATCGCGTGCAGCGTAGAACGCCGGCACGTCCTCCGTGCCGGCCTCGAGTTCGAGCGCCGTGGTGACGCCATCGAGCGCGAACACGCGATAGTTCTCGTCGTCCTGCCCGTGGGCGTGCAGGTCGATGAAGCCCGGGGCGACGATGAGGCCACGCGCATCGATCACCTGGCGGCCCTGCAGTGGTCGCGTGCTCACCGCCGCGATCCTGCCCGCCCGGATGCCTACGGATCGCACCGCATCGAGTCCCGACGCGGGATCGATCACCCGGCCGTTGCGAATGACGATGTCGAACGGTGCGCCCTGCGCGTGGACGGAGGGGGCGAGCAGGACGCCCGCAGCGATCGCGCTGACACGAAGGAGGGTGATGATCGCTCGGAACATGAATGTGCCTCGATTCGGGATTCGGGAGTCGAGCCCCCGTCACAAAAAATACTGCGCGCGCGAGTGCAACGAGATTGCCTGCAACAGTATCGTGCGCGCGGTCCCCCGGTCGGACCGCTCAGGCTCGGGGCTGGACCGATCGGTTAACGTCCGCGCGGGACGGTCGTCCAACATGGCGACATCTTCCCATTCCGTCATGGAGCAGGCCGATGCAACAGGGACGACTGCCGGGCATCTGGAGAGGTGGGGGCCGGCTGGCACGCACTGTCACGGTGGTGTTGGCGGTCGCCGCCTGCGCGGGCGCGAAGCAGGCCGCGACACCGACCGCGCCCGGTCCGGTCGATCCGAGGACGCTGCCCATGACGTTCCCCTCGGTCACGACGGACGAGTGGGCCACGGTCACCCCCGCTGCCCTGGGCTGGGATACGCTGGCGTTACGCACGGCCCTCGACTGGGCCGGCACGCAAAAGTCCACGGCGGTCGTGATCGCGTGGCGCGGCCGCATCGTCGCGGAGCGCTACTGGAATGGCTGGGTCCCGTCACGGGACTCCATCATCGCGAGCGCGAGCAAGTCCGTGGTCTCGCTGCTGGTGGGGCGGCTGCGCGAACAAGGGCGGCTCACGATCGACGATCCAGCCACGCGCTGGCTGGGCCCCAACTGGTCCCGCGCGCCGCTCACGGAATCACGAGTCACGGTCAGGCACCTGCTGTCCATGAGCAGTGGGCTCGACGATTCGCTCAAGGCCGTCGTCGAGCCCAATACACGGTTCTACTACAACAATCCCGCGTACTATCAGCTGTTCGGCATCGTGGCTGCGGCGAGCGGACAGAGTGTCGCGAGCTACAGTGCGGCCCAGCTCTTCACACCCATCGGCATGCGGACGGCACGATGGATCTTCAACATCGACACCGGCGAGCCAGGGCTGATCCTCAGTTGTTCGGCGCGTGACATGGTGCGCTTTGGGCACCTGATCCTCAATCGTGGCCAGTGGAATGGGCAAACGATTCTCGCCGACACGGCCTATCTCTCCGCCGCACTGAACACCGCGGCGCCCAACAATCCCAGCTACGGCTACCTCTGGTGGCTGAATGGCAAAGCCTCGTACCGCACCCCGGGTCCGTACTTGTTGCCCATGGTACCGGGCGCACTCGTGCCCAGTGCGCCGAGTGACATGGTGGCAGCGTTGGGCAAGGGTGACAAGAAGATCTACGTGATCCCCTCACTCGATCTGGTCATCGCACGACATGGGGAAGAGGGGGACGTCTCCGGCGGCAATCCGCTGGCCATCAGCGCGTTCGATGAACAGTGGTGGCAACGGTTCCGGCGCGTCTTGCCGCAGTGAGACCGCGCACCGCCCGGACCGGCATCAGTGGTACCGCGTGTCGTCGAACGCCGCCGGCGCCTCGCTAGATCAGCCCCGCCATCTTCGCCAGCTGCACGAGCGCCGTCGTGTCCCGCGCCCCGAGTCGCTGCACCATGTTGCTGCGGTGGTTGCCAACGGTGTTGACGCTGATGTCGAGCCGGTCCGCGATGTCCTTCGTTTCATGGCCAGCCGAGATGAGGGAGAGGATCTCCTTCTCGCGGCCGGACAGGACGTCGCGTGCGGCGGTCTCCTTCACATCGGAAGAGTGCAGGGTCAGCACGAGATCACGGCCCGCGCCGTAGGCGATGCGAATCCAGTAATCGCGAAAGCTGGGCTTCAGCAGGTGATGCACGTTCTGTACGTAGTTGAACGTGAACGTGAAGCTCCTGTCCGCACCATAGTGGATCGGCACACCCTTCGAGAAGATCCGGATCGGTCGTCCATCGGTGCGCCGATACGCGATGCCGCAGTGATAGAACTCGAGGTTCCGGCGATGCTCGAATGGAATCTCGGCGATGGCCCTCGAGAACCACTTCACCGAATCGCCAGGGAATGCCGCGTAATCGGGCTCCAGCAGCGCGAGGATGCTGTGCATCCGCTGCGAGTCGGGGACCGTCGGCATCGGTCCCCAGAACTCCCGGTCACCGACTTCGATCACGGGGGCGTACCGATTGTGGTCGAAGATACCGAGCACGACATCAGCGTTGTTGACCCCTTGCAGCAGCAGCTCAGCCTGACGCACGAACTCATCCATGTCGCGCACCGTGCCTTCGGTGAACAGTCGGCGCGAGAGTGAAACGACGCGGTCGTGGATTTCATCGGCGCGACGGAGGTTCGAAAGCTCGGTCTCTGCGTTCGTGGCCGTCATGTCGTTGCAGAGATAGGTCGCGTCCGTAGCGAGTGTCACTATTGATGGCCCGCGGGGTGGGGCCGATCATGCAGGCGTAACGACGAACGGCGCATGATCCGATGCCTCCTCGAATCGAAATGCGGCCGTCGTCAGACACCCCGGAGCGAATGATATGACTTTCCACGACTCGTGGGCAGGGAGCTCGTCCGCGCCCGAGAACAGCCGCGAGACCGATTTCGCCCCGGAGCAGGACGCGAAGCCAGAGCAGCAGGCGCTATTTGCGACTCGACTCTCAACAGACGACGAGCGGGCGCTCGCGGCGCTGTTCGAGGAATCCGGCAACCTCGTCTACAGGATCGCGTCCGCCGTGGTGCGCGATCATGCGGACGCCGAGGACGTGGTCAACTACACGTTTGCCAAGGCGTGGCGCGAACGGGAGCGGTTTGACGATGAGCGCGGCACCATCAACGCCTGGCTCGGCACGATCGCGCGCAGCAGGGCGCTCGACGTGGTGCGTGCCCGGTCGCGCCGGGAAAATCGGGTCGCGCGCTACCGGCGAGAGTCAGACTTCACGACAACCGCTGACGGTCCGTATGCCTGTCCTGCGCCGGATGCGCAGCGGCTCCTCGAACAGGCGGAGCTGCGGGATGCGCTACAGGCCGCGCTGTCGGTCCTGCCGGCAGCACAGCGCACGGTCATCGAACTCGCGTACCTTGGCGACCATTCGCACACCGATGTCTCGCTGCAACTGGGCGTACCGTTGGGCACGGTCAAGACGCGGGCGCGCATGGCGCTGCGCCGGATGCGCGAAGTCCTTGCGCCGGCGATGATGTGATTGGTCGCCGGTCGCTGACGCATGAATGCGACGCGGTCGCGCTCCACATCGATGCCGACATGATCGGCCGCTACGATGCTCGGTGCGTGAGGACGTGCCCTGCTCAGCGCACCGTGACGTCGCTCAGCAGCACCTGCGCATGGCGGTCGAGCAGCACATCCTCCGTCCCCTGCGCGCGCGCGATCCGCATTTCCCCCCGCGCCGCCTGGACCTGTCCGGTGCGATAGAGCGCCCAGGCCAGCAGGTCGTGTCCATAGACATCGCTTCGCACACGGATCTCCGCGCGCGCGCGCCGCAGCACCGCGGCACGTTCGGCAGCCGTACCATGATCCAGCAGGTAGAGCCCCCACGCGCGATGCATCGTCGCCGGCTGCGCCAGGGCACTCACGGCCATCGCCCGCGCGAACTGTGCCGCCTGGGCCGTATCGCCCAGCGCGGCATACGCCTCACTGACGGTGCCAAGCGTGGTCGGGTCGAGCTGGATCATCGTGGCCGAGTCGCCGTACGCGGCGGCAGCCCGCCAGTGGCCCTGCGCAAGGGCGCTTCGCGCGAGACCGCCAAGGAGGCGGACGTCGGCGGGGTTGTGCCGTTGCCCTCGACGAAACGCGGAGTCTGCCGCAGCGTACCGGCCAGTGCGCAGTTCGAGTTCGCCCAAACGGTAGTGAACCCATGCCACCTGCTCGCGGGGAAGGTCATCCCGCAGGTCCACCGCGGTGATCGCGTCGCGCAGCAGGGTGCGCGCCCGGTCACTTTGCCCGGTGAGCTCGTACCAGCGCGCCACACGCGCACCAACGGTGAACTGGTTGCGCATGATCGGCACCGCGCCGAAATGTGCGGCTGCCGCGGCGTAATCGCCCAGTTCGAGCTCGATCTCGCCAAGCAGCGCAAGATGCGATGGGGTGCCCGGTTCGAGGCTGTCTGCCTCGACCGCAGCGCGGTGCGCATCGCGGAAGGCGTGGCGCGCCATCTGCACGCTGGCCAGGACCTCCAGCGCGTGCGTGTTACGCGCCGTACGCAGTGCGATGGACTCTCTCGCCAGTGACTCCGCCCGCGCGAGGTCGGACTCGGCCCCGGTGCTGCGGGAACGGGCGAGCAGGAGTGTCGCCAGCGTGACGCGGTCCGTCGCACTCTCAGGGTCGGCAGCCGCACGCGCGCCGTAGAACACGATGTCGCGATCGCGCACCTCGGCATCGCTCAGTCGCACGCTGTCGAAGCGCACGAGGGGTGCAGAGACGGTGGTGACAGGCTCGCGAGTCGCGACGAATGCTCCGGCCACTGCGACCACGGCCAGTGCGGGCAGGGCGAGTCGTGTCAGTGGCGTACGATGCGAACGCAGATTCGGGGGCATGTCGATCTCGATGACGGGAGGTCCGATCGGCCGCCGGCGTTGCGCGGGAAATACGCGCATCGCCGACGGCGCGATGGAGTTCATGCTACAGCGACGGCGACGCGAGGTACGGGAAGGTCTTGCTGAACGGCTTGTCGTTGACCGGCACGTTGTCCGTGCAGAGCGGGAGCGCACCATTCGCGCAATAGGCACCGGCGGGCGTGATCACGGTCCCGAAAATGGCGGACAGCCCGGCATCGACGACATCGTCGGACAGGTTGCGACCACCCCATCCGTTGGCGAGCGCCCATGACAGCCAGCCCGATGTCGCCGGTGCCCTGGATGACTCGACGATCAGCATGTCGGGATAGAGCACGGCGCCGAGGGTGTTCGCCACCACCGGCTGCGCGCCGCGGAACGCGTTGATGAACGCGAGGCTCTGTGCACCGAACTCCGCCGTGTTGTAGGGCTGCGTGCGGTTGTACCGGTCGTGATTGGCCTTGACGATCGTGACCTCGCTCACGAGCGGGTTGCCCAGGAACTCCACCTGCTCGTAGCGCGCATCATCATCGCCCTCGCCGATGTCGTCATCGACCTTGGCGCTCGCGGTCGGGTCGGTGGCGCTGCGTGCGCCGGTGTCGTCGGCGCAGGCCGAGAGTGTCAGTGCCGAGCCAAGCATGCAGGCCACGGCGAGGGATCGCGTCCAGCGCGCGGTGTCGAAACGGTTCGTCCACATCTGTGTGTGCTCCTGAAGTGTGTGTGTGGCGGAGGGGATGGGCGGACTGCTCAGCGCAGGACGCGGCTGGTCGTGCCCCAGACGCCGAACCGGCCGTTGGTGGCGGGGTTCGCAAGCATCGCGGTGGGCAACTCGACCACGATCGCCATGTCATTGATGCCGCGCAGGAAATCGACGGCGGAACCAGGGGCGCGGAACGTGAGCGGACCCTGCGTGATCATCGACAGGGGACCACCCTCCGGCTTGCGATCGGGCAGGATGCGGAAGAATGCCTCGAGATCGATGAAGAACGGATCATCGCGCGGACCGGCGAAGAGCCGCACGTTGCCAGCCGTGATGACGGTGTTCGTGTATCCCTTCACCTTCTTGCCGCCAAGGAGCGAGTTGGTGGTGCCCACCTCGTTCGGCTTGTACGGGCCACGCATGGTGACCTTCTGCTTGCCAGCGGGACCGGTGAACGTGAACTGGAAGACGAGGTCTTCACGGGCATCGCCGGTGTTGTCCACCTTGATCTGGTACAGTTCCTGATCCTTGCTGCCGAACGTGAAGCTCGGCGTGTTCGCGGGCGTCAGCGGCGACGCGGTGCCGAGCACCAGCACCGTGCGCGACGGATCTTCGGGTGACGGGAACGCATAGACATCGTTCACGTCGAAACGCGGTGACATCTCGACCAGCGGTGTGTCCTGATGGTCGGATGCCACCAGTTGCCGGACGGCCAGGGTCGATCCGGTGGCGACGACGAGCGCCACCAGGATCGCGCGGGCCGGGCGGCGTGAGATCCACGTGTGCATTGCTGCTCCAGGGAAGGGATGGGAGTGTGACGTGCGATCGAACACGCCGTCTACGCCGCGATGGATCGGCCGGATTGGCGGCCTCGACCATTGCGTTCGTGCGGGAACCTGCAGAGTGACCCGTCGCGTCCCGTCCGCTTGCGGTCACCGGTCCGGCTGACGCTCTCATTCGCTGCAGCGCAAACGAGAATCGATGCGCATCTGCCATCAACGCGCTTCGGCGCGTCAACCTGAACAGGCAGCGTCGCTGAGGTTCGACGCCACGTTACCTGCTGTGACGCATGAGGTGCATTCTGTCGCTCACCTGCAACACTATCGTGGCGGGAGTCCACGATCGGGCGTGTGCGCTTTCAGGGATTCGTCAGGTTTCGCCATCCGCGGTGACTGCACACCGAACTGGTGTGCACGGAATGGTACGGGAAATGCCCCCATTCATCGTGCAGACAGCGTCGCGGCAGCGGTTGCCGAGCGCGTCCTGATCGCCATCGCACCGACAACGGAGGTAGCACATGGCTCGAAGCTCCCGAATTGTAAGCGGACTGATCATCGCACTCAGCAGCGCCGTGGCCCCACTGCAGGCACAGGGGACGTGGCAGTCCTACACCGCCAACAACAACGGCGGGTCGGGTGGTGAGTACTGGGACAATCTTTCAACGGACGGCACGACCTGCAATGTCGGATTCGTCGCGTCGAAAACGAGCGGTGCCGCGTGCAGCAACCAGGACGTCCCTGGCTGGCTTCCGTATGCTGGGCCGACACTGTCGAACAACCTGCGGAACGGCAACGCGTATTCGCCGTTCATGTTCGCGGCCGGGACCTACCGCCTCCGGCAGGGAAAAGGCCTCGCCGGCCAGATTGCGTCGCTCTCGCAGGTTTTCGGCTACTTCACCCGCAACAGCAGCGGTGTCGCCACCATCACGGCGCTCCCGAGCGCGAACCTGTTTGACGTGACGGTGACGTTCACGACGGCGTGGGGCCTCTTCATCGACGAGGTCGGAGTGGGAAGCTCGTTCTCGGATCTCTCGGCAAACCCGTACTTTGCCCTCTTCGGTTCGCGTGCGACCGGACTCAGCACGGCCGCCGGTATCACGACCGTGCAGGCGCAGAATGGTGACGACTTCATGGCTGGCTACGCGGACATCAAGGACGGTGACAAGGATTTCAACGACGAAGTGCTGTTGATCTCGACCGTGCCTGAGCCGTCGACGTACGCCCTGCTGGCGACTGGCCTCGTCGGCCTGATCGGGGTGGCACGTCGGCGTCGTTCGGTGTGATCGATCGGCTCACGCAGGCGCTGGTCGGCGTGGATCGGCCAGCGTCCAGCGTGTGAGGCGTTCTCTCGAACGCGAAGTGTGATCGGGAAAGGCGATTCGATCAGCGTGCAGAAAAGACGTCGCGTGCCGTTGCGCGCGACGAAGCCCCGGCGCCGCGCGGTACTCCGCGCGCCGCCGGGGCTTCGTCGCGTTCGTGGCACGGGTCCGGAGGAGTGGCGCAGCTTGCCAGCACGAGTCAGTCCGTGTCCGCGATGTCGCGTCGCGGAAGCGGCTTGGGCGGGATCCTCGCTCCGTCCGGACCGATGCCCACTCGCCAATGACTCGCCTTTCCGTGCAGTGTCTTGAGCAGGTCCGGCGTCTCGGTCAAGCTCCGGAATCCGGGGAGTGCGATACCCGCTTCGTTGGAGTCTTGCCGTGGCGAGAATGGATCCATGACGGCGTATCGATAGCCATAGACCGCAAGGGACGAAAATCCGCGAAGGTGCATGGCCTGCCAGAAGCGGTAGGCCAGTCCGCGATTGACCGTGATGCCGTCCGCGGAGCTGCAGACCCACAGCTTGATCTTCCGGTGACCAGGATCCAGTCGCCCAACGAACTGATCCGCGAGCGTGGTGGCTGCGAGGCTGCGATTGTCGCAGCTGTGAATCCGATTGTTCCCCGCCGCGCCATGGCCGGTGATGTAGAGCTGGTCGTCGTTGCCGACGTCACCAAGTGACATCTCGTCGATCAGCGCACACGACGCGTACTTCGAATACGGACCGACCTTCCGCTCCTCGATGCGTTCGAGGAACGTGTGGGCGGAGGCCGCGAGTCTCCGGTCACCGAAAAATGGGTTGTACATGAAAAACTTCATCGTCGACCCGCCGTGATTGTGTGAGTGCGCGACGGGGATCATCGGCTGGCAGTACGATGTCAGCCGCGCAGCAGCCCCGCTGTCGCGGTCGCCGTCGCTGCAATAGCATCCTAGGACCATGATGACCGCCGATCAACTCGTCAAGCTCATCCGCCGCCACCAGCCGGCGCAGCTGGCGCTGTTGCTGGGCGCAGGTGCCTCGAAGAGTTCAGGCGTGCCGCTGGCCTTCGAGATGATTGCCGAATGGCGCCAGGACGTGTTCGAGTCGGCGGTACCCGCCGCACAGCGCGAGGGGCAGAGCGCCAAGGCGTGGCTCGCCACCCAGCACGGGAAGTACCCCTGGTTCGAAAGCGAGTCTGAATACTCGCTGCTGTTCGAACACCGCTACAAGCGGCCGGTGCAGCGGCGCCTCTATGTGGAAGAAAAGATCGAGGGCGTGCGACCGGGGTGGGGCTACCTGTACCTTGCCAACCTGATCGTGCAGGCACGGCGCTTTTCGACGGTCTTCACGACCAACTTCGACGACCTGCTGGCCGACGCACTCGGCACCTACCTGCACCATACTGCGGTGGTGTGCGACGCCGACGCGCAGGTCGATCTGGTCAGCTTCCTCAGCGACCGCGCCAAGATCGTGAAGCTGCACGGCAGCTACCTGTTCAGCGACATCCGCAACACCGGGGTCGAGCTGGCGGCATTGGGCGAGCGCATGGCGGCCAAGTTCAGTGAACTGGCGCGCCAGCGCGGGCTGGTGGTGCTGGGGTATGCGGGCCGCGACCGAAGCGTGATGGCCATGATCGAGACGCTGCTCGCCGACGAGCTGAGTTTCCCGCACGGCATCTACTGGTGCCTGCGCCCGGGTGAGGAGCCCAGCGCCTGGGTGGCCCGGCTGGCGGAGCAGCATGCCAGCCGCTTCGAGTTGTGCAGCGTCGAGGACTTCGACGACCTGATGGCGCGGCTGCACGAGGCGCTTGGCCTGCGGCTGCCGACCACCATTCTCAGCCCGCACGAGGCGCTGCAGGACGATCTGGAGGCACTCGTCGGCAAGGCCGGCCCGCACGACCTGCACCCGACGATCGCACAGCACAGCGCTCAGCTCCAGGCACTGCTTGGTCGGCCGGTGGAAGCCGAGCTCGCGCTCTCGCGGCGTGACTACCGCGTCGCGCTGGCGCTGGCCCAGCAGCACGTGCACCAGCAGGAGGCGAACGCGCAGAACCACGCCGCACGCACCAACCCTCGGGCCACCGCCGCAGGCCACAGCGTCTGGGGCAGCGCGCTGGCGGTGCAAGCCGAGGAAGAAGCGCGCGACAGCCTGTACGACGAAGCAGCGACCCACCTGCGGCGGGCCATCGAGCTGGATCCACAGGCATTGCCGCCGCGCTACGAGTTGGCGCGATTGCTGGGAAAACGCGGCCTCAATGACGACGCGATCACGGCCCACCGTGCGTTGTTGGCGCTGGCGCCCAATGACCGCGGGCTGCGGCGCAACCTCGTGGGCCTGCTGTTCACCGCCAGCCGCCTCACCGAGGCCGAACAGGAGTTGCAGCCACTGCTCGATGTCGACACCCAGTCGGCTGAGGTGCAGGCCATTCGCGGCGCGCTGCTGACCCAGCGCGGCCGCATGCCGCAAGCCGTGGCCGCGATGCGCGACGCCGTGGCGCTGGCGCCGAACAACCCGCAGTTGCGGGTGCAGTTGTCGCAGGGCCTGGTCACGCTGCGACAGCTGGACGATGCCGAAGATGAGCTGCGCCACGCCGTGCGACTCGCACCGCAAAGCCTGCTGTACCTGATGGGTCTGGCCGAATTCTGCATGGGCGTGCGGGCGAACGCGGTCGAAGCGGCAGGGCTGCTGGAAAGAGCCGTACAGCTCGACCCGCACTCAGCCGAAGCGCTCGGCAAGCTGGGCGAGGTCTACATGATGCAGGGGCGCACGCAGGACGCGCAGCGGCAGACGGCCGCCGCCGCCGTCGTGGCAGGACAGGATGCGCGCATCTTCGTCAACCTCGGCATGATCCACCTGCAGTTGAACCAGCCCGATCCCGCGCAGCGCGCATTTCTGCAGGCGCGCGAGGTCAACCCCAGTCTGCCCAACCCGCGCTACTGGCTCTGCCTGATGCACGCCGCGCGCGGCGATCACATGGCCTGGAATCAGGAATGGGCGCAGTTGCAGCGCCTCCTGCCACAGCCGGGCCTGCAGATGCTGCAGCAACAGTCGAACGCGCTGGGCATGCAGGCGCAGCAGTACGCCATGCAGGGCAGGCCCTTCGACTGGACTGTGGCGCTGCCGAGCATCGGCTTCCAAGGGGGTGGGCCGGGGGCCGCCCCCGTGCCACAGCAAGGACCGGGGCCGATGGCACCGCCCGGCGCGTGGCCGGGTGGCGTCGGGCCTGGCGGCGGGTCTGCCGGCGGCAGCTTTCCCCCCGGCGGTGCGCCGAACCCCGGACCGTTCGCGGGTGGCGGCACCTGGGAACAGAGCCCACCGAGCGGCGCGGCCGCGCTGCGGTCCATCTGGGACAAGCTCAATGGGCGTTGAAACCAGCAGTACGGCACGGGCTGACCGGGCATCGACCGCCGGCGCCGGCACCGCGACAGGCGTGCTTACCTTGTCGCGATGCGCTCGCCCCTGACTTTCGACAACCGCTTCGTCCGCGACCTGCCCGGCGATCCCCTCGACAGCAACGATCGCCGACAGGTGCACGGCGCCTGCTGGAGCGCCGTGACGCCGACGCCAGTGCGCGCACCACGCCTGATCGCGCATGCCCGCGAAGTCGCCCAGGTGATCGGCATCGGCGAGACCGATGTCGCGACGCAGGAGTTTGCCGATGTCTTCGCGGGGAACAGCCTCCTCGAGGGCATGCAGCCCTACGCCGCAGCCTACGGTGGCCACCAGTTCGGCAACTGGGCCGGCCAGCTCGGTGACGGTCGTGCGATCACGCTCGGTGAAGTCGTGAACGCCGCCGGCGAACGCTGGGAGCTGCAGCTGAAGGGCGCCGGCCCGACGCCCTACTCGCGCACGGCGGACGGACGGGCCGTCCTCCGCTCGTCGGTGCGCGAGTTCCTCTGCAGCGAGGCCATGCATCACCTCGGCGCGCCGACGACACGGGCGCTCTCGCTCGTTGCCACCGGCAACCCCGTGCTGCGCGACATGTTCTACGACGGCAACGCGGCGCTGGAGCCGGGCGCGATCGTCTGCCGCGTGGCACCGTCGTTCATCCGGTTCGGCACCTTCGAGCTGCCCACCGCGCGCGGCGATCTGGCGCTGCTCACGCAACTCGTGGACTTCACCATCGCCCGCGACTTTCCGCATCTCGCCGGCAGTGCGGACGAACGTCGCACGGCCTGGTTCCGAGAGGTGTGTGAGCGCACCGCACTGATGGTCGTGCACTGGATGCGCGTCGGCTTCGTGCATGGCGTGATGAACACCGACAACATGTCCATCCTCGGCCTCACCATCGACTACGGCCCCTATGGCTGGCTCGATGACTACGATCCCGACTGGACACCGAACACCACCGATGCCGGCGGGCGCCGCTATCGCTATGGAAACCAGCCGGCAGTGGCGCAGTGGAACCTCGTGCAGCTCGCCAATGCCATCGCGCCGCTGTTCGCCGTGACCGACCCGCTGCAGCAGGGGCTCGACCACTATGTCACCACGTACAGGGACGCCTTCGCACGCATGACCTGCGACAAGTTCGGGTTCCTGCACGACGGCGACGAGGCGCAGGCGGTGATGGCCGACGGATACGAGCTCCTCGAGCAGTGCGCACTGGACTACACGCGCTTCTTCCGTGCGCTGGCTGACCTTCCCGAGACACTCCCGGAGGACGCGCCGGTGGTGCCGATGCTTGGGGAACTCTGCTACGACGAGGCCCGGCGGGACGTACATCGCGACGCGCTGGAGGCGTGGGTGCGGCGCTGGCACGCCAGCGGCACCGGTGGCGGTGCGTCGCACCTCGCGCGCCGCGCGCGGATGCACGGCGTCAATCCGCGGTTCGTCCTCCGCAATTATCTCGCGCAGCAGGCGATCGAGCAGGCCGAGTCGGGGGATGAGTCGATGATCCACACCCTGCTCGACGTGATGCGCCGACCGTACGACGAGCAGCCGACGCATGCGGATCTGGCCGCGATGCGCCCGGAGTGGGCGCGCAACAAGGCCGGCGCGTCGATGCTGTCGTGCAGTTCCTGACGTGATGCGCGCCGCGGCTCAGAGCTCGGCGTCGGCCTCGATCTCGACCAGGTAGCCCTCGCCGATCAGTTTTGCCTGCACCATCGTGTTCGCCGGTAACACGGTGCCGAATCGCTCGCCGTGGGCGCGCGCGATCGGCTCCCATTGGCTGATGTCATCGACGAAGACGCGCGTGCGCACCACGTTCGACATGCTGCCACCGAGTGAGCGCAGCGCGCCCTCGATCTTGTCGAGGACGAAGTGCGCCTGTGCTGCAGGATCGGTGCCGCCCACCCGCATCGGGCCATGCGTCGCCGTCGTGCCGCTGACCATGATCCGATTGCCGATGCGCGTGGCGCGGCTGTAGCCCGCCATCGGCTCCCACACCGTCCCGCTCAGGCAGTACGAGCGTTGCGCATCCACCGTATGCACGGCGTACGGGGCAGGGAACGACGCGACGTGATGGCTCAGGTCGCCCGACGCCGTGAGGAACGGTGGCGTGCGATACTCGTCGCCGCAGTCGCCGGGGATCGGTGTCAGCGTCGCGAGCACGTCACGCAGCGCCGTGCGGTCTGCCTCGTCGAAGCGCAGCGTGGCGAGTCGGGCGTTGTCCTCGATGTGTGCGCGCTCGCCAAGTCGCGCGCCGATGATCACGCCGGCCACATGCGGGAAGTCGAGGATGTGGCGGCAGGCCACATTTGCCATCGAGACCTCGTGCTTCCGCGCGATCGACGCCGTCACGTCCAGCACGCGCTGGAGTGCGCTCCATCCGCCGGCGGCCGTCATGAAGCGGCCGTATTTCATCAGCGACCAGGTCGTCAGGTCGCCGGCGGGCGGCTCGGGCCGCGCCTGCCAGCGCGCCGTCAGCAGACCGCCGGCAACGGTGCCGTAGGCCAGCAGCTTCACACCATACTGGTCGCACACCGCGGCCATGCGTCCGGCGGCCCGCTGGTCCAGCAGCGAGAACGACACCTGATTCGTCACCACCTGGATGCCGCTCGCCACTGCGATGCGCAGGTGCGCCGCATCGAAGTTCGTGACACCGATGTGCCGGATCGCGCCGTCGCGCTGCAGTTCGTGCAGGTAGCCCAGCGCATCCAGCCAGTGCGCGTCGGCGAAGGTCCAGGCGTGAAACTGCATCAGGTCGATCGGTGTGCCGCGCAGTCGTTCCGCGGCCGTCTCGATCGCCGCGCGCACGTCGTCACGCGAGATCGGTCCCGGCTTCGGCACCCACTTCGTGAAGAGCTGCGCCGGCAGTGCCGGATGCGCGCTTCGGAAGCGACCCGCGATCAGCTCCGCCGACCCGTAATGGTCCGCCATGTCGAACGTCGTGCACCCCGACTCGACGTACGGCCGCATCGCTTCGGCCGTCGCGTCCAGGTCGAGGGTGCGGCCATCCCGCTCCATGTCGGCGATCTGCCAGAGGCCGGTGACGACGCGCGAGATCTCGAGGTCGGGGGCGAGGGCGATGCGTTCGACGGCAGTCATGCAGCACTCATTCCGGAGGCAGGGTGGCGAAGATGGCCTGTACGTCCACGCCACGGCGCCGCAGCGCCGCCGTCTCGCGCAGGTAGATCACGGTGGCGATGCCCATCACGAGGCCCCAGACCGGTGTCGAGCGGAAGTACCAGGCACTCACCGGCGCGGTCAGATCCTTGAGGGTGTGCATGCCCAGAAACGCACCGAGAATCACGATGCCGGCGCTGGCCACGAGCAGCTGCGCAGCGCGTGAGGGCAGCACCCGCACCTCGCGCGCGATCGCGGCATTGCGCGTCGGCAGCGTCAGGACCGACACGCACATCAGGATGTAGTTCACCAGCATCGCCGTGACGAGGATGTCGATGCCGAGAAAGATGTCGCCGGCCAGGTGGCACCCGAGGATCGACACCGTCGCCATCACGGCGCTGGCCACGATCGCCACATGCGGTGTGCGATGGCGCGGATGCAGCGCCGCCACCGCGCGCGGGAAGATGCCGTCCTCGGCCCACGCGAACATCAGGCGCGACACCGACAGCAGCATCGCCGGCACGTCCTTCGCCAGCGCCACGGCGCCACCGGCCACGATGGCCACCGTCCACACCGGCGGCAGCACGTAGCCCAGCAGGCCCGGCGCGTTCACGTCGCGCGTGGCCGACTGCTCGGCCACGTAGGACCACGGCACGGCGTGGTAGACCGCCGCCGTGAAGAGCATGTAGAAGATGCTCACACTCACCACCGCCAGACCGATCGCCAGCGGCAGCGTGCGATTGGGATTGCGCGCCTCGCCGCCCGCCTGCGCGATCGAGTCGAAGCCGATGAAGCCGCTGAACAGCACGGTCGCTGCGGTGAAGAAGAGCCGGAATGACGGCGCCGTCTCCTTCGTCACCGGCAGCACGCGCCGCTCGCGCTGCAGCACGGCCTGGGCAAAGTCGGCGTGATCGTAGAGGAAGCCCGCGACGATCACGATGCCGCCAAGGATGAACGTGAGCCCCAGCAGCGGCACCAGGATCCGTTCGTACGACTTGATGCCACGCACGTTCACGAGCGCGAACAGCCACAGCACCGACAGCGGAATCGCGAGTCGCGCGACACCACTCTCGAGGACCACGGACGCGCCGGTCCACTGCGCCGCGATCGCCACGTCGCGCAGGAACGGCACCAGCACGTACGAGACGACACCGATCGCCACGCAGAGCGCGAACCACTGCGAGAAGCTGGCGATGAAGCCGAGATACGGATTGAGGGCGCGGCTGGCGTAGACGTAGCTCCCGCCGGCCCGCGGCATCGCCGAGGCGAGGATCGCGTAGGCCAGTCCGGCGAAGAAGGCCGGCACCGCCGCGAAGAGGAACGCCGGCAGCACATATCCGCCGATGCCGGGCACGTTCCGCTGGATCATGAACGGGATGACGTTGATCCCTGCGCCAACCATCGAGGCGATGCCGGTGGCGGTGAGGGCCACGAGGCCCATCTCGCGCACCAGGCCCGGTCGGCCGGCGGCCGTATCTGTCACGGGAGCTGGAGTCATTGCGGCGCAGTCTACGCGCTCGACGCGTCCAGCGCCCGCACCTGCTCGGCCGGATTCGACGCGCCGTTACAGCGGCTCGCCCAACTCGCGGCTGCGGAGCGTGACGCCCTGAAAGGCCGGGCTGCCGGCTCCCAGCGCTGCCCCATCCGGCGATGGACGGGCGGTCATCGTCTGGGTCAGGAAGCGCTGCGCCTCGCCGATCCGCTCGACCTCGATCGCGACGGCGTCCACGGCGCTCTCCAGCCGCTCCATGCGATCCTGCAACCCGGCGGTGTTCGCCGAGAGCTGCGCCGCGCCCGACGGCAGGCGGTTCGGTGCAAACATCCGGCGCGCGAGCTGAATGGCAAAGGGCATCAGCAACGCCATGCCGAAGAGTGGCACCAGATTCGTCCGTCCAATGAACTGCTGGCCGCCCGCCCGGCCTGCGATCGTACCGCTCTCGGTCGACCGCACCGGCGCGTTCGCCAGCTGTTCCGAATTGGTCGCGATGTCCCGTTCGAGCTGCACCAGCCGCTCGTCCAGCACCCGGAGCCTGCTCTCGAGGCCCGGCCGCTCTGCCGCCTGCGTCTTTTCGTCGCGGAGTTGATCGGCCACCTCTTCCCGGCGCCGCGTCACGGACTCCAGCTGGTTGCTGAGCGCCGATCGGCGCGCCCGCAGGAACTCCACGGACTGCGCGGGCGCAGCGGGGGCCACCGGCGGCGCTGTCTGGGCCGGGGCGGCGGTGACGCCCGCGGGGGCCGGGGGTGCGGCGGGGGTAGGCTGGGGCATGATGCAGGTACGCTCGCCAGTCGTGCGGGGTTTCGCCAGCGCCCGGGCCAGATCGGCGGGCGGGGTGGCATGAAGGCGTGCCGTTCCACCTCCGCCGTCATCAATCCGATGCGCCGGTAGGTTTGACTGCCGCACGCGTGTTCGACGGATACCCCCGACGCTTCTCCACATCGCCACATGCCGCCAGCGCACGAAGAGACCAATCCGATGCACGGTGTGACCCTCGAGCGCATCCTGACGGAGCTCGTGGCGCACTATGGCTGGAATGCGATGGGCCAGAAGATCGAGATCCGCTGCTTCACCTCCGACCCCAGCATCGCGTCGAGCCTGAAGTTCCTGCGCCGCACCCCGTGGGCCAGACAGAAGGTCGAGGGCATGTACCGCGATCTCCTGCGCGTCAGGGCTCGGCAGGCCAGCCTCGGGTGACGGCTGGGCGTCCGAGCGTTCTCGGAGCGCCGCCGCTACGCTACCTTCCATTCTCGACGCGCACGCCTGACCGGTGCGCCCAGCAGCCGCGTTTCGATCCGGCCGCATCACAGCAGCGGAGGGGGACGCGCATGGCGAAGAAGCCCAACTACGACTTCGAGAAGCGCCGGAAGGAACTCGAGCGCAAGAACAAGAAGGATGCCAAGCGTGAGGAGCGCCTCGAGCGCCGCCGCAATGGACTTCCGGATGAAGAGTTCGGGACCGTCGATGCCGATGGCAACCCGATGCCATCGGCCGACGGGAATCCGCCGGACTGACACCGCGCCGGGGCGCATCCCCGAGCCTGACGACTGCACCACTGAGGGATCGATCGATGCGCACTCCCGGCCGACGCCTGGGCGTCTCCTGCCTGCTGAGCGTCCTCGCGCTCACACCGACCGCGCACGTGCTCGGGGCCCAGCCGCGGGCCACCGCGCGGCCGGCTGCCGTCTACTATCCCGGTCCCGGCGGCGACTGGGCGCGGCGCACGCCGGCCCAGGAGGGCCTCGACTCCGCACGCCTTGCTGACGCCATCGCATTCGCGATCGCCAACGAGGTGAAGAATCCGCGCAGCATGGAGGAGAACCACTACCGCACCTTCGGCCGGGAGCCGTATGGCGACGCCGTAGGGCCGTTCAGGGATCGCGGCGACCCCACCGGGGTGATCCTGCGCCATGGGTACATCGTGGCGTCGTGGGGTGATCCCGATCGCGTGGACATGACCCACAGCGTCACCAAGAGCTTCCTCTCCTCGGTCGTCGGTCTGGCCGTCGATCGCGGACTGATCCGCAGCCTCGGCGACTCCGTCTTCCGTGCGGTCGGCCCGGTGCCGGCGCTGCCGGGTGGACCTGGCACGTCGGCCGTGACCATGATCGAGCCGTTCGCCACATCGCAGAACCGACGCATCACCTGGGATGACATGCTGCGCCAGGTGTCCGATTTCGAGGGCACACTCTGGGGCAAGCCGGAATGGGCTGATCGCCCGACCGGCGAGCCGTCGCAGTGGCGTACGCGGCCACGTGTCACGCCGGGCACCGTCTACGAGTACAACGACGTCCGCGTGAATGCGATGGCCCTGGCGGCGCTGCAAGTGTGGCGACGACCCTTGCCGTCGGTCCTGCGAGAGTTCGTCATGGAGCCGATCGGCGCCTCCAGCACCTGGCAGTGGCTCGGATACCAGACCTCATGGGTCGTGATGGACGGGCAGGCCGTGCAGTCCGTCTCCGGCGGTGGTCACTGGGGCGGGGGCATGTTCATCAACGCCTGGGACATGGCGCGCTTCGGCTACCTGACGCTCCGCCGCGGACGGTGGGGAGAGCGCCAGATCCTCTCGGAGGCCTGGGTGCGCAAGGCGCTCACCCCCACGCCGGCGCAGCCGACCTACGGCTTCATGAACTGGTTCCTCAACACCGACCGGAAGTTCGCCCCGGCTGGGCCGCCCTCGCTCTTCGTCCACGTCGGCAATGGCACGAACGTGATCATCGTCGATCCCGATCACGACATCGTCGCCGTCGTCCGCTGGATCGAGAACGGCGCGCTCAACGGCTTCATCGAGCGCCTGATGGCGGCGGTGCCATCCCGGTGAACATGGAGGCGCGCGTCGGGGCGGAATTCGCGTTGCAGCCGTTCATGGAGACGCTCGGCGCGACGCTCGCCGAGGTCTCCAGCGGGTCTGCCGTCGTCCTCATGCCGTGCACTCCCGCGATCACGCAGCACACCGGGGCCGTGCATGCAGGGGCCCTCACCGCCGTGCTCGACAGTGCCTGCGCGGCGGCTGCCTCGTCGGTGACACCAGAAGGTTTCGTGACGGTGAGCGTCGAATTCAAGGTGAATCTGCTCTCGCCAGCCATCGGTGACGTCATCCGCGTCGAGGCGCGGGTGCTGCGGGCCGGCCGCACGCTCACGGTGTGCAGCGCCGACGCGTGGGCCGCCTCCGCGGGTGGCGCCCCGCGACACGTTGCCGTGATGCAGGCCACGATGATGGCGGTCGGCGGGTCAGCGGCCTGATACTCGTCCCGCGACGGGGTCTCAGCCGCGGTCTCGCTGACGCTGGAAGTGGCGCGACGCGAGGAACAACGATGCGCCCTGCAACACGGCGCAGAAGTAGAACGGCATGCCGATGCGCCAGTCACCCTTGGGCAGGTCCGACACGAGCCCCAGCAACGGCGCCCCGAACATCGGTGCCACTACCGCCATCAGGCTGTTCAGCGACGCCACCGCGCCAAGGGTCCGTCCCTGCGTGCTGGGATCCGCCGCCGCCGAGATCAGGCTCTGGATCGACGCGCCCACGGTGAAGCCGAGGATGTTCACGAACACGATCGCGAACATCATCCACCCCTGCGTCGCGAGCCCGTAGAGCAGGTTGGCCAGCATCGCCGAGATCAGGCCCCATACCACCAGCCGCTGTGCGGTGAACCGCCGCAGCAGTGGCCCGAGCAGGAAGCCCTGCACCACCACCGAGGACACGCCGACGGCGGCCAGTGACCAGCCATTCTGCAGCGGCCCCCAGCCGAACTTGTAGGTGGTGTAGAGCACCCACGTGGTGAAGAGGATGTACTGGGCGAGCACTGTACAGGCCACCACCGTGACCAGTGGCCCCACCGTGCCCATCTTCGTCAGCGTCGACAGCGAGGCGATCGGACTGGTGCTCTTCCATGCGAACGGTCGTCGGCGCTCGGGCGGCAGCGACTCGGGGAGCACGAAGTAGCCGTACGCAAGGTTCAGCAGCGACAGGCCACCCGCCACGAAAAACGGAAGCCGGAGGTTGATCGCACCCAGCAGCCCGCCGGCGACCGGGCCGATGATGAAGCCCACGCCGAACATCGCCCCGAGCAGGCCGAATCGCTTGGCGCGCTGTTCCGGCGGCGTGATGTCGGCGACGTACGCATTGCACACTGCGGCATTCGCCTGCATCGCACCGCCGATCAGCCGGGCCACGATCAGCATCCACAGCGCGGTCGCCAGCGCCGTCGCGAAGAAGGTGACCGCGAGGCCGCAGAATCCCAGCAGCAGCACGGGGCGACGACCGTACTTGTCGGAGAGCGCGCCGAGGACCGGGGCCCCGAAGAAATTCGCAAATCCGAACGCCGTGCTCACCACGCCGTACCACAGCGTCTGTTCGGTCTGCGACGCGGTGAAGCTGCCCACGATCGACGGCAGCACGGGCACGATCAGCCCGATCGCCGCCATGTCGATCAGCACCGTGAGCATGATGAACGGCATGGCGGCCTGACGTGCGCTTCCGCTGGCCGGCCGTGGCACGTCACGCACGGCGGCGCTCTCGGGATCAGACACGTCGTCGTCTTAGCGTGGTGGACCGTGGCATGCGTGCAGGGTAGCGACGGACGGCCGGATTCCCTAGCCGTGCCGGATGGTCGGTGGTGCTGTGCGGCCGGGACCGCCCGCTCAGGCACCGACGCGTCGCCGGCCGCACCGCGCGTGGCGGCCGTCTGCTATTCTTGTCTCTCTCTCGCCGTCCCTCGCTCACAGCCCAGGCTCCCGTGCCGATCAGCCGAGAAGTCCGCCTCGCCGCCCGCCCCAAGGGCACCCCGACCGACGAGACCTTCGCGTTCGCCACCGTCGATGTCGGTGAGCCGGGTGAGGGCGAGGTGCTCGTGCGGAACCGCGTGATGTCGGTGGACCCCTACATGCGTGGCCGCATGAACGACGTGAAATCGTACGTGCCACCGTTCGCCGTCGGCAAGGCGCTCGAGGGCGGCGCCGTCGGTGAGGTGATCGCGTCGCGGGCCGAGGGCCTGGCCGCCGGCGACCTGGTGCTGTCGATGTATGGCTGGCGGGAGTACTTCGTCGCGGCGCCCAGTGCCCTGCGCAAGCTCGACCCCACCGTCACCCCGATCTCCGCCTGGCTCGGCGTGCTCGGCGTGACGGGATTCACGGCCTGGGCTGGCCTGCAGCTCGTGGACGTGAAGGCCGGGGACCGTGTGTTCATCTCCGGCGCGGCGGGTGGCGTCGGCATCATCGCGGGTCAGCTCGCGAGGCGTCGTGGCTGCACCGTGATCGGCAGCGCGGGGTCGGCCGAGAAGGTGCGCATGCTGGTGGACGAACTCGGCTTCGATGCGGCGTTCAACTACCGCGATGGCGAGGTCTATCGACAGCTCATGGCCGCCGCGCCGCAGGGGATCGACGTCTACTTCGACAATGTCGGCGGCGACCATCTCGAGGCGGCGATGTCGGCGCTGCGCCCGTTCGGCCGGATCGCGGCCTGCGGCTCCATCTCCGGCTACAACGACCCCACGCCCGGCCCGCGCAACATGGCGATGATCATTGGCAAGCGCCTCACCATCCGTGGCTTCATCGTCAGCGACTTCGAGCCGCAGCGCGAGGCGTTCGAGGCGGAGGTGGGTGCCATGCTCGCCGACGGCACGCTGCAGGGCCGCGAAACGGTGGTGCACGGCATCGCCAGCGCGCCGGCCGCATTCCTCAGCCTGTTCACGGGCGGCAACACCGGCAAGATGATCGTCACCCTCGACTGACGCACGCGCGACGCGGCGGCCCGTTGCCGGATGCGCCGCGTCGCGTTGCCAGCACGTCACCCTGTCACGACTTCGTTCATGATCACCTTCCTGCTCATCGGTCTTGGCGCGGGCCTGCTCTCCGGGCTCTTCGGTGTCGGCGGCGGCATCGTCATCGTGCCGCTGCTGGTGTTCGCGGCGCACTTCGCGCACAAGACCGCCACCGGCACATCGCTGGCGGCGCTGCTGCTGCCGGTGGGAGCGCTCGGTGCCTGGCAGTACTACAAGGCCGGGGCACTCGACGTGCGCGGGGCGCTGCTGATCGCGCCGGGACTGCTCGTCGGGGCCTACTTCGGCGCCCGCATTGCGCTGCAGCTGCCGTCGCGCGAGCTGCAGCGCGGCTTCGCGGTCTTCCTCTGCCTCGTTGCCGGCCGGATGTGGTTCGCGGCCAAGTGAACGGCGGCATCGCAGCGTCGCGGCCCGGGACCGGACCGCGCGCGGCGCGCTGCACCCACGCGGGCGTCAGCTCAGGCTGCGCAGCACCCGTCGCACGCGTTCGACGATCTCACCGATCTGGTCCTCGCTGACGATCAGCGGCGGCGACAGCGCGATGATTTCGCCGGTGATGCGCACCAGCAGGTTCTCGTTCCAGAAGCACCCGTTCATCGCATCCATCGCGCGCGCGCCGACCATGCCATCGCGCGTCGACATCTCGATCGCCGCCACCATGCCGATGTTGCGGATGTCAATGACGTGCGGCTCACCCGCCAGCGTGTGCACCGCCTGCTCCCACACGGGCATGAGGGCGGCGGCCCGCTCGAAGAGCCCCTCGTCCCGATAGAGCTTGAGCGTGGCGAGGGCCGCGGCGCTGGCGATGGGATGCCCTGAGTACGTGTAGCCGTGGAACAGCTCGATGCCGCGTTCCGTCGCACCCACCACGGTATCGTGGATCTCCCGACGCACCGCCGTCGCACCCATCGGGATCGTGGCGTTGGTGATGCCCTTGGCCATCGTGATCATGTCGGGCGTCACGCCGAAGTGCTGCGCGGCGAACGGCGCGCCGAGGCGACCGAACCCCGTGATCACCTCGTCGAAGATCAGCAGCAGGCCGTGCTGGTCGCAGATCGCGCGCAGCCGCTCGAGGTAGCCGACGGGCGGCACCAGCACGCCCGTCGATCCCGCTATCGGCTCCACGATCACGGCCACGATCGTCTCGGCCCCGTGCTCGGCGATGATGTCCAGCAGCGCATCGGCCAGCTCGACGCCGTGCGTGGGCTGGCCGCGCGAAAAGGCATTGCGGGACAGGTCGTGCGTGGTGGGCAGGTGACTCACGTGTGGCAGCAACTGGCTTGCGTATGCCTCGCGGTTGGGCTGGATCCCGCCCACGGAGATGCCGCCGAACCCGACGCCGTGATAGCCGCGGATCCGACCGACGAATCGCGTCCGCTGCGACTCGCCGCGTGCGCGCCAGTACGCCAGCGCGATCTTGAGCGCCGTGTCCACCGCCTCGGAGCCGGAGTTCGAGAAGAACACCCGGTCGATCCCGGCCGGCAGGATGCCCGCCAGTTCGCGGGCCAGCGCAAAGGTGTCCGGGTGTCCCATCTGGAAGGCCGGCGCGAAGTCGATCGTCGCCACCGCCCGCTGCACCGCCTCGACGATCGGGGCGCGGCAATGCCCGGCATTCACGCACCACAGCCCGGCGGCTCCGTCCAGGATCGATCGGCCGTCATCCGACGTGTAGTGCATGTCCCTGGCCGCCACCAGCAGCCGCGGCTTCGCCTTGAACGACTTGTTCGCGGTGAACGGCATCCAGAGCGCATCCAGCGCAGCATCGTGCGCAGGCGGGACGGCGGTCGGCAGTGGGGCGGTGGCAGTCATCGACGGGTCCGGGTGAAGTGGTTCCCTCAAGATCGCCGGCTGACCACCCCGCTGCCACCCGTGCGCCGCCGCGGCCCGTTCACAGCTTCGTCACCCCCGCCCGCCCGTGCTCGCAGCGCCAGGACGAGGCGGTGACCTTCGGCGCCCCGGGTCGCGACACGTACTCCACGATCTGGTAGTCGGCGCGCCACTCGGCTGGCGTGACGGTGCAGGAGACGTAGCCGCGGCGATGATTGTGCCAGCGCACCTCCGGCTTCCGCGCCTCCATCGCCACCGGAAAGAACGGCGAGCGCTCGGCACCATCGCCCTCGGACGAGATGGAGGTGCCGACGAACTCGGTCGCGATCACGGGCCGGTCGGGTCGGTCGTACCCGCGCCGCACGTCCTGCACGTAGTTGCTGTGGATGTCGCCCGAGAGCACGACGGTGCGTCCTGCGGCGCGCGCGGCGATCGTGGAGAGCAGCCGGTCGCGTGCCACCGGATAGCCGCCCCACACGTCCATGTAGACCTGATCGCCAGCCGAGGGCACGTGAGTCTCGGGCGCGAACATGATCTGCTGCGCGAGCACCTGCCACTGCGCCGACGAGGCGCCGATGCCCTCGGTCAGCCACCGTTCCTGAGGCGCGCCGAGGACGGTCGCGGCGCGGTCGCCATACCCACGGCAGGGAATCCGCTGCGTGCCGTCGCCGCACGGCTGATCGCTGCGGAACTGCCGGGTGTCCAGCACCCAGAACCTCGCCAGCGCGCCCCAGTCCACTGATCGGCGGATCGACAGGTCGGCCCACGACGCGGCCCGCGGCACCCGCACCGGCTGGTGCTCCCACCACGCCTGATATGCAGCGGCGCGTCGCGTGCGCATCTGCTCGGACGACTCGTACACGTTCTCGCCGATCTCGCCGGCGTAATTGTTGTCCACCTCGTGATCATCCCACGTCACGACCCAGGGCGCCCGGGCATGCGCGGCCTGCAGCATCGGGTCGAGCTTGTACTGCGCGTACCGGCGTCGGTACTGCTCCAGCGTCATGCACTCGAAGCCGTCATGCTTCCGCACCCGCCCATCCAGCCCCGCCGACTCGTAGATGTAGTCCCCCAGATGCGCGATCAGGTCCAGCTCCTCGCGCGCCATGTGCTCGTACGCCGTATAGAGTCCCGTCTCGTAATGCTGGCACGAGGCGAACGCAAATCGCAGCGGCGTCTGCGCGCCGGTTGCCGGCGCGGTGCGGAAGCGGCCGGTCGGGCTCACGGCATCACCGCTGCGGAAGCGAAACACGTACCACCGGTCCGGCTGCAGGCCGTCCACCTCGACGTGCACGGAGAAGCCGAGTTCAGGGGCGGCCAGATAGGTGCCGGTCCGCACGATCCGTGTGAAGCCGTCGTCGTCGGCCACCTCCCACGTCACGCGCGTACGCACGCCGTCCATACCCCAACCGGGTTCGAGCGGGCGGGGCGCCAGCCGGGTCCAGAGCACGCCGCCGGTCGCATGCGGATCGCCCGAGGCGACGCCGAGAGTGAACGGGTCCGAGGCGGCGCGGAACTGCGACACGCTGCGGCCGAGCGTGTGTGCCGCGGCGCCAAGCGCGGCGTACCGGGTCAGGTCTGCGAGGAAGATTCGGCGATCCATCGCATTATCCTGTACGGTCGGCACCGCCAGCGTAAGGCAGCGACGTCACACTGGCGCCACGGTCCTGCAGCGCGCGTGCGTGCCGGAGTCACCATCCCATCCCCGAAGCCGCTCGTGACCGCGTCCGATCCGAAGCACTGCATCAGCCGGCCATTCGACGGGCCTCGCAGGGACGTCCGGCGGACCCCGGCACCGGATCGGGCGCGGCACGTCACCAGCGCCGCAGCGCGATGACGCTGCCGCGGTCCGCGGTCGCGGCCTTCCTGTCGGTGGCCGTCGTGCTGCTCTCGATCTACCTGTCGACGGCCAGCAGCACGCTGACCTTCTGGGACGCGAGCGAGTTCGCGACGGCCATCGGCACGTTCGGCATTCCGCATCCGCCGGGCACGCCGCTCTACGTGGCGCTGGGGACGAGCCTCTGGCACATCGTGCCGGTGATCACCCCGGTGCAGGCGGGCACGCTGCTCTCGGCCGGTGCGACGGCCCTGGCGTGCGCGCTTGCCGCCGCCATCGTGGCACGCGTCGCAGGGCGCACGGCGCCTGCCATCTGCGCCGGTGTGGCGGCGGGTGCCATGGGGACGGTCTGGCTCAACGCGACGGAGACGGAGGTCTATGCCGTCTCGCTGCTGGCAGTGGCGGTGCAATGTGCACTCGCGTGGCGAGCCTTCACGGAGGACGATGATCGCGCACGCATCGCCCTCGCCTACGTGGCGGCGCTGTCCGTTCCGCTGCATCTGAGTGCACTCGTTGCCACGCCGGCCGCGCTGCTGCTGGCGCAGACTTCACGCAGCGGGGCGGTGCGCTGGCGCCTCCTCGCCGGCTGCGCGGCACTGGTGCTGGCGACGATGCTGTTCAGTCGGGGTGCCATCGTCGCTGCGGGCACGCTGCTGGCGATCGCCGCGACCGTCTCCGTCGTGCGCGCGCCGGATGGCAGTTCGGGGCGATGGCTCCGTCACGCCGCGCTGGTGACGGTGCTGGGCTGGAGCGCGGTGCTGATGCTGCTGTTGCGCGCCCGGCAGCTCCCGTATCTCGACCAGGGCGATCCGTCCACGCTCGCGCGGCTCGTCGACGTGATCGCACGGGCACAGTACGACGTGGCGCCGCTCTGGCCGCGGCGGGCGCCGCTCTGGCTGCAGCTGGGCAACGTGGCGCAGTACGCCGACTGGCAGGTTGCGCTCGCGCTCTGGAACGACGTCGTGCCCGACTGGCGACGCACGCCGTTCACCGTGCTGGCGCTGCTGCTCGGCGCCGTCGGTGCCGTGGCTCACTGGCGCACGCACCGGCCGACGGCGCGCGCGATGCTCGCCCTGATCGCGCTCGCCTCGGTCGGTATCGTGCTGCAGCTGAATCTCCGTGCCGGCCCGTCGTACGGTGTCGGGGTGCTGCCTGAGGGTGCGCCTCACGAAGCCCGGGACCGCGACTACTTCTTCGCGCTCGCGTTCTGGTGCTGGGGGCTCTGGATCGGGATCGGTGGGTGGGCGCTGGCTCGGCGCGCACGCCACCGCACCGCGCTGGCTGCGCTCGTGCCGGCGGCGCTGGTGGCAGGCAACTGGCGTGGCGTGACACGCAACGTCGCGCCCGACCGCGACGTCGCGCGCGCGATCGCGACGGAGCTGCTGCTCGAGGCGCCCCGTTTCGGGATCCTGTTCACGGCCGGTGACAACGACTCGTATCCAGTATGGTACCGGCAGGCGGTGGACTCCGTGCGGCCGGACGTGCGGGTCGTCGTCACGTCGCTCCTGCCGGCCAACTGGTATTTCCGTGAGCGGGCGACCGCGGTCCGACTCGCAGTCGCCGACACGCTCGCACTGCGCACCGGAATGGCGCGCGGTGCGGCGCTGGCGCGGGAGGTGCTGGCGCGTGGCGCCCAGGTCGGCGTCTCGATCGCGATGGCGGCCGATCAACGCGACGAGCTCGGCCGTGCGGCCGGCGTCACATGCTGGCGTCGCGTGGGTCTCCTGGACATCGGCAGTCGCCACGAGCGCTGTCCGCCGCGCATCGATCTGCAACAGGTGTACGCCGCGGCCTCGCGCCTGCAGCCAGTCGCCGCCGGCGTGCCCCGTCAGTCCACCGATGGCATGATCGCGGCCTTCCGTACGCTCGCTCGCTGCCCGCGCGCGGCCGCCGCGATGGCGATGATCGGCGGCGCATCGATCGATTCGGCCACGGGGCGGTTGCTTGATCTCACGTGTAACCTCCGGTAAATTCACGGCTTATGTCGTTTCCTGAGCTTGGCCTGCGCGTTCGTGAGGCGCAGCAGCGGATCGATGCGGCACGCGCTCGTGGTGGCCACGGCCAGGCGGTGTGTCTGGTGGCGGTCACCAAGACACATGGTCCGGATGCCGTCGCGGCTGCGGTGGACTGCGGCCTGACCGACGTTGGCGAGAACAAGGTGCAGGAGGCGCTCGACAAGATGCTCGCGGCGCCACCGGTGCGCTGGCATCTGATCGGCCACCTGCAGCGCAACAAGGCGAAGTCCGCACCGAAGTTCGCGCTGGTGCATTCGCTCGACAGCATACGTCTCGCCGACGCGCTGCAGCAGGCGGCGGCCCTGGCCGGGACGACACTCGATGTGCTGGTACAGGTGAACGTGGCGGGCGAAGTGCAGAAGGCCGGGGTGGCCCCCGGCGACGTCGAGGCGCTGGCCGCCCATGCCGCGACGCTCCCGGCGCTGCGCGTGCGTGGCGTGATGTGTCTGGCACCGTACACGGACGATGAGGCCGTGCTGCGCCATGCCTTCGCGGGTGCGCGTGATGCGGGGGGTGTCGTGCGTGCGGCGGGGCATCCGCAGGCGCACGAGCTGTCGATGGGGATGTCGAACGATTACGAGATCGCGGTCGAGGAAGGGGCCACTGTGGTCCGCCTTGGGACCGCGCTGTTCGGAGCGAGGAGCTGAATGTCTGACGAGCAATTTCGACTGACGCCGCTGGATGTGCGGCGCTGGGAGTTCGGATCCGCGCTGCGCGGGTACGATCGGGCGCGCGTCGACGAATTCAAGGTCCGCGTCGCCGACGAACTCGAGGAGCTCACGCGGCGCGTGAACGACCTGGATACCAAGGCGCGCGGCTTCCACGAGCAGATCCGCTCGTTCCGTGAGCGCGACCGCGCCATCAACGACGCCCTCGTCAGTGCGCAGCAGTTGCGCACCGACATCCGCGCGCAGGCAGAGAAGGAAGGGTCGCTCGCGCTGCAGGAAGCGCGTGGCGAGGCGGACAAGGTGCTTGGCGAGGCGCGCCTCGAGGCCGAGCGCCTGGGGCAGGAGTCGCGTGCCGAGGCGGAGCGTCTGGTCACGGAGGCGCGCACACGCGCCGACGAACTGCTGCGCGCCGCACGCGACGAGTCCGACAGCCTCGTGCGACGCGCGAAGACGGAGGCCAGTGCGGCCGTGGATGGCTCGCGCAGTGCCGCCCGACGGATCGCCACGGACCTCGACCAGCTGTCGCGTGCCCGCACCTCGTACCTCACCCAGATGCAGTCGCTCGCGGAGCGGCACCTGCACGAGATCGAGGCGTCGCGTGCGTCCACGGCGCCCCTGCCGCCGTCAGTGGACGCGTACATCAACGAGACCGACGAGCTCGTCGACAGGAAGCTGCGGGCCCGACCCACGCCGCTCATGAACACCGTGGTGCCCGCCAAGGAGACGATCATCGACGCGGACATGGTGCGTGCGGTGCAGAACGGCATCATTCCGGAGGATGCCCTCCCCGAGGCGCGCACGTGAGTACGACACCCTCGCTCAATGCCACGGTCGAGCTGAAGGCGTTGAAGCGCTCGGCGCCGATGCCGATGCCGATGGCCCACAGCATGGAGCGGATCACCGCGGCGGCGCAGGTCATCCAGGCGCGTTTCGCCGATCGCCCGACCGAGGCGATCATCCTCGGCACCGGCCTCGGTGACCTGGCGGCACAGCTCGACGTCGCCGCCACCATCGACTACGCCGACATCCCCGGCTTCCCGCTCTCAACGGTGGAGAGCCACGCCGGTCGCCTGCTCTGCGGTCGCCTCGGTGGCCGCACCGTCATCGCCATGCAGGGGCGTTTTCACCGCTACGAAGGCTACTCGCTGCACGAGGTGACCTTCCCCGTGCGCGTGCTCCGTGCACTGGGCGCGGACACGCTCGTCGTCTCCAACGCCTGCGGTGGCATGCACCCGCTGTGGCAGCGTGGCGACCTGATGCTGATCGCCGATCACATCAACATGCTCGGCGACAACCCGCTCATCGGCCCCAACGATCCCTCGCTCGGCCCGCGCTTTCCCGACATGTCGGTCGCCTACGACGCCGAGCTGCGTGTGTTGGCCCGGCAGGTCGCGGCGGAGCAGGGACTCGTGCTCCGCGAGGGCGTCTACGTGGCCGTGGTCGGCCCCAACCTCGAGACACGCGCCGAATACCGCATGCTGCGCGGCCTCGGCGCCGACGTCGTCGGCATGTCCACCGTGCCCGAGGTCATCGTGGCGCGCCATGGCGGCATGCGCGTGCTCGGACTGTCCATCATCACTGACATGTGTCTGCCGGATTCGCTGCAAGTGGCGACGCTGGACGAGATCGTCGCCACCGCAAACGCTGCGCAGCCGAAGTTGACGGCGCTGGTGCGCGGGGTGCTGGAGCGACTGTGAGCGACGGTCCTCCGATGTTCGCCGTCCTGCCGTCCGACCTGCGAGCGGACGCACTCGAGACGGCGCTGCTCGAGCAGTGGGATCGCGAACAGCTCTTCACGCCCTCGAATGCCCCGCAGCCCGGGCAGGCGTCGTTCGTGTTCTACGAGGGACCGCCCACGGCCAACGGCCGGCCCGGCATCCATCACGTCTTCGCGCGCACGCTCAAGGACCTGATCCCGCGCCATCGCGCCATGAAGGGCGCGCACATCACGCGCAAGGCGGGCTGGGACACCCACGGCCTGCCCGTCGAGATCGAGGTCGAGAAGGCGCTCGGCATCAGCGGCAAGCGCGACATCGAGGCCATCGGTGTCGCCGAGTTCAACCGGCGCTGCCGCGAGAGCGTGTTCACGTACCGCGGTGACTGGGAGAAGCTCAGCAAGCGCATGGCCTACTGGCTCGACTACGAGCACCCGTACGTCACCTACACGAACGACTACGTGGAGAGCGTCTGGTGGGCGCTGGCCACGATGCATGCCAAGGGGCTGCTGGTGCAGGGCCACAAGATCCTGCCCTACTGCCCGCGCTGCGAGACCGCGCTGTCCAGCCATGAGGTCGCGCAGGGCTACAAGGATGTCGAGGATCCGAGCACGTACATCGCGCTCGATCTGGCCGGCCCGCCCGGCGCCATCCGTCGCCGGATTCTCGTCTGGACCACCACGCCGTGGACGCTGGTGTCCAATGCGGCGCTGGCCGTGCACCCCGACCTGCCCTACGTCGAGCTGCAGAAGCAGTCCGGGGCCGCATTCACCGTGATCCTGGCCGAGTCGCGCGTCGCCGCCGTCCTCGGCGCCGACTGGAGTGACCGCTGGACGCCGGTGCGCACCATGGCGGGCAGCGAACTGGCCGGCATGCGCTACACCCGTCCGCTGGATTGGGTGGCGTACCCGGACGGCACGAATTCGGAGGTCATCGTCGCGGAGACGTTCGTCTCGGCCGATGATGGCACGGGCGTGGTGCACATGTCGCCGGCGTTCGGCGCGGACGACTACGGGGCAGGACAGCGACACAACCTGCCGTTCATCCAGCCGGTGGATGCGCGTGGATGCTTCCCGGCGGACATGCCGATCGTCGGAGGCCGTTTCGTCAAGGATGCGGACCCGCTGATCGTCGATGAGCTCAAGCGGCGCGACGTGCTCTGGAAGGACGGGCGCTTCGTGCACTCGTATCCGCACTGCTGGCGCTGCGGGACACCGCTGCTCTACTACGCACGCGGCTCGTGGTTCGTGAAGACGACGGCGATCAAGGACGACATGATCGCACGCAATGCCCAGGTGCAGTGGCAGCCGCCCGAGGTGGGCGCCGGTCGCTTCGGGCAGTGGCTCGAGAACAACGTGGACTGGGCGATCTCGCGCGACCGCTACTGGGGCACACCGCTGCCCGTGTGGGTGAATGATGCCGATCCTGCCGACATCGAGGTGATCGGCAGCTTCGCACAACTCGCCGAGCGCGCCGGGCGCCCGCTGCCGGACGACTTCGATCCACACAAGCCGTTCATCGACGCGTACACGTGGCCGGCGCGCAGCGGCACCGGCACGATGCGGCGCGTGCCCGAAGTGATCGACACCTGGTTCGACTCGGGCAGCATGCCGTTCGCGCAGTGGCACTATCCGTTCGAGAACGCCGATGTCGTCGCGGCGCACTTCCCGGCCGACTACATCGCCGAGGGCGTGGACCAGACCCGCGGCTGGTTCTACTCGCTGCTTGCCATCTCGACCGCGCTCGGTGACGCGCTGCCGAACAACGCCGCCGGCTCCGCTGCGCCGTATCGTCACGTCCTCGTGAACGACCTCGTGCTCGATGCGGCCGGCCAGAAGATGTCCAAGAGCAAGGGCAACGCCGTCGAACCGTGGAAGGTGATCGGCACGCACGGTGTCGACGCCGTGCGCCTGTTCCTGGTCAGCACCAGTCAGGTCTGGATCCCGCGTCGCTTCGACGAGGACGTACTGCGCCAGACCGCCGGCCGCTTCCTCGTCACGCTGCGCAACACCTACAGCGGGATCTTCGCGCAGTACGCGAACTTCGGCTGGACGCCGTCGGAGCGCGATCCGGCTGTCGCCGCCCGTCCCGCACTCGATCGCTGGGTGCTGTCGCGCCTCGCGGCCGTCGAGGCCGAGGCCGACCGTCTGCTCGAGGCCTATGAGCCGACACTGGCGGCGCGGGCGATCATGGAGTTCGTCGACGAGGACGTGTCCAACTGGTACGTGCGTCTCAGCCGCCCGCGGTTCTGGGAGGTGGAGGGCGACGACAATCGCGCCGCGTTCGCGACGCTGCATGAAGTCCTGACCGTCACCTGCCGCCTGCTGGCGCCGTTCGCGCCATTCCTCACCGACTGGATGCACCGCCAGCTCGTGGGCGGTTCGGTGCACCGGGCGCCGTACGTGCGCGTGGATGGCGCGGCAGCCCGCAATGCAGCGCTCGAGGGCGAGATGACCGCGGCACGCACGCTTGCCCGGCTCGGTCGGGCCGCGCGCGAGGAGGCGGGCATCAAGGTGCGGCAGCCACTGTCACGGCTCGTCTGCGTGGTGCCGAGAGCGCAGGCCGAGGGTGTCGAGGCGTTGGCGGGGCTGATTGCCTCGGAACTCAACATCAAGCAGGTCCTGTTCGCCGGATCGGCCGATGATCTCGTGCGTGTCAGCGGCAAGGCGAACTTCCGCGCCCTGGGCAAGCGGTTCGGCAAGAGCACGCCACAGGCTGCCGCCCTCATCGAGGCGCTCGACTCCGCGTCGCTGCAGGCCTTCGAACGTCGCGAGCCTGTCACGATCACGGTTGACGGGGTGGACCATCTGCTCCAAACGGATGACGTCGTCCTCACGCGGTCGGCAGCGGGCGCTCTCGTCGTCGCGGGCGATGGTGTGTATGTTGCCGCGGTCGATCCGGCGCTGACCGATGCACTCCGCCGCGAAGGCACTGCCCGCGAGCTGGTCAGTCGCATCCAGCGCCTGCGCAAGGAATTGGGACTGGCGGTGAGCGACCGCATCCGACTGGGCATCGGCGGGGTGCTGCAGGTGCGTGAGGCAGCACGAGAGCATCAGGCGTGGATTGCCGGCGAAGTGCTGGCATCGGGTTTCGACGTGTGTGACGACGAATTGGCACAGGCAGGCGCGACGATCGCTGATCTCGACGGCGTCGCAGCATGGATCACCCTCGAACGGGACGAGATGAAATGAGTTCCTCTGCCAGCGCACCGAAGCCCGGCGTCAAGGGTTTCAGCAAGAAGGACATCACCCATTTCGAGAAGCGCCTGCTGGAGGAGCGCAAGCGGGTGCTGAAGGAGCTCGGGCACCATGGCACGCGCTTCGGATCGGAAGGCGACGGCGACCTGAGCGCCTACTCGTTTCACATGGCGGATCAGGGCACCGATGCCATGGAGCGCGAGAAGGCGTTCCTCTTCGCGAGTCAGGAAGGCCGGTTCCTGTGGCACCTCGACCAGGCGCTGCGTCGCCTCTACCGGGCGCCCGAGAAGTTCGGCCTCTGTCACGAATGCGGCGGTCTGATTGCCTTCGAGCGTCTCGATGCGCTGCCGCATGCGCGCTACTGCATCGACTGCAAGCAGAAAGAGGAAGATGGCAAGAAGTAGTCGCAACGGCCGGCTCTTCTGGCCGATTGCCGCCGGGTTCCTCGTCACCGACGTCGTGACGAAGGTGTGGGCGGTGCGCGCGCTGGCGCCCGTGCACACCCGTCACGAGGTGCTGGGCGAGTTCGTCACGTTCACGCTGCTCTACAACCGTGGTGCCGCCTTCGGTCTGCACCTCGGCGATTTCTCGCGCTGGATCTTCACGGCGCTCACGATTGGCGCGGTGGTGATCCTGACCCGGATGTTCAACGCCACGGCGGATGGCGACAGGCTCCGGCTCATCTCGCTCGGCATGATTCTCGGCGGCGCCTGCGGCAACCTGATCGATCGCTTGCGCTCGGCACAGGGTGTGGTCGACTTCATCGATGTCGGCTTGGGTGACATGCGCTGGCCCACGTTCAACATCGCCGACATCGGCGTGAGCTGTGGTGCACTCCTCCTGGCGCTGGTGCTGTGGCGTGAGGATCGTGCGCTCGCGCAGCAGGGTGCCACGAGCGATTCCGCTGCCACTGATGCGTCGTCGGCGCGTTGAGCGCTGACACCGTGAGCAGCTCACGAGCGGTCGCCCGGCAGCTCGCGTTCGCTGCGGCGGGCGATGGCCAGCGCCTCGACATGCTCGTGGCCGCTGCGGCCGACGTCTCCCGGACGCAGGCGGCGACACTCATCGCGACGGGCATGGTCACGGTCGACGGCGCGCCGGAAAAGGCGGGCTACCGCCCCACCGCAGCCCAGCAGGTTCAGGTCGAGATTCCGGCGCCACGCGGCGTCGAAATCGTCGGCGAGGCCATACCGATCGCCGTCGTCTACGAAGACGATCACCTCCTCGTCATCGACAAGGCGGCGGGCATGGTCGTACACCCCGCCCCGGGCAACTGGACCGGCACCCTCGTCCACGCGCTGGTCGGCCGCGGCGGTGACCTCTCGTCCGAGGGCGGCGACGAACGCGCCGGGATCGTCCACCGGCTCGACAAGGAGACATCCGGCCTGATGCTCGTGGCGCGCACCGACCGCACCCACCGGCTCCTCTCGGCCGCCCTCGCGGCGCGGCGGGTGGACCGACGCTACGCGGCGCTCGCCTGGGGACACTTGCGTGAGGATCGTGTCACGATCGAGGGTAACATCGGCCGTGACCCGAACAACCGGCACCGCATGGCGCTGGTGCCCAGCGGCAAGCCCGCGCGCACCGACGTGGACCGCCTCGCCCGGTTCGACGGCGGCGACCTGCTGCGCTGCAAGCTCCATTCAGGGCGCACGCACCAGATCCGCGTGCACCTGTCGTCCATCGGGCACCCGGTCATCGGGGACGACACGTATGGCGGCGGTGGCGGCCGGCGCGTGACCGGTCTCGCGGCGGGGCGTCATGCGCTGCACGCCGCGTCGCTGCGGCTGCGGCACCCGATCACGGGTGAGACGCTCGCCTTCCGGTCGCCGCTGCCTGCCGATCTCGACGCCGCTGTGCGCGCGGTTGCGGGTGCGCACCAGCCTCCGGCCGGCGCCAACCTGCTCGAGCTCTACGGTTTCTACCCGGCGGATGACGATGACGCATTCCTCACCGATCCCCGCGCCCTCGACGGCGGAGCCTCGACCTGAACTGACGACCGATGCCGCTGCCGACGGCGGGCCGCGCCTCATGCTGCTCCAGCGTGGGACGTCGTGTTTCGCCCTGCTGGCGAGCGCCGTGCGCGAAGTGGCGCCCCTCGGCCGCAGCATCCGGTTGCCCCGTGCGGCCGAGTTCGTCACTGGGGTAGTCAACCTGCGGGGCACCCTCGTCCCGCTCGTCGATCCCGGATGCCTCCTCGGTCTCGCCTGCGACGTCACCCCACGGTGGCTCGTCGCGCTCGAGCTCGGGGGGCGGCGCTGCGCCCTCGCGGTGGACACCCTCCCCGTGCTGCGCACCGCCGACACACCGCCAGGTGCGCGCCCGGCCAGTCACCGCTGCTTCGATCGTGAGGCGAGCGTGGCCGGGACCAGCTACCCCCTGCTCGATGTGGAGGCACTGGCCGACGACGTCCTGCTGACGTGACGCCGCGCGACACCGCGCGGCACGCCCAGGGATCACCGCATGAGCACTCGGGTTCTGGTCTGCGACGACGCACTCTTCATGCGAACTCTCGTCAGCGACATCCTCGCACAGGCCGGCTACGAGGTCTGCGGACAGGCCGAGACCGGCACGCAGGCCGTCGCGCAGTACAAGGCGCTCAAGCCTGACCTCGTGACGATGGACATCGTGATGCCGGACATGGGTGGCATCGATGCCGTCCGCGCCATCACCCGGTTCGATCCTGCGGCCAAGGTCGTCATGTGCAGCGCCATGGGACAGCAGGCGCTCGTCGAGGAGGCGCTGCAGGCCGGCGCCTCCGACTTCGTCGTCAAACCGTTCCAGCCCAATCGCGTCATCGAGGCGGTCCAGCGCGTGATGAGCTGACCAGCGCGCGATCGCCCGTCCACCGCACCACCTCCCCATCCCACGCGATGGAGCCACACCGCTTCCTCTCGCTCTTCCTCACCGAGGGGCGTGAGCTGCTCGACCGCGCCGATGGGGCGCTGCTCGCACTGGAGCGCGCGCCGGAGCACACGGCGGGCGCTCGCACCGGCATCGACGCCACGTTTCGTGCGCTGCACTCGCTGAAGGGGATGTGCGCCACCGTCGGGCTCGAGCCGGCGGCCGCGGCGCTGCATCGCGGCGAGAGTGTGCTGGCGCTGGCGCGACGCGATGGCGCCATCACCCCGCATGCGCTCGACGCCCTGCTCGCTCTCGTGCACGGCGCGCGACAGTCGCTGGACGCGGCCGAGCAGGGTCGCCCGGTGCCGGTGGAACTCCACGGTGTCGTCGCACGCCTCGACACCCTGCTCGAGTCGCACGTCGCCGCCGCGCCACCACATTCGGCTGCCACTGCGGCGCAGCGGGTGCGCGAGGCGACCGCCATCGGTGGCGCAGCCTGGCGCGTGGAGGTGCAACTCGATGCCATGGCGCCGGTGCCGCTGGCCCGTGCGACGGTGGTCGTGCGTCGGCTCGCCGCACTCGCTCCGGTGCTGCGCGTCGCGCCCGACGCTCACGGACAATCGCGCGAGGACTGGGATCGACGCCTCGTCGTCTGGCTCGGGGCGGGTAGCGACGAATCCGCGATCGAGCGGGCCGTGCGCGGTGCCGGCGACGTGGCGGACGTCCACGTGGTGCATGAGGTCGCGCGCGAGGCCGTCGTGGAAGCCGAGACACTGCGCACGGTGCGCATTCCCGTGCAGCGGCTCGACGACCTCCTCGACCTCGTGGGTGAACTGATGCTCGCCCGCGACCGTCTCCTGCGCGACGTGCCCGTCGCCACCGAGAGCGCGGCCGGACAGGCGCTCGAGGATGCGAGCCGACTCGTGACGCAGCTGCGCGATGCGATCGTCACCAGCCGCCTCGTCCCCCTCGCGCAGGTGCTGGATCGCTTCCCGCGGTTCGTGCGCGACGCGTCGCAGTCGCTCGGCAAGGAGGTGGAACTGGTGCTCGAAGGTCGCGAACTCGAGGTCGACCGCTCGCTGCTCGACGAACTGGCCGACCCGCTGCTCCACTTGCTGCGCAACGCGATCGATCACGGCATCGAGCGGCCGGAGGCGCGCCTCGCCATGGGCAAACCGGCTCGGGGACGTCTGGTGGTGCGTGCGGTGCGGGACGGCGGCATGGTGGCGGTCACTGTCGCCGACGACGGCGCCGGCGTGGACCGCGCGCGCGTCGTCGCGGCGGCCGAGACGCATGGGATCTCGGATCCCGCCACGCTCGCCCGCGACGACGCGGGATTGCTGCAGCTGCTCGCTCGGCCCGGGCTCAGCACGGCACACCGCGTGAGCGAACTCTCCGGCCGCGGCGTCGGCGTCGATGCCGTGTTGTCGCGGGTGCAGGCACGGGGCGGGCGCATCGAGCTCGCCACGGCCACCGGTGCGGGAACCGCCATCACGCTGCGGCTGCCGCTGAGCGTGGCCATGCTCCGTGCCCTGTTCGTTCGCGTCGCCGGTGAGACGTACGCCATTCCACTGTCGCAGGTCCACGCCACCGTGCGCATCGCCGACGTCAGCGCCGCCACTGGTGATGATCGCGTCGACGTGGCTGGTGAGGCGATGCCGCGCGTGCGGCTTCGGGCGCATCTGGGGTTGCCCGTGGCCGATGACGTTTGCGGTCAGCTGGTCGTCATCGAGGGCACCGCCGGACGCCGCGCGCTCGAGGTGGATGCCTGCACGGCCCAGCAGGAGATCGTCGTCAAGCCGTTGCAGCGGGTGCGCGGTGCGGCGACCCTCTTCAGCGGGGGCACGATCCTCTCCGACGGCACCCCGTCACTCATCCTCGACATCAACGCGCTGCCCTGATGCTTGCTCCTGGTGACGTCCGCGGCCTGAAACCGGCGCAACTCGATGCGCTGCGCGAAGTGGCGAACATCGGTGCCGGCCACGCGGCGACCGCGCTCTCGACGATGACGGGCCAGGCGATCATGATCACCGTACCGACGATCTCGCTCGCACGGTTGGACCAGGTGCCGGGCCACGTCGCCACCGATCCCGACGCGGCCGTCGCCGTCGTGCTGCTGCACCTGCTCGGCGACCTCACCGGCCGTGCGCTGCTCGTCTTTCCCGAGCCGACCGCCTGCCGTCTGGCCGAGCTGATGCTGCAGCGGCCGCGCGGCTCGTCGCCATCGCTCGCGTTGCTCGAACAGAGTGCGCTGAAGGAGTGCGGCAACATCCTCAGCGGCGCATATCTGAATGCGTTGGCCGACTTCATGCACCTGCTGCTGCTGCCGTCGCCGCCCTCGCTGGCGGTCGACATGGCTGGCGCCGTGCTCAGCGCTGCGTTCCTCCAGTTCGGCGACGGGCGCGACGTGGTCGTCTGCGTCGAGAGCGAGTTCCAGCTCCGTGACGGCGGCCAGTCACTGCGCGCGTTCTTCCTGCTCCTGCCGGACGACGTCTCGCTGCAGCGCATCCTGCACGCGGTCCACCTGCCCTGATCGCCCGTCGTATCGCATCCATGGCGACCACCCCTGCCTCCGCCCCCGTCGTGTCGATCCGGGAAGCCGACCGGCTTCGTGCGATCGCGCGTCGCGTGCCGCTCGCCAACGCCAGTGCACAGAACAACTGCGGCGTCATGCTCGCGCGTCGCGGGCTGGCCCACGAGGCGGCGCACTGCTTCGAGCGCGCGCTCGACATCGATGCGCGCATGACACTCGCGGCGCAGAACCTGCTGCACCTCGCCGCCCGCACCACCGTCGATGCCGAGCGAGTGCAGCACCTGACCGAGGTGCTGCGCCAGACGCCGTCCGATGCGCGCACGGCGCTGACACTCGGCAAGTGGCACGCCCGTCTCGGTCGTCCCAGCCAGGCGGCCGCCGTGCTCGGCGCGCTTCTCGACGGCGTGCCCGACGACCGTGATGCGCTGCGCGAGATGGCGCTCGTGGAACAGTCGCTAGGCTATCCCGACCGGGCATCGGCATGGCTCGAGCGTGCCATCGCGCTCGCCCCCGACGACCTCGCGCTGCACGCCCTCGCCGGCGAGATCCTGTACCGGCGTGGCCGGACGGACGCAGCCAAGCTCGCCCTCGAGCGCGCACTCGCCATCGATGCATCGGCGGCGTGGCCGCATCACCTGATGGCGTTCGTGCTCGGCGACCTGGGCGACCTCGACGCCGCGCAGGCGTCGGCGCAGCGCGCGCTGCAGCTCGACCCGAACCTGGCGCGGGTGGACATGAACCTCATGCTCGAGGCGCGTCCATCGAAGGCGTTGGCGCGAGGGTCCGGTGCCGGCGAGGGACGCGCACACCTCACGCTCGGCATCGCCTACCGCAACACCGGCTACTTCGATCAGGCGCTGGCCGAGTTCGAGACGGCGCTGTCGCGAGGCGAACCAGCCGCGCAGGTGCACGATGCGATCGCCGAGACGCGGTTGCGTCGTGGTGAGTGGACGCAGGCGGCGGCCGCGTGGGCGCGTTCCGCCGCGGCGCAGCCCGGTGCCGCCGCGCCACTCGTCGCGCAGGCGGCGATGCTGGTGATCGCGGACGACCTCGCGGCGGCGCGGACATGCGCCGGGCAGGCGCTCGAGCTTGACGCGGCATCGGGAAGCGCGCAGCTCGTCCTCGGCATCGTGGCCGCGCTCGCACAGCAGCCGCTCGAAGCGCTGTCACTGCTGCAGCGCGTGCGCGGCTCGGCGCGGCTCGAACTGGCGGCGCGCCTCAATGCGGCGTGGGTCATGCGGCAGCTTGGCCGACACGCCGAATGCCTCGAGGGCTTCCGTCGCGTGACCGAAGCCGACCCGCAGAATGCCCGGGCATGGATCGGTGTCGGCGTGGCCTTCAGTGAGCTGCGGAGACTGCACGAGGCCTGCAGCGCGTTCGAGCGTGCCGTCACGCTCGCCCCGGAGCTGCTCGATGCGGCGTACCATCATGCCTTCACGCTCTCGCAACTCGGTCGCTATCAGGATGGCGTCCGGGCCATGAAGCGCGCGATCGCATTCGAGGGCGAGTTCGCCGCATTCCGCTTCGTGATCGCGCTCGATCTGGAGCTGCCCGACACGACGCTCGAGGTACCGGCGAATGACGCGGTGACCGGTGACGCCATGGCGCTGATGATGCTGAGTGGTGCCAGCACGCCGCCGTCGGCGTCGGAGGAGCGCGTGACGCTGCCGGCAGCGCCGCACGAGGCGCTGCGTGATGCGGTGGCGACGACGGCTGCGGCGGTGCCGCCTCGCACGCCGCTCGGCGCGTGGGTGGCGCTGCGCCGTGGCGGGACGCCGGTCGCGCCGCAGGGCGTCGGTGCGCGCGTCGCACGGCGCACGCCGGTGCTGCCGCTCCGCAGGGCGTCGATGCCGGCGCTGCCTCGCGTGGTCGTCGCGTCCCACGAGACCGCCACGCCCCGCACGTCGCCCGTGACGCTGTCGCCGGCGGTCATGCGCAGTGCCGAGAGCGCACTGCGCACCGCGCTCGCCGGTGATCCGGACCTGGCGCAGGTTCGCGTCGGATTGGCGGCACTGCTGCGTGAGGATGGCCGCGTGCAGGACGCCGAGCAGGAGCTGGTGCGCGCCCTCGACAGCGTGCCGACGTTCCACGAGGCAGCCCGTGCACTGGCCGAGCTGCGGGTGGACCTGGGTCGGCCCAGCGACGCGATGCAGGCCCTCGTGCGTCCGCTCCGCGCGAACCCGCGCGACGCGGACCTGCTGGTCGCGCTCGCCGAGGCGCTGCTCGCCCTCGGACGCGAGGAGCAGTCGCACTCGGCGATCGCACGCGCCGCGGCCGTCGCGCCTGATCACGTCGGTGTGCGCACGCTCCAGGGGTACCTCGCGCTGCGCGCCGGCCGGCACTCGGAGGCGCTTGGCCACTGGCGCATCGCGCTGATGCAGGGCGGGGACGACCGCTGGGCCATGCGCGCGCAGATCGCGCTGGCCGAGCATGACGACCTGAGCGTTCCGCAGACGCCTGCCACAGTCGGCAGCGTCCGGCTGGTGAACGGCTGATGGCGCTCGAGGGCGCGTTACGCGATCTCGGCCTCGCCGAGGTGATTCAGCTCCTGGCGGGCGGCCGTCGTACCGGCACGCTGCGGGTGAGCGGTGGCGCCGGCGCGCGCGGCGCAATCCTGCGCTTCTGCGAGGGCGCCATCACCGCCGCCCGCTGGGAGGATGAACCCGAACCGCTGCTCAGTGCGCTCGTGCAGGCCAGTCTGGTGGATGCGGATGACCGCCTCGCCGCAGCGACCTGGGCCAGCCGGCAACTGCCACCACGCTCGCTCGTGGACGGTCTCGTCGAGACGGGTGTGATCAGCGCGCGCACCCGTGATTCGGTGGCGCGTCGCCTCATCGACGATCTCTGCTTCGAGCTCACCACGTTCGCCGAGGGGTCGTTCTCGTTCACCGACGGCGAGCTGGCCTCTGCGATCGAGCCGTCGACGACGCTGACGCTGTCGGGCGAGGAGCTCTTCCTCGACGCCGCGCGTCGGCGTGACGAGTGGCCCGCCATCGAGTCGCGGATTGGCTCACTCGGTGCGGTGCCGGTGGTCTGCGACAGCGACGCCGATGGTGAGCTGGCGGTCCCGGCGGACGGCTGGCGCGTGCTCTCCTGCGTGGATGGCTGCCGCACGGTACGCCAGGTGGCGTCGGCAGCGGGGATGCGCGTGTTCGAGACGGCACGGTGGATCAGTCGCTGGTCGGCGCTCGGCGCACTGAGTACCGACGCCGGTGGCGCGGCGGCCGAGCACGGCGATGCCGTGGCCGGCGTGATGCAGTTGCTGGCGCAGTCGCGCCGTGCACTCGCCGAGTCGCGCTTCGAGGCGGCACTGGCCGCGGCCCGGACTGCCATCGGCCACTCGCCGCGCAGCGCGACCGCCCATGTGCTCGCCGGTCGCGCCCTGCTCGGCCTCGGACGCATCGACGACTGGGCCGAGGAAGTGCGAACGGCGGTACAGATCGATCCCAGGCTCCCCGAGGCCCAGGAGCAGTTCGGGTACGTCGCCGCCCGTCGCGGGGAGTACCTCGCCGCACTGAGCGCGTGGGAGCACTATCTTGAAGCTGCACCCACTGGCCCCGACGCGGGACGGGTGCGGATCGCTCGCGATGCTGCGGCCCAACTCCAGGACCTCATCTCCGCCCATGCCGGCAGCTGACGATATCCGACGCTGGAGCAACGAGCTCGCCACCGATCCGCAGAGCCTCGTGTTCGCGGAGCTGGCCGAGGCGTTGCGCCAGCAGGGTGACCTCGAGACGGCCGAGCGCCTTGCGGCGCGTGGTCTCGAGCGGCATCCCACACACGCGCCCGCACTGAGCGTACTCGCCCGTATTGCGGAAGCGCGGGGCGATCTCGCGGCGTCGTCGGCGTTCTGGGATCGTGCGCGCCAGCACAATCCCACGCCCAGCAGCGGCGCGGCCAACGGAGGCATCGCGTCGCCTCGCACCAATGGCCACGGCACGCCGACGGCGCCGCCGGGCCCACGCGCCACGGGGGCGGCCTATCCGACCGCGAGCTACGCGGCCGTGCCGAGCTTCAGCGCCAGCATCACGCTGCCGCCGTCGCGGCCCGAGGTGGTGCGGTCGCTGGTGGCCGATGCCGATGGACTGCTGCTGGCAAGTCCGCAGCCGTCCGATGACATGTCCGTCCTCGAGGCGATGGCGGCGGCGGTGGCAGGAGTGGGAGACGATGCGGCGCGGGCCATGAAGCACCTCAACCTTGGCGCCTGGCATGCGCTGGTGCTCGAGACGGCGGGCGATTCGCTGGCCGTGGCACCCGCGCCTGCGGGGTCACTGACGGTGCTGAGCGTGGGCCGACACGTGCCGATCGGACGGGTCCGGGCACTGCTGCGGGTGGCAACGGCGCGAGCCGCTGCTGATGGCTTTTGAGTAACCACCCGCTGGCGCAGTATGCGCGCGTGATCGATGAACTGATGCAGACGTCGGGGGTACATGCCGCGCTCGTGGTGTCACGCAGCGATGGGATCGTCGTCGACGGGAACGTGCACATCGGCACCGACGCCGACGCCATCGCCGCGCTCACGGCGCGGCTCTACTCGCGTGCCGCGCTGGCAGCCAGCGCGGCCGACGGCACCGAAGCGGGGTTCCTGCACCTCGAGGGTGAGCGAGGCCGCGTCTGCGCCGTGGGGCAGGGTGACCTGCTGCTCGTCACCGTGGCGGAACCGTGGACGAATCTCGGGCTGTTGCGACTGTCGATGCGGCGCCTCGCGCAGAGTCTGGCCTGAGCCCAGCACGGCCGTGGCCCGTGACGCATCGTGGCCCTGGTGCTAGTCTATCCGTACACAGCGAGCTCTAGTGCCCATTCCGGTAGGCCAGTCGTCGTAGGCTGGACACCGCAGACTCAATGAAACTCGATCAACGCCTCCGCTTCGATACCTTCGTCACCGGTTCGTCCAATCGCCTCGCCGTTGCCGCCGCCAAGGCGGTCGCCGATGCGCCGGGCGTGCTGTACAACCCGTTGTTCGTGTACGGAGCGTCGGGCCTCGGCAAGACGCACCTGATGCATGCGGTCGGGCACTCGGCCCGCGACAAGCAACCGACGCTCGGCGTGGAGTACGTCGCTCTCGACGACTACATGGAAGAGTTCCATCAGGCGCTGCAAGGTGGCCGGCTGGAGCCCTTCAAGCGACGCTACGAGTCGGCTGGCGTGCTGCTGCTGGACGACGTGCAGTTTCTCACCGGTCGCGCCGAAGTGCAGGGCGAGCTCCTGCGACTCTTCAACGTGTTGCAGGGCCGCGGCACGCAGATCGTGATGACGAGCGATCGTCCCCCCGACGAGATCACCGATGTCGCCGACCGGCTGCTCACGCGGCTCACCGGGGGGCTCATCGTCGATGTCGGCATCCCCGACTACGAGACGCGCGTGGCGATCCTGCAGAAGTTGCAGGCCGAGCGCTCGGCGCGCTTCCGCGACGGGGTGCTCGAGGAGCTGGCGCGCGTCGATTTCTCGAACATCCGTGAGCTGCAGGGTGGCCTCAACCGCCTGCTCGCGCACCAGGGGTTGAGCGACGAAGGCATCGGCGTGGCCGATGTCCGGCGCCTCGTCAGCCCGCGGCACACGCCGCTGGTCACGGCCGAGGTCCACGCGTCGCACGAGTCCGACCACGCGCGGCCGGTGGACTACGACACGTTCGTGCAGGAAGTCTCGACTGCCGTCGTGGAGCAGGTGGAGGAGTGGCGTGTGCGACTGGCCGACGCAGCGGCGCGCTGGCGCGACGAGGGCATCAGTGTCGCCGTGCTCGACCGGGCCTTGCAGCTGCGCGAGTCGCCGGACGTGGACGGTTTGCTGGCCACGTTTGGCGCCGCCGTCGAGTACCTGCGCGACCTCGAGCGCCAGGGCTCCGCCGCCGACAGTGGACTCTCCGGCCAGCCGATCTTCCGCGATCCGGAGCGGGTGAAGGAGGCGCATGCGTTGGTGCAGCAGGCGGTGGCGTCCATCGAACCGCCGCCACGCGCCGACGCCTCGCTCACATTCGACACGCTGCTCGAAGGGCGCGGAAATCAGCTGGCCTTGCGTGCCGCCCGGGCCGTCGTCCAGGCGCCGGGACTGCACTACGTACCGCTCGTGATCACCGGGCCTGCCGGCAGCGGACGGACGCATCTGCTGCACGCGATCGGCAATGCGCTGATGGACGCGGGCGTGCAGACCGTCGCCTGCGTCTCCGCCGCGGTCTTTGCCGAGCAATTGATCACCGCACTGCGCGAAGGGGCGGTGGAGAAATGGCGTGCGCGCTACCGCAACGCCGGCGCGCTGCTGCTGGACGACATCGAGGCGGTGGCCGGCAAGGAGCGCACGCAGGACGAACTCTTTCACCTCTTCAACGTGCTGCAGGGGGCCGGCCGGCAGGTGGTGCTGACGTCGAGTGTTGCACCGAACCAGCTCGCAACACTCGAGAACCGGCTGCGCACCCGCTTCGCGCAGGGGCTCGTGGTGGACCTTGGCAGCCCGGATCAGGAGCTGCGGGCGTCGCTCGTGCGACGTGCCTTCGCGTCGCAGGGTGTGACCGTCGCCGACGGCGTGGTCGCGCAGCTCGCCGAGCGGCCATCCCGCTCCGTGGGCGACGTGCTCGCGGTCGCGCGTCGGCTGCATGCGGCGGCCGCCCTCGCCGGTGCGCCGATCACCACCGCATTCGTCGCGGCCGAACTCGATGGTGCCGCGACACCGCGCCGCAGTGCTCGACACCTCATGGGCGATCCCGAGAATTTCGTGCATCGCTGGCCCGACCTCACCGCGCGCCTCATCGAGGACGCTGACTGATGGCCATTCGTGGCTCGCTGAAGGAAGCCAGCTTCCCCGATGTGCTGCAGTTGCTGGCGCTCGGCCAGAAGAGCGGCTGCCTCAGCATCGTCGACGGCACCAAGTTCGGCTCCGTCTTCTTCCAGCACGGCAAGATCTCCTTCGGCGCGATCGTCAACCGGCGCGACCGGCTCGGCGACTCGCTGGTGAAGCGCGGCTACATCACGCGCGAGCATCTCGAGGAGGCGCTGCGCCTGCAGGTCGGCCAGCCGGGCCGCCGCGTCGGTGAGCTGCTGGTCGAGGCGGGCTTCGTCTCGCGCGAGGTCGTCGAGAAGGAGCTGCGCGTGCTGGTGGAGGAGGCGGTCTTCTCCCTCTTCACGTGGACGCAGGGCATCTGGACGTTCGAACCCGACGTGCATCCCGATGGCCGGCAGCTCACGCTTCCGATCAATCCCGAGTCGCTGCTCATGGAAGGGGCGCGACGGGTGGACGAATGGGCGCTCGTGGAGCGGCGCTTCCCCAGCTTCGACCTCGTCTTCGAGCTCGACGCGGTGCGCACGCAGCTCGCCGAGCCGCTGAGCGGCGAATTGGCGGAACTGGCGCAGCTGCTCGACGGCCGACGCACGATCCGCGCGATCATCGAACGGTCCGGCCTCGGCGAGTTCACCGTCGGCAAGGCGTTGTACGAGCTCGCGATGCACGGCCTGCTGGTCCAGGTCACGCACGTCGTCGCGCCGCACGAGGAACCGCAGAGCGGCACCAGCGTCGCCGAGCAGGCACTGAAGCTCGGGCTCGCACTGGCAAAGGCCGGCATGGTCGAGGATGCGACGCGGGAGTTCCGCCGCGTCGTCGAGGCGGCGCCCGGCAACGCGGTGGCGCGGCACCAGCTCGGCCTGCTCGCGCTGCGCCAGGGCGCCTGGGACGACGCGGTGGGCTGGCTGGAGCCGCTGGCACACCTCGACGAGACCGGCGCGGCGATGCTGCATCACCTCGCCCTCGCCTACGAGGGACTCGGACGCGACCTCGATGCGGCACGCGTGCTCGAACGCGCCGCCCGGATCGGCACACAGGTGCTGCCCCAGCTCGAGCTCACGCGTGCGCTGCACGCCTTCCGTCGCGGCGACTACTCGCGCGCCGAGCAACTGCTCGCCAGCGCACGCAGCCGTTTCGATGGCGGCGCGCCGCCCGCCGTCTGGTTCCACTATGCCTCGCTCGTGGCGGCCGCTGGTGACGACGGCGACCAGGCGCAGTCGCTGCTCGAGGAAGGCATTCGCACGCATCCGTCGGTGGGCGTCCTGCACGCCAACTACGCCGCGTTGCTCCTCTCCCGCAGTGCGCTCACGGCCGCCGCCGCGGCGGTGGAGCGGGGAATGCTGCATGCCGCCAATCTCGCGCCCTTCCAGAAGACCGTCGGTGACCTTGCCTACCGGGTCGCCCGGTTCGACGATGCCCTGGAGGCGTACCAGCGTGCCGTACGCCTCGAACCGGCGCTGGGGCCGGACATCTACCTGAAACTTGGCGAATTGCGGTATCAGCGGGGCGAGGTGCTCGAGGCCCAGCGCTGCTGGCAGCGCGTCCTCGAGCTCGACCCGGGCAATCGACAAGCACAGGTCAGCCTCGACGCCATTCGACGCGCGTCGTGACCATGCCGTCGGCCACGATCACCGCGCGTGCTCAGCCGGTGCGGCCAACGTCCACACCGGAACGGATCACGGTCGCGATCGGGCAGGTGGCAATCGCCGCTCGCACGATTCTGGCAGAGCACGGTTGTCCATGCGGCAGTCGCTGGTAGCCACTCATGGCGATCGGCGGACGTGGATTCGATCACGCGGGGCGTGATCGTGCAGACCCTTCGCGACGGGGACCGGTACCTGTGATCCAACCTCGTCTACCGATACACTTGGTTGCAGCGGCCGGAGCGTCCCGCTCCCGGGCATCGCAACGCGTCGGTCTCCCGGAGCGCACGTGACCATCCCCCCTCCCTCGGCGGACGAAACGCTCCTCCCCCTGCGTAGCCAGGTGGATGAGCTCACCCGCGTCCTGCAGGACGGAGACGCCGCAGATCCCGTCCAGCTCAAGCAGCGGATCTTCCTGTTGCATCGCGCCGTGACGCACCATGCGCAGGTGGTTGGTGTGTTGCAGGACGAGGTGCGTCACCTCGTGGACGTCTGGAAGATCCGCTACGGCGCGCCGGTTGCCGTCGGTATCTCCGACGTGGCGCCGGCACCGCGGTCAGCAGTGGCTTCGCAGGGCGGCGCTGCCACCACCGCGACACTCGACGCCGCTCGCCGGCTGACCCCGGCGCCGGTCCCGACGCTCGAGGTGGCGTTCACGACGCGCACGGCCACGCCGGAGCTGACGGGAGCGCAGGTTGCCCGCGCATTCGGGACGCCGACGCAGGGCCAGCCGCGGATCATCGACGAACTGAACGCGTCGACATTCGTCGAGCGGGGCTGGAGCAAGATCGCATCCGGCGATTTCAGCGGGGCCGAAGTGGCGCTGGCGAAGGCGCTGGACCTGAACCCCGGCGATGCGCAGGCGGAGTCGCTGCTGGGCTGGGCGCAGACGGCGCAGGGGCGCTTTGACGAGGCCGTCGGCCTGCTGGATCGGGTGCTCGAGCGCCACCCCGATCACGCGCTGGCCCATCTCAACCTTGGCTGGGTGCACCTGCGTCGCGGTGAGTACGACGCGGCGCTGGAGCGACTGACGCACACCCTCGCGCTCGATTCGGATCGAAAGGCGACCCTGTATGCGCATTTCTACCTCGGCCTCGTGCGATATGAGCAGGAACAGTACGCCGAAGCGGCTGGTGCGCTGCTGCGCGCGATCGAGCTGGGGCCGAACCTGGTGGAGGCGCGATTCGAGCTGGGCCGCGTGTACTGGTTCACGGGCCGCACCGATGACGCGATCTCCGCGTGGCGAAAGGGGGCCGAGGTGAACAAGTTCAACCCATGGAGCGCGCGCTGTCGCGAGATGCTGGCGACGATCGCCGATGGAGGCGCGCCCTCGCGCGTCTCCTGAGCCGGCGGGTGTGCGGGCTGCTCGTTGCGGCCGCACTCACCGCCGGCCGCATCGCGGCGCAGGTCGTGCCGACCGGTGCGCACCGCCTCGACCGCGGCCGGTTCACGATCGTGCACTACGACACCGATGCGCTGCTGGCGGCATCGATGCTCACGGCCGCAGTCTCGCGCGACACCTTTCCGGGGCTTCCACGCAGTCCGTCGCGCGTGCTGATCATGATTGCGCCCGACCAGGCCACCTTTCGCACGTGGGCGGGACGTTCCTCGTTGCCGTGGACTGCCGCGCTCGCGTTCGTGCAGCAGCGACGGATCGTGATGCAGGGACGCAGCGCTCCCGCGTCCGCCGGGGATCCGCTGCAGGTGCTTCGCCACGAGCTCGCGCACATCGCCCTGCACGACTATCTCGGTGCTCTCCCGACGCGCTGGTTCGATGAGGGGTATGCGAGTTACGCCGCCGCGGAGTCGCCGACGGATGGCTTGCTCTCGGCGAACGCGGCGCTCGTCTTCCGCCGCATGCCCTCGCTGTCGGCACTCGACACGATGCTCCTCAGCGACCGGGCGACCGACGCGCGCGCCGGATACGCGCTTGCCTTGCGCGCGGTGACGGACCTGGCCGCGATCGACGCGCAGCGTGGGCTTGCGCCGCTGCTCTCGGCATGGCGGGCGCGCGGCAGCTTCGACCTCGCGCTGCGCCGCGCCGTCGCGATGACTGCCGACGACTTCGAGCGGCAGTGGCAGCAGCGCACCCGATGGAGTGTCGCCTTTCTCGCCGTCGTCGCCGATTCTGCGATCGGCGTCGCGGTGCTGCTCCTGCTCTTCGTGCCGGTGTATGTGCGGCGTCGCCGGGCGCAGCGGGCGCGCCTGGCGGAGATGAAGACCCGGGAGGCGATCCTCGACCGAACCACCCAGAGTGCCGCCCTCGACGCCCTCCTCCGGGCCGTTCCCCTCGCGCCGCCGTCGGCCCCCGATGCTTGACCCGCTCTGCGGCCTCGCGTAGCCTCCGCGCGTATGGCTACCTCCGAGACACAATCGCGCCGCCGTCCCCTCCTCTGGTGGGGGCTCGCCGCTGCTGCACTCGTGCTGGGCTACGCTGACCTCGCGCGTGGCGGCACAACGTTCGCACCACTCTTGCTCGTATTGGGGTATTGCGTGCTGGTACCGATCGCAATCCTGAAGTAAGCTGGACGGCCGGCCCCCGCGGGGATGCCGGCGTGGGCGCAGCAACGTTACGAATGGGTTAAGTGCCTGTGCGGCTGGGGCTTCCTTGCTTGCGGGCGCTTGCCCTCGTTACGGGCGATGGGCACCTTTCGGCCCGACAGGCCTACCACGGCATGATGCACCGATGCGGTCATCTGCAGGGTCGGCGTTCGAAGGGGCGAATAGCTCAGCTGGTTAGAGCACCTGTCTTACACACAGGGGGTCGGGGGTTCGAATCCCTCTTCGCCCACCTGCACATCCGGGCTTGCAGCACGACGCGGCAGCCCATCTGGCATCACCATCGTGGAGGTCGTAAGTGAGCGTTCGGATTCCTCAGATCGCCTGGCTCGGTCTCGTCGCCGCCGCCATGACCAGCGCGCTCGAAGCGCAGGTCGCTCGGACGCCGGACCCCAACACGCCGCGGATGATGGTGCTGACGTTCCGTGCCGCGACGCCAGGGAACACCGGGGTGCAGGCCGCCGACGCACTGCGTGGCCGGCTCAGCTCGGACGTCCCGTACAAGCAGCTCTGGCAGATCCCGAATACCGAGATCAATGCGGTGCTCGAGGCCTCCGGCTACAAGAAGGACGAGCCGCTCTCCTCGAACGACGCCCGCGAACTCGGTCGCCAGCTGCGTGCCGACGAATTCGTCCAGGGCACCGTGCGCCGCGAAGGCGAATCGTGGCGCATCGAAGCCACGCTGCACCTCGTCCGCGACCCGTCGCTGGCGCAGCCGCTGACGCTTGCCAGCGCGCCCAAGGCCGGTGACGCCGCGAAGCTCATTTCAGCCGAGATCGTCGAGGCGCGGAAGCAGCTCGTGCCGGAGCGTAACTGCGTGAACGCCGCCCGGGACAAGAACTGGGACAAGGCGATGGCGTCGGCCCGCGAAGGCATCGCGCTGTTCCCGCGCGCCGTGATCGCCCGCACCTGCCTGCTGAACGCGATGTTCGAGACCAAGGCACCGGACGATGCGCAGCTCGCCATGGCCGAGGAAATCCTCGCCATCGACTCGCGCAGCCGTCGTGCCCTGTCGATCGCCGGTGACATCTACCGCAAGCGCAACGTCGCGAACCCGAAGGACACCGCCAACGCGAACAAGATGATTCAGGCGTACACCGGCCTGATCGCGTCCGATCCGACGAACACGCGCCTGGTGGATGACGTGACGAAGGCGATCGCCGGTGCCGGCAATCCGGGCGTGGCGCTGCCGATCATCCGCAAGGCCGTCGAGGATAACCCCGGCGATGCCGCGCTGATGCGCACGCAATTCCTCGTCGAACTCGCCGCGCGCGAGAACAAGGCTGCCATCAGGACCGGCACTGAACTCGCCGCCGTAGACACGGCGATGGCCGACACCAGCTTCTTCTTCCGGATGGCCGCGGCCTATCAGGCCGACAGCCAGCCGGCCAAGGCCGCCGAGGAGATTGCGAAGGGCGTGGCGAAGTTCCCCGAGAACGCCAGCCTGCTCGTCTTCGCCGCACAGACGCAGCGCGCCGCCGGCCAGACCCAGCAGGCCATCGAGACGCTCAAGAAGGCGCTCGTGCTCGATGCTGCCGTGGAGCGTGGCAACCTGCAGCTCGCGCAGCTCTACAACGACCTGAAGCAGCCCGACAGTGCGTATGCGGCGCTGGTTGCCGCGCAGAAGACGGCGGACAGCTCGCTCGTGGGCGACGTCGCGCTCGACCTCGGCAACAAGGCGCAGCGCGAACTCAAGCCGGAGACGCCGGATGCGGATTATGCGTCGACGGTGAACTTCCTCACGCTCGCCGACAACCGCGCCACCAGCCCGGAGCGCAAGCAGCAGGCGAAGTTCCTGCTCGGAGCCGTCGCGCTGCGTCGTGGTCAGGCGATGCTGAAGGCTGGCGGCGAGACGCGGAATTGCCAGCTCGTCAAGCAGGCCAACGAGCAGTTCGCGATTGCCCAGGTGAACGTCCCCGCCGGTGGCCGCTTTGCGCCGCAGGCCGCCGGACAGTTGATGCAGGCCCTGGCGCAGTTGCTGCCTGCCGGAACGCAGACCGAAAAGGCCGTCTGCAAGTAGGTCGGCGCTGACGCCTGCCGCACGCAACGCCCGCCGTCTTCCTGACGGCGGGCGTCGTGCATTCCGTCAGCATGTGCGAGAGAGATATTCGCTAGATTGCGCTCGCTGCCCACCTCCGGCCCGACCGCATGATCACTGCACCTGAGACAAGCTCCCACGGCGCTTTCGCCACGGCCTACCATGCCCCCGTGCTGGTGGATGCCGTGCTGACGGCCTGTGTGGACGCGACGACGGTGCTGGACGGCACACTCGGTGGCGGCGGGCACACCGCAGCGTTGCTCGAGGCCGGGAAACGTGTCACCGCGCTCGACCGCGACCCGGCGGCCGTTGCCGTCGCGAGCGCCCGGCTCGCCCAGCCGCTGGCGGCGGGTGCGCTCGACATCGTGCTGGGCAACTACGCCGATGTCGACCGCATGCCGTCGCTCGCGGGCCGCACCTTCGACGCGATCCTGCTCGACCTCGGCGTGAGCTCGCGCCAGCTCGACGACGACACGCGCGGCTTCTCGTTCCGGATCGGTGCACCACTCGACATGCGCATGGAGGCGCATGGTGCCACCGCCGCTGACTGGCTCAATACCGCCGGCGAGGACACCATGGTGCACGCGTTCCGTGCCTATGGCGATGAGCCGCGCGCCACGCGACTGGGCCGGGTCATCGTCGAGCGACGCGCGGTGCGACCGTTCGGCATCAGCGACGACTTCGTGAATGCGATCCGCGCCACGCTGGGCTCGCGCTCCGGACCGTCCGACTTCGCTCGGCTCTTTCAGGCCCTGCGAATCGCCGTGAACGATGAACTGGCCGGCCTGACGCGAGCCCTGCCGGCGCTGCGTGACCGGCTCACTCCCGGCGGACGATTGCTGGTGATGGCGTACCACTCCGGCGAGGACCGGCTCGTCAAGCACGCCTTCCGCGACTGGAGCGTGGCGTGCACCTGTCCGCCGCGCACGCCGTTCTGCCAGTGCGGCGGGGTGGCGCAGGGCACACTCATCACGCGCAAGGCCATCGTCGCCAGCTCCGGCGAAATTGCCGCCAACCCGCGCGCACGCAGCGCACATCTCCGCATATGGCAAAGAGCCGCGTAGCCACACCGCGCCGTCGCGGGCGCACCATGATCGCGATCGGCTTGCTCGGCTTCCTGATCGTGACGGTCGGCGTCGTCGCGCGCCGTGCCGCCGGGCTCACTCTGCAGCAGGACGTCGCCGCCATCGAGCGGACGCGCACGCAGCTCCTCGGGGAGGTCGTCACGCTGGAGGCCGACATCCGGTCGGCGTCCAGTCGCAACACGCTGGCGCCACTCGTGCAAACACGCCTTGGCATGCGCGTGCCGTCCGACACCCAGGTGATCGACCTGCCGGTCACGGAGGCACCACGTGTCGCTCCGTGACCGGTTCGCCGTGCTGCGCGATCGCTTCACGCTGGTGGAATGGGGCGTGGCGCTCTTTGCCGCGGCGATCGTGCTTCAGGCAGCGCGCGTCCAGCTCCTCGACGGGAGGCAGTGGGCGGACCGCGCCGCGCGCCAGCAGACGCGGCTCGAGCGGTTGCCGGCGCCGCGCGGCCGCATGGTCGATGCGAGCGGCATGCCGCTGGTCGAGAGCCGCGAGCTGGTGTCGTTCAACATCGCGCCGAATCAGGTGCGTCGCGAGGATCGCGTGCTGCTCGAGCGGACGCTGAAGAAGCTGGGCGCACCGATGCCCTTCGCGCGGCGCGCGCTCGATACCACGCGCAAGTGGATCAACCTCCCCGGCCGGTATCCGGTCGACGATGCCAGTCCCCTCATCGGCATGCGCGGGGTCTACGCCTCCTACGAGATGGCGCGCGTGATGGCGATCAACTCGCGCGGGGTGCGCGCCGTCGTCGGCGCGCTCGACGGCGATCGCGCCATCAGCGGCGTGGAGCTCGCGCTCGACACGCTGCTGCAGGGCGTCACGGGGTCGCGCCAGCTCATCCGGACCGGACGCGGTGACCGCCTCGAGTCACCCGACGCGCCGATCATCGCGCCGGTGCCCGGCAGCGAGCTCACGCTCACGATCAACTACGCCCTGCAGGACATCGCGGAGCACGCTCTCGAGCAGGCGGTGACCGCCAATGGCGCCGATGGCGGCGATGTCGTCGTGCTGGATCCCCGGACCGGCGAGATCATCGCGCTCGCCAGCCGCACGCGCAACGGCGTGGCGTCGAAGCTCACCGCCGTCACCGATCCCTACGAGCCCGGCTCGACGCTGAAGCCGTTCGTGGTGGCGCAGCTGCTCGCCGATGGGCGCACGCGCCCCGATGCGGTGATCAACACACACAACGGTGTGCTCAACTATCGGGGCATCCGGCGCATCATCGACGCGCACGTGGCGGCGCACATGACCGTGACCGAAGTGCTGGCGCAGTCCAGCAACATCGGTATCGTCACGCTCCGCGACTTGATGACCGACAAGGTGCACTACGAACTGCTGCGGAATCTGGGCTTCGGCGCGTATACCGGGCTCTCGTATCCGGGCGAATCGCCGGGACGACTGCGACCGCTGGGACGCTGGGACAAGTACACGCCGTCGTCGATGGCGATGGGCTACGAACTCACCGTCACGCCGCTCCAGCTCGCGCTCGCCTACGCGGCCATCGCGAACGGCGGATGGCTGATGGAGCCGAGCCTCGTGCGCGAGATCCGCAATCCGGACGGCACCGTGAAGTGGCAGCACACGCCGCGCATGGTGCGGCGCGTCTTCTCGGCGGACATTGCGCAGCAGATGCGCGAGGTGCTCACGCACACGATCAGCGAGGGCACCGGCCGCAGCGCTGCACTCACGAAGTTCGTTCTCGCTGGCAAGTCGGGCACCACCAAGCTGTTGCGCGACGGGAGCTACAACTCGGGCGACTACACGGCCAGCTTCGTCGGGATCTTTCCAGCCAATGACCCACAGCTCGTCATTTTGGCCAAGCTCGACCGACCCCGCGCCGGCCAGATCTACGGTGGCGTCATCGCCGCGCCGATCCTGAAGGCGATCATCGAGGGGGCGATCGCGTCGGCGAACGGCTCGATCAACCGCACCGAACTGGCGAAGCAGGCCATCCCGTCGCCGGTGGTCCCAGGTTCGGACGGCGACACGACACCCGCAGCACCATCGCCGTCGCTCTCGGTGCCCGCCGCACGGATCGCGCGCCGCCAGCGTGCCGAGGCGCTGGAGGGTGCGGTGCCATACCTCATTGCGATCGCGCCGGCGCGGCGCAACACCCAGGCGGCGCCCGTCACCGATCGCGCCGTGCCCGACGTGTCGCAGCTCTCGATGCGTGAGGCACTCTTCACGCTGCACGAGCGCGGCTTCCGCGTGCGCGTGGACTCGACGGCGGTCGATGGCACCACACCCGCCGCCGGGATGCCGGCGATGCCCGGCACCGTCGTGCGACTGCACCGCGCGCCGTGACCGTGGGCGTTCCTGCCGCGGTGATTCGCGATGCGCTGCTGGCAGCCGGGCTGCTGCGCGCGCAGCGTGGCAACATGCCGTCGGCGTTCACCGCATTCACGGCCGATAGCCGTGCCGTCAGTGATGGAACGCTTTTCGCCGCCGTGCACGGCGCCGTCAGCGACGGGCATCGCTACCTGCCGCAGGTGGAGGCAGCCGGAGCCGCGGCGGCCATCATCGGTGAGGCGGCGGAGACCTCGCTGCCTGCCTTCGTCGTCGCCGACACGCGCCGCGCCGTCGCCGTGGCCGCGGCCGCCTGGTACGGTGAGCCGGCACGGGCGCTGCGCCTCATCGGTGTCACGGGTACCAATGGCAAGACCACCTCCGCCAGCATGCTGCGCCACCTGCTCTCGACCGACACGCAGCCGGCGGCCTCGGTCGGCACGCTCGGCGTGCTGGTCGGATCGGAGGGCCACGTGCTTCCCGGCGGCAGCGGGCTCACCACGCCAGGCCCGATCGAGCTGCAGCGACTGCTCCGCGAACTCGTCGATGCCGGCGTGACATGGGTCGCCATGGAAGCCAGTTCGCACGCGCTGCATCAGCACCGTCTCGATGGGCTGCGGTGCAGTGCGGCGCTGTTCACGAACTTCACGCGCGACCATCTCGACTATCACGGCACCATGGCGGCGTATTTCGCCGCCAAGGCCACCCTCCTGCATCACCTCACGGAGGACGCGTGTGTGGTGGTGAACGCCGATGACGAGGCGTGGCAGGCGCTGCCCGTGACGTCGCATCGCCGACTGCGGTTCTCGGCCGGGGCGCGTGTCGCCGATGTGTACGCGCGCCGGACGGAGTTCACCACCAGCGGCAGCTCCTTCACGCTGCATGCACCGGAAGTGGCTCCCGTGAAGGTGCACCTGCCGCTGCTGGGCGACTTTCAGGTGGAGAACGCCGTCGGTGTGGCCGCCGTCGCGGTGGGGCTCGGACTCACGCTCGGTGACATTGGCGCACGCCTCTCCTGCATGCCGCAGGTGTCGGGGCGACTGGAGCGCCTCAGCACGTCGCCCGCCGTCCTGCGCGACTACGCCCACACGCCCGATGCGCTGGAGCGTGCGCTGCAGTCCGTGCGCCCGTTCGCACGCGGCAAGGTGATCGTCGCCTTCGGTGCCGGTGGCGACCGCGATCGTGGCAAGCGGCCGGAGATGGGTCGCGTCGCGGCCGCACTCGCGGACACCTGCATCGTCACCAGCGACAATCCGCGCACGGAGGACCCCGCGCGCATCATCGACGACATCGTCGCCGGCATGCCCGAAGGGCGCGCCATCCGTGAGGAGGATCGTCGTGCCGCGATTGCACGGGCGATTACACTCGCTGGACCGGATGATCTCGTGCTGCTGGCGGGCAAGGGCCACGAGACCTACCAGATCCGCGGCACCACCAGCTACCCGTTCGACGAGGCAGTGATCGTGGCAGAACTCACGGCGGGCCGATGACGGCGCCGCACACGGCGCTCGCCAGCGACGTCCCGTACACGACGTCCGGTCACGCGTTCTGGACGATGGATCGCGTCGCGCAGGCGCTCGCCGGCTGCACCGACGTGCCGCTGCCGGCCGGTGCGCGCGAGTTCACGGCCGTCAGCACCGATACGTGCACGATCGCACCGGGTACGCTCTTCGTGGCGCTGCGGGGCGACCGGTTCGACGCGCATGACTTTCTCGCCGATGCCGTGCGTGCCGGCGCGACTGGCCTCGTCGTCACCGATCCGGCGCGGGCCGCCGGCACCGGCGTGCCGGTGTTCGTGGTTCGTGACACACGTGTCGCACTTGGCGCGCTGGGTGCCTTCCGCCGCCATGCGTGGGGCAAGCCGGTCATCGCCATCGGCGGCTCGAACGGCAAGACGAGCACCAAGGCGCTCGTGACAGCGATGCTCGCCGGTGCGTACGACGTGCACGCGACGCCCGGGAATCTCAACAACGAGATCGGCGTCCCCCTCACGCTCCTCGCGCTGCCCGATGATGCCGAGGTGGCCGTGATCGAGGCCGGCACGAACAGTCCGGGCGAGATCGCGCGGTTGCGTGCCATCATCGCACCCGACGTGACCGTGATCACGTCCATCGGCGAGGAACACCTCGAGGGCTTCGGTGACCTCGCCGGCGTCCTCCGCGAGGAACTCGAGCTCACGCAGGGCGTGCCGGTCGTGATCACCCCGGCTGCCCATCCGGAGGTCGCCGCCGGTGTGACTGGCGACGGGCAGCAGGTGGTGGTCGCGGGTCTCGATGGCGGCCACCTGCAGCCGCTCCGCTGGCGGCTGGAGGCCGACGGCAGCGGCGTCCTGACGTTCGACGATGGCGAACTGCACATCCCGCTGCGCGGCGTGCACAACCTCCGGAACGCCATGCTCGCCGTCACCGTCGCGCGCGGCTTCGGCGTCACGCTCGAACACATGCAGCACGGCCTGTCGCGTATGGTGCAGCCGTCGATGCGCGCTGCCGTCGAGCCGCTCGGCAGCGCCCTGCTCGTCAACGACGCCTACAACGCCAATCCACCCTCGATGCGCGCTGCCCTCGACCTGCTGCAGGCCGTGGGCGGCGCGCGGCCGCTGGTCGCCGTGCTTGGCACCATGCGCGAGCTCGGCGCCACCGCCGATGCGCTGCACGACGACATTGCGCGGGACGCGATCAGCCGCCCGCTCGCCGTGATCGTCGGCATCGGCGACTTCGCCGCGGCGCTCCATCGCGTCGCTCCCGCCGATCCACGCGTGGTGACGGCCGACGACGCCATGCGCGTGACCGGCGACCTGCTGCCCCGATTGCCACACGACAGCGCCATCCTGCTCAAGGGATCGCGCGGTGCCCGCCTCGAACGGCTCGTCGCACCGCTCACCGAATGGGCGACGCCCACCTCCTGACTCCAGCCCTCGCCTCGACGTGCTGTTTCACCTGCTCACGCCCCTCCAGCCCTACTGGGAGCCGCTCCGGCTGATCTACTACATCAGCTTCAGGGCGGTGGCTGCAGCCGTCACCGCGCTGCTGATGGCATTCGTCGTCGGACCGGTGATCATCGGACGCCTCCGCGCGATGGCGCTCCACCAGATCGTGCGCGAGGGCACCCCCGACTCGCATCAGGCGAAGGGCTCCACCCCGACGATGGGTGGGCTGATCATCCTCGCGGCGACCATCATCCCGACGCTGCTGTGGGCCAAGCTCGACAACCGCTACGTGCTGCTCGCGCTGGGCGTGATGACGTGGATGGGTGGCATCGGTTTTCTCGATGACTACCTCAAGCTCCGACAGAAGCGACTCGGCGTGAAGAACGAGGGACTCGTCGAGCGCTACAAGCTCGCGGGCCAGATCGTGATCGGTGTCGCGCTCGGCCTGTACCTGTGGCTCGACCCGATCAGCACACTGCCCGGCGCCTCGACCACCTTGCCGTTCCTGAAATACGTCCTGATCGTGCCGCTCTCGATCGGCTTCGCCTGGACGTACGTGCCGTTCGTCACGTTCATCCTGACCGGCACCAGCAACGCGGTGAACTTCACCGACGGCCTCGATGGGCTCGCGGCCGGCCTCTGCGCCATCGCGGCGGTCACCTTTGCGATCTACGCGTATGCGATGGGCCGCATCGACACCAGCGCCTACCTCCAGCTCTTCTATCTGCGGGGCGCCGGTGAGCTCACGATCTTCTGCGCGGCCATCTTCGGTGCCCTCATCGGCTTCCTCTGGTTCAACGCCTTCCCGGCGCAGGTCTTCATGGGCGACACGGGCTCGCTCGCCCTCGGCGGCGCGATCGGCGCCGTCGCCATCCTGCTCAAGAGCGAGTTCCTGCTCGCGATCGTCGGCGCGGTGTTCGTGGCCGAGATGGTGTCGGTGATCATCCAGCGGTCGGTGTTCAAGTACCGTCGCAGGAAGTTCGGGCTCGAGTTCGCGCAGAAGAATCGTGTCTTCCTCAGGGCACCGCTGCACCACCACTTCGAGATGAAGGGGTGGCCGGAGTCGCAGGTCGTCGTGCGCTTCTGGATCATCGGCATTCTCTGCGCCTTCCTTGCGCTTGGCACGCTGAAGGTGCGATGACGGAGGCCCTGTCCGGGCACCTCGGCCGCTCGGCTGGCGAGGTCGCCGTGCTCGGCCTCGGCAAGTCCGGTCGCGCCGTCTCTCTGCTGCTGCATCGGGACGGCTGCGCGGTATACGCCTCCGACGGCGGCAACACACCGGCGCTCGAATCCACGGCCGCGGCGCTCCGGGCGGTCGGCATCGACGTGCAACTGGGCGGTCACGATCTGGCGCGCATCACCCGCTGCGCACTCGTCGTCGCCAGCCCCGGCGTGCCGCCCACCGCGCCGCCGCTCGTGGCTGCGCGGGAGCACGGCGTGCCGGTCGTCGGGGAGATGGAGATCGCGCTGCAGGCGATGCCTGCGCTGCGCTACATCGCCACCACGGGCACCAACGGCAAGACGACCACCACCGCACTCATCGGCCACCTGTTGCGCGCGCTGGGCCGCGACGCCGTCGATGCCGGCAACATCGGCACGGCGCTCGCCGATGTCGCACTGCGCGACCCCCAGCCGTCGTGGGCGGCGCTCGAGTGCTCCAGCTTTCAACTGCACGACACCCCGGGCATCGCACCAACGGTCGGCGTGGTCACCAACCTCAGCCCGGACCATCTCGATCGGTACCCCTCGCTCGACGCGTACTACGGCGACAAGTCGCGGCTCTTCGCCAACGCGACGGCGGGTTCGCAGTGGGTGCTCAATGGCGACGACGACGCGGTGCTGCGGCTCCATGAACGCCTCGGCCGGGGCGGGGAACTGCCCGGGCGGGTGTTGAGGTTCCGCATCGGGACGCCGGCGGACGCCTGGTATGACCCGTCCACCGGGACGCTGCATCTGCTCGGTGCACCGCTGTTGCAGCGGGAGGAGCTGGCGCTGGTCGGAGACCACAACGTCGCCAACGCGCTGACGGCTGCACTCGCCGTGGCGGTGGCCGATGAGGCGCACCGCACCGACGCGTCGCGCCGCGCGATGGCGCAGGCGCTGCGCACCTTCCAGGCGCTCGCACACCGGCTCGAGCCTGTCCCCACCAGCGATGGCCGCCTCTGGCTGAACGACTCGAAGGCGACGAACGTCAGTTCGACGCTGGTCGCGGTGCAGGGCATGACGCGACCCTTCGTCCTCCTGCTCGGCGGTCGCCACAAGGGCGAACCGTACACCGCACTCGCCAAGGCGTTCGCCGCGTGCGGACGTTCGGTGATCGCATTCGGTGAGGCGGCTGCCGAGATCGAGCACGATCTCGCCGGGCTCATCCCCGTGGTTCGGGTCGATGGTACATTCGCCGAAGTGATCCAGCGCGCCCGCGGCATGACCGGCCCCGGCGATGCCATCCTGCTCTCTCCCGCCTGCTCCAGCTACGACATGTTCCGCAACTACGAGGAACGCGGCGCGGCGTTCCGGACCTTCGCCAGCGGCGGTGTGGCGTGACCGCCGCCGTCACCGTCGAGGTGGTGCGCGAGCGCTGGCGCATGGGCGTCGAAGCGCGTGCGCTCCTCATGATCACGGCGTTCCTGCTCGTCTTCGGGCTCGCCACGGTGTACAGCGCCACCGTCATCGTCGCCCAGCAGAAGAACGATCCGGCGGAGTACTATCTCGTCCGCCAGCTCACCGGCGCCGGGCTCGGTATCATCGCCTTCGCCATCTGTGCCAAGTTCGATGCCGAGCAGTACCGGAAGTGGGCATGGCACCTCATGGGTCTTGCGATCGCGATGATGGTGGCGGTCCTGCTGCTCAAGAAAGGCGACGTCCACGGCTCCAAGCGGTTCCTTTTCAACCGGGCGGTGCAGCCGTCCGAGTTCGCCAAGATGGCCGTGATCTTCTGGACCGCGATGCTCGCCGCAAAGAAAGGGGAGCAGCTCCGCCGGCTCGGTAAGGGTCTCCTGCCATTCTTCGTCGTGAACGGTACCCTGGCCGTCCTCGCGGTCCTCGAACCCGACATCTCGGTCGCGCTTTTCTATCTGGCGCTGATGGGCGCGATGCTGTTCGTCGCCGGAGCCCGGGTCGGCCACTTCCTGCTGATCGGCCTGCTGGTCACCCCGCTGGTCTGGGGCAAGATGAACGGCTACGTGAAGTGCCGGATCGCCGGCTGGCGAGACGAGCCGGCCGCCGTCGGCTGTGCGCAGGACGTCAACCTGCAGACCCGCCAGTCGATGATCGCCATCGGCTCGGGCCGGATGTTCGGCGTTGGATTCGGCGAAGGTCGGCAGCAGAGCGGCTTCCTGCCATTCCAGTACACCGACTTCATCGGCTCCAATATCGGCGAGGAGTGGGGCTTCGTCGGCATCGCCGCCGTGGTGATCCTCTTCGCCGGCTACGCGTGGCTGGGCTTTCGCATCGCCCGCGATGCCCGCAGTCCATTTCTGCAGCTGACTGCCGTTGGCCTGACGCTGACGACCGTCACCACCGCCTTCGTGCACCTCGCCGTCATCACCGGGCTGTTTCCGAACACCGGCCTCACACTCCCCTTCATCTCGTACGGGCGCAGCAACCTGCTGCTGTCACTGGCGATGACGGGAATTCTCGTCAACATCGGGAGTACGCGAGAGCGTGTGTACAGCGACGCCCTGCCGGACCCGTTGCTTGCCCGCGGCACGCGGTGATGGCCGCTGGCTCGAGCTTTTACATCGCGGGTGGTGGGACGGGTGGACATCTGTATCCGGGCCTGGCGATCGCGGACGCCCTCGTCGCACAGCGGCCGGACCTGGACATCATGTTCATCGGCGCCCAGCGTGGCATCGAGCGGACGGTACTGCCGGCCACCCGCTGGCGGCATGAGCTGCTCGACCTGCATCCCCTCTATCGCAGCGCGCCCCTCAGGAACATCCAGACTCTTCGCGGACTCGCCGGTGCCCTGTCGCGAATCCGGACGCTGATGCGCGAGCGCCCCGCACTCGGTGTGCTCGGCACGGGGGGGTACGCGGCCGGTGCGCTCCTCGGGTATGCGCGGCTCACCGGCATCCCCTATTTCCTGCAGGAGCAGAACGCCCACGCCGGCCTCACTGTCAGACTCTTCAGCCCAGCCGCCCGCGCGACGTTCCTCGGCTTTCCCGAAGCGATCGCGACGCTGCCCGCGTCGGCTCGCAGTGCAGCGCGTCACACCGGAAACCCGATCGCGCCGCCGCCAGGCACGCTGCCTGATCGCGCCATCGGCCGCGCCCGCTGGGGCTTCGGGAGCGACGTCTCGCGCCTGATCCTGGTGTTCGGCGGAAGTCAGGGATCGCGTGCCATCAATGACGCGACCGCCCTCATCGCCGAGCAGGGCCTGCCGCCGGGCTGGGGGATGATCTGGATTACAGGACCGAACGAACATGCCAGACTGGCGCACCTCGCGAGCGACCGCATCCGCCTCGTCGCGTATCAGCAGCCCATGGCGCAGGCGTACGACGCCGTCGATCTTGCGGTCGGCCGCGCCGGCGCGATGAGCACCGCAGAGCTCTGCGCGTGGGGCATTCCCATGATCCTCGTGCCGCTCCCAACGGCCGCTGCCGATCATCAGACACTCAACGCGCGGGCGCTCGCCAGCCATGGCGCCGCGCAGCTCGTGCTGCAGTCCGAGCTCGGGAGCGGCGCCCTCGGCACTGCCCTCGCCATGACCTGCGCTGATCCGGACGTGCTCGCCGCGATGAGTCGGCAGGCGCGTGAGAGAGCACGAGTCGACGCGGCACAAGTCATTGCAAGAGAAATACTTGCATCATTGAACCTCACGTAAGGCATCGCACCCGAATGAGCGTCGATCCTGCCAGCAGTGCCCGCATGCGCGAGGACGCCATCCGCCTCCTCCGGGACCCGGATGTCCGCCCGATTCACTTCGTCGGCATTGCCGGAGCCGGCATGAGCGCGCTCGCGGAACTGTTCGTCCGGCGCGGCGTCAGGGTCACGGGCAGTGACATGAGTGTCACCGGGAACGCTGACCTCGACGCCCTTGGCGTGACCGTGCATCGCGGGCATTCGGCGGAGTTCGTCGCCGGCGCGCGCGCCGTCATCGCCTCGTCCGCCATTCCGCGCGATCACGTCGAGATCGCCGAAGCCATTCGCCGTGGCCTGCCGATCATCCGCCGAGCCGAGGCACTGGGCGCGGCGGTGGCGGGTCTCGAAATCGTGGGCATTGCGGGTACGCATGGCAAGACGACCACCACCGTCATGACCACCGAGGCGCTCGCTGGCACCGACGCGGCACCGACTGGCGTCGTCGGCGGTCGCGTCGAGCAGTGGGGTGGCAACCTGCGCTGGGGCGGGGGCTCCACCGTCGTGGTCGAGGCGGATGAGTACGACCGCTCGTTCCTGGCGCTCCATCCAACCATCGCCGTCGTCACCAACGTCGAGGCCGATCACCTCGACATCTATACCGATCTGGCGGACATCAGGCGCACCTTCGAGGCGTACCTGTCGGGAGCCCGGGGCATCGTCATCTGTGCCGACGATCACGGCGCCAGCACGCTCGCCCTGCCGGACTCGGCCGACGTGATCCGCTACGGGACCACGAGCGCCGACGCGCGCCTGGTCGGCGTCTGGGACGGTGGCTCGATGCAGATCATCTTCGACGGCGCGCCGCTCGGTTCGCTCACGCTGCGAGTCCCGGGCGAACACAATCGCCGCAACGCGCTGGCAGCACTCGGCGCCGGACTGCTGCTCGGCTACGATTTTGGCGAGCTCAAGGTTGGGCTCGAGTCGTTCGGCGGCGTCGAGCGGCGCTTTCAGGTGAAGGGTGACGTCCACGGGATCCTCGTCATCGACGACTACGCCCATCATCCGACCGAGGTGCGTGCCACGCTCGAGGCTGCCCGAACCGCGTACCCGGGCCGGCGCATCGTCACCCTGTTCCAGCCACATCTTTTCACGCGCACCCGCGACTTCGCGACGGAGTTCGGTCAGGCGCTCGCGTTCGGCAGCGACGTCGTGCTGCTCACCGACATCTACAAGGCGCGCGAGACCCCAATCCCCGGCGTGACCTCGGACCTGATTGCCGATGCGGCCGCCTCGGCCGGCCATGCTCCCGACTGGCACGGCCTTCGCGCCGATGCGACGAACGCCGTGCGAGCCTTCGTGCGGCCCGGGGACGTCGTGCTGACGATGGGTGCCGGCGACGTCACCGCCGTTGGACCCGAACTCCTTGCGGCGCTCGGAGTCCTGCCATGATCGCCGCCGCCCGTGCCGCCGCGGCCGCGCCCGCCTTACCCCTCTCGTCCAGGCGTGGCGCCATGCTCGTCGCCGCTGCCGCAGCCGTCCTGCTGGCGTGGTTCGCCGCCCCGCCGTTGCTGGGCAGGCTCGACTATTTCCACGTGCAGAGTGTGCAGCTCGAGGGGGCGCGTTTCCTCACGCCCACAGTGGTGATCGGAGCCCTCGGCACCGATACCGCTGCCAGCGTCTTCCAGAGTCCCTCCGTGCTCGCGGCGCGGGTCGAGTCGCTCCCGCTCGTCGCGAGCGCCCAAGTGCGCCGCCGGCTGCCCGGCACGCTCGTCGTCACCATCGTCGAACGCACACCGATTGCTCTCGTCGCGACGGCGGACGGCTTTCGTGGCGTCGATTCGGCCGGCACCCGGCTCCCGATCGATCCCGCCCTCTCGGCCTTCGACGCACCGGTGGTATTGCCCGCGCTCGGCCCGCGTGACACGGCCGCCGATCGCCGGCTGTTCAACCTCCTCGGCGCCATGCGCGCCAACGCGCCGATGCTGTTCGATGCCATCGAGGAGGCGCGACGCGTCTCTCCGACCGAGTGGCAGCTCCGGACCACGCGGCAACGGGTGCGCGTCACACCGCAGGTGACGCTGGAGCGGCTCGCTGACATCTTTCCCGTCGAGCAGGACCTCGCGCGTCGCCGCATCCGCGCGACGGAGCTCGACCTGCGGTTCCGCAACCTCGTCATCGCCCGACTCCCATGAGCCAAGATCGTCTCGTCGCCGCGCTCGACATCGGCTCGTCGCACACCACCGCGCTCATCGCGGAGGTGATCGGCGACCTGCCACGGCGACCGATGCTCAAGATCCTGGGCGTCGGCACCGCGAAAACGTCCGGGTTCCGCCGAGGCGTCGTTTCCGATATCGAGGAGACGACGCGCTCGATTGCCCAGGCCCTGGGCGACGCGGAGCGGATGGCGGGGCAGAAGGTGGACAGCCTCTACGTCGGCATCGCCGGCGAGCACGTCCAGACCATGACCAGCCAGGGCATCGTGGCGGTCAACGGGGATGAGATCACCCGTGCCGACGTCGACCGCGCCAACGAGGTCGCCCGCGCACAATCGATCCCGCGCGAACGCGAACTGCTGCACTCGATCCCGCAGGAGTACACGGTCGACAAGAACCTCGGCGTCCGTGACCCCGTCGGCATGGTCGGGACGCGTCTCGAGACGGAGATGTACCTCGTCACGGTCGGCGCGTCCCCCGCCAACAACATTCGCAAGGCCGTGGAGAAGGCGGGATACCGGACGCACGACCTCGTGCTCGCCCCGCTCGCCAGCGCCCTCGCGGCACTGACGGAAGACGAAAAGGAGCTCGGCGTGGTGCTCGTCGAGATGGGCTCGGGCACGACCGACGTCGCCGTCTTCCTCGAGGGCAAGATCCGGCATGTGGCGACGATCAACCTCGGCGGCCAGAACGTGACTGCCGACATCGTGCACGGGCTCGGTGTCAGCCCCGTCGACGCAGACCGCCTCAAGGAAGAGTACGGTTGCGCCTACGAGCCGATGATACAACCCGGTCAGTTCATCACCCTGCCGAGCACGGTGACGCAGGGCGACCGACAGATTCCGTACGAGCTGCTGGCCCACATCATCCAGCAGCGCACCGATGAGATCTTCGACCATGTCCAGCGCGATCTCGAACGCGCCGGCTTTGCCAAGCAGCTGAATGCCGGGGTGGTGGTCACAGGCGGCGCCTCCGTGACGGCTGGTATTGCCGAACTCGCCTCGGACCTGTTCGGACAGACCGTGCGCATTGGCCGGCCGGATGCGGTGGATGGACTGATCGAAGCGGTCAACTCGCCGCGGTTCAGTTGTGTGGTCGGACTGGCGCAGTTTGCCGCCGGCCGCGTTGCGATCGCGTCGATGCTGCAGCCGGCTGCGGCAGGGAAGCGACCCGGCAGCACGGCACCCGCCGGGGTCAACCAACTCGTCGGCAAGCTCAAGGAATGGTTCCAGGATTTCTTCTGACGCATGCGGTCGCGTCGACTGCCGCACGTCGTTGCGATGTGGCTGGCCTGACGGCCTGACGGCGCGGATCTGGTGTGTGGTGGCAGCCTCAGCGGACGGGTCCTTCGTGGATCCGTCCGCTTCGTCATTCGCGGCGTGCAGTGGCAGGACCGTCGCGCGGGGCTCTGGCACGCGAATCCACGCAAGCGCCGATTTCGTGCACGCGACGACTCGTGAGTCAAAGCAACTGACGCCGATTGGCTCCAGTGATTCCAGGCAACTTCGAGGTGGATCGATGCGGCCGAGATGATGAGCATTCCCTCACCTCCGCTGTCATGCAGCGTCACGGCTGGCGTCGTAAGTGTCGACAGGCAAGAATGTTGGCCTGTGCATGCGTCGCCTCACGCGCTGGTGACGGGAATGCGAGCCGACGCCATTGACGTCGGGAAAAACCGTCATAGCGTTTGAAGCTGACGTTTGCTATACTCTCAGCCATTCAGGCCATCGAGAGGGAACGTGTCTCCGGGCCAGTCGAATCGTCACTCTGTTCGCCTGCCGGCAGCCTGGTCTTCCTCCCGTCATTCCGCGGAGCGCAGCGCCCCATGACCGCCATGATCTTCGAGTTCGAGGAACGCAACGCATCCACCGCCGTGATCAAGGTCATCGGCGTTGGAGGCGGTGGTGGAAACGCAGTCAATCGCATGATCGAGGAGCACCTGAGCGGTGTCGAGTTCATCTCCGTGAACACCGACGCGCAGGCGCTGCACAATTCGAAGGCTGACGTGAAGATCCAGATCGGCCGCAAGCTCACCAACGGACTCGGCGCTGGCGCGCGTCCCGATGTCGGGCGGCAGTCGATCGAGGAGAATCGCGAGGAGGTGAGCCGTACCGTCGCCGGCGCGGATCTCGTCTTCGTCACCTGCGGCATGGGCGGCGGCACCGGAACCGGCGCCGCTCCGGTCATTGCCGAGTTGGCCCGCGAAGCCGGCGCACTCACGGTCGGCATCGTCACCAAGCCGTTCCTCTTCGAGGGGCGCAAGCGGATGCGTCAGGCAGAGCTCGGCATCAGCGAATTGCGCAAGCACGTCGACACGATGATCATCGTGCCGAACGAGCGGTTGCTCGCCGTCGTCGGACGCGGGATGCCATTTCAGGACGCACTCAAGAAGGCCGACGAGGTCCTGCTGCAGGCGACCTCGGGCATTTCGGGCATCATCAACACCTCGAGCACTATCAACGTCGACTTTGCCGACGTGCGCACGGTCATGCAGAACGGTGGATCGGCACTGATGGGCTCAGGGATCGGCCGCGGTGAGAATCGCGCGATGGAGGCGGCCCAGCAGGCCATCGCCAGCCCGCTCCTCGACAACGTCTCGATCACCGGCGCACAGTCGGTGCTCATCAACATCGTCGGCGGTCCCGACCTCCAGCTCGGCGAGGTCCAGCAGATTGCCGAGCTCGTGCAGGAGTCGGTCGGCGATGAGGCGGAGATCATTTTCGGCGGAGACTCGAGCAACCCGGCCATGGAGGGCGAGATCCGCGTGACGCTGATCGCCACCGGTTTCGATCGCGCCCTTGGCCAGGCGACCCCCGACTTCAAGCCGGGACTCCTGCCGCACGCTGGCGCACCGGGGCGCAGCGCACCGCCGCAGCTCGTGGTGCCCAAGCCCAGCAGCATCGTCCGGCCCGGTCAGGCCGGCGCGGCTGGTGCGTCGGCGCAGCAGGGTCCCGCCGGGGCGCAGTCGGCAGCTGGTCCACGACCGCTCACGAATGCCGCCCGACCCATGCGCCCGGTCAGTCAGGACGACCTCGAGATTCCGACCTTCATGCGACGCCAGATGGATTGAGGAACACGGCGCACTCGGCCATCATGCGCTGATGCCCGACGCACCAGCCGAGGAACGCTACCGAACTCGACGACAGCGCGCGCTCGAACGCCGGATAGGGCGTCGGGCGCGCGCTGTCGTGTTCGTCACGGTGTCGATCCTGGCATGGCTCGTCGCGACCACGATGCCACGGCTGCAGCCATCGCTCCCGCGCGACGACTCGCCCGCGACAGCCACTGCCGATCCCCTCGCGCACCGCGATACGATCCGAGTCAGGGACGGCGTGGCGAGCGTGCTCGTCCGTGCCGGTCTGCCACCTTCCGATGCGAATGCCGTCCTGCTGGCCTCGGCACTCCGCAGCCGCGCGCGCCGCGACATTCCGGTGGCGCTCTATGCCGACAGCGCCGGCGCACAAATCCGCGAGGTCGAGTTCCAAGTTGCGGACGACCGAAGCATCCGGGTCGTGCGCGTCGGCGGCAGCACCTGGACGGCGAGTGAACGGCGCGAACTGTGGCGGACGGACACCCTGTCGATTCGCGGCCCGGTGCGCGAGACGCTCGTCGAGTCGATGCGACAGGCGGGTCGCGGCATGCTCGGTGTGCGCGGGCGCATCGAGGCGGCGTATGCGTTCGCGGACGCCTTCGAATACAAGATCGACGTGGGGCGCGACCTGCAGCCGGGCGATTCGGTCGTGGCCGTCGTCGAACGGCGCCGGACGGCGTTTGGCGCCGAGCGGGTGGGTCCGCTGTTGGCCGGCGCGCTGTTCCATGACGGCCAGTGGATGTCCGCGATGCGATTCTCAACTTCCCGTGGCACCTCCGAGTATTACGATGCAGACGGTCGACCGATGCGGACCACGTTCCTCGCCGCGCCGGTCGAGTTCCGGCGGATGTCGAGCGGCTTCGGCCTCCGCCTGCACCCGATCCTCGGCATCCTGCGACGGCACGCCGGCATCGACTTTGCCGCACCCCACGGCACGCCGGTGCGGGCGGTGGGAGATGGTGCGGTGATCAAAGCCGGGTACAGTGGCGGCTACGGGAAGATGATCGAGATCCGTCACCTGAACGGGATCGTCACCCGGTATGGTCACCTCCGGGGGTTTGCATCGGAGGTGCGGGAAGGGCAGGTGGTGCGGCAGGGTCAGGTGATCGGGTTCGTCGGGTCCACCGGATTGTCCACGGGCCCCCATCTGCATTTCGAGACGCTTGTGAACGGTGTATCGAGGGAACCCACCCGCACCCTGCGCGATGCGAGCGGGGTCACCCTGCGTGGCCCGACGCTTGCCGCGTTCGCCGCAACCCGTGAGACGCTGAGCGCCCGACTCGGCCTCGCCGTGCCCCGGGCGGCCGATGCCGGATCGCGTCCGGTCGAGCCTGGCGCACCCGTCACTCCTGCCGCGGCCGGTGCGGGCGTGACGAAGTGAACGGCGTGTTGGGATGGGTGCTCGCGTGTGGCACCGGCGTGATGGTGGCGTGGGTCGCGTATCCGGCCGCCGCATCGCGCTGGCGGCTGCCGCTGATGGGTCTCCGCACCGTCGCGGTGGCGCTGCTGCTCGCGCTGCTGCTCGATCTCGCCATCGGCAGTGCACGCCCGCCAGTGCCGCTCGTCGCGCTCGACGTGTCTGCAAGCTGGAGCAGAACGCGCGATTCGGCAGTCTGGCGCATGGCGCGCGATTCTGCCTCGGCGGCTGCGGCCGGTGAGAACCTCGTCCTCTTCGGCGACTCGGCGCGGCTCGGCGCCGCACCGTCGTCAGCGTCGGACGCTGCGAGCGCCGTCGCACCGGCCGTCCAGCGCGCCACGGCGGCCGGCCGTCGACTCGTCGTCGTGACCGATGGTGCATTGGATGACCCCGAGGCGCTTCAGCAGGCCGCGCCCGGGTCGAGGCTGCTGGTGCTGCCGCCGTCGGCGGGGGTGGACCGTGCCATCGTCGACATCAGTGCACCGCAGGAGGGCCGGGCCGGCGATACGGTCAACGTGCAGGCGCGGGTCACGACCGATGCGGCCAGCGCGACCACCACGACGCTGCGATGGCTTCTGGACGGTGCCGTGCTGGCTGACGAGCAGGTGCCGGTACTGCCGGCGTCGGGTGAGTTGGTGGTGGAGAGCCGCCTCGTCATTCCCGCCGGCGACTCACTCGCGGTGCTGCGCGCCGTCCTGTCCGGCGATGATGCGCAGCCGCGCAATGACACCGTGGCGATCGCCTTCCGGCGTGGAGCCCGGCAGCGTGTCGTGATCGTGTCGACCGCTCCCGACGCCGATGTCCGTGATGTGGCGAGCGCGCTTCGCGGCAACGTCTCGGTCCCCACCGATGCCTATTACCGCATCGCGCCCGGACGCTGGCTGCGGGATGGCGCCCTGTTGCCGGTGGAGGAATCACAGGTGCGGGCGGCGGTGCGCGGCGCGACGCTGGCCGTGCTGCACGGCGATACGACGGCCATGGGTCCCCCCGGCGCGCTCAACACCCGCGCGCTGCTGCTGCTCGCTCCGCCCGCCGATGAAGCGCCGGAGCTGCTCGTGCGCGCCGCGCCCCCCTCGCCTCTTCAGGCCGCGCTGGCCGGGATCGTGGTCGAGTCACTGCCACCATTGCTGGCGACCACCGCCGCGCGTGGTGGTGTGACGGTGTTGAGCGCCGCCCCCGGCCTTGGCGTCACGGGCATCCTGCCCGTCGTCAGCGCGATCGACGGCGAGGTGCGGCGCGTGGTGGTGACTGCCGCCGGCTTCAGCCGCTGGCGTGCCCGTGGCGGCGTGAGTGAGGTGGCATTTCAGGCGCTGGTCGGGGCCGCCACCGATTGGCTGCTCGGTGCACGCGGGCGGGCGGCGACACCGGTGCTCACCACGTCGATCATCCGCGCCGGTGCGCCGCTGTCCTGGCGGCGCGGTGCGCAGGCGAGTGCGGCGCTCGTGCTCACGCGCGATGGCGACCGCGCGATATCGCGCACGACCATTCGGTTCAGCGACGGCGCGCACGGCGCCACACCACCGCTCGGCGCCGGTATCTGGCGCGGCACCGTCGACGGGGCGGCGCTGGTGATCCCAGTCAACCAGTCTCGCGAATGGCTGCCGCGGCCGGTCACGCTGCGCAGCGGTCCGATCAACGGCGAGGCGCTGGCCCTGCGCCGCGGTGCGCGCTCACTCGGGTGGCTCTACCTTGCCACCCTCCTGCTGCTCGCGGCCGAATGGCTGCTGCGGCGCCGCGCCGGACTGCGCTGAGCAGCGACGCGTTCGTTCACCTCCGGACATCTCTCGCATGGCGCGCCTGTTTCGTCGCGACGGCGACCTCCCGAAGAAGTCATTCTGGCAGAAGGTCAAGTCGGTCGTCACCACCAACTGGCGCGTCGCCGTCCGTGGCGGTGTGGATCAGGGCTCACTCGAGCAGCTCGAGCAGGTGCTGCTCGAGTCGGATTTCGGCGTGCCCGTCACGCTCCGACTGGTGGCGGCCGTCGAGGATCGCGCCCGTCGCGATGGCATCCGTTCCGAGGACGAGTTCGCGAGCGCGCTGCAGGAGGAGATCGCGGCAGCGATGCGCACCGGCAACGCCGATCCCACGCTGCACCTCCAACCCGCGGCGCCGACGGTGATCCTCGTGCTCGGCGTGAACGGCGCGGGCAAGACCACCTTCATTGGCAAGCTCGCGGCGCGCCTGAAGGGGCAGGGCCGACGTGTGCTCGTGGCAGCGGGCGACACCTTCCGCGCCGGTGCCATCGAGCAACTGCGCGTCTGGTCGCAGCGCACGGGCGCGGATTTCGTCGGGGCATCGCCCGGCTCCGATCCGGCGGCCGTCGCCTTCAGCGCGATTGACGCTGGCGTGACGCGCGGTGTGGATGTTGTGATCATCGACACGGCGGGCCGGCTGCACACCAGCGACGCGCTCATGGACGAACTTCGCAAGGTGGTGCGCGTGATCACGAAGCGCCTGCCCGGCGCGCCGCATGAGGCGTTGCTGGTGCTCGACGGCACGATCGGCCAGAATGCCGTGCAGCAGGCCCGCACTTTCGCGGCGGCCGTACCACTGACTGGCCTCGTCGTGACCAAGCTCGATGGCACGGCGCGTGGCGGCGTCGTCGTGGCGGTGCACGAGGCGATCGACGTGCCGGTGAAGTTCATCGGCACCGGCGAGGCGGCCGACGACCTGCACGAGTTCGACGCGAAGGCGTTTGCCGAGGAGATGTTCCAGTCGTGATGGCCGTCGCGTGAACGGCGAGGGCGCGGCGCCGCGTCGCGAACGGCGTGGCGGTGGCGTCGCGCCGGCAGTCACGTTGCTCACGCCCGTCACGTACCTGAAGGGGGTCGGCCCTCGCCGCGCGGAACTGCTGGCACGCCTGGGCATCACCACGGCCGGCGACCTGCTGCGGCACGTGCCGCGCCGCTACGAAGACGCGACGACGGTGCTGCCGGTGGCGCGCGCACAGCCGGGGCACGACGTGACCGTACTCGGTCGTGTGATCTCGAAGGGCGTCATCCCGACGCGCCGCGGCCTGCGCATCTTTCAGGCGGTCATTCAGGATGCCAGCGGCCTGCTCGAGGTGGGATGGCCCGGCCAGCCGTATCTCGATCGTACGATCAACGTCGGCGACATGCTGCTGCTGAGCGGTCCAGTGCGCGTCTTCCACGGCCGGCAGCTCGCGCCGCGCGAGTTCGTCAATCTGGGCGCGGATGATGCCGGCACGGCGGGTGGCCGCGTGCTGGCCGTCTATCCGACCACCGACGGCCTGCCCACCAAGCTCCTCCGCGAACTCGTCGACGGGCAGCTCGACGCGCTGCTGCCGCAGGTGCTTGATCCGTTGCCGGCTGCGGTGCTCGCGACGGCGGGGGTGCCGCCGCTGCCCGAGGCACTCCGCCTCGTGCACCGACCCTCGAGCGTCCGCGAGGCCGAGCGTGGTCGTGCGCGGCTGGCATTCGAGGAGCTCTTCTGCGTGCAGCTCCTGCATCGCCGCGCGAACCAGCTCGAGCGCGCGGCGCGTGACGGAATCACGTTCGTCAACCAGCGCCGGCTCACGACAGCACTCCGGCAGCAGCTGCCGTTCACCCTCACCGGCGCGCAGGCGCGCGTGCTGCGCGAGATCGTCGCCGACATGACGAGTGCGCATCGCATGCATCGGCTGCTGCAGGGCGATGTGGGCAGCGGCAAGACGATCGTGGCGCTCTTTGCCGCATTGGTCGCCATCGAGAACGATTGGCAGGCGGCGCTGATGGCACCGACCGAGCTGCTGGCGGAGCAGCACCTCCGCACCTTCACTGCGCTCCTCGCGCCGCTTGGCATCACGCCGGCGCTGCTCACCGGCCGCATGGGCGCTGCGGAACGCCGCGCCGTCGCGACACGGCTCGCCTCCTACGAACCGCTGCTGGTGGTGGGCACACATGCGTTGGTGCAGGATGCCACCGCCTTCGGCAAGCTTGGGCTGGTGATCGTCGACGAGCAGCATCGCTTCGGCGTGGAGCAGCGGAAGGCGTTGCAGGCCAAGGGGGCCACACCGGACGTGCTGCTCATGAGCGCCACGCCGATTCCGCGCTCGCTGGCGCTGACGGTCTATGGTGACCTGGACGTCAGCCTGCTGGATGAGAAGCCGCCCGGCCGGGTGCCGATCGTGACGACGCGACGGCCGGAATCGGCACGGGATCGGGTCATGGCATTCATCGGCACGCAGCTCGACGCCGGCCGGCAGGCGTATGTCGTGTATCCGGTGATCGAGGAATCGGAGCGCAGCGACCTGCGTGCGGCGACGCAGATGGCGGAGGAGCTCTCAGCTGGCGTCTTTGCCGCACGGCGGGTCGGGCTGTTGCACGGACGGCTCAAGGCCGACGAGAAGGATGCGGTGATGCGGGCATTCCTCGCGCATCACCTCGACGTGCTGGTCGCGACGACGGTGATTGAGGTGGGCATCGACGTGCCGAATGCGTCGGTGATGTTGATCGAACATCCCGAACGCTTCGGCCTCTCGCAATTGCACCAGCTGCGCGGTCGTGTGGGGCGTGGCGCGAGCGACAGTTATTGCATCCTGCTCGGCGACGTGGGGCCGGAATCGGCGGAGCGGCTGGATGTCTTCGTGAGCACGGACGACGGCTTCGAGATCGCGCGCGCCGACATGCGGCTGCGCGGCATGGGCGACCTGTTCGGCGAGCGGCAGAGCGGCCTGCCGAGCTTCCGTGTGGCTGATCCGCTGCGGGACGAGGCGCTGATTCCGGTCGCACGTGCGGCCGCCGAGCGGCTGCTGGCGGCGGATCCCACGTTGACGGCCCCTGAGCATGCGGCGTTGCGCGACCTGCTCACGGGTCGGTACGGTCGCGCGCTGGAACTGTTCAGGGTCGGGTGACGGTCCGCGGCGCTGCGCCTCGCGATTTCAGGGCGCGCTGAGCCGGCGGCGCAGCCGCTCGATCTCTGCCGACAGTTTCGCCATCGAGTCGCGGGCGGCCCTCAGTTCGTCGCTGCGCTCCGAGGCGAGCTGTGTGGCCTGCGTGCGGCGCCGCACTTCCATGCGCCGGAGCGAGTCGATGGTGGCCATGCTGCGCCGCACCAGCATCACTTCGCCGCGCACCTCCTGCACCACCGTCTCGCCGAGCAGTGAGTCCATCTGCGACAGCGCGACACTGACGTCGCCGGAGCCGGCGCGCTGGTCGGCCCGGAGGAGCGCGCGCCACCACCGGGCACGGTCCCCTTCGGCCGTCCGGCCGCTCTCGCGGGCGAACTGCTGCAGCAGCGCGTCGGCGGCGGTGTATCGGTTTTCGCCCACGAGCGAGAGCACGGACGATTGCACGCCGCTCCAGCGCTGGATCGGCGAGACGACGGGTTTCTCCGGCTCCGGCGCCGTGGTGACCGGCACCGGGACCTGCGGCCGGCAGGCGACCAGCAGCAGCAGGACGGAGGCGGCGATGGCAGCGGGACGCTGCATGAGGGGCGGGAGCATCAGTCTTCGGGAGGAGGCGCCGCGGCGGGTGCCGGCTGGTGTAGGGGAGGCGGCCGTCGCGGCGTCGGGGCGCGTTGCGGCAGCGTCATGGTAAAGGTGGTACCGACGCCAACTTCCGACGAGACGCCGACGCTGCCGCCGTGCGCCTCGACGATGCCGCGCACGATCGCGAGGCCAAGTCCGGTACCGGCCACGCCGGTGGCTTCCTGATTGCCGGCCTGGAAGAACTTGCGGAAGACGTGGGGCAGCTCCGGAGCCGGAATGCCGACGCCGCTGTCGCGCACCTCGATCCGCACGATGCCTGGCTCGCCATCCCCGGTGAGCGCGACGGCGCCGCCGCGCGGGGTGAACTTACAGGCGTTCGTCACCAGATTGCTGAGCGCCTCGGTCATCCGGTCATGATCCCACCATACTTCGGTCGGCATCCCGTCAGCACACGAGACGCTGAAGTGGACGCCCCGTTGTTCGGCGAGCACCCGCAGGGCGGTGTGCAGTTCGTCGAACAAGGCGCGCGTGCCGACTTCCTGCACCTTCAGCGTGGCCCCGCCGGCATCGTACCTGGAGACGTCCAGGAGCTGTCGCACGAGGCGATTCAGCGAGTGGCTCTGGCGCTCGAGGGTGTGCACCACCTCGCGCTGTTTGTCGTTCAGCGGACCGTACACGCCGTCGTCGAGCAGGGTGAGATAGCCCAGGATGACGTTCAGCGGCGTCTTGAGCTCGTGTGATGCCATCGAGACGAACTCTGCCTTGAGACGGTCGAGCTCCCCAAGTCGTTGTGCCATAGCGGCATAGCTCTCCGCAAGCCTTCCGAACTCATCCGTTCTTCCGTCGCCAATGGCCAGCTTGTGGTCGAACTGCCCGGCCGCGACGCGCTCCATGCCGAGTTGCAGGTCGGCGACCGGGCGCGAAATGCTGACGATGATCCAGCCGGCGACGATCGCGGCAAAGACGAGCGCCAGCAGCAGGGCGAGCCTCGACGCCTGCAGCGTCTGCTCGGTCTGGAGCCGTGCGCGGTCCACCTGATTCGTGGTCTCGGTGCGCAGGGCCGCCTCGGCCGTGTCGAGGGCGGCACGGAGGCGCATCAGGCTCGGGCTGAGGGAGTCGGTGGTGATGCTGTCCATCATCACGAACTTTCCGGCCGCCATCATCGCGAGGCTGCTGCGCGTGACGGCCTCCACGCGGGTGACGGCGCGCTCCACACTGGCGTACGCGCTGGCGCCGGTGCGCGACCCCTCGGTGCGTTTCCCGAGGCTCGCCGACTGCTCGCGCAAGCGGACCACCGCGGCACGCAGCTGGGGCGCCGTCGAACTGTCACGCAGACCACCGATCTCCGTGTCACGCCGGCGCACTTCGTCGGCCGAGGCGCGCATCCGCCCAAGCAGCAGCGACGCCCGGAAGTTCTGGTCCTGGAGGAGTTCCAGATCGTTGAACAGCTGTCGCAGCGAGATGCGCGTCACCACCAGTGGCGCGATCAGGATGGCCGCGAGGATCAGCAGCCCCGCCACCAGTCGCGCACGCAGCGGCACACCGCGACGCGACGCGACGCGTTCTGCTGCCGGCTTGGGCTGACTGAAGACAGGGCTCACGAAAATGGCGCAGGTTTCGGTGCTGCAATGCGTTGACTCGCATTCCGGCGATCGGTACGTTGCCCCCCAATCTTGCGATCGGAGCAGTGCAGAACAATGACAGGTCAGGTGCGGTACATCGACGCGCTGCCGGGTGCGGCAGGTGAGACGGTCACGGTGCGCGGCTGGGTCCAGCATGTGCGGACGCAGGGCAAGGTCGCATTCCTCGTCGTGCGTGACGGCACCGGCGTCGTGCAGTGCGTGTTCGTGAAGAATCAGCTCGCACCAGAGGTGTGGGAGCGCTTCGGCACGCTCACGCTCGAGTGTTCGGTGGCAGTCACCGGTGAGGTGCGCCTCGAACCGCGGGCGCCCGGCGGTGCCGAGCTGGGTGCCACTGCACTGACGATCCTGGGCACCAGTCCCATTGATTATCCCATCCAGCCAAAGGAGCACGGCGTCGATTTCCTCCTCGACAACCGGCATCTCTGGCTGCGGGCTCCGCGGCAGGTGGCGTTGATGCGCATCCGCCATGAGATCGAACAGGCGATCCACGACTTCTTCTACGCCCGCGACTTCATCCACTGTGATACGCCGATCCTCACCGCGGCGATCGGTGAGCGTTCCGGGCTGTTCAGCACCGAATACTTCGACGAAGGCAGCGCCTATCTGGCGCAGACGGGGCAACTCTACGGTGAGGCGCTCGCGGCGTCACTCGGGCGCATCTACACCTTCGGCCCGACCTTCCGCGCCGAGAAGTCGAAGACGCGCCGCCACCTCACCGAGTTCTGGATGATCGAACCGGAGATGGCGTTCTACGACGTGCACGACAGCATGCAGTTGCAGGAGGACATGCTGCTCGCGATCGTGCATCGTGTGCTCGAGCGGCGCCGGCCGGAACTCGCCGTGCTCGAGCGTGACGTCAGCCACCTCGAGGCCGTCGTCGGTCCGTTTCCGCGGATCTCCTATACGGACGCCGTCGCAACGCTGCAACGGAAGGGGAGCAGCACGCAGTGGGGAGAGGATCTGGGTGCCGAGGACGAGGCGTTGCTGGTCGCTGACTACCGCACGCCGATCTTCATCTGCAACTATCCGAAGGAAGCGAAGGCGTTCTACATGAAGGAGAACCCCGACGATCCGCGCACGGTGCTCTGCGCCGACTGCCTGGCGCCCGAGGGGTATGGCGAGATCATCGGCGGGTCGCAGCGTGAGGATGACTACGACAAGCTGCTCGCGCGGATCACCGAGGAAGGCCTCGATCCCGCCGCGTACGGGTGGTATCTCGACCTGCGGAAGTACGGAACCTTCGTGCACAGCGGCTTCGGTCTTGGCCTGGAGCGCACGGTGGCGTGGCTCTGCGGCACGCCGCACATCCGCGAATGCATTCCGTTCCCCCGCCTCATGAATCGCCTGCGTCCCTGAGCGGGACTCGGCCGCGCTGGGTCCCGGCGGCCCTCAGCGTGCCGCTGCGCGTGGAAACCCGGCAGCGTTGCGCACCTGCGTCGCCTGCCAGAGGTGCCGGCGTTCATGTGCGAGCAACAGCGCCAGCACGCTCCCCAGCGCAAGACGTGCAGCGCGGATGGTGGGCAGCCGGACGCGCACGTGCGTGAGATCGAGTCCCGCAGCGCGCTCGAGGCGTAACTCGACCGCCTGCTGCAGCGCGCCGTAGCGCTGGCGGGCCTCGACCGGGTCGAATGTGGCCGGCGGCAGCAACACCGTGGGCGCGCGCATGCGCAGGCGAACCGGCGGCTCCATACTCCACACCATCATGCGACTGATCAGGTTCGCTCGGAACGGGCGGTCGCTGTACGCCGCCGCATCCTGCCCCTGCTGAATGGCCCGGTCGAGGGCTGGCAGGTAGAGTGCCGCTGTCGTCCCCAGATGGGCGCAGATGTCACCGAGGCCCCACTTCGCCGGAGACGGACGCCACGCCAGCTGTTCGGCATCAAGGTCCTCGAGCAGCGCCAGTGATGTCTCGCGGTTCACGGCGAGCTCGCGAAAGAACGGCTGCATCGTCGTGAGCGACTTGGGTGGCGCGACGGTCTGCATGGGCTCAGCCGCCGGCCTTCTTCACATCGTCCCAGAGCAGGTCCAGCTCGGCGAGCGTGGCAGTGCCGACCTGCACCCCGCGTTCGCCGGCGAGGCGTTCCACCGCGGTGAAGCGACGCACGAACTTCAGGTTCGCGCGGTCCAGCGCCACCGACGCGTGGACGTTCGCCTTGCGGCAGAGGTTGACCACCGCGAACAGCAGGTCACCGAGCTCGCCTTCGAGCAGGTCGTGGGCTGCGCTGGCGTCGTCCGGCGGGGACTCCAGTTCGGCAGCTACCTCCTCCACCTCCTCGCGCACCTTGGCCAGCGGGCCCGCGACGTCGTCCCAGTCGAAGCCGACGCCCGCGGCGCGGTCCTGCAGCCGGTGCGCACGGTGCAGGGCGGGGAGGTCCACCGGTAGACCGTCGGCGAGCGAGGCGCGGGTCTTGGCCTTCTGCCGTTCCCACGGCACGGCGTCGCCACCGTCGTACAGATGGGGGTGCCGCGTCTTCATCTTCGCAATCAGGGCGCCGGCCACGTCGTACAGGTCGAACGCGGCCCGCTCCTCGGCGATCACGCTATGGAAGAGCACCTGCAGCAGGAGGTCGCCCAGCTCGTCGCGCAGCATGCCATCCTCGCCGAGGCGCAGCGCATCGTCCACCTCGTGCGCTTCCTCGATGAGGTACGGGCGCAGCGATTGGTGCGTCTGCGCGGCGTCCCAGTCGCACCGGGCCCGGAGATCACGCATCAGCGCGAGGGTATCTTCAAGACTGGCTTTCGCTTGCATCGTTACGACCGCTCCCGGTAACTTCGTAGGCTGTGACCGCACCTCCCCCCGACGCCCGCGCCACGAGCGCCATGCTCACCGTGGACCTCGCCGCGGTGCGGGAGAATTATCGCCTTCTGGCGCGTCGCGCGGCGGTCCCGCTCCTGCCGATGGTCAAGGGCGACGCCTACGGCCTTGGTGCCGTCGAGGTCGCCGCATCGCTGGAAGCCGAGTCGCCGGTCGCCTTCGGCGTGGCGTCGGTGCGGGAAGGTGAGGCGCTGCGCGCGGGGGGAATCACGCGGCCGATCGTGGTGTTCACTCCCGTGCCTCCGGCCCACTTTGCCGGCGCCCGCGCCGCGACCCTGACCCTCTCGCTGTCCGAGCCGGCGCATCTGCGACTCTGGTCGGGGCTTGGCGGCCGCTGGCAGCTTCCGGTCGATACCGGCATGAACAGGGCGGGCGCCGACTGGCGCAATGACGCACTTTTGCGCGAACTCCTCGAGGCTGGCGGCGCACCGGACGGAGCGTTCACGCACTTCCACTCGGCCGACACCGATCCCGGGTCGATGGCCACCCAGGAGTCGCGCTTCGGGTGCGTCCTCGCGGCGCTGCCCCAGCGCCCCGCCTCGATCCATGTCGAGAACAGCGCGGCGCTGCTGCAACGCGGGGCGTCGCGGTACGACTGCGCCCGGCCCGGTATTGCGCTCTATGGCGTGGCGGTCGGTCCGGCGGACTGGACGCCGCGGCACGTGATCACGCTCGAGGCGCCGGTCGTGGAACTGCGGGATGTGCAGGCCGGTGACACGGTCAGCTACGGCGCCACCTGGAGCGCGCCGGGCCCCCGGCGGATCGCCACGGTCGCGCTCGGGTATGCGGACGGATACCCACGCGGGGCGGCTGGCAGCGGGGCGACGGCGGTGGTCAACCAGCGGCAGGTGCCGGTGATCGGCCTCGTCACCATGGACATGACGATGTGTGATGTGACCGATGTGCCGTGTGAACTCGGTGACCGGGTGACGCTGATCGGCGCTGATGCCTCGATCGATGTGTCGTCCGTCGCCGCGCGTGCACGTCGGTCACCGTACGAGCTGCTGACCGGGCTGCGATCGCGCACCACGCGACGCTACGCCGCGGCCGCCGCGACCACGACCGGTGTCGCCGCATGAGTCGTCGCGTGGCGGTGATCGTGCTCGATGGTGTCGGCTGCGGCGAGGCGGCTGATGCGGCGGCGTACGGTGACGCGGGCAGCAACACGCTGGGCCACGTGCTGGAGCAGGTGCCGACGCCGTTACCGGCGCTCGGCGCCCTCGGACTTGGCCACGTGGGGACGCTACGCAACGTGCCAGCGGTCGCGCACCCGTCCGGCGTGGTGACGACGCTGGCGCCGCGCAGCGCTGGCAAGGATTCGACCACCGGCCACTGGGAACTCGCCGGCATCGTGCTCGAACAGCCGTTTCCGGTGTTTCCGCATGGTTTCCCCGCGGCCCTGGTCGACGCGTTCGCGCAGGCCACCGGTCGCCCGGTCATCGGCAACCGTGTCGCGAGTGGCACCGCGATTCTCGATGCCCTCGCCGAGGAGCACGTCCGGAGCGGCGCCTGGATTCTCTACACGTCGGCCGATTCGGTCTTCCAGCTCGCGGCCCACGAAGCGGTCGTCCCCCTCGACGAACTGTATCGGGCCTGCGAGATCGCGCGGGCGATGCTCGTGCCGCCGAACGATGTCTCGCGCGTGATCGCGCGGCCGTTCCGCGGCGTGAGCGGCGCGTGGCAGCGGACCAGCAACCGGCGTGACTATTCGCTGGCACCCGTGGCCGAGACGCTGCTGGATGCGCTCGCGGCGGCGGGCGTGGCGCGCTCCGGCGTCGGCAAGGTGGATGACCTGTTCGCCGGTCGCGCGATCACGTCGACGCACACGCACGACAACGCTGACGGGCTGCAGCGCATCGGGGAGTGGTTGCACGCAGCGGACGCCGGCTTCCTGTTCGCCAATCTCGTCGATTTCGATCAGCAGTTCGGCCATCGCAACGACGTGGCGGGGTTTGCCGGAGCACTCGCCATGTTCGATGCGGCGTTGCCGTCGCTGCTCTCGGCGCTGCGGCCGGACGACCTGCTCTTCATCACGGCGGACCATGGCAACGATCCGACGACGCCCTCGACGGACCATGCGCGTGAGCGGGTGCCGCTGATCGCGGCTGGTCCGGCGGTCCGTCCCGGTGTCCTGGCGGAACGCTCGACCTTTGCGGACGTCGGGGCCACGATCGCCGAGGCGTTCGGTCTTGGCTGGCGCGGCTGCGGCACGAGCTTCCTCGCCGAGCTCGGGGTGGCGGCGTGAGTGCGACGGCCGAGGCGGTGCACGCGATGCTGGCGGCTGCCGCCACCGACGCGATGCGACGTGCGTACGCGCCGTACTCGAATTTTCGTGTCGGTGCCGCGCTGCTCGCGACCGATGGTTCGGTCCACTCCGGGTGCAACGTCGAGAACGCCAGCTACCCGGCCGGCATCTGCGCCGAACGCGCCGCGCTCACGCGAGCCGTCTCGGATGGCGTGCGCCAGTTCACCGCGATCGTCGTCTGCACCGAAGCCGATGTGCCGACGCCGCCGTGCGGCATCTGCCGTCAGGTGCTGCACGAGTTTGCCCCGCTGCTCGAAGTCACGAGCATCACCACCGGCGGTGCGCGCCAGACCTGGCGTCTCGACGCGCTCCTTCCTGCTGCCTTTGCGGCGAACCTGATGACCGTCTCCTGACGGCTGTCCCTCGCCTCTCTCCGTCCCGTTCCCGTGTCTCTCCGCCCGTTACTCCGCTGCCTCCCGCTCGCCGCGATCGCGATCGTCGCGGCGTGCTCGGAACGCCTCGACACCAGCAACAACTGCCCGCTGCTCTGCCAGCCCAACACACTGGTGGTCAGGGACACGACGTTCGACATCGTCCAGTCCGACTCGGCCTTCGGCGGGTTCACCGGCTCGGGCGAGCGCTGGCGGGCGCCGGCACTCCCCACTGCCGATGCGTCGGGCTTCCTGTACGAGACGTTCGTGCCGGTCGTGAACCGGCCCGACTCGGTCGACATCCGGCAGGTCTTCCGGTTCGACACGCTGCCGGGCCAGTTGTCGGGGACTGACACGACCAGCATCACGAGCGTGACCAGCAGTCGGTTGCTGCTCGTGATCGACACGTCGCGGTCGGTGCTGCCGACGGTGGCGAGCACGGTCTCGCTATACGACATCGACGACATCACCGAGACTGGCGAGGTCGCCGCGTCGGTGCTGGCGTCGCGCTTCACGCCGTCACGGCTGATCGCAACGCGCACGTTCACGCGAGCCGATGTGTTCGCCGACACGATCCCCGGATCGGGCGCGGCGGTGACGATCCGGCAGTTCTCGGTGACGATCCCGGATTCGGTGATGCTGCGCTTCATCCGCACCACGCGGCGTGCCCGCCTCGGCCTGCGTGTCACCTCGGCCACGTCCACGGCGCTGTCGTTCGTGGCCCCGCCGGTGAACGCCGGCGGCTTGACGCCGCGCATCAGTTACGATCCCTCGCCCGATACGCTGGTGCAGCCGTGGGTCGTGCCGACGAAGTTCATCGGCAACGCCGTGGTGCCGAGCGAGCAGCGCGCGCAGACCGTCGTGGTCCGCGACATCACGCCGGTGCGCAACGACGGCTCGCTCGAGGTGGGTGGCATCGTCGGTGTGCGGAGCGTGATGACGGTGAAGATCCCGCGCCGGTTCCTCGACACCATCACGGTCGTGCGCGCGTCGCTCGACCTGACGCAGCGGCCACAGCGCACGATGCCGGGCTCGCTCGATCCGATCCGGATTCGGTTGCGCGTCGCGATTGCCGGCGTGGCGCTCAGCAGCGAGCCGCGTCGCCTTGCCGAAGTGCTCGACCCGACGATCGAAGGGGTGCAGCTCCCCTCGCTGCGCCTTGCACCCGCCGACTCCGGCGTGAAGGCCTTCGACGTCGGCAGTGCCCTGCGACTCTGGCAGGCGCAGGACAGCACCCTCGGCACCAGTTTCGTCCTCTTCTCCGAAGGGGAGACGTTCCAGCCGCAGCGTCTCGCGTTCTTCTCACGGCGCAGCGCGACCGCGACACTCCGTCCACGCCTCCGCGTGACGTACACCACCCGTCGCGAAGGAGCGATTCCGTGATCCCGTTTCATCGCAGGGCACGGCACGTCGTGTTCGCGCTTGCCGCCGCCGGTCCGCTGGCGGCACAGGGCACGATCTCGCTTCAGGGATTTGGCTATCCACCGGGCCAGCTCACCGTGCGAGCCTCGTCGACCGGTGGGGCACTGGGTGAGTTCGACCAGGCCGGTCCGCTCAATCCTGCCGCGCTCATGAACTGGGGGGTCGGCGGTGGCTACCTGCAGTACTCGCCCGAACGGCGCACGTTGTCGGTGAATGGCCAGGACACGAAGACCAGCATTGCTCGCTTTCCGGTGGTCGCCGTCGGTCTGCCGCTCGGCCGACGGTACGCGTTCGGCCTCTCGAGCTCGACGCTGCTCGATCGCACCTACACCACCAGCACCTCGCTGCGGCAGCGAATCCGCACCGATTCCGTGACCACCAACACCGCCGTCTCCTCGCGCGGCAACATGAACGACGTGCAGTTCGGCGGCGCGATGCAGGTCAAGCCGTGGCTGCGCGTCGGCACTGCGGTGCACGTCATCACCGGCGAGAACCGCTTCAGCACCGTGCGCAGCATCTTCCCCGACACCGGCGCGCGTGCGGACACGGTCACGTATGCGAACATCAACGAGACGAGCACCGCCACGTTCGGCGGGACGGGACTGTCGTTCGGCGTCGAGATCACGCCGGTGGCGAAGTTCAGCATCGCCGGCTCGGCGCGGATCGGCTTCAACCTGCGCGCGGAACTCTCGGACACCACCAAGGTGACCGCCGATGTTCCAGGCCGTGCCGGCGTCGCCGTGCGCTGGGAAGTCGCCGGGACGAACATCGCCGCGCGGTACAACTGGGAAGGGTGGTCGGCGATGAGGAGACTCGGTGCGCAGTCCGCCGGCGTCTTCGACACGCGGGAATACGGCATCGGTGCGGAGCTCGCTGGCCCGAAGATCCTGGGTGGCCAGTTGCTCCTCCGGCTCGGCGCCCGCAACCGCAACCTGCCGTTCGGCGTCAACGGCGTGCAGCCGACGGAATCGGTGCTGGGCGGTGGGTTCGGCCTTCCGCTCGGCTTCGGTCGTGCCCAGATCGACCTCGGCCTCGACCGGGCGACCCGCAAGGTGCCGGGCCTCGCCGGTGTGCAGGAAAAGGGATTGATCATGTCGTTCGGATTCCGCCTGCGGACCTGACCTGATGGCAGTGCGCGTCTACCTCCAGACCTTCGGCTGTCGCGCAAACCAGTACGATTCGGAGGCCGTGGCCGCGATGGTCGCCGCTGGGGGCGGCACGATCGTCGTACGGGTCGAGGACGCCGACGTGGCGGTCTTCAACAGCTGCGCCGTGACTGCGGAGGCGGAGGCGGACCTCCGTCAGCAGGTGCGACGCGCGGCCCGGCAGGCGCCGCACATCCGCAGCATCGTGATGGGGTGTGCCTCGGCGCGGTCAGGCGATCAGCTGGCCGCGCTGCCCGGTGTGCGGCACGTGATCGCCGGTGCGGAGCTCGATGCGGTCGGCGCGGCGATCGGCATCGACGCGGTCGCGAGCGTGACCGGTGCCGTGGCGCAGCGGGGCACACGCGGCCTGCTCCGCATCCAGGACGGCTGCGACGAGCACTGCACCTTCTGCGCGACCACGCTCGCCCGCGGTGCCAGCCGGTCGCGCTCCATCGACGCGCTCGTCGAAGAAGCGCATGCGCTTGCGGCGTTCCATCCCGAGATCGTACTGACCGGCATCCATATCGGCACCTACGGTCGTGATCGCGACACGACGCTCGCCGCGCTGGTGGCAGCACTCGTGGCGTCGGTGCCATCGGTGCGTTTTCGCCTGTCCAGCATCGAGGCGACCGAGGTGGACGATGCCCTCGCGGCACTGCTGACCGGGGGCGCGAATCGCGTGGCACCGCACCTGCACGCGCCGCTGCAGTCGGGGAGCGCGGCCGTGCTGCGACGGATGGGGCGGCACTGGTACGACCCCGCCTCGTACGCCGCCGCCGTGGAACGGCTCGTGACGCGCGCCACGGGCCCGTTCGGTCTCGGCGCCGACATCATCGCGGGCTTTCCGGGCGAGAGCGACGCCGACCATCGCGCCACCTGTGCGTTCGTGGAGCGCCTGCCGTTCACGGCGCTGCACGTCTTTCCCTATTCTGCCCGTCCCGGCACCGCCGCGCTTCGCCTCGGGGCCGAGGTGCCTGCCGACGTCCGCCGCGAGCGGGCTGCCGAGTTGCGCGCCATCGCGACGGCACGCGCGGCGGCGCACGCGACGGCGCGTGTCGGCACCGCGGCGGATGTGATCGTCATCGGCGATCCGGGCGGGACCCGGCATGGCCTCACGGAGGATTACCTTACGGTCGAACTCGAGCCGCCGGCGCCCGCCCGCGCCACGCGTTTCTCCGCGATGCTGGCGCCCGGCGCGTCGCCACTGCGGCCCGTCGCCATCCCGATCGCCTGACCCGCACATGACGCAGCGTCCCACCGTCTTCATCGAAACGTACGGGTGCCAGATGAACGTCAGCGACTCGGAGCTGATGCTCGGGAAGCTGGAGGCTGCCGGGTACGAGTCGGTGCAGAGTCCCGACGGCGCCGACGTGATCCTGCTGAACACCTGCGCCATCCGGGATCACGCCGAGCAGCGCGTGATCGGGCGACTCGGTGAGCTCAAGCGGCACATGAAGCCCGAGACCGTGATGGGCGTGACGGGCTGCATGGCGCAGCGGCTCGGCCCGCGGCTGCTCGAGCAGGCGAAGCATGTCTCGCTGGTGATCGGGCCGGACGGGTATCGCGCACTGCCCGCGCTGGTCGAGGGCGCGCGCCGGGGGCAGCGCGTCGCGGCCACGACGTTCGACCTCGAGGAGCACTACGAGGATTTCACGCCGCGTCGCTTCGACAAGGTGAAGGCGTGGATCCCCGTGCAGCGCGGGTGCGACTACAAGTGCACTTACTGCATCGTGCCCACCACGCGTGGCAGTGAACGCAGCCGACGGCTGGCGGATGTCGTGCGCGAAACCGAACAGGTGGTGGCCGACGGCATGTCCGAGGTCGTGCTGCTCGGGCAGACGGTGAACAGCTACTTCGACGGCACGCATGACTTCGCCGACCTGCTGCGCGCCGTCGGTCGGGTGCCGGGGCTGCGGCGCCTTCGCTACACCAGCCCGCACCCGAACGACTTCAGCGATCGCGTGATCGCGGCGATGGCCGAGACGCCGACCGTCTGTGAACACGTGCACCTGCCGATGCAGAGCGGCTCCACGCGCACGCTCAAGCGCATGCTGCGACGCTACACGCGGGAAGGTTTCTTCGACTGCGTGGCTCGGCTCCGCGCGGCGATCCCGACGATCGTGCTCACGACGGACATCATCGTCGGCTTCCCGGGCGAGACCGAGGACGACTTCCTCGAGACGCTCAGCGCCTGTCGTGAGATCGGTTTTCTCGACGCGTTCACGTTCAAGTTCTCCGCGCGCGAAGGCACACCCGCCACGCGCATGCCCGTCGAGGAGACGGTGCCGGATGCCGTCGCGAGTGAGCGATTGCAGCGGCTGGTGGACACGGTCCGTGCCCGCAGCCGTGACGACAACATGACGCTCCTTGGCACGCGGCACGAGATCCTGCTGGAGAAGCCGGCGCGGCGCGGCGACCTGCTGCAGGGGCGGACGCGTGACTTCCGCACGATTCTCGTGCCCGGTGACGCCGCGCTGATCGGCACCTACATGCACGTGGAGATCACCGGCACGACCGGGCACACGTTCACCGGGGCACCGGTGGCGATGCGGGCCGCGCTGCCGATGGCTGGGTAGTGTCCTAGGCCACCAGGTCGGCGTCGTCCCACGCCGTCCTGTGCATGCGTGTGATGACGCGCGCGTGATGCCGGTGAGCGTTGGAGCGCGCCAGACAGTAGTCGTGGCGGCATGCCCGCCGCCTCGTGGATCCAGCTCTGCGCGATCATCGGTGCCGCCGCCGGCAGCGCCGACGCGCTCGTCATCACCGCCGCTGCGGTCGTCGGCGTCGGACTGATCGCGCGTCACCTGCAGTCGAACGGACGGCTCCTGGCCTGCGCCGCACTCTGCATTGCGGCGGCATCGGGCGCACGGGCGACGGCGAGCCGGTGGCAGCAGGCGCACTGTGTCGCGTCCACGGCTCGAGCGACCGAGGTCCGCTTCGTCACCGACTTCGATCTGGCTCCCGGTGACGCCGGTCCCGCCGTTCTCCGCGCTGGCGAGTGCACGACGCCGGCGATGCTCCGCGCACGCATCCCGATCGATGGCGGCCGCTGGTATGTGACGCCGGCGCACGCGACTCCCGATGGGTCGCGACTGCGGCTGACGGTGCTCGCGGCCGACGCGCAGCCGGCCTTCAGCCTTCGGCCACGGCTGCGTGCCGCCGGCGTGCGTCGCGTGGATTCCGTCTTCGCCGGCGACGCCGCATTCGCGCGCGCACTGCTGCTCGCCGACATGCACCTCATCACCCCGGAACTCCGCCAGCGCTGGTCGCGGGCGGGACTCGTCCACATGCTGTCCGTCTCCGGCGTGCACGTCGCAATCATCGCGGGTGCGCTGCTGATGCTGTTGCGCGCGGCCCGCCTGACCGAGCGGCGCGCCACGATCATCGCCCTGGCCCTCACGGCGGGATACGTGATCATCCTCGGACTGCCGCCACCTGCGGTGCGTGCGGCGGTCATGTCCGCGGCCGTCCTCATCGCGCGGCTCCGACAGCGCCCGGCGTCAGCCTGGTCGGTGCTGACGATTGGAGCCTTGCTGCCGGTCGTGGTCGATCCGCGCGCGCCGCTGGATCTGGGATGGCAGTTCTCGGTGCTCGGCGTGATCGCACTGGCCGCCAGCGCGCGGCTGGCGAAGCGACTTGGCTGGCGGGGCGGATCGTGGCGTGCGTCGCTGCGCCGGGAGTTCCTCGCCAGCATCGTCGCGAGCGCGGCCTCGGCACCGCTGCTGGTCTGGCACTTCGGCACACTCAGCGTGGTGGCGCCGCTCGCGAACATCGTGGCCGCACCACTGGTGACGCTGCTGCAGCCGACGCTCTTCTTGGCGCTGGCATGCGAGCCCGTGCTTCCCGTTGCCCGCTTCGTGGCCGGTGCGGTGCATCCCCTGCTCGCCGTCCTCGACTGGATTGCGATGACCGCGGCCCGACCATCGTGGGCCGCCATCGATCTGGTGCCAACGCTGGCCGCGTGCGTGGTCGGCGCGGTCCTCGTGGCGGCGCTGCTGGTGGCGATGGTGCGGCGGCACGCCGGGACGCCGTTGCTGGTGGCCGGCGCCTCGGCCGCGCTGCTCACCTGGTGGGACCTGCTGCCCGCGAGGGGCCCCGGCGTGCTCGAGCTGCACCTGCTCGACGTGGGACAGGGGGACGCGATCGCGCTGCGCACACCGCATGGACGCTGGATCGTCGTCGATGCCGGCGGCGGCGCACCCGGCATCGATCACGGGCGACGCACGGTGCTGCCGTACCTCCGCCGCCTCGGCGGCACCGTCGAGGCCTTCGTGCTGTCGCATCCGCACCTCGATCACGTGGGTGGTGCGCCAGCCGTGATCGGGGCATTGCGCCCGCGCCGTTACTTTGACGGGGCGTTTGCGGGTGCCACGGAGGCGTATCGCGCCTCGCTCGAAAGCGCGGCGGTGCTCGGCGTCAGGTGGTCGCGCGTTCACCCCGGCGAGATCGCAGACGTCGACGGCGTCCGCCTGCGATTTCTGGCGCCTGATTCCACCTGGACCGCAGGGCTGACGGACGCGAACCTCGCGAGCACCGTGGTGCGGGTGGAGTACGGCAGCGTGGCCATGCTGCTGGTTGGCGATGCCGAACGCGAGGAGGAGGAGTGGCTGCTGGCGCACGTCACGCCGGCGATGCTGCATGCCGATATCCTCAAGGTCGGGCATCACGGCAGTCGTACCAGTTCCACGCCGGCGTTTCTGGATGCGGTCGCGCCGCGCCTCGCACTCGTCTCCGTCGGCCGGGGTAACTCGTATCACCATCCGTCGCCTGAGGTGCTTCGGGAGTTCGCCCGCCGCGAGGTCCCGCTCGTGCGAACCGATGTGGCAGGCACGACCGTCATCCGGACGGACGGCAGACAGGTCACCATCACCACTGCGGCACGCCGCTGGAGGTTGTCATCGTCGGAGTTCGCCACGCCGTCAGGCGCCTCATCATTCGTCCCCTGATCGGGCAGGCGGAGCAGCTTCCGCCGGCCCTCGCGGCGCGGTGGCCCGAACTGGCGTCGGTGCGGTGGCGGCGTGGCGGGCTGCCGCCCCGAATTGGCGGGTGGTGCCTGGGTCGCTCGACGGTCGATGGGATCACGCTGTGGCGCACCGTCTTCCTCGCGGCGGACGCGCCATGGGACCCCCGCTTCCTCTTGCACGAGCATCGACACGTCGAGCAGTTTGTTGCTTCAGCCGGTTTTCCGTTGCGGTATCTCTGGGAATCGCTGACACGGGGCTACCTTGGCAATCGCTACGAGGCGGACGCCAACGCCTGGGCGGCTTCGCGATCTGAACGGCCTCAGCCAACCCACCCCTCTCCGGGCGCGTGAACGTGGTCAACCACACCCCCGTTTCTGTCGTCACCATCGAACGGTTCATCATCGAGCAGGAACGCCTCTACCCCGAGGCGAGTGGTGAGCTGTCGGGCATTCTGTACGACATCGCGCTCGCGGCGAAGATGATCTCGAACAAGGTCCGCATGGCGGGCCTGGTCGACATCATCGGCGCGACCGACAACGAGAACGTCCAGGGCGAGACGCAGCAGAAGCTCGACGTCCTGTCGAACGACATCATGATCAAGGCGATGGATCATGGCGGCCGACTGTGCGCCATGGCGTCCGAGGAGGAGCCGGACATCATCCCGATCCCGGATCGATTCCGCACGGGCAAGTACTGCCTGATGTTCGATCCGCTCGACGGCTCGTCGAACATCGACGTGAACGTGCCGGTCGGAACGATCTTCTCGGTGGTGCGCAAGATCACGAACGGGCGTGACGGTGAGCTCGAGGACTTCCTGCAGCCCGGGCGGCGTCAGGTGGCGGCCGGCTACATCATCTACGGCTCGAGCACGATGATGGTCTACACCACGGGCCAGGGCGTGCACGGCTTCACGCTCGACCCGTCGATCGGCGAGTTCCTGCTGTCCCATCCGAACATCCGCACGCCGCACTCGGGCAAGTTCCTGTCGGTCAACGACTCGTACGAGCAGTACTGGGACGACAACGTCAAGGCGCTGATGCGCCGCTATCGCGGGCTGGATGGGATGCAGGCCGCGCACAACGTCCGCTACGTCGGATCGCTGGTTGCCGACTTCCACCGCAACCTGCTCGCCGGCGGTGTGTTCGTGTATCCGGCGAACTCGAAGTCGCCGAAGGGCAAGCTGCGGCTGCTGTACGAGGCGAACCCGCTCGCGTTCATCTGCGAGCAGGCCGGTGGCGCCGGCTCCGATGGCCGGATCCGCATCCTCGACGTGATGCCCAGTGAGTTGCATCAACGCACGCCGCTCTACCTTGGCAGCAAGGGGGACGTCGAGACGGCGATCGCGATGCTCACGCCGGTCGAAGCCACGTTGTGAGTGCACCGTCATCGCGGCCGTCACCGGCCGCGAAGGCCTCGCCGTCGGGGATCGAGATCAGGGCGGTGTATCGCGCCGGCGATGCCGCAGGTGCGGAGCTGGGTGAGCCGGGGCAGTACCCGTACACGCGCGGCGTGCAGCCCGACATGTATCGCGGCCGGTTGTGGACGATGCGGCAATACGCCGGCTTCGGCACGGCCGCCGAGTCGAACGCACGCTACCGTCTGCTGCTGGCGGCAGGGCAGACGGGGCTGTCGGTGGCATTCGACCTGCCGACGCAGATGGGCATCGACTCCGACTCGCCACGTGCCCTCGGCGAGGTCGGACGGGTTGGCGTGGCGATCGACACGGTGGAGGACATGCACACCCTCCTCGACGGCATCCCGCTGGAGACCGTCTCGACGTCGATGACGATCAACGCCACGGCCAGCACGCTGCTGGCCATGTACATCGTGGTGGCCGAGGAGCGCGGCTTTTCACGCGGCGCGCTGACCGGCACGATCCAGAACGACATCCTGAAGGAGTACATCGCCCGCGGCACGTACGTGTACCCGCCGGTGCCCTCGCTCGCGCTGGTGGCCGAGACGTTCCGCTTCTGCGCCGCCGAGGTGCCGAACTGGAATCCCATTTCGATCAGCGGTTACCACATCCGCGAGGCGGGGTCGACTGCGGTGCAGGAGCTGGCATTCACCTTCGCGAACACGGTCGAGTACGTTCGGCGTGCCATCGCCGCAGGGCTGGCGGTGGATGCGTTTGCGCCGCGCCTCTCGTTCTTCTTCGCCTGCCACAGTGATCTCTTCGAGGAAGTGGCGAAGTTCCGCGCCGCACGGCGCATCTACGCGCGGTTGATGCGCGAGCGATTCGGCGCCTCCGACGCCAGCTGCCGCCTGCGCTTCCACACGCAGACCGGTGGCGTGACGCTCACGGCGCAGCAGCCGCTGAACAACGTCGTGCGCGTCACCGTGCAGGCGCTCGCCGCCGCGCTGGGTGGCACCCAGTCACTGCACACGAACGGATACGACGAGGCACTGGCCCTGCCGACGGCGGAGGCTGCGACGCTGGCGCTGCGCACGCAGCAGATTGTCGCGTTCGAGAGTGGCGTGGCGCAGACCGTCGATCCGCTGGCGGGCAGCTATTACGTCGAGTCGCTCACGAACGAGCTCGAGTCGCGTGCCCTCGCGCTCATGGAGCAGGTGGAATCGCTCGGAGGCAGCGCCGCGGCCATCGACAAGGGATTCTTTCAGGACGAGATCGGGCGCTCGGCCTACGAGTACCAGCTCCGCGTCGAGAGCGGCGATACCGTCATCGTCGGCGTGAACCGGTTCGGCGACGGGCAGGATCCGCCGGTCATCGCGGCGCCGGACTATTCGGCACTCGAGCAGGGCCAGGTGGCTGCCCTGACGGCGGTACGCGCGGCGCGCGACACGGCACGACTCGCGGCGGCGCTCGATGCCATACGCACCGCTGCTGCCGAGTACGGCACCGACGCCGCCTGCGAGCCCCTCATGCCGCTCATCATCGAGGCCGTGCGCGCCCGCGCCAGCGTTGGCGAGATCTCCGACACCTTCGCCGCCGCCTGGGGCACCTACCGGCCTGCGTGACTCTTACTCGGCCTGTTTCCGGCCCGTGGCTGCGGTCGCCAGTCCGCACCGCCGTTGAATGCCTGTCACGGCTCGGCTAGCTTGCAAGGTTGTCGCCTCTTCCAAGTGTCGGAGTCATGCCCACTTACGAGTTTCGTCTGCCCGACGGCACGATCATCGAGCGGTCGTTCAAGATCTCAGATGTGCCGAGCGAAATCCCCAACCCGAATGGGGAGGGGGTGGCGGTCCGCATCATTTCCGGCGGCGCCGCGCTGTTGTTCAAGGGGTCCGGGTTCTACCTGACCGATTACGGCCGCAATGCCCACCGGACGCAGGGCGACGCGCCCAAGCCGTCCGGCGGCGGCTCCGGCGAGGGGGCGACGGCGAAGGGCGAGTCGTCCGGCGGCAGCAGCGGCAACAGCGGCGGTGCTGAGGCGAAGCCGGCTGCCGCGCCCGCACCCGCGCCCAAGAGCGACACGAAGCCGTCGGGCAGCGGTCCGGCCGCGTCGTGAGCGCGGCCGACACACTGCGCACCGAGATCGAGCGGGCCGCACAGGGGCTGGGTGCACCCGCCGAGTTCAGCGCGGTCGTCGAGCGGCCGCGAGATCCGGCGTTCGGTGAGTGGGCCACCAATGCGGCGATGATGCTCGCCAAGCCGCTGCGCCTCGCCCCGCGCGAGGTCGCGACCCGGCTGATCGCCGCGATGGAACTCGATGCAGCAGGCATCAGTGCGGCGGAGATCGCAGGACCCGGCTTCATCAACTTCCGCGTCGACACCGGTGCGCTGACCCGCGTGCTCCCCGGCATCATCACCGCTGGGGCGTCGTATGGTCGCAGCGACGCCGGCGCACAGGCACCAGTCGTGGTGGAATTCGTCTCGGCCAATCCTACCGGGCCGCTGCACGTCGGCCACGGGCGACAGGCGGCCCTCGGCGATGCCATCAGCACCCTGCTGCACTGGTCGGGCTGGACGGTCAGCCGCGAGTTCTACTACAACGACGGCGGTGGACAGATCGCCACCCTGCAGAAGAGTGTGCAGCTCCGTGCGCAGGAGCTGTCGGGGCAGACCATCGACTTCCCCGAGAACGGCTATCACGGCGAGTACATCCGCGAGATCGCAGCGGCGTACCGCGCCGCGCACGCCGGCGATGCCACGATCAGCGACACCGACGCGATCCGCCGGTTCGCCGTCGCGGCGCTGCGGGCGGAGCAGGACCTCGACCTGCAGGCGTTCGGCGTCGTTTTCGACACGTATTATCTCGAAAGCTCGCTGTTCACCGACGGCCGCGTCGAGCGCACCGTCGCGGCGCTCGTCGCGAGCGGCTTCACCTACGAGAAGGATGGCGCGTTGTGGCTTCGCACCACCGACTTCGGTGATGATCAGGACCGCGTGATGCGGCGCTCGGCCGAGAAGGGTGGGGAATACACTTACTTCGTGCCGGATGTGGCGTATCACGTCACCAAGTGGGAGCGGGGCTTCACGCGCGCGATCAACGTGCAGGGCGCCGACCATCATTCCACGGTGACGCGCGTGCGCGCGGGCCTGCAGGCCCTGCAGATGGGCATTCCCGAGGGATACCCCGATTTCGTCCTGCACCAGATGGTGACGGTGATGCGTGGCGGCGAGGAGGTGAAGATCTCCAAGCGTGCCGGCAGCTACGTCACCGTGCGTGACCTGATCGAGGAGGTCGGCCGGGATGCCGTGCGCTTCTTCTTCGTGATGCGGAAGGGCGACTCGCAGCTGGTGTTCGACATCGATCTGGCGCGCGCGCAGTCGGAGGAGAACCCGGTCTACTACATCCAGATGGCGCATGCGCGGTTGTGCGGCATCTTCCGCGTCGGCGAGGTGGATCTCGCATCGGTCACGGGAGACGGTGTGGACCTGTCGGTGCTCGTCGAACCGGAGGAGCGCGAACTGATCAAGGCGCTCGCCGACTTTCCGGCGATGCTCGCCGGCGCGGCGTCGGCGCTCGAACCGCACCGCGTCGCCAACTGGCTGGAGAAGACGGCCGGTCTGGCGCACACCTGGTACCACAAGCATCACGTCCTCAACGAGCCGCCGGCCATCATGCAGGCCCGGCTCGTCCTTGCCAACGCCACGCGCCTGGTGCTGTCCAACGCGCTCTCGGTGCTCGGCCTGTCCGCACCGGAGCGGATGTAGCACCCGTTCCTTCACACTTCTCGCACACACGTCCCCACATGACCGTCCTCGTCGTCGGTTCCGTCGCGCTCGACTCCGTCGAGACGCCCTTTGGCAAGGCCGAGGAAGTGCTCGGTGGCTCGGCGAACATGTTCGCGTCAGCCGCGTGTCACTTCGGCCCCGTGCAGATGGTCGGCGTCATCGGCACGGATTACCCCGTCGAGAAGCTCGAGCCGCTGAAGGCGAAAGGCGTCGACATGAGCGGTGTCGAGGTGGCCGAGGGTGAGAGCTTCCGCTGGCGTGCCCGCTACCGCCACGACCTCAACTCGGCCGAGACGCTGGAGACGCGGCTCGGCGTCTTCTCGCACTTCCGGCCGAAGATTCCCGCCGCCTTCGTCGAGACGCCGTTCGTCTTCCTCGGCAACATCGATCCTCGGCTGCAGCTCGAGGTGCTGAAGCAGGTGCAGCGCCCGCGACTCGTCGCCTGCGACACGATGAACTTCTGGATCGAGAGCCGCCGTCCCGACCTGCTCGAGCTGCTCGGTCACGTGGACCTGATCACCATCAACGACGCCGAGGCGCGCCAGCTCACCGAGGAGTCCAACCTCGTCAAGGCGGCGCGCTGGATCATGGCGCGCGGACCGAAGCATGTCGTGATCAAGAAGGGCGAGCACGGTGCCTTCCTGTTCTCGGGCACGTCGGTGTTCTTCGCCCCGGCCTATCCGCTGGAGTCGGTGTTCGACCCGACGGGCGCCGGTGACTCGTTTGCCGGCGGCTTCATCGGCTGGCTCGCGGCGACGAATGACCTGAGCGAGGAGAACATGCGCAAGGCCGTCGTGTACGGGTCCGCGATGGGCTCGTTCGCGGTCGAGAAGTTCTCGAATGAGCGCACGATCGAGGTGACGCGTCCGGAGATCGAGGCGCGGGTGCGCGAGTTCCACCGCCTGGTCGCGTTCGAGGCGCCGCTGCCGGCGTGAGCGCGCCACTGGACTATCGGAGCGCGGGCGTCGACCTCGAGAAAGCCGACGACGCGAAGGGGCGGATCAAGGCCCTCGTCGAGTCCACCCTCACGCCGGGCGCGCGGGGCAGCTTCGGTGGGTTCGGCGGCGTGTTTCGCGTTCCGCCGGGCTACCGGGCCCCGGTGCTCGTCTCCAGCGCCGATGGCGTGGGCACCAAGCTGAAGGTCGCGATCGAGGCCCGTGTGCACGACACCGTCGGGCGCGACCTCGTCAACCACTGCGTGAACGACATCCTCGTGATGGGCGCGGTCCCGCTGTACTTCATGGATTACGTCGCATTCGGGAAGCTCGAGCCGGAGGTGGCGGAGGGCATCGTGGCGGGTGTCGCGTTCGGCTGCCGCGAGAACGGCTGCGCGCTGCTGGGTGGGGAGACCGCCGAGATGCCGGGCGTGTACACGCCGCCGGACTACGACCTCGCCGGCTTCATCACGGGCATCATGGAGGAGGACGCGGTGCTGGGCGCGGCGCGCGTGTGCGACGGCGACGTGCTGATCGGCCTCGCCAGTGCCGGCCTCCACACCAACGGCTACTCGCTGGCACGAAAGATCGTCGCCGAGTCGTTGCAGCTCGGTGTGCACGACCCGTTTCCCGGCGAGGACGGCCACACCGTCGCGCAGGTGCTGCTGCGGCCGCACGTGACCTACCTGCCGGCGTTGCGCCCAGTGCTGGACCGCATCCATGGGATGGCACACATCACCGGCGGCGGGTTGCCCGGCAACGTGAATCGGATGCTGCCGCCGCATCTCGATGCCGCCATCGACCTGGGGTCATGGGTGGTGCCGAACGTCTATGTCCAGATGCAGGCGGCGGCGCAGGTCGACACGGCCGAGATGTTCCGGACGTTCAACATGGGGGTCGGGATGGTCCTCGCCTGCGCTGCCGATGCTGCGAGCGCCATCATGGCGTCGGCGACGGCTGCCGGGACCGCGTCCTGGGTGCTGGGCAGCATCCGCCCGGGGACCGGTGCGGTGCAACTCGTTCCGGGAGCCTCCTGATGCTCGACCGTCGGTCACTGCTCTGCGTCGTCACCTGCGCCGCCGTCGCGCTGCCGATGCATGCGCAGGGAGCCGCCTCACCGCAGTGCGCCCTGGCCCCCACCGCCCTCCGCGACGCCTGCCAGAAGGGCACGGACATCTTCACGATGCTGATGCCGCAGGTGCAGGGCGCGCTGGCGGGCGGCGGAGCGGTGCTCGGCTCATCGAGCGCCATGCGTGGCCTGTCGATCGGCCTGCGCGTCAACGCACTCGACGGCGATTTGCCGGACCTCGGGGGCGTTCGCCTCGCCACCACCGGGATCGTGCGCAGCAACATCGGCACCACCCGTACTCCGGTGCCCATGCCCACGCTCGACCTCGCCGCGCCGATCTTCCCGGGCTTTCTCGTCGGGCGGCAGCGCATCTTCTCGGCGGACGTCCTGGTGAACGTCGCATACCTGCCGTCCCGTCAGATTGAGGATTTCAGGGTGCGCACCACGAACGGCTCGCTCAAGCTCGGCTACGGCGCCCGCATTGGCCTCGTCGCCGACCGGATGCTCATGCCGGCCGTGTCGGTGAGCTATTTCCGCCGCACGCTGCCGACGGCGACGTTCAACGCGACGATCAATACCGACAGCCCGCTGGTCGTTGGCGCATCGTCAGACAGCGTCACGCTCGCTGAGCTGAGCATCCGGAACGACGCGATCCGCATCGCCGCATCGAAGCGCCTCGGATTCATCGAGCTCGGCGGCGGTGTGGGTGAGGATCGCTACCGCACCTTCTCGCAACTCCAGCTGCGCGTGAACACGTTGGCCACGCAGTCCGTGAGCGGTGCGTACGTGCTCACGCAGCAGATCTCGCGCCGCGCCGCCTACGCGTCGGCCGCGCTCAACATCGCGCGCTTCCGGATTGCCGGCGAAGCAGGAACGCTCTTCGGCGGCGACAGCCTGTCGACGTACAACACCTTCGCGGCTGGGCGCGTGACTGCGCGTCGCCTGTTCGGTTCCGTCGGCGTTCGGCTGCGCTTCTGACCCGATGTGGAGTCCGCTGCGGTGAGTGACGATGCCACCGACCGCCGCTGGATGCGGCGCGCACTGGTGATCGCACTGCGCGGTCGCGGTACGACGGCGCCGAACCCGATGGTCGGCGCCGTCGTCGTTGGTGGCGGACAGCTCGTTGGCGAGGGGTTCACCCAGCCCGCCGGCGGGCCACACGCGGAGGTGATGGCGCTGCGCGCTGCAGGGCCGCTGGCACGTGGCGCCACGGTTTACGCGACGCTCGAACCGTGCGCCGCGACCGGTCGGACGCCACCGTGCGTGGAGGCCCTGCTCGACGCCGGCGTGGCGCGCGTGGTATTCGCGGCACTCGACCCCAATCCGCACATGCAGGGGGGCGGGACGCGACTTGCTGCGGCTGGCGTGCAGGTGCGGGGCGGGGTTGAGGCGCAGCGCGCGCTGGACCAGAACCCGGCGTTCTTCCGTCGCTTCGACAGCGACCGGCCGTTCGTCACACTCAAGCTCGCCCGGTCGCTCGATGGCGCCATCGCGGACGGGCGCCGTGTGGCGGGATGGCTGACCGGAGGGGCATCCCGCCGCGAGGTGCATCGACAGCGCGCCGACCACGACGCCGTCGCCGTGGGCGTCGGCACGGTGCTCGCCGACGATCCGCAGCTCACGGTTCGGGGCGTGCGGCAGCCCCCGACGCCGCCCCGGCGCATCATCTTCGACCGCACCGGACGCACGCCCCTGGGCAGCGCGCTGGTTCGATCCGCTCGGCAGGTACCGGTGACGGTGGTGGCCGAGTCACTGGGGAGGGACCGTCAGGAGGGGTTCGCGGCGGCGGGAGTGGAGGTCGTGGTGGCGACCGGCCTCGCGGCGCAGCTCCGGGCGCTGCGGACGGCGGGGATCACATCGCTCTACTGCGAGGGGGGGGCGACCCTCGCCGATGCCCTGATCGCCGATGGTCTGGTGGACCGGCTGGTTATCTTTACTGCTCCGGTCCGATTGGGCGCCGACGCCGTGCGCCCGCTCCAGGCCGGCGCTCCCGTCCTCATCGAGCAGGCCGTGCGCCATCGGCTCGTCGCGCATCGCCGTCTGGGAGACGACCTCATGGCTACCTACGACCTCACCAGTGTTCACCGGACTCGTTGACGACATCGGCGTCATTGAGCAGCTCAGCGTCACCGACGCTGGACGTGTGTTCCGCGTCAGCTGCCGCTACACAGGCCTGACCGACGGCGAGAGCATCGCGGTCGACGGGGCCTGCCTGACCGTGCGCGAGCATGGCGACGGTTGGTTCGCGGTGGCCGCAGTGGTCACGACGCTCGGTCGCACCACCATCGGCGAGTGGCAGCCCGGCCGACGCGTGAATCTCGAGCGTGCCATGCTCCCCACCGACCGACTCGGCGGCCACCTCGTGCAGGGGCACGTCGACGGGGTCGGCCGGATCACGTCGATGCGAAAGGAGGGCGACGCGTGGATCATCCTCGTCCGGGTGCCGGAGGAGGTCGCCGCGCTGCTCGTGCCGCAGGGATCGATCACCGTGGACGGCGTCAGCCTCACCGTCAACGCCCTTCCCGAGCCGGGCATTCTGGGCCTCTCGATCATCGAGTACACCTGGCAGCACACGACGCTGGCCGATCGCATGCGCGGCGACTCGGTGCAGCTCGAGTGCGACGTGATCGGCAAGTACGTGCAGCACCTCCTCACACCCTACCTGCGGTCGCTTCCGTCCGCGTCGGGCGCGGCGCCGTCACCACAGATCCTCGGCACGGCCCTCGGGCTGTTTCGAGGCCGTGATTCATAAGGAATTTCCGGGTCGATCATGCCTTTCGGCACCATAACACAAGCGATCGAGGACCTGCGACAGGGCAAGGTCATCGTCGTCGCGGATGACGAGGATCGGGAGAACGAGGGTGACCTGATCTGCGCAGCAGAACTGGTCACGCCCGAGGTGATCAACTTCATGCTGCAGGCAAAGGGCATGATCTGCCTCGCCATGACACCCGAACGTGTCGGGCAGCTCGAGCTCGAGCCGCAGGGCAAGGAGAACACCGATGCGTTCCGCACCGCGTTCACCGTCAGCATCGATGCCGACGAGCGCTTTGGCGTGACCACCGGCATCAGCGCGAAGGACCGGGCGACGACGATTCGTGTCGCGGTGGACCCGCGCACGCAGCCGGGCGACCTGCGACGTCCAGGCCACATCCATCCGCTGCGCGCGCGCGAGGGCGGTGTGCTCAAGCGCGTCGGGCACACCGAGGCGGCCGTGGATCTGGCGCGCATGGCGGGGCTCACGCCCGCCGGCGTGATCTGCGAGATCCTCAACGATGATGGCACGACCGCGAAGCGCGACCAGCTCGATGCCTTCGCGACGCGGCATGGGCTGACGTTCATCACCGTCGCACAGCTCGTGGCGCACCGGCTGCAGACGGAACGCCTCGTGCACCGCGTCGCGAGTGCGCGCCTGCCGACGGAGTTCGGTGAGTTCCGCATCGTCGGGTTCCGCAACGACATCGACAGCGCGGAGCACGTCGCCCTCGTCTACGGCGACATCACGGCCGGCGAGGAGGTGCTGGTCCGCATGCACTCCAAGTGCCTGACCGGTGACACCTTCCACTCGGTGCGGTGCGACTGCGGCTGGCAACTCGAGACGGCCATGGAGATGCTCGTGCACGAGGGGCGCGGCGTGATCGTCTACCTCGATCAGGAAGGGCGCGGCATCGGCCTGCTGAACAAGTTGCGTGCCTACGAGTTGCAGGACGCCGGTGCCGATACCGTCGAGGCCAATGAGCGCCTCGGCTTCGGCCCCGACCTGCGCAATTACGGCGTGGGCGCGCAGATCCTGCTCGACCTGGGCATCCACTCGATTCGTGTCATCACGAACAATCCGAAGAAGATCGTCGGACTCGAAGGGTACGGGCTGCGCGTGGCGGGGCAGGTCAGCCTCGAGGCACCGCTCAACACGGAGAACGCGAGCTACCTCACGGTCAAGCGTTCCAAGCTCGGCCACCTGCCATTCACAGCCACACCCAATGCCTGAGTTCATCGGATCCCCGGATGGCGCCGGGAAACACGTCGCCGTCGTCGTCAGCCGGTTCAACGAGACCGTCACGCAGGCGCTGGGCGAGGGCGCGGTGGCGACGCTGGTCGAATGCGGCGTGGAGTTCGACGACATCGACGTGGTGGTGGTGCCGGGCGCGTGGGAGCTCCCCAGCGCGGTGCGTGTGCTGCTCGGCACCGCGCGCTACGATGCCTGCGTGGTGGTGGGCGCTGTGGTGCGTGGCGACACGCCGCACTTCGATTTCGTGGCCGGCGAGGTGTCACGCGCCATCATGCAGCTGGGCACCGACTTCGAGGTGCCGATCGGCTTCGGGTTGCTGACGACCGACACGATGGCGCAGGCCGAAGCGCGCGCCGGGGGCGCCCATGGCAACAAGGGGCGTGATGCGGCGCTCGCCGCGCTGGAGATGGCCGACCTGTTCGCCCGGCTGGAATCGCTCGACACCGGGGAGCACGATGGCGAAACCGAGGCTTGAGACGCGCGCGCGATCGCGCGCACTCCAGGCCGTCTATGCGTGGGACGTGCGGGGACGCGAACGGACGATTGCCGACGTCGCACGCATGGTGTGGGATGACATCGGCATCCCGCGGGACGAGCGCGTCTTCGCCTCCGTGATCATCGCCGCCGTCGAGCACGACCTAGCCGAAATCGACCGCGACCTCGAGTCGATCACGACGAACTGGCGCCTCGACCGGCTGGGCGCGATCGAGCGGTGCGTGCTCCGCATCGGCGCGGCCGAGTTGCGGCAAATGGAGACGCCGGCGCGTGTCGTGCTGCAGGAGTCGGTGCGCCTCGCGGAGCGGTTCGGGTCGGAGCAGAGCGCGAAGTTCGTCAACGGCGTGCTCGATGCGCTGGCCCGGCGACTCGACAAGCTCTGACCGGTGCGCCTCCTCGTCATCAACTGGCTCGACCGCGAGAATCCGCAGGCTGGTGGCGCCGAGACGCACCTGCACGAGATCTACGGGCGGATCGCGCAACGCGGCCATGACGTGACGCTCCTCTGCAGCGGCTGGGAGGGCTGCACGCCGGTCACGCAGCTCGACGGCATGACCGTGCACCGGGTGGGTGGCCGCTGGGATTTCGCGCTGCATGTGGTGACGAAGTACCGGCAGTTGCGGCGCGACGGCGGCGCATTCGACATGGTGGTCGAGGACATCAACAAGCTGCCGCTGTTCACGCCGCTCTGGGTGCGCGAACCGGTGGACGTGGTGGTGCCGCACCTGTTCGGCTGGACGGCATACCGCGAGGCGGGGATGGCCGTCGCGACGACCGTGGTGGCGGCGGAGCGGGCCATCCCGCTGGTGTACCGGCGGTGCGACTTCACGGCCATCAGCGAGAGCACCCGGAGCGACCTGCTTGCGCGCGGCGTGCCCGTCGAGCGCACGCGGGTGACCTACTGCGGCATCGACAGCGACCGCTTCACGCCGGCCCCGGCAGAACGCTCAGAAACTCCATTGATCGTGTACGTCGGGCGTTTGCGCAAGTACAAGGGAGTCGAACTCATCATTGAGGCGCTGGCCCGGATGGAGAACCGCGAGGTCGCGGTCGAGATTGCAGGGACGGGGGACGACCGTCCCCGCTTGGAAGCGCTCGCGGCGTCCCTTGACCTTGACCGGCGCGTGCGGTTCCTTGGCTTTGTGAGCGAAGCGGAGAAGTCCGCCTTGCTCCGTCGAGCGTGGATCGTGAGCCTGACGTCCCCGAAAGAGGGCTGGGGGATCACGAACCTGGAGGCGGCGGCGTGCGGGACGCCAGTGGTGGCGTCCGACTCCCCGGGCCTGCGCGAATCAGTGCTGGATGGGCGAACGGGTTTTCTCGTGCCGCATGGCGATGTGAGTGCACTCGCCGCTGCGTTCGATCGAATCATCGCCGATCCGGCCCTGGTCACCCGACTCGGGACGGCCGGACGTTCTTTCGCTGAGTCCTTCACCTGGGAGTCCGCGGCCGATCACACCGAGGCGCACCTGCTTCAACGGGTGCGCGAAGGAGGACACGCTGGTGGAGATCATTTTTCACGCGCATCACGCAACGATCCCTGAGCCGCTCCGCGGCCGCGCCGAGCGCGCGGTGCTCAAGTTCGGCAAGCGCCTGCAGCGCGCTGTCGATGCGGTCGTCCGGTTCGAGGACGATGGGCCGACCCGCCGGGTCGAGATCGTGCTCCACGCCCCGAAGCACCGCAACCTCGTGGCCGAGGGCCGCTCCCGGTCCTACGCCGCGGCCCTCACCGACGCCTTGCAACGCCTCCAGGCGCAGATCCCGAAGAAGAATCCGACGCGGACCCGCGCGCGCGTGACTTCCCTGGCGACGCGGAGCGCGTGACGACGACTCTTTCGGTCGGCCGACTCTTCGAGCGGCTGAAGGAAATCCTCGAGTTGGAGATCATCGGCGAGGCCACTGGCCTCGACCGGCCTGTGACGAGCCCGGAGGTATCCAGCCCCGGGCTCGTTCTCGCAGGGTACACCGAGCGCTTCGTGCCCGACCGCTGCCAGATCCTCGGTGAGACCGAGATCACGTACGTGGCCTCGCTGGACGGTGGCCGGCGGCTCGACGTGCTCCGAAGCTTTTACCGGCTGCCGTTCCCCTGCTGTTTCATCACCAAGGGACTCACCCTCACTGACGAGCTCCTGCGCGAAGCCGCCGCCGCCGGCATGCCGCTCTTCCGGTCCCCTCTCAAGACCAACGAGTTCTACCGCCGGATCAAGCCGGCGATGGAGGAGGAGTTCGCCCCGCGCACCACGCTGCACGGCTCGCTCGCCGATGTCTACGGCGTGGGTCTGCTGCTCATGGGACAGAGCGGCATCGGCAAGTCCGAGTGCCTGCTCGACCTCGTCGAACGCGGCCATCGCATGGTCGCCGATGACATGGTCATCGTCCTGAAGCGCGGCAACGACGTCCTGATCGGCAAGGGCCACGAACTGCAGCGACACCACATGGAGATTCGCGGCGTCGGTTTGGTGGACATCCCGGCGCTCTTCGGCATCCGCGCCGTGCGCCAGCAGAAGCGCGTCGAGGTCGCGGTCGAGCTGGAGCTCTGGCGCGGCGACGCCCACCTCGATCGCACCGGCCTCGACATCGAAACCACCGAGATCCTCGGGGTGCCCATTCCGCGCCTCCGCGTGCCCCTCAATCCCGGCAAGAACATCACCGTCATCCTCGAGGTGCTGGCCATGAACCACCTCCTGCGCTACGCTGGTGTCAACCCGGCCGAGCAGTTCAACGAGCGGCTGATCGCGCGCATGCGCAACGCCTCCGACCGTCGCAGCAGCCCACGCGAGGTCGAGGTCCGCCGCTACCTGCAGGAAGACAATGAGTGACTCCACCGTCCGAGCGACGGCGCTCGTGATCGGACACCAGGACTTCGCCAGCGGCATCGTCTCGGCCGTGACCGCGATCACCGGACGCACGGATCTGTTCCGCACCATGAGCAACTACGGACTCGATACGCGCGCCACCGAGGCGCTGGTGCGCGAGGCGATCGCCGATGGCGTGACGGTGATCTTCACCGACCTGCCGGCGGGATCCACCACGATGGCGGCGCGCCGTGCACAGCGCGACAACCCCGACGTCACCGTCGCCACCGGCATCAGCCTGCCGGTGCTGCTGGACTACGCGTTCGCGGTCGCGCCGGGTGGGGATGCGGCGGACACCGCGGTCGCGAAGGGCAGGGCGGCCATGATGGTGATGCGGGGTGCCGCCCGTGCCGATTGAATTGCACCGCATCGACGACCGGCTGATCCACGGTCAGGTCGTGGTCGGATGGGGACAGCCCCTCGAACTGCGGTTCCTGGTGCTGGTGGATGACGAGGTTGCGTCCAGCGAATGGGAGCAGGAGCTCTACCGCATGGGCGTGCCCGTGGACATGCGCGTGGAATTCGTGTCGGTGGCGCAGGCCGTCGAGCGCTACGCGACGTTTGCCGCCGACCCGAAGCCCGGCATGCTGCTCACCGGCGACATCGACACGATGGCGCGGCTCTGCACCGCGCTCCCGGCCGTGCGGCGCGTGAACCTTGGCGGTGTGCACCATCGCGCCGGACGCACGCAGAAGCTGCGGTACATCTTCCTCTCGGCGTCGGAAGAGGCGGAACTGCGCGCGATGGCCGCGACCGGTCTGGAGATCTCGGCGCAGGATGTCCCTGCGGCGCGTGTGATCCCGCTCGACACGTTGCTCGCGGGCGAGGCGCTGGCGTGATCGTCGATGTGCTCGTGCTTGGCCTGATCGGGGCGATCTGCGGATTGGACATGGTCAGCTTCCCGCAGGCGCAGCTGTCGCGGCCGCTCGTCTCGGCCACGCTCGGTGGTGCGTTCATGGGCAATGCCGGCGCAGGGCTGCTGTGCGGCGTGCTGCTCGAGCTGTTTGCCCACGAAACGCTGCCGTTCGGTGCATCGCGCTATCCGGAGTGGGGGTCGTCGTCGCCGGTGGCAGGTGCCGCCGCCGCCGTTGGCGCGAGCGTGGGCAGCGTCCCGATGGCGCTGCTGTTCGCGGTGCCGTTCGGCTTGCTCACCGCGAGCGCCGGCGGCTGGTCCATGGTGCAGCTCCGACACCTCAATGCACGGCTCGCACGCCGGCGTCTCGATGCCCTGGCGCGCGGCTCTGCACGCACCGTCGCGGGGCTGCAGGTGGCCGGGGCAACTGCCGATCTCGCACGGGCTGGCGCGATCTCGCTGCTCGCCGCGTCGCTGGCATTGCCCCTGGTGCGCTGGATCGCCGTGCAGCCGGCGCCACTGGCGCCATACGCGCTGCCGATGCTCGCGTCACTCGGCGGCGCCGTCGCTGCCGGCGCGGCGTGGAAGATGTTCCATTCCACCGCGGGCACTCGCTGGTTCGGCATCGCCGGCCTGACGATCGGCACCGTCATCGCGCTGGTCCTGTCGCGGTGACCGCCACGGCGGGTTCGAGCACACCGGGCGGCGTACCGGCGATCCCGATGCAGGCGTTGCCGCTCGCGACGCGGCTCCGGATCATCAGCCGTCTCTTCGCGATCCAGGCCTCGTGGAATTACGAGATCCTGATCGGCAACGGCATCGGCTTCTGCGTCGAGCCCGCGCTGCGCCTGCTGCCCGGCGGTCCGGGCGGCGAGGCCTACCGCGCGGCGCTCGCGCGCCAGAGCCAGTATTTCAATGCGCATCCCTATTTGTCGAGCTTCGCCGTGGGCGCGCTGGCGCGGGCCGAACTGGAAGGACAGCCGGCGGCGCGCATCGAGCGATTCCGGACGGCGCTCTGTGGTCCGCTCGGCAGCGTCGGTGATCGCCTGGTGTGGGTTGGCCTCCTGCCGACCTGCTCGTTCGGCTCGCTGGTGCTCTTTGGGGCCGGCGCGTCACCGCTCACCTGCGTGCTGGTCTTCCTGCTGGTGTACAATACAGGGCACATCGCGCTGCGGCTCTGGGGGCTGCGGATGGGATGGGAGAAGGGGTTGGCGGTCGCCTCGGCGCTCGGTCACCCGATCCTGCGCGAGGGACCGGTCTGGCTCGCCCGGATCGGCACCCTGCTGGCGGGTGCCGCGATCCCGATGACGGTCACGCGACTCGTCGGCGGGCACGGGCTCGCCACGCCGGCCATCACACTGCTGATCGCCGCCGCCGGTGCCAGCACGCTCGTCCTCTTTCATGGTCGCGTGGAAGGGTGGCGTCTCGCACTCGTCGCCGGCTTTGCTGCCCTCGTCCTCTTTCTCCTCCGCCATGCCTGAGCGCACCGTCGAGATCCTCAACCGCAACGGGCTGCACGCCCGCCCCGCGGCCGAAGTCGTCAAGCTCGCCGCGCGCTACCGGTGCGCGATCACGATCGTGCGCGACGATGTCGAGGTGAACGGCAAGAGCATCATGGGCGTGATGATGCTCGCGGCTGAGTGCGGCGCGGCGATCACCATCCGCGCCGACGGCCCCGATGCCGACGACGCCCTCGAGGCGCTGGCGACCCTCGTTGCCGGACGCTTCGGAGAGCACTGATGGAACGCATGCTGCGCGGGCTCCCGGCGTCGCCGGGCATCGTGGCTGGCCCGGTGTACCTGCTGCGCTGGGAAGTGCCCGACGTGCCCGCGCGCACCGTCACCGAGGCCGAGATTCCGCACGAGCTGGAGCGCTTTCGCGAGGCCGTGGTACGGGCGCAGGACCGGCTGCGGCACGTGCGCGATCGCGCCGCGCATCACGCGGGCACCGAGGAGTCGATGATCTTCGAGGTGCAGATCACGATGCTCGATGACCGGGCGCTCAACAGCGAGGTGGAAGGATTCATCCGCGAGCGCCGCGCGGCCGAGCACGCGTTCGACCTCGTGATGCTGGAGTGGCGCCGTCGCTTTGGACGCGCCACCGCGCCGATGCTGCGCGAACGCGTCGGTGACCTCACCGACCTGCACATCCGCGTCCTCAGTATCCTGCTCGCGCTGCCCGACAGCGATCCGGTCGATCTGCCCAAGGGCAGCAACGCGGTCGTCGTCACGCACGACCTCACGCCGTCGCTGACGGTCCAGCTCGACCGCGACGCGATCGCCGCGCTCGCCACCGACGAAGGCACCAGCACCAGCCACGTCGCGATCCTCGCGCGGTCGCTGGGCCTGCCGGCCGTGGTGGGCCTGCGTGACGCGACGACGCGCCTGCGCAACACCGACCGCGTCGTGCTCGACGGCACCACCGGCGTGCTGGTGGTGAACCCGACCGACGAGGAGATCGCGCAGGCGCGTCTGCGCGCGGAACAGGCCGCACTGCTCGAGGAGTCGCTGCGCCTGCAGGCGAACGTGGCCGCACAGCTCCGCGGCGGCGAACGTGTGTACCTGCGCGCCAACGTCGACCTGCCGGAAGAGTCGGAGCTGGCAGCCCACAGCGGCGCCGACGGCGTGGGACTGATGCGCACGGAGTTCGTGGTGCTCGGCCGCACGGCGATGCCCGACGAGGACGAGCAGTACCGCGCATACCGCCGCGTGGTCGACGCCTTCCCCGGCAAGCCGGTCGTGATCCGCACCTTCGACATCGGGGGCGACAAGCTGCCGGTGGGCGGATTTCCGAGCGAGGCGAACCCGTTCCTCGGCTGGCGTGCGATCCGGATGTGTCTGGACCAGCCGGAGCTGTTCCTCGTGCAGCTCCGTGCGCTGCTGCGCGCAGCGGCGCACGGCGACGTGCGGATCCTGCTGCCGCTGGTCGTGAGCGTGGACGAGGTGCGCCGCACGCGTGCCCTGATCGCCGAGGCGGCGCGGACGCTGAACGAGCGCGGCGCGGTCTTCCGGGACCGGGTGCAGGTCGGTGTGATGATCGAGACTCCCGCGGCGGCGGTGTCTGCCGACACTTTCGTCAACGATGCTGATTTCTTCAGCATCGGGACGAACGATCTGGTGCAGTACACGCTGGCGGTGGACCGCGGCAACGTGCATCTGGCGAACCGCTTCACACCGCTGCATCCGGCGGTGCTGCGGCTGATCCGGCAGACGGTGGACGCGGGTCGGCGGCGCGGCCTGGAGGTGGCGGTGTGCGGCGAGATGGGCTCGCAGCCGCTGACGGCGTTCGTGCTGATGGGGCTGGGTATCCGGCACCTGAGCGTGGCGCCGCGCGCGGTGCCGTTCATGAAACGGATGTTGCGCAGCGTTTCGGCCGAGTCGGCGCGTGAGGCGGCCGAAGCGGCGCTGGCGAGCTCGACTGCAGCAGAAGCTGAACGGATCGTTCGGCGATTGCTGCTGGCAGCGGCTCAGGACCTGTCCCCGGCGGAGCTTGGGTTGCTCGGTTCGGAGTCCGGGGATATTTTGGGATACGCAGTGTGACATATAAACATTTCCTTATACCTTTCCTCTTCCCCTACGGCTGTGGCTGAACGCAATCTCTTTACCTCCGAGTCGGTCACCGAAGGGCATCCGGACAAGGTCGCGGACGCCATTTCCGACGCCGTGCTCGATGCGATCCTCGCCAAGGACGAAAAGGCGCGCGTCGCCTGCGAGACCCTCGTGACCACCGGCCTCGCCGTCGTCGCGGGCGAGATCACCACCTCGGCGTGGGTGGACATCCCGGCGCTCGTCCGTCGGACGATCACCAACATCGGGTACGACGATCCGGAGTTCGGCATCGACGGCCGGACCTGCGCCGTGATGAGCACGATCGACAAGCAGTCGCCCGACATCTCGCAGGGCGTGGACACCGGTGGTGCCGGCGACCAGGGCATGATGTTCGGCTACGCCTCGGACGAAACCGACGAGTTGATGCCGATGCCGATCACGCTGGCGCACCGCATCACGGCGCGCCTCGCCGAGCTCCGCAAGTCGAAAGCGATCAAGTGGCTGCGTCCCGACGCGAAGAGCCAGGTCACGATCGCGTACGATGAGCAGAACCAGCCCGTCGCGGTCGACACCGTCGTCGTCTCCACGCAGCACGCCCCGACGGTCTCGCAGAAGACGATCCGCGAGCAGGTGATCGAGCAGGTCATCATGCCAGTGCTGCCGCCCGAGCTGGTGCAGAAGAAGATCAAGTTCCACATCAACCCGACCGGCAACTTCGTCATCGGTGGCCCGCAGGGCGACTGCGGCCTGACCGGGCGCAAGATCATCGTGGACACCTATGGCGGCATGGGCCGGCATGGCGGCGGTGCATTCAGTGGCAAGGACCCGTCCAAGGTGGATCGCAGTGCCTGCTACGCTGCCCGCTGGGTGGCGAAGAACATCGTGAAGGCCGGACTCGCGCGCCGCTGCGAGGTGCAGGTGGCCTACGCCATCGGCGTGGTGGAGCCGGTCTCCATCCGCGTCGAGACCTTCGGCACCGGCATCGTGGCCGACAGCGAGATCACGCGCGCCGTCCGCGAGGTGTTCGACCTCACGCCGAAGGGCATCACCACCGCCCTCGACCTGCGCAAGCCGATCTACGGCGCGACGACCGCCTACGGACATTTCGGCCGCACGCCGGGTAAGACGGCACACGTGGACATCACCACGGGCAAGTCGTCACGCTTGTACAATTCGTTCACGTGGGAGCGCACGAACATGGCCAAGGAACTGAAGGCCGCGCTCCGCTGAACGACGGCTGGTGTCCATGCCCGCAGCCGCGGGCGTGGACACCGGCCCACCCCACCGCATCACCGGAGGCACGGTTCATGGTTGAGATGCGCGTCGCGCGACTCGGCGTGGACAACGCCGCCAACACCTGCGTCGTCGTGCTGCGCGAGCTGCACGGCGTGCGTGTGCTGCCCATCTGGATCGGCCAGCCTGAAGGCGAGGCCATCCGGATGGAACTGCAGTCCGTGAGCCACGACCGGCCGCTGACGCACGACCTCGTCAAGCAGATCGTCATCGGGCTCGGTGCCAGCGTGCGTCGCGTCGTGATCAGCCGCGTCGAGCGTGGCACCTACTTCGCGGAGCTGCAGCTGCAGCGCGGCGATGCCCTCGTCTCGGTCGATGCGCGGCCCAGCGACTCCATCGCCATTGCGCTGCGTACCGGTGCGACCATCTTTGCCGCGGACGACCTGTTGGTCACGCTCGAGGATGAGGACCAGTTCCTCGTGCCACCGCCGATTCCCGACGGTGATCGATCAACCGGCCCCGATATGAGCCCGGATGAACTCAAGGCCTACCTCCAGCGACTGCGACCCGAGGATCTCGGCAAGTTCATGCCGTGAGCGCCACCACGGCGCGACCGTGATCACGCGTGCGGGGCGCTCAGTTCCGCTGCTGCTCGCAGCCCTGGCCCTGTTCGTCGGGTCGCACGCGGCCGCCGCGCAGGCCGCCCCGCCGCCGGCCGCGGTTCCTGCGGCGCCACCCGTGCCGGCGGCCGGGGAGGACAGCGCCCCGACCGCAGCGGTGCGCGGAACTGGCCCGCGATCGGTCGCAGGACGCGTCGTGCGGCCTGGCGCCGAGGCGTTCCAGCCGGTCAGCGGTGCGTGGGTCACATTGCACCGAGTCGGGCCCGACCGTGCCGGCCCGCTCGATTCGCTGCGCACAGGCGTCGATGGCGCGTACAAGTTCACGTACCAGCCGTTTGGCGTGGCCGACGCGATCTACTTCGTCTCCGCGAGCTACGCGGGCATTGCCTACTTCTCGTCTGGCCTCACGCAGGCGGATGTGGCCGGTCCCGACGCCGAAATCCAGGTGTTCGACACTACCTCGACCGGCATCCCGCTCACGGTGCGCGGGCGTCACATCATTCTCTCGGCGTCCACCGGCGGCACGCGGCGCGGGATGATCGAGGTGTTCGAGATCACGAACGATTCGAGCCGCACCTTGATCGGCCGCACCGACAAGGCACCGACGTTCCGTGTCCGGCTGCCGCAGGGGGCGCAGGACTTCAAGGTCGCGCAGGGTGACGTGCCGGCCGATGCCGTGACGTACTCCGATGGTGAGGTGCTGGTGCAGATGCCGTTCGCGCCCGGCCTCAAGCGACTGTCCTTCTCGTATTCGGTCGAGGCGGATGCCTTCCCGCTGAAGTTGCCGGTGCAATTCAACACCGGCGTACTGGAGGTGCTGGCCGAGGATGCGCAGGCCACAGTCACGGCGCCGCGTGTCACGGAGACGTCGCCCGCGTCGCTCGACGGTCGCAACTTCCGTCGCTTTCTTGGCAATGACGTGCCGGCCTCCGGTGTTCTCGAACTCGACCTGCCCGGCAGCGCGCAGGCGCAGAAGACACGCATCGTCCTGTCGCTGGTCGCGGCGATTGCGCTGGCGATGCTCGTGTCGCTGGCGCGCGCCTTTGGGCGTCGCACGGTGACGACCGGACCGGCCATGACCTCGGCGGTGGCCGCCGATCGTGAGGCGGAGCGACTGGCGCGCCAGATCGCCGATCTCGACGCAAAGTTCGAGCGTGCGCGTGAGCCGGACGATGCCGCGCGCGCGGCATACAACGGCGAGCGCACGCGGCTCAAGACCGCACTCACCAACGCGCTCATCAGCCGCGACGCGGCGCTCCAGTGACCCCGTCGTGGCGGTGCGCCGACGCGGAAGCGCGCCGCAGCTCGCGACGTCGTGGCGTGGCGCGGCTCCGGCGCTGATGGTGCCGTCCGGCGCCAGCCGTCCGGCACTGCTGTGGGGGCTCACACTCGCGGCGCTCCTGTTGCTGGTGCTGGCAGGTCTCGCCATCGGCGCGGTCTCGCTCGACGTCTCGACGGTGCTGCCGGCTCTGGTGGGCCGTGGCGATGCACTGGCCGTCACGATCGTGCGTGAACTGCGCCTGCCGCGTGTCGTTCTGGCGATCCTCGTCGGCTGCGCGCTCGGCAGCAGCGGCGCGGCCCTGCAGGGCACGCTGCGCAATCCGCTCGCCGAGCCGTATCTGCTCGGCGTCTCAGGCGGTGCGGCCGTCGGAGCGGTGGTGGCGATGACCCTCGGCGTGACCGACGCCACGCTGCTGCCGCTGGCTGCGTTCCTTGGCGCGATCGGTGCCGTGACGCTGGTGCTCGGCCTCGCACGCGCCGCCGGTGGTGCGAGGGATCCGCGCACGTTGCTGATGGCCGGCGTCATCATCGGTGCCTTCGCCAGCGCGCTGATCCTCGTGCTGCTGGCCGATGCGCCACCCGATCGCGTGCGCGGCGCGCTGTGGTGGATGGCTGGGAGCCTCGCCGACGCATCGTGGGTGCGCGTGTGCTGGCTGGCCTTCTACGTGGTGATCGGGATCGGCCTCCTCGTCTCGCGCGGGCGGCTGCTGGACGTGCTCGCACTCGGCGAGGAATCGGCGGCGGCGCTGGGTGCCGATGTGTCGCGTGCCACGCGGCAGGTGTTCCTGATCAGCGCCCTGCTGGCGGCGGCATCGGTGTCGGCGGCCGGTCTGGTGGGCTTCGTCGGGCTGGTCGTGCCGAACATCGCCCGGGCGTTCGGTATCGTGCGCCATCGCGCGCTGATCCTGGCGGCCGCCGCCGGCGGCGCGGTGCTGCTGCTGTTGGCTGACCTGCTCGCGCGCACCGTGCGTGCACCGATCGAACTGCCGCTGGGGGCGATCACGGCGCTGATCGGCGTGCCGGTGTTTCTGGCGCGACTGCGGCGGCTGCGATGATTGGCCCGTCGTCGCTCGTCCTCGAGCATCTGACACTCGCCTACGCTGCCAAGGCCGCGCCGGTGGTGCGCGACGTGAACATCGTCGCGCCACCGGCCTCGATCACGGCCATCGTCGGCCCAAACGGCTCCGGCAAGAGTTCGATCGTGCGCGGGGTGCTGGGGCTGATGCCGCGCCGCGACGGGCGCATCCTCGCCGGGGGCACGGACCTGGCTCAGGTGCCCGCCCGCATCATGAGTCGCCACGTCGCCGTGATGCCGCAGCGGGAGGCGCTCACCTTCCCGATGCCCGTGCGCGAGTACGTCGCCCTGGCGCGTGCGCCATTCCTCGGGCTCTGGGATGCACCCACGCCGCGCGATGGCGAGATCGTGCATGATGCCATGCATCGCGCCGATGTCCTGCCATTCGCCGCGCGTCGCACCGATGAACTCTCCGGTGGTGAATGGCAGCGTGTGCGGCTGGCGCGCGCGCTGGCGCAGGACACGCCGATCCTCCTGCTCGACGAGCCCACCACGTTCCTTGACGTGGCGCACGAGATGGCGACGTTCGAGACGCTCTCGGCAGAGGCACGCGCAGGACGGACGGTGGTGCTGGTGAGCCACACGCTGACCCTCGTCGCGCGGTTCGCGGACCAGATCGTGCTCATGCATGCGGGCGAAGTCGCTGCGGCCGGCACGCCGCGGGACGTGATGCAGGCGGAGACACTCGAGCGCGTCTACGGCTGGCCACTGGTCGTGTCGCACGACCCGGCCGTGGGGGCACCGACCCTCGTTCCGCTGCGCCGCCGCTGAGCACGCAGGGACGGCGTCGCGCAGGATCCCGGCCACGCCCCGCCCGGTAGATTGCAGGGTGCCTTCCGTCGTCACCACTGCCATCGTCCTGCACGCGTTCAACTACAGCGAGTCGTCGCGCATCCTGCGTCTGGCGACTCGCGAGGTGGGCGTGCAGTCCGTCATGGCCCGCGGTGCGCGTGCATCGCAGCGTCGATTCGGCTCGGCAGTGGACCTCTTTGCCGAGGGCGAGGTGCAGTTCGAGATGCGTCCGGGGCGCGACATGCATACCCTCGCCAGATTCGACGTGGTGCGAAGCCGCGTGGCGCTCGGCGGCTCGCTGGAACGGTTCGAGGGTGCCTCGGCGCTGGCTGAGGTGATGCTCCGGGTGGCTGCAGACGACGAGACCCCTGCAGACGCCTTCGATGCGCTGCAGGCCGGGCTGGACGACATCGCCGCGAGCGCTGCGCCCACCGTGGCGACGATCACCGCCACCTGGCGCCTGCTGGGGAGCCTTGGCTTCATGCCGGCGCTCGACGCCTGTGTGCAGTGCGACACCGAACTGCCCGCCGCAGCCGACGCGGCATTCAATGCCGAGCTCGGCGGGGTGCTCTGCGCCCAGTGCGCGGCGAGAGTGCCGTCGCGCCGGCTGCCCGCGCCGGCGCGGGCGCAGATCCGGGTGTGGCTCGATGCGTTCACCGACGGCGCCGCACGGGGCGCACCCGCGATGGATGAGCCGACCACGCGGGCGCATCAGCGACTGCTGCGGATCTTCGTGCATGCCCACCTCACGGAGGGACGCGCGTTGCGCGCCTTCGACGCCTGGGCGAACGGCTGACGGCGAGCCCGCCCGTGCCTCCGAACATTCGGCGAGCGTCGTCCGTAACCAGAGAGAAGTCCCTGACTCTGTGCACATCGCTTGTCTGCGGTGTGCAGGCTGGTATCCTACAGCCATCACGCAGGACGACGTCCGTTTTCATTCCCGTACTCGAGGTCGCTAGGAACCTTTCTCGTTCGTTTGGAGTGTCGCATGACTTGGCGGAGACTCGCGCGGCTGCTGGCCGTGGGGTGCGCCGTCGTACTGCCGGTCACCATCGAGGCGCAGGCTCCTGCGGCGCCGGTGCAGCCTCCCGTGAAGCTGCGTCCGGATGGGTTCGACCTTGGGCAGAGTTCTCCCAATCCCACCGCGGGCGAGACCCGATTCCCGTTCTTCGTCGGGGATCCTCCCGTCTGCCAGGATTCCCGGCGGCAATACCGGGTGACACTGCGGATCTACAACCTCCTCGCACAGGAGGTCGCCGTGGCAATGCTCACCGGACCGAATGGTGAGCTGGAGGGCGCACGACGGTTGAACGGCGTGATGCTGACCTGCCGGCAGTATCAGGCATACTGGGACGGCAGAGTGGACGGCACACAGCGCGATGCGCCTGACGGCATCTACCTGTATCGCCTGGAGGTGAATGGGCGGGCCGTGGTGAAGAAGCTGGTGGTCCATCGATGAGGGCGCGCTCCGGAATGCGGACGCGCCCTTTTCGTCATCACGGCTGCGTCGTCGGCCGCTGCAGGAGTTCGATGGCCTTCTGCTCGATCGCAGCCCAGAGCCGCTTGGCATGCGCGGGGTGGGCGGCCAGTTCCGTCCCCAGCGCTTCGATGCGCTCGGCGGTGACGCCACGCTTGCGTAGCACGGCGTCGCGGCGCTGCGCCTTGAGCGGGATGCTGAGCTGCGGCGCATCGGCCACGGCCTTCAGCTCACCCATGACCTGCACGAACGCGCTGTCGCTCATGCCGAGGTCGGCAGTGCGTCTCCTGCAGCCGCTCAGCACCATCGCTGTCAGCAGCGTCATCACAGTCAGCATCTTCATGCAGCGAGCGTATCGGGAGCACCGGGGTCGTGGCAAGCCCTGCCAGCGCGGCCGACGCCCCTGCCAGCCTGACGCGCCTATGGCGCAGAGAGGCAGCGTCCGGTGGTCCTGAGGTTGCACGCCCAGTTGCGGAGGCGCGTAACGTGTCGCATGTCCACTGCTTCCCGGAAGACCAATGCTCAATCCTGATCGTCTGACAGTGAAGTCCGGCGAGGCCGTGAACGAGGCGGTGGCTCTGGCCCGCCGCGCCGGCAATCCCCTCGTCTACGACCTCCACCTGCTGCTCGCCCTTATTGCGCAGCAGGATGGCATCGTCGTGCCCCTGTTGCAGAAGGCGGGGGTGAAGGTGCCCGAGCTGCGCCAGCGGGCCGAGGCCGAGGCTGCGCGCTATCCGAAGCAGAGTGATGCGCAGCCGCAGGTGTCGCGTGAGCTGAATCAGGTGTTCGACCGCGCCGATGCCGACGCCAAGGCGCTTGGCGACGACTACGTCAGCACCGAGCATTTCCTGCTCGCGCTCGCGAACGTCAAGGGCACCGACAGCCGCGCGCTGCTGCAGTCGCTCGGGGCCACGGGCGAGGCGCTCGCGTCGGCGCTCTCGGCGGTGCGTGGTTCGCACAGGGTGAGCGACCAGACGCCCGAGAACCGATACCAGGCGCTGCAGCGCTACACCCGCGATCTCACCGAGAGCGCGAGAGACGGCAAGCTCGATCCCGTCATCGGCCGTGATGACGAGATCCGTCGCGTCATCCAAGTGCTGTCGCGCCGCACCAAGAACAATCCCGTGCTGATCGGTGAACCCGGCGTGGGCAAGACGGCGATCGTCGAGGGACTCGCGCAGCGCATCATCAACGGTGACGTCCCCGAGGGGCTGCGCGGCAAGCGCCTGCTCTCGCTCGACCTCGGCGCGCTGATCGCCGGCGCCAAGTTCCGCGGTGAGTTCGAGGAACGCCTCAAGGCGGTGCTGAAGGAAATCGTGGACAGCGAGGGCGAGATCGTCGTCTTCATCGACGAGCTGCACACGCTGGTGGGGGCGGGGAAGGCGGAAGGCTCGATGGATGCCGGCAACATGCTCAAGCCGATGCTCGCGCGCGGCGAGCTGCACATGGTCGGTGCGACCACGCTCGACGAGTACCGCAAGCACCTCGAGAAGGATGCCGCACTCGAGCGGCGCTTCCAACCGGTGTTCGTCGGTGAGCCGACGCTCGACGACACGATCGCGATCCTGCGCGGCCTCAAGGCACGCTACGAGTCGCACCACGGTGTGCGCATCACCGATGGCGCGATCATCGCCGCGGCCACGCTCTCCAACCGCTACATCGGCGATCGCTTCCTGCCGGACAAGGCGATCGACCTGCTGGACGAAGCGGCGAGCCGGCTGCGGATCGAGATCGACTCGCTGCCGCAGCCGATCGACGAGGTGGAGCGTCGCGTGATGCAGCTCGAGATCGAGCGACAGGCGATGCAGAAGGAGACGGATGCGCCGGCGCGCGAGCGGCTGGTGACGCTCGAGCGCGAGCTGGCGGAACTGAAGACGCAGAGCGCCACGATGAAGGCGCAGTGGCAGCAGGAGAAGCAGGCACTCGGCGACGTGGGGCGCATCAAGCAGGCGATCGACCAGGCCAGCACCGATGCCGAATCGGCGGCGCGCACCGGCGACCTGCAGCAGGCGGCGGAGATCCGCTACGGGCGCATTCCGCAGCTGCAGCGCGAGCTGGAGGCGGCCGAAGCGGTCGTGTCGGTGCGTGATGGGCGGCGCCGGTTCCTGAAGGAGGAGGTCGCGGAGGATGACATCGCGGCGGTCGTGGCCAAGTGGACCGGTATTCCAGTACAGCGCATGCTCGAATCGGAGCGTGAGCGCCTGACCACGCTGGAGGATGAGCTGGCGCACCGTGTGGTGGGACAGCGCGATGCGGTGTCGGCGGTGGCGAACGCCGTGCGACGGTCGCGCGCTGGTCTGCAGGATCCCAATCGTCCCATCGGCAGCTTCCTGTTCCTCGGTCCGACGGGCGTCGGAAAGACGGAGACCGCACGCGCACTGGCCGACTTCCTCTTCGATGACGAACGCGCGATGGTGCGGCTCGACATGTCGGAGTACATGGAGAAGCATGCCGTGGCGCGCCTGATCGGCGCGCCGCCGGGCTACGTCGGCTACGACGAAGGCGGGCAGCTCACCGAGGCCGTGCGGCGGCGTCCGTATTCGGTGCTGCTCTTCGACGAAATCGAGAAGGCGCATCCCGATGTGTTCAACGTGCTGCTGCAGTTGCTGGACGACGGCCGACTGACCGACTCGCAGGGTCGCACCGTGGACTTCCGCAACACCGTCGTGATCCTCACCAGCAACATCGGCAGCCAGGTGATTCTGGAGCGGCACCACGATGACTGGGCGCTGGTGGAGACACAGGTGCTGGGGATGCTGCGCCAGCAGTTCCGTCCCGAGTTCCTCAACCGCATCGACGACGTGGTGGTCTTCCGCCCGCTGGGCGAGGCCGAGATCGCGCAGATCGTGGATCTGCAGCTCGAGAAGCTGGATGCGATGCTGGGGGCGCGGAAGCTGCGCATCACGCTCTCGCCCGAGGCGAAGACGCTGCTGGTGGGCGAAGGCTACGACTCGGCGTTCGGCGCGCGTCCGCTGAAGCGGGCGATCCAGCGGATGGTGCAGAATCCGCTGGCGCTGGCGCTGCTGGATGGCACGCTGCACGATGGTGACACCATCCTGGCGACGCCGGGTGCAGGGCAGACGCTGGTGTTCACGCGGGCGCAACCGGTTGACGCCTCCGCTGCGCCGGATGTTCCTGCTGCTCCGGATGCGCCGCTGGTGGAGTCGGTGTCGTGACGTCGTTCACGCGTCCGGGGGACGATGCCTGGATGCGCGTGGCGCTGGCGCAGGCCACGGCTGCCGCCGCGGTAGGAGAGGTTCCCGTGGGGGCGTGTGTGGTGGCCGATGGCGCCCTGCTCGCAACCGGGGCGAACGGGATGAAGGGTGAAGTCGATGCGACGCAGCATGCCGAGCTGCGCGCACTCCGGGCGGCGATGCGGGCGCGTGGCACCGATCGGCTCGAGGGATGCACGCTCTACGTCACGCTGGAGCCGTGCGCGATGTGCGCCGGGGCGATCGTGCTGTCGCGGGTGGACCGTGTGGTGTTCGCCGCGTGGGATCCGAAGGCGGGGATGGCCGGATCGGTGGGGGACGTGCTGCGGCACGCGCGGCTCAACCACCGGCCGGAGGTGGCGGGGGGAGTGCTGGAGGCGGAAGCCGGTGGGCTGCTGCAGGAGTTCTTCGCGGCTCGCCGTGCGGCTGCCCCAGCTATTTCCGGCGGCGCTGCGTCCGGCTGATGGTCCGGAGGTTTCGGCGGCGTGCGTCGTGTACGGACGGAACGGTCGTGAGCACGTCGCGCTCATCGGTTGACCAGCCGCCTCGGAGTGCCTAAGATGCGAGGCTACGCCGGTTCCACGGCGTTGCTGGACAGGTGTCCGAGCGGTTGAAGGAACCGGTCTCGAAAACCGGCGTGCCGGAAACGGTACCGTGGGTTCGAATCCCACCCTGTCCGTGCTCGTGTTGTTCCATATGTGCTCCGGGCGTTTCACTGCTGTGGCAGTGGCGCCCGGAGTTTTTTTCGTCGGTCCAGCAAGGCCCCGGAAATGGGGCAGCCGGACCCATGCCGTCATCAGCTCGGACGCGCGTGCGCGCCGCTCGAGGCTCCCATGTCGTGTGGCGCGTCCCCGCCGCACTGCCCTGGACTCAGAACGTCCACCCGAGCGACGCGCGCAACTGCCGTGGCTCGACGGGATGGAAGTGCACGTCGGCGATCCCGCTCGCGGATTCTCCGGGCAGGCGCGACGCATAGAAGTACTGAATGTCTGACGCGCGTGAGTTGGTGACGTTGAGCAGCGTGGCCTGCAGCGTCAGACCGCCGCGCAGCCGGAAGCCGGCATCGGCGTTGACGAGCGTCGTCGCGCTGGCACGCGTCGTGTTCGTTTCGATCAGTGGATACGACCCGAAGTGCCGCACGCGAACCGCACCGAACAGCCCGTGGTGCGCCGGGCTCCAGGTGACGCCACCGGCAATGACGTCTTCCAGTGCGCCCGGAATGCGCGATTCGCCCGCAGGAACACCACGCAGCCGCGCACGCGCGAAGGAGATGTCTGCGTCGAAGGAGAGTGACGGAGTCGGGCGGTAGAAGTTCGCCAGCGTCACCCCGCTGCGCCGACTCCCCGCCGTCGGTTCGGTGCCACCGGCGTCGCCGATGAAGAGCAGTTCGCTGTCGAGATCGAGCGCCCACACCGACAGCGTCGTACGCAGTCCCGTCACCGGTGAGGCTCGCATCCCGAACTCGGCGCCCGTCGATCGCACGAGCGGATCGACACGCTGCACGCGCTCAGCCGTGCGTGGATCGACGGCGATCGTCGTGCCGCGCGCATCGTTGCTGTGGAAGCCGAATCCGCCGCTGACGTAGAACTCGGCGCGATCACTGGCGGTGATGATCAGCGATCCTTTCGGGCTCACGATGCCAGCCGCCCGGCGTCCACTGTTCTCGGCGCGATCGCCGTCGACGTCGAAGAGATAGCCATCGGCACGCGCGCCGAGCGCGGTCCGGAGGTGAGACGACCAGTGTGACTCGCTCTCGACATATACGCCGGTGCCCAACTGCGTCACGCCATCGGATCGGACCGTCTCGAGCCGCTCACGTCGTGCCGTGTGGAAGAGTCCAACATCGATGAAGTCGGCGCGTGCCTGCAGCCCGACCTTGAGCACATGCGTCGCGCCGAACGCGCTCACCGACCGGAGGTTGGATGCGCTTCCACCGACCACGGTGCGCTGGTCGCGCTGCGCGAACTGGTCGCCGCGCACGGGATCATCGAGGAAATACGTGAAGTTCGAGAACAGGTCGAGGCCGGATCTGATCGCATACGCCTGGACGTCCTGCACATCCGTCCGACCGACATGCCGGTAGGCCGCCGAGAGGCTGTATCGCGTCGTGTTGCCGCCAACGGTCGAGTCGATCTGGCCGAGTGAGGTGATCAGCCCGGCGCGCACCGCACGATCGGGGATCTGGTCGTTCGCATTCCACCGGTTGCGATAGCCCAGCCAGAGCACCGAGAACTGCGAGCTGTTCGACTCTCGGGAGTAGCGCGCGATGCCACTGTACTTCCGCAACCCTTCCGCGCGCAGCCATGGACCATCGTACGCCTTCGCCTCGCCGCCAATCAGAACCGTCCCGCCTGCAAACTTCGTGGACTGGCCGAGCACCAGACTCGCGAGGCCGTTGGCCCCGACCTGCGTGCGCGCGATCGGCGCGTCGAGCGACCTGGCGAGGAAGAACTGCGCACCACCTGCGCTGCCGAAGTCGCCCTGCTCGGCGTGATAGACCCCGAGCTTGTAATCCAGCGAGCGGACGAACTCCGGGATGAGGAAGTTGAGATCCGTATAGCCTTGCCCGTGGGCGTGGGTGGGCTGGTTCACCGGCATGCCGTCGACCGTGATCTGGAAGTCGGTTCCGTGGTCGAGGTTGAAGCCGCGGACGAAGTACTGGTTCGCCTTGCCCTCGCCCGAGTGCTGCGTGACGATCACGCCGGGCACCGTCTCGAGGAGCTCGCCTTCGCGCGAGCGCGGACGGGCGCCTAGCTCGATCGAACCCACATGGCCCTCGGACGCCGAGCGCGCGGTGCCGATCAGGTTCGCAATGCGTCCCGTGATTCGCACCGTGTCGAGTGAGGTCCGGCGGTTGCTGTCGGTGCGTGCGGTCGTCGTCGCCTGACTGTGGCTGACGGATACCGTGGCGAGCAGTGACGACAGAAGGAATACTGCGTGGATGCGTTGAAGCAAGTGCGGGATCGGCAGTGCGGTGAACCGTGCGCGGGCGGCGAGTGGGGGAGAGTCGACACGCTCGGTACGACGGCCGCTGCGGAACGGATTGCTGGACATTGCCTGTTCGCGCTATCGATCACCGTGCACAAGCCAGCGGCGGATTCGAGCGAGCAGAGCCTGGTGGGGAAGCCGTTTGCAGCGACCAGGGTTCCCTTCGCACCGCTGTGAACGGTGTTGGGCTTACCATTCACCCAGCCCTGCAGCGGCCGGGCAGCACATGGTTCGCGGAGGTTCGGCGGCGAGATCACGCTTCGACGAGCTGAGCTGAGCGTTGCGCCGGCGGCCTGTGTGGGCCTTGCGGCGACTGGTGGCCCGACAAGTGAAGTGGCACGCGTCGAGATGTCGCGGCAGAGTGCCAGTGCCTTCAGCCGTGTCTCTTGCGTGAGCGTCGCACGGGCACGACTGTGGTGTTACGTGACGCCGAGCGTGGCATGTCCGCGCAAGCTCGAGCGTCCGAGGGTCGCGTCAGACCACCTCCACCGACGAGCACAACCAATGTCACAGCACGCGTATCGACCCGTGCCGACGCGACAACTGTCGCGACTCGGCCCATTGCTGTTGATGGCGACCGGACTGGCGGCGTGCATGGAGACGCCGGTGGCACCACGCAACATGCAACGTGACGAACAACACCCGCAGGTCTCCGCCGTCATGGCGACGCAGGCCAACTGGTACGTCCGCCGTGACGACGGCGGCGCAACCACCGTGGCGTTCGGGCTCAGCACCGATACGCCGGTGCAGCGTGACTACGACGGCGATGCCAAGGCCGACGTGGCGGTCTTCCGCGCCGCGACGGCCACGTGGTACATCCTCGCGAGCGCCACGGCGACGACGAGCAGCACGCCGTTCGGGCTTGCGACCGACCTCCCCGTGCCGGGCGACTATGATGGCGACGGTAAGGCCGACCTCGCCGTCTACCGTCCGTCGACTGGTCAATGGTGGTATCGCAGTTCACTCACCTCAGCCGTGAACGTGGTGGGCTTCGGCAACGCCACCGACACGCCAGTGCCGGCCGACTACGATGGCGATGCCAAGACGGACATCGCCATCTTCCGCGCGAGCACCGGGGAGTGGTGGATCCGCAAGTCTGCCACCGGCACCGTCAGCACGATCCCTTTCGGGCTTGCCACGGACACGCCGATACCCTCTGACTTCGACGGTGATGGCAAGGCCGATCTGGCGGTGTTCCGCGCCAGCACGAATGAGTGGTGGGTGAATCGCTCGCTCAGCGGCACCGTCAGTGTCACCGTGTGGGGCACGACCGGTGACACGCCGGTGCCGGGTGACTACGACGGTGATGCCAAGGCGGATCACGCGATCTTCCGTCCCTCGACGCAGCAGTGGTGGATCCTCCGGTCATCGAGTGCTCTGGTCGACGTGATCACGTTCGGCCTCGCCACCGACGCACCCGTGCCGGCCCGGTGGGCAGGGACGGCGTTGACCCAGATCGCCGTCTTCCGTGGCGAGCCCGCGCCGCCGCCGCCGCCGCAACCGCAGGCGATCGTGTTCACGTCCGTGGCACCGGCGTTTGCACCTGTCGGCGCCACCTATGCCGTGAGCGCGACGGGTGGTGGTTCCGGCAATCCGGTGACCTTCTCCTCGCTCACGCCAGGTACCTGCGCCGTGCCGGGCTCGATGGTCTCATTCACGGCGATTGGCGCCTGCAGCATCGCGGCCGACCAGACGGGCAACGCGTCGTACCTCGCCGCACCACGGGTGACGCAGCAGGTGACGGTGACTTATGCGTTCGCCTTCTCCGCTCCGACGCTGGAAGCGCCTGCGGTCAACGCCGCACCGAAGACGAGCGCCGTACCAGTGGCATTCACCCTCGGCGGCAGCTTTGGCCTCGGGGTGCTTGCCTCAGGCACACCGCGCACTTCGCAGGTGAGCTGCGCTGCGCCATTCGCGGCGCTCGGTCCGCTGACGACGGCGGATCTCGGCGGCGGCGGTATCACGTATGCGGCGCCGAGTGGCGTGTACTCGTTCAAGTGGAAGGTCGACAAGAATCGCTGGGGCGGTACGTGTCGGGTACTGATCATCGAGCTGACTGACGGCTCGCATCACCGCGCGGTGTATGCCTTCTGAGGTTCGGAGCGGGTGAGGGCCTGCACGAGCGACTGACGCGCCCGGCGGTGTGCTGCCGGGCGCGACGGGGTCTGTTTGCGTTGTGTGTGCACACTGAATCGATCGTGGTGCTGCAGCACGCTGTCGCCGGCAATGGCTGCCCTTCTTCGGGAACAGATCGTGCCAGATTCCGGCGCGCGTGCGCGCCGGGACCATCGCTCAGGGACGTCCTGCCGGCGCGAAGTGGCTACCCGGCGCCCAGTGCAGTCGCTTCCCGCGACCGTGGCTGCCATTTTGTCCATTGCCTTTGCGTTCGCCAGTCTTGGTGATGGTGAACTCCGGCGGCGTGTAGGTGGACGGATCGCGATACGAAAAATAGTCATCACGCACGCGGACTCGTACCGGCGTTCCGATGCCCAGCGAATTGTAGGGAGACAGGAGCTTGCCGGTGGCTTCCACGTTCACGAGCAGCCGCCGCAGCTCCATGCCGGCGGGCGGGAAGTCGGAGGCCTGAACGAGATCGGGGTAGCCCACGTAGTCGGCCGGCAGGATCAGGTCGATGTACGCGTCGACGTCGGCCAGGTTCGGGAGGCGATCGGGTCTGGACGCGTCCACGCCCGGATACTCGAAGAAATCTGCCCCAAGCAGCCGATCCGAGTAGGCGTACTCGACCGAACCATCATAGAAGTCATTGTCGATTTGTGTGAACGTGTTGCGTGCGCGCGCCGTGATCAGCAGCCGTCGCCGACCGTCGTCGAGCCGTGATTCCTTCACGCTGCCCGTGATGCTGTAGGGCGGATACGCCGGGGCGAGGTTGTTCCGGGCGTACCAGCGCGCATTCGCCCCACCGATGTCGAGCGTGTAGAGGAGCGAGTAGCTGTTCGCCTTCGGACGCACGAACGCTTCGGAATTGACGTAAATGTACCCGAGATCGATGCCGGGAAAACACGGCAAATACGTCGCATCATCACAGAACGTCCCCTGAGCGAGCGCAAACTTCTCGATTTCCGTCAGCGGACTGCTCTTCTGGGAAGCCGAGATGTTCGGTGGTGTCGGCGCCGTGACATCACCTGAGCGGCAGGCCGTGAGGGCGATCGCGAGTGTTGCGATCAGCGTGACGCAGGACGTGCGTGTGTGACGTCCAAGCGCGCGTCGCGTGTGCGTGAGCACAGTGGACAGAATGGGACTGGTCATGTCTGCACGGCCTCGATGAAAAGGATGCGGCGACGATGTGGGCGGGGCTGTTCGCGTCATCGTCACCAGTGACAGTGGAGCGGCGTCATGACGCAAGGTTGCCTGCGTGAATTGTTAGCGCAATACGTCTAATCAGATGATGTGGCATCGGCGTCATTCATGAGCTCGTTCGACTATCTGTGGCGCGCGATGAGCTCCGTCACGAGGTCGCACGCAGGTAATTGTCAGTGTTCGTCCGTTCCGCGGATCATGCAGTGGGTCGAAGTGCGCCTCCCCTCGCAGACGGGCGCGCGCGTCGCGCAACGGTCCCACGTCGGCATCGCTGCCATCGAGGACATCGCGCTTTGCACGCGCCTGCACGAACCGGAGTCGTACCGCTGGCGTGGCCGGTGTGCGACACGATGAACGCCACAATCGTGTTGGCGACGTCGCGTTCAGCGGACATGAATGCTGTTTCGACATTCGCACACGACACACCCGCGATTTGTCACGACACGCGTGCTGCGCAACCCTGACGGATGTGAGGCGTCGCGGTGGCTTGTCTGCGCGTCCTGCTCGGTCGGTCGGGGGGCAAGGCACGGGAGCGCTGCGCTGCTTTCCGAATGGGTTCCGGCTGACACGTTTTTGTCGTGGCCCGCTCAAGCCCTGACCCGAAGCAGACGGAACAAGTCGTGTGCCGGCCCACTCAACGCACGAGTCTCCTGCACAATCGGCTGATCGGGCTGTGGAGCCGGCCTGCGGTGACGGCGGCCTGAGCCATCCGTTTCCCGCGTCGGGCAAGGAAGGTGTGACGTATGCGACGATCGAGCGATGCGCACTGGACTCACCTCTCGGCCCCGGCTTGACTAGGTTCCTGCGTCGCTGCCCCGGAGTTCAACGGCTGAGTAATGGCTCAGGACTCCGTCGGCCGGCGTCGAGGGGGCAGTTTTCCTTCTCTGGGACAGGTGGCCGAGTGGTTGAAGGCGCACGCCTGGAAAGCGTGTGGGCTCGAAAGGGTCTCGTGGGTTCGAATCCCACCCTGTCCGTCCTCCCTGCAGCCCGACCGTGGCGGCTGCAGGGCACCCGGCGCGGCACTTCCGCCCGGGATGTGCGTATTTAGGCATCATGCCATCTGCTCCCGTTCCGACCGTCGCGCGGCTCGCGCGTCTGCTGCTGCCTGCCAGCCTCTGCCTGCCGGCCGTCCTGCTGGCCCAGCGACCGGCCAAGCCCGCCGGCCCACCGCCGAGCTCGCCACCAGCGATCGTCGGGTCCACCCCGACTGACGTCGCCCGGCAAGCGCAGACCGAGTTCGAACGGGCGCGCCGCGACGGGCTGGGGTTCAGTTCCGGCGGCGCCACCTCCGAACCCGACGTCAAGTTCGGCAGCATCTACTACTGGAACAACAACAACGACGTCCCGCCGCGCCCCGAGCGCGGTGACGTGATCTCGGCGCGCAGGCGGCTGCTGCAGTCCCTGCGGGAAGCGGCCCTCGCGGTCCCGGGTGACGACTGGGTGGCAGGCCAGCGGGTGAAGTACGCCATCGAGGGCCGGGACTTCGCCGAGGCCGCCGCCGTGGTCACGGACTGCAAGGCCACGGGCTGGTGGTGTGCCGCACTGACGGGCATGGTGCGCCACACGCAGAACGATGCGGTCGCCGCCGAGCGTGCGTTCAACCGTGCGCTCGAGCTCATGCCGGCCACGCAACGCTGCGAGTGGCAGGACATCTCGCCGTGGCTCCGCAAGGCTGACAGCCTCGCCTACCTCGCCAAAGGCTGTGCCGACCGACTCGCGGTCAACACCCGGGTGTTCTGGCTCGGCAAGCCGTTCGCGCACACCGACGGCAACGACCTGCGCAACGAACTCCTGGCGCGGCGCACCTACAACACCATCGAGGTCAACACCGCGACGGTGTACGGCCCGTGGAAGCCGGAGTTCGGCGACTCGCAGCTCCGCTACGGCTGGCCGGTCGCGTGGTCGACCCAGAACACGATCGTCAGCCAGCGCGGCGACATGATGTCCAACATCATCGGCCATGAACCAACGCCAAGCCACGACTTCATGCCGAGCGACGCGGCGCTCGCCAATCCGTTCGCGGCCACGGCGGCCGATTACCCGTTCAATGCGCGGTATGCGCAGATGCGCTATGCCCCCCGCTATGCGCCCGGCGGCTTTCAGGACCTCGGCTCGCAATTCGTGCGGTTTCGGCGTGGCGACTCGACGCTCCTCGTGGCCACGTATGTGCTGGACGGCAAGGCGCGCTACGAGCGCGGGAAGACGCGTGCCGCACTCGTGTTCGAACGGGGGCCGGAGCAGCGCGTCGCGAAAGTCGTCAAGGATGGCCAGCCGCTGCGTGGCGCAATCGCGCTGAATGCCGGGGTGTTCCGCGATTCGATGCTCGCGAGCGTCGAGATCCTCAGTGATGCGCGCAAGTTCGCCGGCCGCGCACGCACCGGCGTGACGCCGATCGAGCCTGGGGCGATGCTCTCCGACCTGCTGCTGCTGACGGTGCGGGCCACCGACGCCGCCCAAGCGGGACTGGCGGGTGTCGCGACCCTCGATGCGGTGCTGCCGTCAGTCCTCGGCGGGACCGACATCGGTGACGGGCAGTCGTTCGGTGTGTTCTGGGAGTACTACGGCAACCCGGGCGCGACGGTGACGATCTCGATCACGCCGATGGATACGGCCAGCGGCTTTCGGCGGCTCGGGTCGATCTTCCGCCTCGGCGGACAGAACGGCGGCGCCCTGCTGCGCATCCCCGATCCGGCGGAACCGGGCGGTGGACCCGGCCGGCGGCTGACGCTCGTGATGCCCGAGGTGAAGCCTGGCCGCTACCGTCTTGCGATCGAGGTCGCCGCGCCGGGTGCTCCGGCGGCGCGACGCGAGCTGGTGCTCCGCGTCCCCGCGGGCCCACCGGCAGCGATGCGCTGACCGGGAGGTGTGCAGCACTGGCTCCGATCTCGGCACCTTTCGGAACCGTTGGGCCGTTTTGCAGCCACCGTCCACGCACGGGATGGTCCTCGCCACCGGACGCTCTATTGACGCGGCCGGTCCCCGCGGCGAGCTTCGCCCCCATCTGATTTTCGCTTGGCTCCAGTGTGCTGGCCGCCTCCGCGCCGACTGTCGTGCGTCTGCCGGAACGAACGGTTGGCCTCATCGAACCCAGAGGTGTTGAGTGCTGCCTGTCATCGTACGCCGACTGCTGCCGGGGGTTGCGAGTCTCGTGCTCGCCGCGACCGCTGCAGCGCAGAACGGATCACTGAACGGTCGCATCACGACCAAGGACGGAGGACGTCCGCTCGACAACGCCCAGGTCTCGATCAGCGACGGTGCGAGGATGCTTGGCGTGGTGCGCAGCGGTGCGAACGGCGCCTATGTCGTCGCGAACGTGGCGCCGGGGACCTACACGGTCACGATCAGCCGCATCACTTACCAACTGCAGAAATTTCCCGGCATCGTGATCCGCGCCGGCCAGGCCACCACGCTGAACGCCGTGATGGACGAGATCGCGACGCAGCTCAACGCCGTCGTGACCACCGCCTCGCGGCGTCCGGAGAAGGCACTCGATGCCCCGGCGCAGCTGTCCGTCGTTTCCGCCGCGACGATTGAGCGCCGTCCCTCGATCAGCGTCGCGGACCTGGTGAAGGGTCAGCCCGGCATCGACGTCTCCAACGGCGGCATCGCGCAGTCGATGATCGTCGCCCGAGGCTTCAACAACGCCTTCAGCGGCTCGCTGCTGATGCTGCAGGACTATCGCTTCGCTGGCGTCCCCTCGCTGCGGGTGAACGTGCCGTACCTCTCGCTCGGCCAGTCGGAAGACATCGAGCGCGTGGAACTGTTGCTCGGCCCGGCCTCGGCGCTGTACGGCCCGAACTCCGGTGCCGGTGTGCTTCACGTGATCACGAAGTCGCCGTTCTCGTCGCAGGGCACGACCGTCTCCGTGCAGGGTGGCCAGCAGAGCATCTTCCGCGGCGCGATCCGCCATGCAGGCACCGTTGGTCAGCGTTTCGGCTACAAGCTGAGCGGCGAGTACATGAGCGGCGACGACTTCCCCTACAAGGATCCGGGTGAGCCCGATTCCATCCTGCGTCCCGCGTCGCCGGGTGCCGCGCGCACCTTCACGCGGAATCAGCGCGACTTCGGCTTCGAGCGCCTGAACGGTGAGGCGCGCATGGACATCCGCCCGACCGCGAACTCGGAGTTCATCACCACGGTCAGCATGACCAAGGTGCCAAGCGCGATCGAACTGACCGGTGCCAACGGTGCGTCGCAGATCCGCAACTGGAGCTACCAGAACTTCCAGCAGCGCATACGCTTCGGTCGCCTGTTCATGCAGGGCTTCGCGAACATCAGCAACGCCGGCAACGAGAACTCGGGCGACTCTCGCGGCACGTTCCTGCTGCGCAACGGTACCCCGATCGTCGACAAGTCCCGTGTCTATACCGGGCAGATCCAGCACGGCTTCGGGCTGAACGAGGGACGCACCGACTTCATCTACGGCATCGACTACATCAAGACGAATCCGCAGACCGGCAACACGATCAACGGCAACAACGAGGCCGTTGACGACGTTTCCGAGTACGGCGCCTACGTTCAGGGCAAGACGCGCCTGAGCAGCCGCTGGGACTTCCTCGCGGCCCTTCGTGTGGACGGGAACACCGTGATCTCCGGCCAGTTCGTGTCGCCGCGCGCTGCGCTGACGTACAAGGCCGCGGACAACCAGTCGCTGCGATTCACGTTCAACCGGTCGTTCAACACACCGGCGAACTTCTCGTTCTTCCTCGACCTGCCGTCGGTGACGGATGCGGCCGGTTTCCGCCGCACGCCGTCCCTGGCACCGTTCACCCTGCCGACGTACGACGTGATCGCGACGGGCAACCGTCCGAAGGTCGGCATGGGCTTCGACCGCTCCTGCACCGGCACGAGCGGTTTCGGCAACTTCTGCATGCGCTCGCCGTTCATCAATAAGGGCGGCACCGTCGTTCCGGCCAGCGCGGCGTCGACCCTGCCGTCCTTCGTCAGCTTCCGCCAGCCGGTGTTCGCCGGCGCGCTGGCACAGGGCTACGGCCCCGCGCTGGCCGGTCTGAGCGCGATCGGCCTCACCCCGACGCAGATCGGCGCACTGGCGCAGTCGCTCGGTGGCGCCGTCGCGGCCCGCCTCGCGACGACCACCCCGACGAACGCACAGGTTCCCACCGTCGGCCGCCTCGGCAGCGCCTTGATCTCCGAGGCGCTGGTCACCGATCTGAAGCCCCTCAACGCCTCGTTCGACAACACGTTCGAGGTGGGCTACAAGGGCCTCGGCATGAACAACAAGCTGACGTTCGACTTCAGCGCCTGGGGCCAGCAGCGCGGCGGCGGTGCCATCACCGCCTCGCTCGTCACCCCGTGGATCTTCGCCAGCCCGAACGAGACCGGCGCCTTCGTCGGCGCGCAGGCCGGTGCTGCGATCGGCGCGGCGATCCCTGCCTTCATCAACGCGGAAGTCGCGGCCGGCCGCCTGTCGGCTGGTCAGGCGACGGCCCTCGCCGGTGCGTTGCAGGCGCAGGTGCCGGCGCTGGCGGGTGGTGCGGCCACGAACCTCACGCCGCTGCTGGCCGGCATCCCACTCGGCACGGTCGGCTTCACCGACGCGATCAACACCAACTACAACCTCCGCGCCACATACCGCCGCGTGGACCGGACGGTGAATGTCTGGGGTGCCGATCTCGGCATGTCGTACCAGTTCACCGATGACTTCGCGCTCGACTGGACCGGCAGCGTCGTCAACCGCGTCGTCTTCGATGAAGTGCCGGTCGGCACGTCGCCGCTCGCGCTCAACGCACCGGGTGCAAAGACCACCGTCACGGCGCGCTACCTCGGGCAGGAGAACGGCTTCGGCTTCGAGACGCGCTGGCGCTACACCGATGCCTTCCCGGTCAACTCCGGCGTGTACGAGAGCAATGTGCTCAACCCCAGCAACGCCGGAAACTTCCGCTACCCGGGCGTGCAGGTCAGCAACCAGTTCGACGTGCAGGTCTCCAAGCGCTTCGCCAACGTCGGCAAGGGCGTGACGTGGAGCCTCAACATCCAGAACATCTTCGACAACAAGGTGGCCACGTTCATCGGTGTTCCGGCGCTCGGCCGGCTGGCGCTGAGCAAGCTGTCGTATACGTTCTGACCGAACGTGATGCAGGGTGCACGGGGCGGCGCGCTGGTGCGTGCCGCCCCGTTGCACGTCGTTCCCCCTCAGTGTCCGACGTCGATGTCGCTGCTCCTCCGCCCAGGTCCGCCGCTCGTGATCGGTCATCGTGGCGCGGCTGCCGTGATGCCCGAGAATACGCTGCTGGCGTTCGCACACGCGATCGCCCTCGGCGTCGATGCCGTCGAGTTCGACGTCCACGTCACGGCTGACGGCGTCGCCGTGGTGCACCACGACCCGACCACCGGGCGCACCTGCGGTGACGACCTCCCGATCGCCACATCCCACGCTGCCGACCTGCGGCCGCTCGATGCAGGCGCAACCTTCGCCGTGGCCGGTGCGCGTCGGGGCACCACGGCCATCCCGCTGCTCGACGAGGTGCTGGAGCTCACGCGTGGCACACCGATCATCATCGAGTGCAAGACCGTCGCATCGGCGCCGGTGGTGCTGCAGGCGCTGCACCGTCATGGCGCAGCCAGCCGCGCGCTCGTCGGGAGTTTCCTCGACGGCGCGATGCAGTGTGTGCGTGCCGACGGTGTGGCGAGCGGCGCGTCGCGTCGTGACATGATCCGGCTGCTGATCCGGAGCGCCGTGCGGCGTGCTCCCGGCGCGCTCCCGTATGGGGCGATGTGCGTGCCGGAGGCTGCGTCCGGCGTGCGGCTGCCGCTGGGGCGATTTGCGGCGTGGGGACGATCACTGGGCGTGCCGGTGCACGTCTGGACCGTGAATGCGGTGGAGGATGCCGTGCGACTGTGGGCGGCGGGGGTGACGGGTATCATCACCGACGATCCCGCGACGATCCTTGCGGCGCGCGCGGCGCTCCGGACCGGTGCGCAGCGCTGATGCTGCCTTCTGTTCCGGGCACTGGCCCGGCATATTCACCGCCGATGACTGCCCCGGAAACGATTCTCGACGCGCGAGCCTGCGAGCGCACCCTTCGACGCATGGCCGACGAAATCGTCGAACGCACCGCAGGCACGGACAGCCTCGTCCTGGTCGGCATCCAGCGGCGCGGCGTCCAGCTCGCGGCGCGGCTGGCATCGCTCATCGAGGAGCGTGAGGGACGCCCGGTGCCGCGCGGCGCGCTCGACATCACGCTCTACCGCGACGACCTCCAGACGGTCGGGCCTCGCCCGCTCGTGGGCGCCACTGAACTGCCGGTCGACATCGACGGCATGCAGGTCGTGATCGTCGACGATGTGCTCTACACCGGACGGACCGTCCGCGCCGCCCTCGACGAGCTGGCGGATTTCGGTCGGCCGGCGCGCATCCTCCTCGCCGTGCTCATCGATCGCGGCGGTCAGGAGCTGCCGATCCGCGCCGACGTGATCGGCAAGGTGCTGAGCGTGCCGGCGGGCTCGCAGGTGGATGTGCGAGTGGCGGAGCTGGATGGTGACGACACCGTCGTGGTGAGCCCCGTCGCCGCCCGGCAGCCGTGACGTCGCTCGGCAAGGACCTGCTCGACCTTGCCTCGCTCAGTGCGGCGCAGATCACGGCCATACTCGACACCGCCGAACCGCTGAAGGCGATCAGCCTGCGGGCGATCAAGAAGGTGCCGACGCTGCGCGGTGAGACGATCGTCAACCTCTTCTTCGAGGCATCCACGCGCACACGCGTGAGCTTCGAGTTCGCCGAGAAGCGGATGTCGGCCGATGCGGTGAACGTGGCGATCGGCAATTCGTCGGTGAGCAAGGGCGAGACGCTGGTGGACACGGCGCGCAACCTCGAAGCGATGAAGATCGACATGGTGGTGATCCGCCACCAGGCCAGCGGCGCGGCGCGCTTTCTCGCCGAGCGCATCGAGTCGAACGTGATCAACGCCGGCGACGGCACGCACGAGCATCCCACACAGGGATTGCTCGACCTGCTCACGCTGCGTGACCGCTGGGGCACGCTGCAGGGGAAGCGGGTATGCCTGTGCGGCGACGTGCTGCACAGCCGCGTGGCGCGCTCGAACATCCACGGGCTGCGAAAGCTCGGCGCCGAAGTGGCGGTGTGCGGCCCGCGTTCGCTGCTGCCGAATGGTGCCGAGGAAGCGCTCGGCGTGACGGTGTTCGACCGCATCGAGGCGGCGATCGAATGGGCCGACGCGCTGAACATCCTGCGACTGCAGCTCGAGCGCATGACGTCGGGCTACATCCCGTCGCTGCGTGAGTACAACCGCGTGTTCGGCGTGACGCGGGAGCGGCTCGACCGGGCGCCGCGCGACCTGTTGATCCTGCATCCCGGCCCGATGAACCGCGGCGTGGAGATCGACTCAGACGTCGCCGATGGCCCGCACAGCCTGATCCTCGACCAGGTGACGAACGGCGTCGCCGTGCGCATGGCCGTGCTGTACCTGTTGCGGGGTGGACGCCCCGACCTTGCAGCGGCCGGCAGGGCCGCAGGAGAATGACGTTCGCATGACCACGCGCCCACTGCTGCTGACCGGCGGCCACCTGCTCGATCCCTCCATCGGGCTCGATGGCATCGGTGACCTGCTGCTGGTGGACGGCACCGTCGCTGCCGTCGGCGGCACGATCGCCGGCCCGGACGACGCGGAGCGCGTCGACTGCCGCGGGCGCCATGTGACGCCGGGCTTCATCGACGTGCACTGTCACCTGCGCGAGCCGGGGCGTGAGGATGTGGAGACGATCGCCACCGGTGCGCGTGCTGCCGCCGCCGGCGGCTTCACGGCGGTCTGCGCCATGCCGAACACCGATCCCGTCACCGACAACCAGGCCGCGGTGGGCTTCATCCGCGCGCAGGCGGCGAAGGCGAATGCCTCCCGTGTCTACCCGATCGGTGCCATCTCCGTCGGGATGAACGGCGAGCGGCTGAGCGAGATGGGCGAGATGGTCTCGGCCGGTGCGGTGGCGGTGAGCGACGACGGGCGGCCGGTGGTGAGTGCGCAGCTGATGCGCACGGCGCTCGAGTATGCGCGCACCTTCGGCATCCCGGTCGCGGACCACTGCGAGGAGCCGACGCTGGCGCATGGCGGCGTCATGAACGAGGGCGTGATCAGCGCCCGGCTCGGGCTCAAGGGCATCCCGTCGGAGAGCGAGGAGATCATGGTGATCCGTGACATCCTGCTCGCGCGGCGCACCGGCGGTCGGGTGCACCTCTGCCACATGAGCACGTGGGGCAGCGTGGAACTGATCCGCTGGGGCAAGGAGCGCGGGATTCCCGTCACCGCCGAGGTCTGCCCACACCACCTCACGCTCACCGAGGAGCGTGTCGGCCAGTACGACACGAATGCGAAGATGAACCCGCCGCTGCGCACGCAGCGTGACGTGGACGCGCTGATCGCGGCTCTCAAGGACGGTACCATCGACTGCGTCGCCACGGACCATGCGCCGCACCACAACGACGAGAAGAACCGTGAGTTCGCCGACGCCCCGAACGGCATCGTCGGCCTGGAAACGGCGCTGTCGGTGCTGCTCACGTGGCTGGTGACGCCGGGCACGATCTCGCTCTCGCAGCTCGTCGAGAAGCTCTCGTGTGCGCCGGCGCGCGTGTTCGGCCTGCCGGGTGGGACGCTGCGCCGCGGCGCGCTCGCCGACGTGACGGTGTTCGATCCGGCCGCGACATGGACGGTGCAGGGCAGCGACTTCCGCAGCAAGGGACGCAACTCGCCATGGCTCGGCAGCACGCTGTCGGGACGCGTGGACCGCTCCATCGTCGGCGGGCAGCAGGTGCATGTCCGCGATGGCGTTGCGTGAGGCACCCGTGACCCCGACGCAGCGCCCCGCACGGCTGACCGCCCCTTTCGCGATGCGGGAATCGCTGGTGCGGGCGTGTGGTGCACTCTCGGCACGCGGCCTGCTGGCCGGGCGGGATGGCAACGTCTCGGTGCGGCTCGCCGCCGACCGGCTGCTGGTGACACCGTCCGGCTTCGCGAAGGGTGAGCTCGATCCGGACGATCTGGTGGAGGTGTCCGCCGACGGCACCCATCTGGCGGGCCGGCACGCGGCGACGAGTGAGCTGGGCCTGCACCTGACGGCGTACACGGCGCGGCCCGACGTGAACGCCGTCGTGCACGCGCATCCGGTGCATGCCACGGCGTTCACCCTCGTCGGCGAGACGCTCCCCGATGGTCTGCTGGCCGAGCTCATGCTCACCGTCGGCCCGGTGGCGCTGGCGCCGTACGCACAACCGGGAACGGACGAGGTCGGCCGCGGTGCCGCGGGCTTCTTCGCCGGGCACGATGCGATCCTGCTGGCGCACCATGGGGCGGTCACGGTCGGGCGCAGCCTGCAGGAGGCGCAGTTCGCCATGGAAAGCCTGGAGCATGGCGCCAGGATGATCCATGTGGCGCGGCAGCTCGGCCGTGTGGTTACGTTGGAGGATGCGGCGCAGCAGCGGCTGCGCGAGGCCCGGCGCGGGGCACGCATGGATGCGGCTTCAGGGGCCGCGCTCAAGGAGAAGATCAATGACTGACGTGACGACGGCGCTGGACGCGATTGCGGCGCTGACTGGCGAGCGCACGAAGTACGAAGGCTGGCTCGCCGCCCTTGGCACGAAGGCGGATGTGCCGGCGCATGTGGTCGAGCGGGTGCGCAGCGACTACATCGGTCGCCTGCGCTCGGTGCTGCAGGGTTTCACTGCGCACGTGCCCGCGCTCGAGGCCACGCTTGGCGAGCTGCAGTCGCGCGACATGAAGCTTGCGGAGCGCGAACAACTCGGCCGCGATGAGCACGCCGAGGGCGAACTGCGGCACATGGTGGGCGAGTTCGATGAAGGGCAGTGGGGTGAGATGCGCGCCAAGCACGAGGCGCTCCTCTCGTCGCTGTCTCAGGATCGTCGCGCCGTGGCAACGGAGCTGGTCGGAGTGCAGCGCGCACTCGGCGCGGCCGGTGAGGCGGCCCAGCGTGCTCGCAGTATTGGCGAGAGCGGTACGGCGCCGGTGTCATCTGCAGCCGCGAGTGCTCCCCCTGCCCAGTCGCAGGCGTCGCCGAGCAACACGCCGATAGCCGCCGCGGCCGTGGTCGCCTCGGCTGCTCCCATGGCACCGGTGGACACGTCCAACGGCAAGCCGGCGGCGACCTACCGTCCCTCGGCCCCTGCCAGCAGCGCACCGCCGTCGTCCGTGGTCGAGAAGCGCGAGTCGGTGGCCGACGAACTGGGCTTTCTGCGTGGGCCGCTGAATACGCCGGCCCCTGACGTTGGCGCGCAGGCTGCCAGTCATTCGGGGGCCCGTGGCTATGGTGATGCACCCACGTTGCGCATCGTCGCGGACACGCCACCGACGACGCGGACCGTCACGCCGCCGTCCACACAGACCGCCACGCCCGGCGGATCGCCGGTCACCGCGGACGCCGCGAAGACGCTCAAGTGCGCCGAGTGTGGCACGATGAACTACCCGACGGAATGGTATTGCGAGCGATGCGGCGGCGAACTGGCCGTGCTGTAGTCGTAGTACGACTGACGGAAACGACGAAGGGCGAACCCGAAGGTTCGCCCTTTGACGTTTCTGCGACGACGATCAGGCCGCCGCGGCGGCGTTCACGCGCTTTGCCATCCGACTCTTCTGCCGGGCAGCGGCGTTCTTGTGAATGAGGCCCTTCCGGGCAGCACGATCGAGCAACGTGGTCGCCACACCACGCACCTCAGCCGACGCACCCTCGACCTTGGCCTTCTTGAGGGCGGTGCGCAGCGCGGAACGCTGCGCGCGATTGCGTGCCTGAGCGGCACGCGACTTCCGCATGTTCTTCTTTGCGGAGGCGATATTCGGCACTGAAGACTCCAATTCGAAAAAATGAACACGATTCGCCCGTCTTGGGCGAACTGCGAAACATAGAGCGTTGGCTCAGGGTGTCAATCTCGCGGTGCGGGTTGGCCGGGGGATGGGCGCCTCTTAGCTTGCGATTCCCGTCGTGTAGGGGTGCCGCCCGCCCGTCGAGACCGCCGTCCGACATCTCATCTCCGCCGCCAGCGCTGCCTGTGCCCAACCATTCCCGTCCTGTCCGGGTGCCTCGTCGTGATCGCCGTGCCCGAGGCGCGACCAGCGGGCGTGCCGTGAGCGTGCGAGCGTGACCGACGCGGCGAGTGCTCCGGCGGCCGGGGGCGAGCCTGCGGTGGAAACGGACGACGCACCAGCGCCGGCTTTCGTCGCCGTCGCGCCGGCCGAGGCGCCTGAGGACGTGCCTGCGGACGTGCCGGGCAGCTTCGTCGTGGACCTGCCCGCGTATGCCGGACCGCTGGACCTGCTGCTGTCGCTGATCCGCGACGAGAAGGTCGACATCTACGACATCCCGATCGCACGCATCGCGAAGCAGTTCCTGCTGCGCATCCGGGTGCTGCAGCTCAACGATGCTGCGGAGTATCTCGAACTGGCGGCGCGGCTGCTGCGCATCAAGGCGCAACTCCTGCTGCCGCGGCACGGCGAGGCCGAGACGTGGGAAGATCCGCGCGCCGAGCTCGTCCGACGGCTGCTCGAGTACCAGCAGATGCGCGAGGTGGTGGACATCCTCGAACGTCGCGGCGACGAGCGGCGCAGTCGGTTTGCGCGCGCCTACCTGCCGGAGAGCAGCGACGTCTCGCTCGCACCGCTGGCGCTCTCGCTGGGTGAGTTGCTGACCGCGGTGGACCGCATCCTGCGCGTGACGAGGGAGCCGACGGTGCACACGGTGGTCGCGCGAACACTCGACGTCGCGGGTGCGATCGCAATGGTCCGTGCGATCATCACGCAGCGGCGCGTCGCGCGCTGGAGTGACTTCGTCGCGCGCGATGCCGAGCCGTGGCAGATCCTGTCGATGTTGCTGGCGCTGCTGGAGATGGCAAAGCTGGGCGAGCTGCGGCTCGCCCAGCCGCGCCCCTTTTCGTCTGTCGAGATCGAACATGATACCCCTGGTGAAGCTGCTTGAGGCGGCGCTCTTCGCGAGCCCGCGCCCGATCCCGGTCGACGAATTGAGGGCGCTCGCGCCGGAGGCGAGCCCGGCGGAAATCGCCTCGTCGCTCGACGAGCTGCGCGAGCATTACGACGTGGATGGCCATGGCGTGGAATTGGCCGAGATCGGCGGGGGCTGGCAGATCCTGACGCGCGCCGAGTACACGGAAGCGATCGAGCGGGCGCAGTTGGCCGCACGGCCGCAACGGCTCTCCGCGGCGGCGCTGGAAACGCTCGCGATCATTGCCTACCGGCAGCCGATCGGTCGGACGGAAGTGGAAGAGATCCGCGGCGTCGCCGTGGGCTCGATTCTCAAGTCACTGCAGGAGCGCGCACTGATCGACGTCGTGGGTCGGGCCGAAGGGCTGGGTCGTCCGTTGCTGTACGGCACCACATCGCTGTTCCTGGAGCAGTTCGCGCTGCGTCACCTCGAAGAGCTGCCGCGCGCCGACGAGCTGGCGATCGCGCTGCGGCCCGCGCCGCAACCGCTGTGACCGGCCGCGCTCCACGACGTCCGGCGCTGGGCAAGGCGGCTCCCCCGCGCGGCGTGCAGCCGCCGGGTCGCCCGCCGAAGAAGGGCACGCGCACGCCGCTCGGGCCCGACGCGCGCGATCCCCGCAAGCGCAATCCGCGCCCGAAGCGCGATGCGGCCGCGCGCGTGGACGGTCCCGCGCTCGCTGAAGCCGTGCTCGCACCGACGACGGTCAAGACCCCGAAGGATGCCCGCGAGACGATGCGCCTGCAGCGCTTCCTCGCGCGTGCCGGTGTGACCTCCCGCCGTCAGGCCGAGACGCTCATCACCAACGGTCAGGTGACGGTGAACGGCGTCGTCGCCACGCTCGGCTCCAGCGTCGATCCGTTGCGCGACGTGGTGGTGATGGGCGGCAATCGCGTGAAGATGGCCGAGACGGTCACCTGGCTGGTGCTGAACAAGCCGGCCGGCGTCGTCACGACCCGCACCGACCCGGAGGGCCGCGATACGGTGTTCGACCTCGTGCCCGACGTGCCAGGGCTCACCTACGTCGGACGGCTCGATTACATGACGGAGGGGGTACTGGTGATGACGAGCGACGGGCGCGCGGCACACCTGCTGACGCATCCGAGCCGCGAGTTGTCGCGCACCTACGAGGCCGTGGTGCAGGGCCCCGCCATGCAGGCGCTGGACCAGCTGCAGGAGGGCGTCGAGCTGGATGACGGCGTCGTCCTCGTCGATGCCGCCCATGTGGACAAGCTGGGCCGAAGCAAGTGGCTGCTGACCCTGACCCTCCATGAGGGGCGCAACCGCGAGGTGCGCCGGCTCTGCGAGACCGTGGGCCTGCTGGTCGAGACACTGACCCGGGTGAAGTTCGGACCGGTCGCACTGGGTGACCTCCCGCGCGGCAAGTGGCGTCCGTTGACGGCGACGGAGATGCGCGGGCTGGCGCTGCGCAGCGGCGTGCGCGACTAGTCGGGACATGGCGGGACAGCACTTCACTCACAGGCGGAGAACGCGCGAATGACGGCGGTGCCACTTCCTGCAGCAGCCCCCACAGGCTCGGCGGCAGTGCAGGCTATTCTCGCCCAGGTGGCGCGGCGGGTCGTCGGGCAGGACGCGATGGTCGAGCGCCTGCTGATCGGCCTGCTCACCGGCGGTCATGTGCTGCTCGAAGGCGTGCCAGGTCTCGCGAAGACACTCACGGTGCGTACGCTCGCGGAGACGATTCACACCACCTTTCGCCGCATCCAGTTCACCCCCGATCTGCTGCCGGCCGATGTCGTCGGCACACAGATCTTCGATCAGGCGACCGGCGAGTTCCGTACCAAGCCCGGACCGATCTTCGCCAACATCGTGCTGGCGGACGAGATCAACCGCGCGCCGGCCAAGGTGCAGTCGGCACTGCTCGAGGCCATGCAGGAGCGTCAGGTCACCATCGGCGGCACCACGTTCCCGCTGGCGGAACCGTTCCTCGTGCTCGCCACGCAGAATCCCATCGAGCAGGAGGGCACCTACCCACTGCCCGAGGCGCAGGTGGACCGCTTCATGATGAAGCTCCGCGTCGAGTATCCGACGCGCGCCGAGGAGAAGGAGATCATGCGCCGCATGGCCTCCGGTGACGCGATCCCCGTCAGCGCCGCCGCATCGCCGCAGACGATCCTGCTCGCACGGCGCGAGATCGCGTCGCTGCACCTCGATGAGCGCATCATGGACTACATCGTCGAACTGGTGCACGCCACGCGTCGGCCGGCAGAGGCCAAACTCCCCGATCTCGTGCCGCTGATCGAGTACGGCGCCTCACCGCGCGCGTCGATTGCGCTGGCGCAGGCATCGCGGGCGCACGCGTACCTGCGCGGCCGCACCTTCGTCCTCCCCGACGACGTCAAGGCAATCGCGCCGGACGTGCTGCGGCACCGCGTGGTGACGACGTTCGAGGCTGAGGCGCAGGACATCACGAGTGACGAGATCGTGCGCCGGATCCTTGCGGCGGTGGCAGCGCCGTGATGCTGCGCTGGCGCCGCTCCGCCCCAGCGGTGCGACCGCCGACACCCACCGCCAGCGCGTCGCTCGGTGCACCGGCGCCACTCGACGTGCTGCAGCAGGTGCGTCGGCTGGAACTGCGGATGCGCCGACTCGTCAACTCGCGATTCGCCGGCGAGTATCGCTCCGCGTACAAGGGGCAGGGCATGGAGTTCTCCGAGGTGCGCGAGTACCAGCCCGGCGACGAGGTGCGCAGCATCGACTGGAACGTCACCGCGCGGCTTCGCAAACCCTACGTCAAGCGCTACGTCGAGGAGCGCGAACTGACGGTCCTGCTGCTCGTGGACTGCTCGGCCTCCGCGCATTTCGGCACGCGGACGCGGTTCAAGGACGACGTCGAGCTCGAGGTGGCGGCGGTGCTGGGGCTGTCGGCGCTGCGCAACAACGATCGCGTCGGGCTCGTCGCCTTCACCGACCGGGTCGAGCACGCGGTGCCGCCGGCCAAAGGACGTCGGCATGGCCTGCGCCTGCTGCGCGACCTGCTGATGCTCAGGCCGGCCGGCCGGCGCACCGACATCGCGCTTGCATGCGAGCAGGCGTCGCGACACCTCCCGCATCGGTCGCTCGTGTTCGTGATCTCCGACTTCCGCGATCCCGGTGCCGAGCGTGCGCTGCGGCGGCTGGCGTCGCGGCACGAGGTGGTGGTCATCACGGTCGATGATCCGGTCGAGCAGGCGCTGCCGGCGGCGGGCGTGCTGATGCTCGTCGATCCGGAGACTGGTTCACGGGTGGAGGTGGACTCGGGAGACGCGAAATTCCGCGCGAGGTATTCGGCCGCGGCCGTGGCCGCACACGAGGCGCGTGACGCGTTGTTCGCGCGCAGCGGCGTGTCGGTGATCAGCCTGCACACGAATGCCGGCATCGTCGAGCCGCTGCTCGCCTACTTCCGCCGCGGCAGGGCGCGTCGGCATGCGTAAGCTGCGCACCATGCGATCGGTGCTGGCGCTGGCGCTGGTGGCCGCGGTCCGACCGGCGTGCGCGCAGCTGCCGCCGATCGGCGTGACGGCGGCGCCGACCGCCGCGGAGAGTGGCGGCGTCGTCTCTGTGCGCCTCCGGCCGGACACGGTCACCGTCGGCGAGCCGTTCGAGCTGCAATTGCGCGCGATTGCCACACCGGGACGGATCGCACGCGCCCCTGCCGTCCCCGACACAGGCGGACTCGTCGAACCGCTCGACCCCGCGCGCACGAGTCGCCGTGGTGACACGCTGCTCGTGACGTACCGGCTGATTGCGTGGCAACCGGGTGTGCTCACGATTCCGCTCTTGCCCGTCGCGATGCAGCGCGGTGCGAGTGAGGTGCTGGTGCCGGTCGACGCGCGCGTCGTGGTGCGCTCAGTGCTGCCCGCCGATACCGCGACCCGTGTGCCGAAGCCCCCGCGTGACTTGTTCGTCGAAGCCCCGGCGTGGTGGCAGCGCTGGTGGCAGTGGGTGGCCGCCGTCGTCGCACTGCTGATGCTGGTGTGGCTCGTCGAGCGCTGGCGCACACGACGGCGCGCACGGGTCCAGGACACCGGCACGCCGATCGGTCGCGCGGAGGCCGCCTTCGTGCGGCTCGACGCACGGCAGCTGGTGATCGCTGGCGAGGGGGCGCGACACGTCGCACTGGCCGGCGAGATCGTGCGCGAGTACCTCGCAGCGGTGGAGCCGCGCCTGTCCCTGGCCCTGACGAGTGCCGAGGTGCTGCGCGCCGTCAGCCCGATCGCAGGCATCTCGGACACGCAACTTGCCCACGTGCTGCGCAAGGTGGATGCGGTGCGATTCAGCGGACGCCTCGTTCCGCCCAGCGTGGTGCAGGACGTGAGTGGTGCCGCGCGCGAGTTCATTCGTGACGTGGAGCAGGTGCGCTCGACGGCGCAGGGCGGGCGCGCCGCATGAGTGCGACCCTCGTCACGTGGTGGAATGCCATCGGAGTCTCGCTCGGCGTCCCGTGGGCGCTGGCGGCGCTGCTGCTGCTGCCGGCGGTCTGGTGGCTGCGCCGGAAGGTGTCAGCCGAGGCGATGCCCTTCGCGGCGCTCGACCTCGTCGTGGCGGCGGCGCCGCGCCCGAGCCGCGTGCGCCGCTGGCTGATGCGGTTGCGACTGGTGGCACTGGCGGCGTGCGTGGTGGCACTCGCGCACCCGTTCTCGCGTGGCGGTGCACGACGCGAGACGCACGACGGGATCGACATCATGCTGGCCTTCGACATCTCGAGTTCGATGCTGGCGGAGGACTTCCAGCCGCAGAACCGACTCGAGGTGGCGCGAGTGCAGGTCAAGGAGTTCGTCCGACTCCGCGGCGAGGATCGCATCGGGATCGTCTCGTTCGCGGGGGAGGCGCTGACACAGGTGCCGCTGACGGCCGACCACGACGTGGTGCTTGCGGCCATCGACCAGCTCCAGCCCGGCCAGCTCGATGACGGCACGGCCATCGGGACCGCGATCGCGACGGCCTCCAACCGGTTGCGGGCCGCCAGTGGCAACTCGCGCGTGCTGGTGCTGCTGACGGATGGCGTGAACAATCGCGGGCAGGTGGACCCTCGCACCGCCGCGCGTGCGGCGGCCGCATTCGGGATCCGCGTCTACACCATCGGCGTCGGGACCGATGGCATGGCACCGGTGCCGGTGGGTCGTGGGCTGATGGGGCTCCGCTATGAGACACAGCGCGTCGAGATCGACGACGCGCTGCTGACCGAGGTCGCGCGGGCCACCGGTGGTCGCTACTTCCGCGCCCGCGACGCCGCGGCGCTCGAACGCGTGACCCGCGAGATCGACCGGCTCGAGCGCACCCCGACGCTGGCGCGGCGCTCGCTGCCGCGCTCGGAATGGTATGTGATTCCCGCATCGATCGCGTTGCTGGCGTTGGTGCTCGAGATGTGGGTGCAGCTGCGTCGGGGACCCATTCCGTGAGCGGCATCGACCTCATGCTGGCATCGTTTGCGCGCCCGTGGGTACTGCCGCTGGCGCTGCTCGTGGGTGGCGCCATCGCCTGGGTCGGCTGGCGAACCGATGCGCGCCGTCGGGCGCGCCTTGCGCAGTTGGGCGACCTGCCGGTGCTCGAGCGACTGGTGCCGCGTCGCGCCGCCGGGCTGTCACCGAAGGTCCGGGCGCTGCTGCTGGGGAGCGCAGCACTGTGCATCGGCGTCGCGCTGGCCGGCCCGCGCTGGGGTGAACTCAGCGAGCGTCGGCGTGACATGGGCGTCGACGTCGCGCTCGTGCTCGACGTCTCGGCGTCGATGCTGGCCATGGATGAGGGGAGTTCGCGGCTCGACCGGATGAAGAGCGACGTGCGCCGGCTGCTCGCGACGCTGCCGGGCGCGCGCCTGGCGCTGCTGGTGGTGGCTGGTCGGAGCTACATCCTCACCCCGTTGACCGCCGACCACGACGCACTCGAGCTCTTCCTCGACGGACTCGATCCCGGCATGGTGAGCCAGGGCGGCACGGCGCTGGCACAGGGACTCACGCAGGCCACGCAGTTGCTGGGCGCGAGCAGCGACGGGGGTGATCGCGCACTCGTCGTCATGAGCGATGGTGAAACGTGGGATGACCAGGAGACCGTCCTCGCCGCAGCGACGGCGGCGCACGATGCCCGTGTGGTCGTGGTGACGGTCGGCTATGGCACGCCGGCTGGCGCGACCATCCCCGTAGCGGGTGGGATGAAGCGGGATGCGGACGGGCAACCAGTGGTCACGCACGCGATGCCGGCGACACTGCAGGCCATCGCCAGCGCGGCCGAGGGCGTATATGTGGACGGTGCCGCCGCCGATCGGCCGGGACGCGTTCGCTCCGCGCTGCGCCGACTGCGGCAGACGGAGCGGGTGTACAACGCCGGCTCGTCACCGATCCAGCGTTACGCGCTCTTTCTCTGGCCAGGCTTCGTGCTGCTGCTGCTCGACGCACTGCTCGCCGATCGCGTGCGCCGGGCGCGACCCGCGCGCGCTGCTGCAGTGGTCGCACTGGTGGCCGCGCTCGTGCTCCCGGTCGCGGTGCAGGGGCAGGGTGGTCGCGGGAATGCCGAGGCGCTCGAGCTGTTTCGGGCGCGACGCTTCGGCGAGTCGGTGCGCGCGCTGCAGGCACAGATGTCGTCTGGTGATCGCAGCGTGCGCACGCTGTACAACCTGGGCACGGCACTGCTGGCAGCCGACTCGGTGGCGTCCGCCACGGAGACACTCGAGCGGGTGGTCACGATCGCGCCCGATGCAGAGCTGCGCTTCCGTGCCCTCTTCAACCTCGGGCTCGCGAATCTGCGCCGTGCCCGCGGCGCGCCGCAGTCGGAGGCGGGTGGGTATTACGCGGCAGCGGTCGCCGCGTACAAGCGGGCCCTCCGCACGCGCACGAATGATCCGGACGCCAAGTGGAACCTCGAACTCGCGATCCGTGAGCAGGAGCGACAGGGCGGCGGCGCTGGCGGCGGCGGTGGCGGGCAGCAACCGCCGCCAACGCCACCTCCACCCTCACCGGCGCAGCAGGAGCTCGACAAACAGCGCGCCGCCGCCGTGCTGAACAGCGCGGCACGCGACGAGCGGGACGTGCAGACCAAGCGCCAGCGCGATGGCCGTCCGCCGCGCGAGGCGTCGGGAGTGCGCGACTGGTGAGCCTCACGCTCGGTGTCCTGCTGCAGATCGCCGTGTCGGTGCAGGTGCCCGACACGATCCAGGCGCGGCTGCCTGCGACCATGGTCGTGCGCGCCACCACGCCCGGCAACACGGCGCCGGCGCTGACGATGCCGTCGGCCAGTGCGGCAGCCGTGCTGCTCGTCAGCGACGTGACACGCCTCGGCGGTGGTTTCGGGCAGGCGGTCGCCACGCGTGAGATGCGCTACACACTGCGCGCCTCGGCGCCGGGCCTGATCGTGATCGCACCAGTCATCGCCACGCTCGGCGCGCAACGGGCCGCCAGCGAGGCGCGCACCATCGTGGTGCGCCAGCCCGCGTCGAATGCCGTGCCTGCGATCGTCACCCGTGCGCCACTCGCTCGCAGCTCGCTCGTCAACTTCCACGCACTCGTCACGCCCGACAGCGTGTGGGCGGGCGAGCAGGTGACCCTGCAGGTCGGTGTCTTCATCGACGATGATCTGCGCAGCCGACTGGTGCGGAATCCGGAGTACATCGCCCCATCGGTGGACGGCGCCGTCGCGTACGAGCTGCCGGTGGCGAACGACATGCTGCCGCCGCGAGATCTGGACGGCGCGCGCTATCGGCCGTTCGTGTTTGCGCGCGCCCTGTTCCCGCTACGCGCCGGCACCCTCGTCGTCCCGCCGGCGCGGCTCGCCTACTCGATCAGCACTGCCGGTTCGATGTTCGGCGGACGGCAGGAGCGCCAGACCGCCACAACGGGCGCCCGACAGGTGTTCGTGCGCGAGCTGCCCGTCGAGGGCCGGCCGCGCGACTTCGCCGGTGCCGTGGGTGTCTTCACCATCAGCACCGCGCTGGAGCGGCCCACCGGCAGAGTCGGCGATGCCGTGCAGCTCTCCGTGCGCGTCGATGGCGTCGGCAACGTCAAGCTCCTCCCCGCGCCGACGCTCACCATGCCCGGGATCTCCGCGAGTGCACCGCTCGAGGCCATCACCGTGGACTCCTCTGACCTGCTGGTGCGCGGCAGCAAGACGTTCCGATTCCTGCTCACGCCGACGCGGGCGGGCACGATTGCACTGGGCGCCGTTCGCTACCCGTTCTTCAATCCTGTCCGCGGTGCGTATCAGGAAGCCGTTGCGGACGCGGGCACACTGCGCGTGGCGCCAGGCACGACTGCGACGGAAGTCGATGCGGACACGCCCCCGGCAGCGCTGCCAATCCGCCGCTGGCAGCCGGTACCGCAGGCCGACGTGACGCAGGCGTGGTGGTTCCGCTCCCTGCTGGCGCTGCTGCTGCTTCCATGGCTCGTGCTGGCGGCACGCCGGCTGCTGCGCGCAGTTGGCGGGCGCCCGGCGGTCTCGCGGCGTCCACGCACGGCAGCCGAGGGCGGACGAACGGAAGTCGCGCCGCGCCGCGATCCCGCCGCGCTGCGACGATCGTACATCACCGCGCTGGCGCCGGTGGTGCACCTGCGCCCCGATGAGCCGTTTGCGGTGGTCGATGTGGTGCGTCGCCTGCGCCGCGCCGGCGTCACGCCGGATGCGGCGGAAGCGGCCGGTGCACTGCTGCTGCGGATGGACCTGCTCACCTTCGGCGCTGGCGATGGTGCGACTGCCGAGACGCTCGAGACGCTCGCGCGCGAGGCACACGCGGTGCAGGCGCAACTCGCGCGCGAGGCGTCGGGCAACCGCCGATTCCGGCTCGCCTCGGCCGGGACGCGTATCGCGCTGATGATCAGCGTCTCGGCAGCGCTGCTCGTCGCACAGCCGCCGGCCTTTGCGACAGGCATCATGGCGTATCGACAGCAGCGCTTCGGCGCGGCTGCCGTCGCATTCGCCGAGGCGGCGGCCGCCGAACCGGGCAGCTCCGAGGCGTGGGCCAACCTCGGTGCCGCGCACCTGATGCGTGCCGACACCGCGGGTGCGATCGTCGCGTGGCAACGCAGTGCGCGCCTCGCGCCGATGACGAGCAACGCCCGCGACCGACTGGCGCAGTTTGCCCTCGAATCAGATCCACGGCTGATGGTGGTGCCGATCGACACGGACGTCGCATGGCTGCTGCTGCTCGGGGTGACCGCGCTGCTGTCGGTCGGTGGCGCGGCGTGGCGCTGGCGCGACCGTACGGTGAGCAACACCGCACTGCTCGGCGCCGCCATCGTGATGGCGGTCTGTGCGCTGGTCACCTGGGCCGCCGAGCGCTCGGCGTCGGGGGCAGGGCTGGTCGTGGTGCGGCGTGAACTTGCGCTGCGAACGGAACCAGTGCTGGCGGGTGAATCGGTGGCGCGGGCGCGCGCCGGTGAACTCGGCCGCGTGGTGGACTCCGCCGCGAGCTGGCGGCGCATCGCGGTGTCGGGTGGCCGGATCGGCTGGGTGGAGACGGACGCGGTACGCTCGCTGGCGATCGACGACGCGCGCGAGGTCGCCTTGGCAGAAGCCCGCGTCGCGGGTGAGACGCCGGTCCCGTAGTTTCAGCGAATGTCCCGCATTGCCATTCTCGCCTCCGACGTCGCAGACCAGATCGCCGCCGGCGAAGTGGTCGAGCGGCCGGCGTCGATCGTCAAGGAGCTGATCGAGAACGCGCTCGATGCCGGCGCCACCGACATCGGAGTGGAGATCGAGGATGGTGGCCGCAGCTTGATCCGTGTTCGCGACGACGGCGTCGGCATGTCGCCCGCCGAGGCGGCACTCGCGCTGGCGCGACACGCGACGTCGAAGATCCGCCTCGCCGATGACCTCGTCGGCGTCACCACGTTCGGGTTTCGTGGTGAAGCGCTGCCGGCGATCGCGTCGGTGTCGCACCTCGTACTGGAAACCGCAGAGGCGGATGGCGAGGGGACACGGGTGGTGGTGGCGCAGGGCATCCGGCAATCGGTGGATGCGGTGGCGCGGCGCCGTGGCACGACCATCAGCGTGACGGAACTGTTTCACGCCGTGCCGGCGCGGCGGAAGTTCCTGAAGAGTGCCCGTGGCGAGTGGCGCGCGATCGCCGAGCTGCTGGCGACGATCGCGCTGGTGCGGCGTGACGTGCGCATCTCGGCGGCGCACGACGGCAAGGTCGCGTTCACGGCGGTACCGGCGCGCAGCTGGCGTGAGCGCCTGGCTGCCGTCTGGCCCGGTGTCACGCCCTCGACCATGCTCGACGTGGACGACGTGCAGGGCGTGGTGCATGTGCGCGGCCTGGTCGAGCAGCCAGCGCACGTCGGGCTCGCGGCTCGCCGCGTCTTCCTGATGGTGAACGGCCGCGCCATTCGCGATCCGGGCCTCGTGCGGGCCGCCGAAGCGGCGTATCTCTCGACGATTCCGGCCGGCACCCGTCCGTCACTTGCGCTCGACGTCAGGCTTCCCGGCGATGCCGTCGACGTGAACGTGCATCCGTCCAAGGCGGAGGTGCGGTTCCACGACCGGTGGAACACCGAGCGCGTGGTCGAAGGCGCCGTGCGCCGCGCGCTTGGCGTGGCCGCCGCGGCACCACTCGTCCAGCCGCGGTTCGGCGGCGAGCGGATGTGGACTCCAGCGCCTCCATCGGGTGACATCGGCATGTTGCGCACGCTGCCGGAGCCCGCGCCCCTTTTTGCCGCTGACGCGGACGAATCGTCGCGCGACGAGACCACGATGGCTCCCGCCGGCGTCAGCACGAACGCCGCAACGGCAGTGACGGACGTCGATGCGCCGATCGACGTGCCACCGCTGGTGCAGCTCCGGCGCACCTGGCTGCTCTTCGAGCGAGACGACGGCGTGGTGCTCATCGATCAGCATTCGGCGCACGAGCGCATTCTCTACGAGCGGCTGATGACGCGCCTGCACGGTGGAGGCGCGACGGTGCAGACGTTGCTCTTCCCGCTCACGCTGCATCTCACGCCTGCCGAGGCTGACGCATTCGAGGCGCACCGCGATGCGTTCGAGGCCCTCGGGTTCGGCATCGAAGGCTTCGGCGGACAGACACTCGTCGTGCAGAGCGTCCCGATGCCGCATCCGCGCTTCGACGCCGAGCGCGCGTTGCGGGAGACGCTCGCGTCGCTGGCTGGTGACCGGATCGCGAGCACGGCCACGCGGCACGAACGCCTCGCGATGACGGTCGCCTGCAAGGCGGCGGTGAAGGCCGGCGACGTGCTGTCGCTGGCCGAGATGCGCGCGCTGTTCGTCGACCTCGCCCGGACGCAACTGGCGGCGCATGACGTGCATGGACGCGCCACGATCGTGCAACTCCGATGGGACGAACTCGAGCGGCGGTTCGGACGTGCGTGACGTCGCGATCATCTGCGGGCCCACGGCAGCGGGGAAGTCTGCCATCGCGATGACCCTCGCGCGGGAGACCGGTGCGGTGCTCATCAGCGCTGATTCGCGCCAGGTCTATCGCGGCTTCGACATCGGCACGGCCAAGCCGGACCGCGCCGATCGCGACGCCGTCCGGCACCTCGGTATCGACATCGTCGATCCGACCGAGCGGTACTCCGCCGCCGCCTGGTCGGCGAGTGCGCTGATCTGGCTCGACGAGTGCGAGGCCTCGGGTCGCCGCGCCATCATCGTCGGCGGCACGGGATTCTACCTGAAGACGCTGGAGGCGCCGCTGTTCGAGTCGCCGTCGCTCGACCCCGTACGACGCGCGGCGCTGCTGGCGGAACTCGACGCGGTGCCGACGGAGGAGCTCCGGCGCCGCTGCAAGGCGATCGATCCGGTGCGGGCGCATCTGGGGCGCACCCAGTTGCTGCGCGCGCTGGAGATCGAGGCGCTGACGGGGCGTCCGCTCAGCGTATGGCTGACCGAGCGGGCGCGACCACCGGCGGTGCGTGCGCACTACCTGCTCGTCGATCCCGGCGCCGTGTTGCGCGACCGGGTCACGGAACGCGTCGACGCCATGCTCGCCGCCGGCTGGGAACGGGAAGTCGCGGCACTGGCCTCGACGGTGCCGGCCGACGCCCCGGCGTGGAACGCCTGTGGCTACGGCGCGCTGCGCGCCGCCCTCGCCGGCGCCATGCGACGTGACGCCGCCATCGAGCGGACCGTCATCGACACGCGGCAGTACGCCAAGCGACAGCGTACCTGGTTCCGGCACCAGCTCCCCACGGACCGGGTCACGACGCTCGATCCGACTGCAGCCTCAGCCCCGGCGCGTGCCCAGGAGTGGCTCCACGCGGCAACCCTCACGGAGCACACGTGAAGATCGGCATCACCTGTTATCCCACCTACGGCGGCTCGGGCGCGATGGCGACGGAACTCGGCATCGCGCTCGCCGCCCGCGGTCACGAAATCCACTTCATCACCTATGCGCAGCCCTTCCGGCTGCCGGCGTTCCTGCCGCGCGTCTTCTTCCATGAGGTGGACGTCGGCCGCTACCCGCTGTTCGAGTATCCGCCGTACGACCTCGCGCTGGCAGTGCGCATGCACGAGGTCGTGCGCTCGGCGGGACTCGACGTGCTCCACTGCCACTATGCCATTCCGCACGCGACCAGCGCCTGGATCGCCCGCGAGATGATGCGTGAGGCCGGACGCGATGTGGCGGTCGTCACCACGCTGCACGGCACCGACATCACGATCGTCGGACAGGATCCCTCCTACTGGGCCATCACCAAGTTCTCGATCGAGAAGTCGGACCGGATCACGGCCGTCTCCGAGCACCTGCAGCGCGAGACGATCAATGCATTCGGGTGCACCGGATGCGCGGTGGAGGTGATCCATAACTTCATCGATCCCGCCGTGTACGACCGCAGCCGCTATCCCGGCGCGCTCGGCGGCCTGTCGCCGTCGCCCGGCAAGGTGCTGATGCACGTCAGCAACTTCCGTCCGGTGAAGCGCACGGTCGATGTGGTCCGCATCTTTGCCCACGTCGCCAGGCAGATCCCCGCCACGCTGGTGATGGTTGGCGATGGCCCTGATCGCGGCCTCGCGCAGGATGAGGCGCGACAGCTCGGCGTGGCGGATCGCGTCCAGTTTCTCGGCCGCATCGACAACGTCGCGCCGCTGTTGTCCGGCGCCGACCTCTTCCTGCTCCCGTCCGACAACGAATCGTTCGGCCTCTCGGCGCTCGAGGCGCTGGCGTGTGGCGTGCCCGTCGTGGCGTCGAATGCCGGCGGCATTCCCGAGGTGATCCGGCCGGGGATCACGGGCGCGCTCTGCGACGTCGGTGACGTCTCGGGTATGGGCGACGCGGCGATCGCCATCCTCTCCGATGAGGCACACTGGGCAACGATGAGTGCCGCCGCGGCGCGCGACGCACGCGAGCGCTTCAGCGAGGCGCACATCATCGGGCAGTACGAGGCCACCTACGTCGACGCCCTCGCCGTGGCCGCGTCGCGCCGTCGCGTGCGAGAGCGCAACACGCCGCTCTCGTCCACGACCGTGGATCCGTGAGCATTCCCCCCGCGGCGCTGCGTCGCGACCTTCCCACGTCCTGCACCGCCGCATGAACGTCTTTCAGGCCCTGGTCCTCGGCATCCTGCAAGGGCTCGCCGAGTTCCTTCCGATCAGTTCGTCCGCTCACCTCAGCCTCGCCCCATACCTGTTCGGCTGGCAGGATCCCGGGCTCGCCTTCGATGTTGCGCTCCATCTCGGCACGCTTGCGGCCGTGCTCTGGTACTTCCGCCGTGAATGGGTCGCACTGACGAAGGCAGGTGTCGAGATCGTACGCACGCAACGTGTCAGCGGCGACGAGCAGTGGCGTGCGGTCTACATCGTGATCGCCACGATCCCGGGCGCGATCGGCGGGCTCCTGCTGCAGGACTACGCCGAGACGATCTTTCGTGCGCCGCGCCTGACGGCGATCGCCCTGATCGTGATGGGCACGCTGTTGTGGGCCGCGGACCGCTTTGCACCGCAGGCGCGCGCGCTGCGACAGGTCCGCTGGGTCGACGCAGTGCTAATCGGTCTCGCGCAGGTGTTCGCACTGATTCCGGGCGTGTCGCGGTCTGGATCGACCATGACGGCGGGGCGTGCGCTGGGGCTCGATCGCACGGCGGCAGCCACCTTCAGCTTTCTCATGTCGATGCCGATCACGGCGGCGGCGGCCGTGCTGAAGGTGCCCGAGGCGCTTCGCGAAGGGATCACGCTGCCGATCGTGGTGGGCATCGTTGCCTCCGGCATCAGTGGGTGGCTCGCGATCTCGGTGCTGCTCCGCTACGTGTCGAGCAAGAGCTTCGGCGTGTTCGCGGTCTACCGCTGGGTGCTGGGGCTCGTGGTGCTGGCAGTGGTCTACAGCCGCCAGGGGTGATGCCGGCCGTGGACGCGCTGCTTGCCTACGACGGTGTGTCCGTCGCGACGCTCGCGGCAGATGCCGGCGCGGCGCAGGTGATCGCGGTCGAGGAGTGCAGCAGCACGATGGATCTGGCGCACGCACTGGCGGCAGCAGGCGCGCCACACGGCTCGGTGGTGGTGGCCGCTCGCCAGCTGGCAGGGCGTGGCCGCAGCGGCAAGACATGGCACTCCGAGGGTGGGACGGGCGTCTGGATGAGCGTCCTGTTGCGCACCGTGCCTGCCGCGGCGGCGGCACTCCTGTCGCTGCGGACCGGGCTGGCATTGGCGACGCGTCTGGATGTGCTGGCCGCCGCCCCCGTGCGTCTCAAATGGCCGAACGACCTGCTGCTCGACGGTGGCAAGCTGGCCGGTGTCCTCACCGAGGCGCGCTGGCGGGGCGATGTGATGGAGTGGATCGTCGTTGGCGTTGGTGTGAACGTGCGGGCGCCGTCTGCGCCGGCTGCGGCGCAGACGGTGGTGCCGTTTGGTGCCCTGATACCGGGCGCACGTCTCGCCGCAGTACTGGTCGAGGTCGTGCGAGCGGTGCTCGAGGCAGCCGCGCGCACGGGCATGATGTCGGAGGCGGAACTGTCGGCATACGCGACGCGTGATGCGGTCGCCGGTCGTGCGATCCGTGCGCCACTGGCCGGCATCGTCCGTGGCATCGACGCGAGCGGGGCGCTGGTGGTGCAGTCCGCCGATGGCGCGCACCGAGCGGTGGCAGGTTCGCTGGAGTTCGATCACACTGCACCGGAGCACTGAACGATGCTGCTCGTCTGTGACGTCGGGAACACCGAGACCACGATCGGCCTCGCGGATGCCGACCGGATCGTGCAGCACTGGCGCGTGATCACCGCCACGGCGCGCACACCGCACGAGTATGCCCTGCTGCTGCGGTCACTGCTCGACCTTGCAGACATCGCACATGCACGCGTCACGGGTGCCGCCATCGGTTCCGTCGTGCCGGCCGTGACGGCATCGCTGGTCGAAGGGATCGGCCATGCCTTTCACGTCGACACGCTCGTCGTCGATGCCACGTCGGCATTGCCGATCACGCTCGCGGTCGAGGAGCCGCACACCGTCGGCGCCGATCGCCTGATCAACACGCTTGCGGCGAGCCGGCTGTACCAGTGCGACTGCATCGTCGTGGACCTCGGCACCGCCACCACCTACGACTGCATCACCGCCGAGGGCGTCTTCCTCGGCGGTGTCATCGCGCCGGGCGTGATGACGTCGCTGGAGACGCTGACGCGTCGCACCTCCAAGCTGCCGGCCACTGCGCTGCGTACGCCGACGCGCGCGATCGGGCGGCGCACGGAGGAGTGCATTCGTTCCGGGGTGGTCTACGGCACGGTGGACGCGATCACCGGCATCGTCGGCCGGATCCGCGCCGAGTGGCCGACGGGCCGGGTCCCCATGGTGATCGGGACCGGCGGGCTCGCCGCGATGCTGGCGCCGATCTGTCCGGTGCTCGAAACGGTCGACGCCGACCTGACACTCAAGGGTTTGCAGCTGGCGCATACGCTGCTCAACCCATCCAGCGCAGGCTGACCGAACTCTGCAGCAACCGGCTGCCCAGGTCGCCAGTCCGCCTAGCAAGTCGCTGCAAGACAACGAGTTAGGATGGGATGTGCCGCATCCGTACACTCACGCGGACGACCGCTTGACCCCTCCAATCCCCCTGCTATCTTTGGGTTGTTAGCAGTCTCGCTCGATGACTGCTAACACTAGCGCGCGTGTCCTGGTCCGCGCGCTCCCACAGTCACACGTCAGGTCTGGAGGAAGGACGATGACCACCAACAGTGCCATCGGCGCCAAGGTCACCCCGTTGGCCGATCGCGTTGTCGTAAAGCCGCTCGAAGAGGCGGAGCAGATGCGCGGCGGGCTGTACATCCCGGATACCGCAAAGGAAAAGCCCCAGCAGGGCGAGATCGTCGCGGTCGGTCCCGGCAAGTACGAAGACGGGAAGCTGGCTCCGATGACCGTCAAGGTCGGCGACCGTGTGCTGTACGGCAAGTACAGCGGCACCGAGGTCACGATCGAGGGCGAGAACGTGCTCATTCTCCGCGAGTCGGATGTACTCGCGGTCCTCGCCTAATCGCTTCACGAGGATAGATACCGATGGCTGCCAAGGAACTGCATTTCAACGTTGATGCCCGTGCTGCGCTCAAGCGCGGTGTCGATCAGCTGGCTGACGCTGTGAAGGTGACGCTCGGCCCCAAGGGCCGGAACGTCGTCATCGACAAGAAGTTCGGCGCGCCGACCGTGACCAAGGACGGCGTCACCGTCGCCAAGGAAATCGAGCTCGCCGATCCGCTCGAGAACATGGGCGCCCAGATGGTGAAGGAAGTCGCGACCAAGACCAGCGACAACGCCGGCGATGGCACCACCACCGCCACCGTGCTGGCGCAGGCGATCTTCCGCGAAGGCCTCAAGAACGTGACGGCCGGCGTGAACCCGATGGCCCTCAAGCGCGGCATCGACAAGGCCGTCACGGCCGTCGTCGAGGAGCTGAAGCGCATCTCCGTCCCGACCACCGGTCGGAAGGAAATCGCCCAGGTCGCGTCGATCTCGGCGAACAACGACAGGGAAATCGGCGAGTTGATCGCCAGCGCGATGGAGAAGGTCGGCAAGGACGGCGTCATCACCGTCGAAGAGGCCAAGGGCCTCGAGACCACGCTCGAGACGGTCGATGGCATGCAGTTCGACCGCGGCTACGTCTCGCCGTACTTCGTCACGGATCCGGAGAAGATGGAGGCGGCCCTCGAGGACGCGTTCATCCTGATCCACGACAAGAAGATCAGCGCCATGAAGGAGCTCCTCCCGGTGCTCGAGAAGGTGGCCCAGACGGGCAAGCCGCTCATGATCATCGCCGAGGACATCGAGGGTGAGGCGCTTGCCACGCTCGTCGTGAACAAGCTCCGTGGCACGCTCAAGATCGCCGCCGTCAAGGCGCCGGGCTTCGGTGACCGCCGCAAGGCGATGCTGCAGGACATCGCGATCCTGACCGCCGGCAACGTCATTTCCGACGAAGTGGGCTTCAAGCTCGAGAACGCGACCCTCGCCGACCTCGGCCGCGCCAAGCGCGTCGTGATCGACAAGGACAACACGACCATCATCGATGGCGCTGGCGACAGCGACAGCATCAAGGGCCGTGAGAAGGAAATCCGCGCCGCGATCGAGAAGAGCACCTCCGATTACGACAAGGAGAAGCTCCAGGAGCGCCTCGCGAAGCTCTCCGGTGGTGTGGCCGTCGTGAACGTCGGCGCCGCCACGGAAGCCGAGATGAAGGAGAAGAAGGCTCGCGTCGAGGACGCGCTGCACGCCACGCGTGCCGCCGTCGAGGAAGGCATCGTCCCCGGTGGCGGTGTCGCGCTCATCCGCGCGCAGCGTGCGCTGGTGAACTTCAAGCTCGAGGATGCCGAGGAGAACATCGGCGTCGCGATCATCCGTCGCGCCATCGAGGAGCCGATCCGCATGATCGTCCAGAATGCGGGCGGCGAAGGCTCCATCGTCGTCGAGAAGGTGAAGGCCGCCGAGTCGAACACGTTCGGCTACAACGCCCTCACCGACACGTACGAGGATCTGGTGCAGGCTGGCGTCATCGACCCGACGAAGGTCACCCGGACCGCGCTGCAGAACGCCGCGTCGATCTCGGGCCTCCTCCTCACGACCGAAGCGCTGATCGTCGAGAAGAAGGAAAGCTCGCCGGCACCTGCTGGCGGCGGTGGTGGTGGTGGCGGCATGGGCGGGATGTACTAGGTCTCACCCAGTCGGGCACGACGGAACGGGGCGGCGCATCAGACGATGCGCCGCCCCGTTCCACATCCGCGCCCGGCCGCGTCGCGCTCCTCCGCATCGGTGCACGAGCGCGTGCACGCCCGCCCGCGCTCACTCGTCGCGCTGCGCCACCTGCCCAAGGGCTTCCAGCAGCGCATCGAGCGCCGGCAGTGTCGTCGATGCGAGTCCGGATGGGGCAGCGTGCAGCGCACGGACGTGCGTGCCCAGCGTGGTCAGGTCGCCCGACGTCACCCAGAACTGCTCCCAGTCATCCGACGACTGATCTTCGGCGAAGCCCGCCAGGCGCGCGTGCAACGCCGCGAGCTCGAAGAGGGCGCCCCGCTCCGTGGCATTGCCGTCGGCACGCCGGGCCGCGCCATGGCTGCGCAGCACGCGCATCACGTCATGCAGTGCCGCGACGCCGGCGGCCATCTCCTGCATCCGTCCCGGCGACGCCTCCCTGCTGCGCGAGGCCGCACTCATGCCGGCTCGCCAGTCGCCGCGCGATACACTGCGGTCAGGCACTCGCGCATCGCCGGCGTCAGCGTCACCTGCCGGCGTGCCATGACCCGTTCCGCCGTCTGCAGGAAGCGCGACAGCTCGTAGCGATCGCCACCAGCGCCCCATGCGAACGCCGGCAGCACGTTCGTCACCACGTCGTCGCTGATCACGTTGGCGCCGGCGCCGATGCAGCTCCCCGTGGTGAGGCGCGTGAGGATGCCGGTCTTCGCATGATCGCCCAGCAGCGAGCCAAGGAACTGCAGGCCCGTGTTCCGGCCGTCGAAGTTCACCGGACCGTACGTATTCTTGAGGTTCGACGTGACCGTGCCGGCACCGAGGTTCGTCCATCGACCCAGGTAGCTGTGGCCCACGAAGCCGTCGTGCCCCTTGTTGGCGTGGCCGCAGACGATCGTGGTGGACATTTCGCCGTTGACACGACAGCCGTCTCCGATCGACACCGTGCTGCCGGCACCGCCCATCCACTGCGAGTTCGTCCCGAGCACGAATGGCCCGGCGAGGCGCGAGAAGCTGCGCACCATGGCACGTTCGCCGATCACGATCGCACCCGCCGAAGCATCGAGCACCACGAACGGTTCGATCACCGCGGACGCCGCGATGCGCACGGGATGCGTGCCGAGCACGCGGACATCCGGCGGTAGCGCCGTCTCGGGCAGCGCGCCAGCGAGCACCATCGCATCGGCGGCCAGCATCGCCGGCAGGTGGCCGATGAGGTCCCACGGATGGTGAAGGAACCAGCCAGTGCGGTGCGTCGTCACGGTGCCAGTGCCGGGAAGCCCCCGACGCAGCGCACCGACATCCATCGGTGCAGCGAGCACCACGGCCACCGTGCGATCGCCGTGCGCGACACAGGTGCTGCCACCGAGGGGTACCGCCTCGAGTGATGGCGCGAAGTCGCTCAGCGCAACGATCGTCCCCGCCGGCAGCACGACGGCATCGTGCAGGATCGGCGCCGATCCGGGTTCCTCGAAGCCGGCGAAGCGTTCCGCCGCGATCACGCCGACCACGGGATGGCCCAGCGCTGCCTCCCACCGTTCGCGGACCAACCGCGCCCCCGCCCGCACCTCGGCCAGCGGACGCGCCGTGGTGACCGGTGCGAGCACATCCGCCCTCGCATCGCCGGGCGGATGATCCAGGAGGACGATCGAGGTCACTCGCGCGAGCGCAGGCGCTGCGGAAGCGCGTCGACCAGCGTTTTCAGGTCGGCCGCATGTTCCTGCGTCGTCACGACCGTCAATCCATCGACCGCGATGACCACCAGGTCAGACACTCCGTACAGCACCACGCTCTGCCCCTCGGCATGGACGACGTTGCTGGATGCCATGACCGGGGTCACGTCGCCGTGCAGGGCGTTCCCCGCCGCGTCACCTGGCCTCACGCGCCGCAGCGCTGCCCAGGTGCCGACGTCATCCCAGCCGAAGGCGCCCGGGACCACGAACACGCGGCCACTGCGCTCCAGCACACCCACGTCGACGCTGATCGACTGGACCATGCCGAAGAAGCCTTCCAGCGTCGTTTCGCCGTTCGCGCGAGAGACCTCGGGGCAGTGCGCGGCCACCTCCGCCAGGAACCGCGAGGCGCGCCACACGAAGATGCCGGAGTTCCACAGGCAGCCGGCAGCGATCAGCTCACGGGCACGCACCCGGTCGGGCTTTTCGAGGAATCGTGAGACGCGGAATGCCACCTGGCCCGCGCGTTCGCCGGGCTCGATGTATCCGAACCCCGGATCGGGGCGCGTCGGCGTGACACCCACCGTCACCAGCGCATCATTCGCCTCGGCGACATTGGCGGCGCGCAGCAGTGCGTCGCGGAAGCCGTCCGGATCGCCGATGGCCCAGTCCGCGTGGACCGAGAGCATGATGGCGGCCGGATCGCGTGCCTCGATGATTCGGGCCGCCCACGCCAGCGCGGCGGCCGTACCCGCCGGGCGCGGCTCGCAGATGATGTTCTCTGCCGGGACCTCGGGCAGCATCGCGGCGATCGCCGGCTGCAGCGTGGCGTTGGTCAGGATCAGCATCCGGCTGCCTGGCACCAGCGGCAGCAGGCGATCGACGGCATCGCGCAGCATCGGCTGGCCCGTGACGAGCGGCAGGAGCTGCTTGGGCAGGGCAGGGGTGCTGATCGGCCAGAAGCGTGAGCCGACGCCACCGGCGAGAATGACGGTCCAGAGTGCCATGGAAGAGAATCGGAGGGAGTGTTGGTGCAGGGACGCTCCCCGGCCCGCCGAGGTATCAAGCCAGCGAGGCGATGTGCTGGCGGAGGCGCCGAAGTTCCCCGAGCAGCGGCGGGAGCGCCGCCGTCGGACGGGCGAGCACGACCAGCAGCGCGTCTTCACTCATGGCTGAAATGATCGCGATCGTCCCCGGAAACTCGAGGACGGCCGTTTGCAGGCTGCCCGCCCGCGCCGACTTGCCGAGGGCGTCGGCCGCCGAAAACACCGCAGGGGAGTGCGCCGCCACCTGCTCGCCGTCCAGATAGGAGACCGTGTCGCCATCGACCAGCAGGCCGTCGCGGCCCAGCACGATGGCCGCTTCGACGCCGTCGCGGCGCCGCACGGCGTCCACCAGATCACGGATACTTGCCATGGGGATGGTGTAGAGGGTGAGGCGCGGGCAACTCTCGGCACCACAATCGCTTGAAGAGCTTCGCCCGGTCCGGTATTCTACCTCTCGCACCCTGCCGTGTCACCCCGCATCCATCATTGCATGCCCCGTGTCTTCCGCGCGACGTATTTCCTGGCGCTCTCGGTCTGCGCCGTACTCGCTGCGGCCTGCGGGGATCCGTTCACGATCACCGCGCCATTTGCGACCGCGTCCGACAGCTTCGTCGTCGCCACCGTCACCAGAACCCCTGCGTCGTCGCGGGCGCTGTGGCGGATCGGCTCGTTCGCCCGGTTCCGCCTGGACTCGATCGGCGGCTCGTTCGACCTCGGCTTCGACATCGATGCCGCCGGCAAGGTGATCGTGTATCCGGCGCGCACGATTGCGACGGCGCCCTCGAGCACATTCGGCGCGCAACCGCAGGTGGGCTTGCAGGCCTCCACGCAGGCATTCAATGCCATCGACCGTGCCCCGCTCGATGGCTATCGCGTCGACACGGCGCTGACGGTGTCGAAGGGGCAGGTGGTCCTCGTCCGCACCTCCTCCGACGTCTGCTCGCTGCAGAGCACGGGCGGCACGCTGCTCTACGCGAAATTCGTCGTCGACAGCATCAACGCCGCGACCCGTGAACTCTTCCTGCGAGCCACGATCCAGCCGAGCTGCAACTTCCGGTCATTCGCGACCGGCATTCCCACTTTCTGATTCATGCACGATCTCCGGGTGGTTCGCGAGCAGATCGATCTGCTGCGCGATGGCTTTGCGCGGCGCGGCAAGCTCGACACGCTGGGTCCGATCCTCGACCGCTTGCAGGCGCTCGAGGCCGAGCGGCGTGCGCTCATCACGAATGTCGAGCACCGCAAGCAGCGCCGGAACCTGATCACGCACGAGGTCGCGCAGGCCAAGCGGTCGGGCGCGGAGGCGGACGCCGAGCTCGTGGCCGAGAGCCGCACCATCGGCTCGGAGATCGCGCGACTGGAAGCGGATCTGACGGCGACGGAGAGCACCGTGGCCGGGCTCATGCTCGAGCTGCCGAACATTCCGCATGCGAGTGTGCCGGCGGGTGACGAGGCGAACAACGCCATCGTGCGCCGCTGGGGCGTGGTGCGCGAGGACACCACGGTGCGACCGCACTGGGAGGTCGCGGCGGAGCTGGGCATCCTCGATCTCGCGCGTGGCGCGAAGATCAGTGGGTCGGGATTCATCGTCTATCGTGGCGCCGGGGCTCGGCTGGTGCGCTCGCTGATCAATCTGATGCTCGATACGCACACGGCGTCGCACGGGTATGAGGAGACATGGGTGCCGCTGGTGGTCAACCGCACCTCGATGACGGGGACGGGGCAATTGCCGAAGTTCGAGGACGACATGTATGCGCTGCACGGCGACGAGGGGTTTCTCATCCCCACCGCCGAGGTCCCGGTCACGAATCTCTATCGCGACGAGATCCTCGACGCCGGTGACCTGCCGAAGGCGCTCACCGCCTACAGCGCCTGCTTTCGCAAGGAGGCTGGCGCCGCGGGCAAGGATACGCGTGGCCTGCTGCGCGTGCACGAGTTCGACAAGGTGGAGCTGGTGCGGTACGCCACGCCGGAGACATCCGACGAGCAGCTCGAGCTGCTGACGGGCCACGCCGAGGCCATCCTGCAGCAGTTGGAGTTGCCCTACCGCGTCCTGCTGCTCGCCGCCGGCGACACGGGCTTTGCCAGTCGAAAGACCTACGATCTGGAGGTCTGGGCACCCGGCGTCGGCAAGTGGCTCGAGGTCTCGAGCTGCTCGAACTTTGGTGATTTTCAGGCGCGACGCATGAACATTCGGTACCGCCCCTCAGCCGGTGAGAAGCCGCGCTTCGTGCACACGCTCAATGGCTCGGGGCTCGCCCTGCCGCGCATCATCGCCACGCTCCTCGAGCACGGGCAGCAGGCCGACGGCAGCATCGCCATCCCGGCGGCGCTGCAGCCGTATCTGGGCACCGACCGGCTGGGCTGATGCGCGCGCGGCGCATTGCGCCCGTGGTGTTCCTCGCCATCGGTGTGGTGGCGTTGCTGGTCTGGTGGCTCGTCTACACGCAGCGCGTCGTCACCGACCTGCGCCGCGAAGCGGCGCGCTCCAGCCAGATGTATGCGCGCGTCTACCAGGCACTGAGCCAGGAAGGAGACGACGGCACCTCGGCGCTGCTGGACCTGTCGCGCTACATCAATCAGGCCGGCGTCCCCGTGATCGTCACCAGCGCCGACGGAACCCCGACCGCCACCGCGAACCTGCCGTTCGAGGATTCGGTGTCGTCACGGCGAGTGCGCGACTACGTGAAGGTGCTCGACAAGGCGAACACGCCGATCAGCCAGCCCGGCGTCGGCAATGTGCACTACGGCGATACGCCACTGGTCGAGGGGCTGCGCGTCGTGCCGATCATCACCGTGGTCACGCTCGGGTTGTTCCTGCTCGCGGGCGTGTACGCGCTCGTCACGCGCGGGCGTGCGGAGCGCGAGCGGGTGTTTGCCGGCATGGCACGCGAGGCGGCGCATCAGCTGGGGACGCCACTGACCGCACTCGCCGGCTGGGTGGAACTGCTGGCCGAACGGGAGGTGGAGCATGATCGCACGATCGCCTCGGCGGTCGATCACATGCGTGGCGACCTCGATCGCCTCGAACGCGTGGCACACCGTTTCGAGCGCATTGGCCGGCCCGCACAGCGGGATCCGGTGGACGTGCGCGAGATCGTGTTCCGCGTGGCGGCCTACTTCCGCGTCCGGGTCCCGACGCTGACGCACACGGTGACCATCACGGCCACGCTCCCCGATGCGCCGCTCAGCGTCGAGGGTGACGCCGTGCTGCTCGAGTGGGCCCTCGAGTCGCTGGTGCGCAATGCGATCGACGCGCTGGCGGGCCGCGGCGGGCACGTGGACATGAGTGTCGAGCCCGTGCCCGAGGGCGGCGCCCGCGTGGTCATCGCCGACGATGGGCCCGGTGTGCCGCGCGAACTGCGCACCGAGATCTTCAAGGCCGGCTTCACCACCAAGCCGCGGGGCTGGGGCATCGGGCTCGCGCTCGCCCGGCGCATCATCACCGACAATCACGGCGGACGATTGACGCTGCTGCCCACGGATCGGGGGGCGGCCTTCGAGATTATGTTGGAGCGATGACGGACCACACCGATTCACCGCTCGCCGGCCTGAACCGCGCCCAGTACGACGCGGTCATGCACACGCATGGCCCGCTGCTGGTGCTGGCCGGTGCGGGATCCGGCAAGACGCGCGTGCTCACCACGCGCATCGCCCGCCTGATCGAAGCCGAGCGTGTGCCACCCCATCGCATCCTGGCGGTGACGTTCACCAACAAGGCTGCCGGTGAGATGCGCGACCGCATCGGACGGCTGATCGGTGGCGCTCCGCAGGGCATGTGGGTCGGTACCTTTCACGCGATCGGTGCGCGCCTGCTGCGTCGCGACGCGGATCGCGTGGGCCGCACGTCGCAGTTCACGATCTACGACGAGGATGACGCCCTCGGAGTCGTGAAGCGCCTGATGGAGTCGCAGCGCATCTCCACCAAGGAATGGGCGCCGAAGGCAGTCCTCGGCCAGATCTCCGACGCCAAGAATGCCCTCGTCACGCCGCTGGAGTACGCCCGCCTGGCTCGCGATCCACTGTCGCAGGTGGTGGCCAAGGTGTACGGACCGTACGACGAGACGCTCCGCGCGCAGAACGCCGTCGGGTTCGACGACCTGCTCACGCTCCCGGTGCAGTTGCTGCAGGAGAATCCCGGCATACTCGACGCCTATCGCGAGCGCTTCGCCTTCATTCTCGTCGACGAGTACCAGGATACGAACAAGGCGCAGTACCAGCTCATCTCGCTGCTGGCCGGCAGCAGTGGCAACGTGATGGTGGTGGGTGACGATGACCAGTCGATCTACGGCTGGCGCGGCGCCGACATCCGCAACATCCTCGACTTCGAGCGCGAGTTCCCGTCGGCATCGGTGGTGCGCCTCGAGGAGAACTACCGTTCCACGCCGGAAATCCTCGCTCTCGCCAATGCCGCCATCGAGCCGAACACCGAGCGTCGTGGCAAGACGCTGCGCGCGACGCGGGCGTCGGGCGTGCCGCCACGCCGCGTGCGCTGCCTCGATGAGCGCGATGAGGCGGAGTACGTCGCCGAGGACATTGCCGAGCGCCGCAGTCGACGCACGGTGGACCTGCGACAGGTCGCAATCCTCTACCGCACCAACGCGCAGAGCCGCGCCTTCGAGGATGCGATGCGCCGCCGCGGCTGGCCATACCGGCTGATCGGCGCCGTGCGATTCTACGACCGGCGCGAGATCCGTGACCTGATGTCGTACCTGAAGCTCATCGCCAATCCGGCGGATGATGAGGCATTCCGCCGCGCGATCAGTGTGCCGCGTCGCGGACTCGGGGACACGACCATCGAGTTGCTCGCGGCGCAGGCGGCCGCCGCCCGCATCTCGCTGCTGACGGCAGCCGCGACGCCAGCGATGCTCGGGGGGCTCCGTGGCGCGGCGAAGCTTGCACTCGGCGACTTTGCCGCGATGCTGGCGGCACTGCGCGACATGGCGACCGAGTCGGCCGTCAACGAGCTGCTCGAGGCGCTGATCACACGCATCGGGTACATCGACCTGTTGCGCGCGGAAGGGCAGGAGGGGCTCGACCGCATCGAGAACGTGCGCGAGTTGGTCAGCGGTGCGGCGGAGGCGCTGGCCGACGATGACGGCGAGGTGGGGCTCACGCCCCTCGACCGCTTCCTCCAGAAGGCGATGCTCGTCGCCGGTGCCGATGCGCTCGACCCGACCGCCGACGCGGTCACGATGATGACGCTGCACAACGCCAAGGGACTCGAATATCCGGTGGTCTACCTCACCGGTCTCGAGGACGGGCTGTTCCCGCTGGCGCGCGCCTATGACGATCCCTCCAAGCTCGAGGAGGAGCGCCGCCTCTTCTACGTGGGCATCACGCGTGCGGAGTCGGCGCTGGTGCTGACGCATGCCGAGTCGCGGCGTCGCAACGGCGAGATGATGATGGGCCGGCCGTCGAGCTTCCTCGAAGGGCTGCCACAGGCGCTGATGGAAGTCACGACCACACCGCGCGCGCGCAGCCAGGGGCGGGCCAGCTATGGTGGCGCTGACACCGGCGGATGGGGACGCAACAGTGCGGCCGCAGCCGGTCGCTGGACGCCGCGCGAACCACGCCCGGCGCCCATCAGTGATGCGGCATTCGGCGGCATCACCGCGCGCAGTTCCGCGAAGCCCACCGCATTCGACGACGCGCAGGACGGGGTCCAGGTGTTGCCGGGCGCACGCGTCCGGCACCGAAAGTTCGGCGTCGGGACGGTGGCCGAGGTCACTGGCGCTGGGCGCGACATGAAGGTGCGCATCGATTTCGACGACGAGGAGATCGGGCGCAAGACGTTGGTGGTGGCACAGGCGAATCTCGAACCGGAGCACGAATAGATGGCCGTATCTGAGGCGGATGTCCTGCATGTCGCGGCGCTGGCGAGGCTCGCCATGCCAGCCGAGCGTGTTCCCGCGCTGGTGCGCGAACTGAACGGCATCCTCGAGCACATGGCCGTGCTCGAGACGGTCGATGTCTCGTCCGTCGGCGACGACGCACGGTCACCGATGCCGCGCCGCATCGATGCCGTGGCGCCGGTGGCGCTGGCCCGGCCCCTGGCTGACTTCGCTCCGGCACCTCGCGACGGATTCCTGCTCGTGCCGCGGCTCGGCACGCACAGCCAGCTGGGCGCATCGGAAGGTGAGGAATGAGCGCGCCCGTTGCGCCACCGGACGATGCGGCCGCGGCGTTGGCACGGGCGCGGGCCGGCGCAGACCTGAACGCCTTCATCACGCTGGCCAGCGACCGCGATGTCAGCACGGCGACGGCGTCGGCGGTGGGTGTCCTGGCGGGCGTTCCGGTCGCGGTGAAGGACAACATCGCCACCACCACGCTCAGCACCAGCTGCGGCTCACGCATCCTGCAGGGGTGGGTCAGCCCCTATGAGGCCACCGCCGTCGGCAAGTTGCGCGCGGCAGGCGCCGTGATCATCGGCAAGACGAACATGGACGAGTTCGCGATGGGCTCCTCCACCGAGAACTCGGCCTTCGGGCCGACGCTCAATCCGCTCGATCGCTCACGGGTGCCGGGCGGCTCGAGTGGTGGATCCGCCGCCGCCGTCGCGGCCGGCATCTGCCGCATCGCCTACGGATCGGAAACCGGCGGCTCGGTGCGCCAGCCGGCGGCGTTCTGCGGCATCGTCGGCGTGAAGCCGACGTACGGGCGCGTGAGCCGGTTCGGGCTGGTCGCCTTCGCCTCGTCGCTCGATCACATCGGTGTCTTCGGCACGAGCGTCGATGACGCCGCGCTGGGCTTGCAGGTCATCGCCGGCCACGACGCGCAGGACGCGACCTCCGTCGACGTGCCCGTCGATGACTATCGGGCCGAGGCAGGGAAGCCGCTGGCCGGACTCGTCGTCGGAGTGCCGACGGAATATTTCCCTGCCACGCTCGACGTGCGCATCCGTGCGAAGTGTGATCGCGCCATCGCCGTCATGCGCGAACTCGGCGCGGAAATCCGCGCCGTCACGCTGCCGCACACCGACCTCGCCATTCCCGTCTACTACATCCTCGCCCCGGCCGAGGCATCGTCCAACCTCGCGCGCTTCGATGGCGTCCGATACGGTCCGCGCGCCGCGGCCGATGATCTCCGCGGCATGTACGAGCAGACCCGCTCCCACGGATTTGGGCCCGAGGTCACGCGTCGCATCATCCTCGGTACCTACGTGCTGTCGCAGGGCCACTACGACGCCTACTACCGCAAGGCGATGCTCGTGCGCGAGAAGATCACGCAGGACTTCGCGTCGGTCTTCGCGAGCGGCGTGCATGTGCTCTTCACGCCCACCACGCCCACGCCGGCCTTCGCCTTCGGCAGCAAGAGCGATCCGCTCGAGATGTACCTGAGCGACATCTTCACCGCGACGGCCAATCTCGCCGGCGTACCCGCCATGTCGCAGCCGATCGGGCTCGTCGACGGGATGCCGGTCGGCGGGCAGTTGCTTGCCGCACACTTCCGCGAGGCGGACATGTTCCGTGCCGCATTCGCGCTCGAACAGGCGCTCGGATCGGAGGCCATGTCATGACCATCGCCACCACCACCGATGTCACCGCCGGCTTCGAGATGGTCGTCGGCCTCGAGGTGCATGTGCAGCTCAAGACCGCCAGCAAGGCGTTCTGCGGCTGCTCGACGGACTTCGGGGCACCGCCCAACCGTAACACGTGCCCCGTCTGCCTGGCGCTCCCCGGCGCGTTGCCGGTGCTGAATGCCCGCGCGGTCGAACTCGCCTTGCGCGTCGCCCTCGGCTTCGGCTTCACCGTGAACCCGCGCTCGATCTTCGCGCGCAAGAACTACTTCTATCCGGACCTGCCGAAGGGCTACCAGATTTCGCAGCACGACAGGCCGATCGCCGAGCATGGCTTGCTCGACATCGGGCTGGTCGTCGATGGCGAGCCGCGCGTGATCGGCATCACCCGCGCCCACATGGAAGAGGATGCCGGCAAGTCCATCCATGACCGCTATGAGGCGGCGACGGCCGTCGACCTGAATCGCAGCGGTGTGCCGCTCGTCGAGATCGTCAGCGAGCCCGACATGCGCTCGCCCGAGGAGGCCGGCGCATACCTGCGGACCCTCAAGCAGATCTTGCTCTATCTCGATGTCAGCGATTGCAACATGGAAGAGGGCAGCCTGCGCGTGGATGCCAACGTGAGCGCCAGGCCACACGGCGAGCAGACGCTGGGCACGAAGTGCGAAGTGAAGAACATGAATTCGTTCTCGGGTGTCGAGAAGGCACTCGCCGCGGAGTTCCGTCGGCAGTGTGGCGTGCTCGTGGCCGGCGGAACGGTGCAGCAGCAGACGCTCCTGTGGGATGGACACCGCAACGAGATTCGCCCCGCCCGCAGCAAGGAGGGCTCCAGCGACTATCGCTACTTCCCCGAGCCCGACCTCCCGCCACTCGTGATCACCGACGCCGAGCTGGCACACGTGCGCGACACACTGCCCGAGCTTCCGTCGGCCCGCCGGGCGCGGTACGCCGCGTTGCTGCTGTCGGACTACGACGTGCAGGAGCTGACGGCGGATCCCGCCACGGGTCCGTACTTCGAGGCCGTGCTGGCGTTGCATGGCGACGCCAAGGCCGTCGCGAACTGGGTCAGCGGCGAGATCCGCGCAACACTGAACGAGACCGGTGCGACGTGGGCCGCAGTGCCGATCGAACCGGCGCGTCTCGCGGCGCTGCTCGACCTCGTGAAGGAGGGCGCGGTCAGCAGCAGCGCGGCGAAGAAGGTCTACGCGCACCTCCTGAACTCACCCGATGCACCGCGCGCGATTGCCGAGCGCGATGGGCTGATTCAGGTGCGTGACGACAATGCGCTTGCTGGCTGGGTGGACGCAGTGCTGGCCGAGAATCCGGCCGAGGCCGCGCGCTTCGCCGCCGGTGAAAAGAAGCTCACCGGTCTGCTGGTCGGGCTCGTGATGAAGAAGTCGCAGGGCCGTGCTGACCCGAAACTGGTGAATCAGCTGCTGGCGTCGCGCGCGGCAGGGTAAAGCGGAATCTCGAGCGTGCTGGCGTGGTGCAGCGGGGAGGCGGGGAGGCCGAAGTGCCTCTCCGCTTCCTCGCGCACGAACGGGTCGCCCCCTCGTCGCATCGACGCGCGCCGGAGTCGCTTCGCAAGGCGCAGCGCGTCGTCGCCGCTCGGGTCGAACTGATACGACTCCGAGCGGTCGAGCCGCTCCAGCAGATCCATCACGTAGTCGAACGAGCGGACGAGATGTCCCTCCACTTCGGGACGCGAGAGGCCCCAGCGGCTGTTCTCCGCCATGATGCGGTAGATCCGCTGCCAGCTCTCGCTGTCGGTCACGTGCACCATCCCGCGGAACAGACGTCGGTTGGTGCTGGTGCTGAAGATCGTGGGGCTGAGGATCGAGTCGAGATGCGCATCGGCGCGCGAGTGGTCGAGCAGTATCACGTCGCGCGCCCGTCGCGCCGCGGCATCGCCGAGGTGGGTCTCGAAGCGGCTCTCCCAGTAGCTGTGCCCCAGCGCGGACGTGCTGCTGGTGACCGTGAGCTGGCGCGGCACGAAGAAGTTGTGCGCCACGACATCAGCGGCCAGATGCGAGAGATAGCCAAGCGCAAACGCGCGCAACGCCTCGTCACGCGCCTGCTCATAGATCTCGAAACCGACCGCCCACGAGTGACAGTGCCGCCCAGCAGGCGCGTACTTCTTCGCCATCGACGTGTCGGCCGCAATGCTTCCGTAGAGGAAATCCTGCGGGAAGGTGCGCAGCAGCGCCGCCGTTCCACTCGGCAGCAGCGCGAGCGAGCGCAGCACGGCCTCGCCAAGGTGAATGTGCGTGCCGGGAGTCCACGCAAGCAGGTCCGCCGGCGTCATCGCAATCCAGGCCGCGACGAGCGTGAGCAGGGCCGCGACGCGCGCTGCGCTGCGGAGCCAGGGGCGGAGCGTCACGCCCCGGGACGCCGGCGGATCTGCGGACCGCCGGTGCGCCGAGTCTGGGGCACGCTCGAATCCGCGTCGATCACCTCGGTCACGTTGGACTCCGCTGCGCCGTCGTCGTCGAACTCGCCCCTGTCGCGGTCGTCGTCCACCGAGTCGTCGTCATCCCCGTCGTCATCCCCGTCGTCGTCAACCCCGTCGTCGTCATCCAGGTCGTCGTCATCCCCGTCGTCGTCATCCGAGTCGTCGTCGTAGCCGTCGTCCTCATCGTCGTCGTCATCGGCGAAGTCCTCGAATCCCGCGTCCTCGTCCGCATCGTCGTCCTCGAGGTGCTCTGAGGCGGTGCGTGCGGGCGCGCCACCGGCGCGTCGCGGCGAGACGGATCGCTCGTCCTCCTCCTCGTCGTCCTCGTCAGAATCGATGTCGGCGAGCGCGGCTTCGAGCGCGGCGATGCGCGCGATGATCGCCGACTCGTGGAGCAGCGTGGCGTCGGCCGCATCGCGGTCTCGGCGCAGCGACCGTCGTGCCGGCGCCGCCTTGGCGCTGGTACCCCGACTGAACACCCCTGACAACAGCGCGCCGGCTCCGGTTCGAACGCCGCGCACCAGTCCGGTGGCCGATGCGATCGTGGACTGGGCCTCGTCCTGCACGGCGTCGATCAGCGTGCCGAACTGTGCGAGGCGCGACTCCCCGGCATCGAGCGCATCCCGGACTGCGTCGTCCACGGCGGCGACCGTGCCCGAGAGCCGCGCCAGGTCGGCGCGCGCGGCCGTGGTCACTTCCGAGAGCTGGACGGCAATCTGGTTCAGATTTTTCGCGAGCGGGATCAGTTCGTCCGCGAGCCCCTGAATGCGAACGCCGAAGCGCGACTCCGCGTGTTTGACGGCCCGGGCCATGCCAAGCAACGCGATGGCGATTCCGAGCAACAGGAGCGTCACGATCACGCTCAGGACGCCCGACGCCACACTGTACCATGGCGTCGGCATGTCCACCGGACGGACGAGCAGCGTGTCGGCAAGCGTCGCGAGCAGGGGCATCATAGGCATGCGTGAAAGTACCTGACCGCCATGGCGCGGCGCACCCCTGTGGGTTGACCTGCTGCCCCGAGTCCGGCACCTTCACGCGCTCACCTGATTCTTCATCGGAGCGTGTGCATGGCCGCATTGCGGTATGTCGTCGAAGGCGGACATCAGCTGTCGGGGACGATCCGCCCGGCCGGCAACAAGAATGCCGCCCTGCCGATCGTGGCCGCGGCGCTCCTGACCGAAGACGAGGTCATCCTCGAAAACGTGCCGCGGATCCGCGACATCGAGACCCTCGTCCTTCTCCTGCACTCCGTCGGCGCGAGTGCCGAATGGACGGGGCCGAACTCCCTGCGCATTCATGCGCGCGACATTCATCCGGCCACGCTCGACCCGGTGCTCTGCGAGAAGATCCGCGCATCGATCCTCCTCGCCGGTCCGCTGCTGGCGCGCTGTGGCTCGGTGACCCTCCCGCCGCCGGGCGGCGATGTCATTGGACGCCGTCGTCTCGATACCCACTTCTTCGCCTTCGAGCAGCTCGGCGCCACCTTCTCCGCCGGCGAGCAGTTCGTGCTCTCGGCCAAGGAACTCCGCGGGGCCGACATCTTTCTCGATGAGCCGAGTGTCACCGGTACCGAGAACGCCATGTGCGCCGCCGTGCTCGCGAAGGGCACGACGATCTTCCGCAATGCCGCCAGTGAGCCGCACGTGCAGGATCTGGCGCATTTTCTCGTTGGCATGGGCGCGACGATCGAGGGCATCGGCACGAATACGCTGACCGTGCACGGCGTGGACCGCCTCCACGGCTGCACGCACCGCATCGGGCCGGACCATATCGAGGTCGGCAGCTTCATCGGGCTGGCCGCGGTCACGCGCTCCGAACTGCGCATCGCCGACGCTGGCGTGGAACATCTCCGCTCGACGCTGATGGGCTTCGAGCGGCTTGGCATCAGCTGCCGCATCGACGGAAAGGATCTCGTCGTTCCGGCCGATCAGTCGCGCCGGATCCGTGACGATCTCGGCGGCCATGTGCCGAAGCTCGAGGATCAGCCCTGGCCGGCATTCCCGGCAGACGTGATGTCGATCGCCATCGTGACCGCGACCCAGTGCGAGGGGCTGATCCTGATGCACGAGAAGATGTTCGAGTCGCGAATGTTCTTCGTCGACAAGCTCATCTCGATGGGCGCGCGCATCGTCCTCTGCGATCCGCATCGCGCACTCGTCTCCGGCCCCTCGCGTCTGCGCGCCGGGAATGTGGAGAGCCCCGACATCCGTGCCGGCATGGCCATGCTGCTGGCGGCGCTCTGTGCCACCGGAACCAGCACGATCATGAACGTCGGCCAGATCGAGCGTGGCTATGAGCGCATCGACGAACGCCTGAACGCGCTCGGCGCGCGCATCACGCGCATCGAGGGGTGACCTTCCCGCCGCACCTGAGCATCCCCGACTTCGACGAGTGGGGGTTGACGGCGTTCACCACGACGCGGATCGCCGGCACCTTCGGCTCACACGCCACGGCCCCCGCGGCCGAGGTGCTGGGCCGCTGGAACGCGCTGGTCCGCGCCGCGGCCGATGCCGGGGCGCCCCGTTTCGCCAGCGCCGCACAGGTGCACGACGCTGGGATCGTCGAACATGGTCGGGGCTGGCACGGGTGGCTCCGGTCGCAGGACAAGGACGGTCACGCGTGGATGGTGCCTGGAACGGCGGCGGCCGTGACGGTCGCCGACTGCGTGCCCGTTTTTCTGGCGCACCCGTCCGGCGCCGCGGCGCTGCTGCACTCGGGATGGCGCGGGACGGTCGCCGGGATCACCGAGCGGGCGATCGCATGGTTCGCCAGCGTCGGATTCGGCCCGGGGGCACTGCGGATGCACCTCGGGCCATCGATCTGCGGGAGCTGCTATGAAGTCAGCCCTGACGTGTTCGGCGCGGTGACGGGCTCATCCACTGAATCGAAGCAGCCGCTCGATCTGCGCGCCAGCATAGCCGACCGGGCACGACGGTTGGGCGTGCGCGACATCGCGATCAGCGAGTGGTGCACGCGGTGCTCGAACGACCAGCTCTTCTCGCACCGTGCCGGCGACGATGGACGGCAGTTGAGTGTCCTGATCACACCCGGAACACGGCCCTGACGGCTGTCCGGCGCTTGAACGCACCCGTGCGCCGGGTTATCATGACCTGAGTAATTCGGTACTACACTGCAAAGTGTGGGGGCCTCCCCGCACTTTTTTGTTTCTGTAAGTTCGCGTGTGAGAGGTCGGGAACGTGGCGGCACCCATCGCAGCAGCGGTTCAGCAGGTCGTCGAGACGGCAGTGACTGAGGCGGGCTTCGAGCTCTTCGCGCTCACTGGCGGCGGCACGCGTAACCGGCCCTTGCTGGAGGTCCGCATCGATCGGCCGGATGGGGCCAAGGTCACGATCGACGACTGCGCCGTCATCTCGCGCGCGATCGAGGCCGTTCTCGACGGCAGCGGGCTGGTGGCTGAGACGTACAGGCTCGAGGTGTCGTCGCCGGGCATGGATCGCCCACTGCGGCACGCGGCCGACTGGCGGCGCTTCGCGGGACGGCGGGTTGCCGTCACGAGTGGCGCCCTCGTGGGCAGCAGGGTCGAAGGCACGCTGCTCGGGATCGATGACTCGGTCGACGTCGAGACCGGGGTGGTGCAGGATGATCAGGGGACGGAACATCGGGTGGCACTGGCCGACGTGAAAACCGCGCGGCTCGTCGTCACCTGGAATCGATAGCGGTACGAGGCGATCTCGATGGATATTCTGAACGCAATGAAGGAACTCACCAACTCCAAGCAGATGGATCGCGAGGAGCTGCGTGCGTTGTTGCAGGATGGCATTCTGGCGGCGCTCGGCCGGAAGTATGGGCCGACCGTCGATGCGGAAGTCGAGATCGATGAGCAGAAGGGCGAGATCCGGATCGTGCGTCTGCGCACGGTGTCGGCCGAGGTCACGGATCCGGTCCGCGAGGTGACACTCGAGGAGGCCCGCTTCCTCGACGAGACCTTCGAGGTCGGCGACGTGATGGAGACACCGATCGAGTTCGCCGAGTTCGGGCGGACGGCGGTGCAGGCCGCCAAGCAGCGCATCCTGCAGCGCGTCCGCGAGGGCGAGCGCACGAAGATCAAGGATGAGTTCTCGGGGCGGGTCGGTGACCTGTTCTCCGGCGAGGTGCAGCAGATCGAGCGCGGCAAGCTGGTGCTCATGCTGAACCGCCACCGCGAGGCCGAGGCGATCATTCCGTATCGCGAACAGAACCATCGCGAGCACTATCATCAGGGCGAAACGATCCGCGCCGTGCTGAAGAAGGTCGAGGATACGCCGAAGGGCCCTCGCTTGGTCTTCAGCCGCTCGGACCCCCTGTTCGTGCAGGCGCTGTTCAAGCTCGAGGTCCCGGAGATCCAGCAGTCGGTCGTCGAAATCCGCGCCGCGGCGCGTGAAGTCGGCAGCCGCACCAAGATTGCCGTGTTCTCGCGCGACGACGCGATCGATCCGGTCGGCGCCTGCGTCGGACTGAAGGGCGCTCGCGTGCAGGCGGTCGTGAACGAACTGGGCGGCGAACGCATCGACATCGTGCCCTGGTCGGCCGATCCGGAGCGGTTCGCGAAGCTGGCGCTCGCCCCGGCCAAGGTCGCACGGGTGTTCAGCGATGCGGCGACGAAGACGATTCAGGCCGTCGTGGACGAGGACCAGTTGTCGCTGGCGATCGGTCGCAATGGACAGAACGTCCGCCTCGCCTCGGAGCTGACGGGATGGAAGATCGACCTGTTCTCCAGCCGCGAATGGGTGGACCGCACCGAAGGTGGTCCGGGCTTCGCCCCATTGCCCGAGGAACCCGCGGCCGACGTCCCGCTCTCAGCGCTCGAGGGCCTGTCGATGGCGACCGTCGCGGTGCTCGAGGCAGGCGGTTATCGCACGCTCAATGATATTATTGATCTGGAACGGAACGATTTCCTCAAGCTGCCGGGGATCGCGCCCGCCGAGGCGGACCGCATCATGGGAATCCTCGACGAGCTCACGATGGACGACGCCTCCGAGGAAGGGGGAACGGCCGTCGGAGGCGCCGCCTGAACAACGAGGCCGGACGGCGCAAGCTGGCCGCGCTGCTCGGGTTGGGCTATCGCGGGCGACTGGTGGTCGTCGGTGTGGAGCAGGTCCGCGCCGCGGTGCGGAAGGGCACGGTCAGGCTGGCAGTGGTGGCGCACGACACGTCGCGCCACAGCAAGGAGAAGATCGTGCCGCTGTTGCGGGCGAAGCACATCAGCATCGTCGAGATGCTCTCGGCGGACGAGTTGGGCGCTGCGTTCGGGCGCGAGCAGACGGCAGCGGTCGGGATCACCGACGCAGGGTTGGCGCAGGGCGTTCGGGCCATCGGGCTCGACACCGGCGTCTCGGAGTGACATTCGGAGGCTGGGCTTGAGCAAGTTGCGCGTGGTGGATATGGCGGGTGAATTCGAGATCAACGTGGACGAGGTCATCGCCATGTTGCGCTCGATGGACGTGCCCGTGCTCAGCCCGCAGAGCGGACTGACGGACGACCAGGTGTCGCGGATTCGCGCACGGTGGGAGCGCGAGAAGCGCGCCCGCCTCGCCAAGGCCGCTGCCCCTGCGCCGGCGGCCGCGCGTCGCCGGAAGGGCGCCGCGCCTGCCGCGGAACCGGTTGCCGCTGCCCCGGTCCACCCCGAGGCACCAGACGCCGAGCCGGCGGCGGGTGCTCCGGCCGTGCGTCGTCGCAAGGCCGCCGACGTCGCCGCCCAGCAGGCGGTTCACGACGCCGCCGCCGCCGTCGAGGCGGAAGCCGTCGCCGCCGCTGAGGCCTCACATGCCGCTGCGGCAGCCGCTGCCGCACAGGCTGTGGCTGAACAGGAGGCTGCGCGCCACGCCGCGTCGCTTGCTGCGGCTGAACGCGCCGCCGCTGCCGAACTCTCGAGCAAGTCGACGGCGGATGCGGCTGGCGATGCGCCGCCTGCGTCCGCGTCGGCGGAACCGCCGGCCCCACGTCCCTCGCCGATCGCCAGCGCCTCGCCGACACCGCAGGCGATGCCGCAGCCGTATGCCAGCGCCTCGCCGAGCGGTGCTGGCGGAGCGCCGCCGGCACGACCGCCGCTTCGGCCGGCGTCGGCCGGTCTGCCGGATCGGCCGCGTGCCGCCGGTGCCGGCCTTCCGCCGCGTGGCCGCCCGGGACAGGGCGGCAGCTTCAGCGGTGCGCGGCCCGTCGCATCAGCCACGCCATCATTCGGCGGCGCACCGGTGCGCCCGCCCGCCAGTGGTGCGCCGCGTCCGGGCGGACCGCCGGCAGCTGGTGGTGCGCCGCGCCCCGGCGGCGATCCGCGCCGTGGTGGCGGCAAGAAGGGCAAGCGTGGCTCGGTCGACCAGGCCGCCGTCGACGCGAACATCTCGAAGACGATGAGCGCGCTGCGCGGACCCGCTCGTCGCGGGCGGCGCTTCGATGACTCCGCCTCGCGTGAGGAACTGGAAGCCTTCCGCGCCGCCGCGGCCGAGCGTGAACGCACCACCGTGCGCGTGAACGAGTTCATCACGGTCTCCGAACTGGCGCAGATCCTCAAGGTCGCCGCCACCGAGATCGTCGGCTTTGCGTTCAAGCACCTGGGGCTCATGGTCACGATCAACCAGCGCCTCGATTTCGACCAGATCGAGCTGATCGCCGGTGAGTTCGGCTTCCAGGCCGTGAAGGAAGAGGAGTACGCGGTGGAGGAGGAGTCGGCGAAGATCGTCGACGCCGCCGAGGATCTGGTGTCGCGTCCGCCGGTCGTCACCATCATGGGTCACGTCGACCATGGCAAGACGTCGCTGCTCGATTACATCCGCAAGGCCAACGTCGTCGCCGGCGAGGCCGGTGGCATCACGCAGCACATCGGCGCCTACCACGTGACGCTCGCGGGTGGCAAGACCATCACCTTCCTCGACACCCCCGGTCACGAGGCGTTCACCGCCATGCGTGCGCGCGGTGCGCAGGTGACCGACATCGTCGTGCTGGTGGTGGCGGCGGACGACAAGGTGATGCCGCAGACGATCGAGGCGATCTCGCATGCGCGCAACGCGGGCGTGCCGCTGGTGGTGGCGATCAACAAGATCGATGCCGCCGGTGCCGACGCGGCGCGTGTCCGGCAGGACCTGCTGCAGCAGAACGTCGTGCTCGAGGACTACGGCGGCACGGTGCTCGCATCCGACATCTCCGCCAAGAAGGGCACCAACGTCGAGCAGCTCCTCGACCAGATCCTGCTCCAGTCGGAAATCCTCGACCTCAAGGCCAACCCGACACGTCGCGCGCAGGGTGCGGTGGTCGAGGCGCAGCTCGATCCGGGCAAGGGGCCCGTGGCGACGGTGCTGATCCAGAACGGCACGTTGCGCGTCGGCGATGACTTCATCTGCGGCGTCTTCTCCGGCCGCGTGCGTGCGCTGCTCGACGAGCGCGGCAAGATCGTGAAGTCGGCCGGACCGGCGATCCCGGTGCAGGTGCTCGGCATGACCGGCGTCCCGATGGCCGGCGACCAGTTCGTCGTGGTCGAGGATGCCGCCGAGGCACGTGAGATCGCCCAGCGTCGGGAGCGCCTCGAGCGTGAGGCCCGCAGCCGTCGCACCACCAAGTCGTCGGTGTCGCTGGCCGACTTCATGGCCGCGGCGAACTCCGGCGAGAAGCGTACGCTGAAGATGCTGATCAAGGCGGACCAGGGTGGCCCGGCGGAAGCACTCGCTGACGCGCTGCAGCAGCTCTCGAACGCCGAGGTGCAGGTCGAGGTCATCCAGCGCGGCGTCGGTGCGATCTCCGAAAGCGACATCCTGCTGGCGAAGGCGGCCGGTGCGATCATCGTGGGCTTCCATGTGCGCCCGGACAACAAGGCGCGGTCGGCCGCAGAACGTGAGGGTGTGGACATCAAGCTGTATCGCATCATCTACGAGGCCGTCTCCGACGTGAAGTCGGCGCTCGAAGGGATGCTGCGGCCGGAACAGCGCGAGGTCATCTTCGGCGAGGCCGAGGTGCGCGAAGTCTTCCGCGTGCCGAAGCTGGGCGCGATTGCCGGCTGCATGGTGCGGAACGGCATGATGAACCGGCAGGGCAAGATGCGCGTGATCCGCGATGGCGTCGAAGTGTACGAGGGCAGCATCGCGTCGTTGCGCCGCTTCAAGGACGACGCCAAGGAAGTCAAGGAAGGGTACGAGTGCGGCATCGCGATCGAGAACTTCAACGACATCAAGGTCGGGGACGTGCTCGAGTGCTTCCGCACCGAGGAAATCGCGCGCACGCTCTGAGGCGCCTGGTCTTTGTCGTGGCCCCCTCGGTGCATCCGCACTGCGGGGGTCACTGCGTCAGGGCCCCGTCGCGGACCCCGTGACGCACTGGAGAGTCTGATGGCTGGAAATGAACGCCGCCCCGATCGCGTGGCGGCAGCAATCCGGGAGGAGGTGGCTCGTGTCCTCTCCCGGGACGTGCAGGACCCCCGCATTGCAGGCGCATTCGTCACCGTGACGGGATGCGAGGTGTCGCGCGACCTGCGCACGGCGAAAGTGTTCGTGAGCATCCTTGGTGACGAGGAGGCGAAGACCGCCGCGCGCGCTGGACTGGGCGATCTCGCCCCGCAGCTGCGCGGCCCGATCGGCCGGGCGCTGCGCCTGCGCGCGGCACCCGAGATCTTCTTCAAGATCGATGAGAGCGTCGCCTACGCCGCCCGCATCGAGACCCTCCTCAACCAGATCCGCACCACGGGCCCCGACGGTGCCGACGACGCCCCCGTCGAGTCCACCGGCCCCGGCGACGATGACGATCGCGGCGACTGACGGGCTGCTGCTGCTCGACAAGCCGGCCGGCATTTCCTCGCACGACGCCGTCCTCGCAGCGCGTCGTGCCGTTGGCGAAAAGCGCATCGGGCACGCCGGCACGCTCGATCCCTTCGCCACCGGCCTGCTCGTCCTGCTGACCGGTCGGGCGACCCGTCTCCTGCCGTACATTCCCGGCGAGCCGAAGGTCTACGATGCCACCATCCAGTTCGGCGCGGAAACCGACACCGAGGATCTCCTCGGCGCGGTCGTGCGCGAGGCGCTGCTGCCGGATGAACAGGCCGTGCGCGAGGCGATTCCGGCGCTGACGGGCACGATCGAGCAGGTGCCGCCCGCGTACTCGGCCAAGCGCATCGATGGCCAGCGCGCGTACGAGGCGGCGCGGGCCGGTGTGATCCTCGAGCTCAAGCCCGTCGCGATCACGGTGCACTCGTGGGAGATGCTCGCCTGGCACGGGGATCGGTGCGACGTGCGGATCGTCTGTGGCGGCGGCACCTACGTGCGTTCGCTGGCCCGAGACTTGGCACGCGCGGTCGGCAGCGCGGCGCACCTCACCGCGTTGCGCCGGATCGCCGCCGGCGCGTTCGACGTGTCTGACGCGCAGCCAGTCGCCGCACTGCGCACTGACGCGCCGCGGCTCCGGCCGCCGCTCGACGCCGTCCCGCACCTGCCGCGCGTCGCCCTCACGCCCGACGAGGTGAACCGGATCCGCCGCGGACTGGATATCGCGATCACCGCCGAGCCAGCGCGTCGCACCACGCACGTGGCGCTCACCGCGGGAGAGTCGGGCGGCCTGGTCGCGCTCGGCGAACGGCTCGGTGAGCGCTGGCAGCCTCGGGTCATGATGCGTGATGCCTGAACCGGTGACCGAGTTCTCGCTGCCACCGGGCGTCCGAGCCAGCGCCGTCACCGTCGGCACCTTCGACGGGGTGCACATCGGGCACTACGATGTGCTCCGTCGCCTCGTCGCACAGGCCCGGGACGTCGGCATGGCCAGCCTGCTGGTGACCTTCTCGCCGCACCCGACCGAGGTGGTGAGGCCCAGTGCCGTGCCGATGCTGCTCACGCCGGGCATGGAGAAGTTCGAGGCGCTGGCGACGATCGGCATCGATTACTGCGCCGTGCTCCCGTTCACGCGTGATCTGGCGGGGCTCACGGCCGCCGAATTCGTCCGACGGATCCTGCGTCCGCGATTCCACATGGAGGCGCTGCTGATCGGTCACGATCACGGGTTCGGGCGCGACCGTGCCGGAGGCCGTGAGCAGCTCATGGCCCTCGGGGCGGCGGATGGCTTCGCCGTGACGCAGGTCGCGCCGGTCAGCCTCGACGACGGAACGGTCGTCTCCTCCTCCGCGATTCGCCGCGCACTGGCGGAGGGCGACCTGGATCAGGCGCGTCGGGCCCTTGGCCGACCCTACTCGCTGAGCGGCATCGTCCAGCGCGGTGACCAGCGTGGCCGCACCATCGGTTTCCCGACGATCAACCTCGGTGTGCCCGATCCGAGGAAACTGCTGCCGCCGACCGGCGTCTATGCCGCGATCGTCCAGACGCCTGCCGGTGCGCACCCGGCGATGGTCAATCTGGGTAGCCGGCCGACCGTCTCCGATGCACGGCAAACAGTCGAAGCGCACCTGCTCGACTTCTCCGGCGACCTCTACGGCGCCCCCGTTCGGGTCGATCTGGCCACCGCGCTGCGCCCGATCCGGCGCTTCGGGAGCCTGCAGGAACTGACCGCGCAGTTGGCGTCCGACCGAGAAGCAGCCCGGACTGCGTTGACCCGCTTCATCCGAACCGGCTAGCTTACGCGGCTATCCGTCACCCGTACGTCCCTTCCTTCTTCCGCTGCAGGGCATGAACAGTCTGCGGTCCCGCCTCCTGCTGATTGCCGCCGCCATCGGGCTCTCGGTTTTCGCCCTCTTCCCGCGCCAGACTGCCGTGCGCGAGAGGACGCCTGACGGCTCCTTCACCGAAACGACCAAGCGCCTCTGGCCGCTGAAGTACGGTCTCGACCTGCAGGGCGGCATGCACCTCGCACTCGAGATCGACGAGAGCAAGGGTGCCGTCGCCGACAAGAAGGACGCGCTCGCGCGCGCCATCACGACGGTGCGTAAGCGCATCGACCAGTTCGGCGTGTCCGAACCGGTGGTCCAGCTCGCGGGTGATGATCGCATCATCGTCGAGTTGCCCGGGATCGACGACCAGCAGCGCGCACAGGACATCCTGCAGGGGACGGCGTTCCTGCAGTTCCAGATCACCGACAAGAGCGGTGCACTGGAAAAGGCGCTGCCGCGGCTCGATGCGGCGGTCCGCAGCCGTCGTCTCGACGTGGCGAGCGGCGCACCCGCATCCGCCGCGGTCAAGCCCAGCGCGGCCGCGCCGCTGACCGGCCTGCTGAGTGGCGATACCGCGAAGAAGGCGACCGTTGCCGCCAAGCCGGATTCGGCGAAGGCCGACTCCGCCGCGACCGATTCTGCCAAGCGAGACGTCAACGGTCCGATTACGCGCCTGCTGCAGGCCGGACAGGTCGCGGGCCAGTTCTATGTGAAGGAGGCGGACGTGAAACGCCTCACGGACTATCTCGCCGACTCTGCGGTGCGTGCGGCGATCCCGCCAGGCAAGGTCATCCGCTTCGGCGCTGACACACTGGGAGGGGCGCCGGGTCAAGGCACCTTCCGCGAGCTCTATGTGCTGGACAGCCGGCCGATCATCACCGGCGAGTACCTCACCAACGCCAAGCCGAACAACGATCCGCTGCAGGGTGGCTACATCGTCGAGTTCGAGTTCAACGCGGAAGGCGGTCGCATCTTCCGTCGCGAGACGGGGCGCCACGTGCGGGACAACATGGCGGTGGTGCTCGACGACCGTGTCATGACGGCGCCGGTCATCAACAGCGCGATCGGCCGCAATGGTCAGATCACGCTCGGCGGTGGCAGCCTGCAGGACGCGCAGGATCTCGCGCTCGTGCTCCGCGCTGGTGCGCTGCCGGTGCCGCTCAAGGTGGCGGACATGCGCAGCATCGGCGCCAGCCTGGGGCAGGACTCGATCGACAAGGGGAAGCTGGCGTTCGGCATTGCCATCGCACTCGTCATCGCGATCATGGTCGGCTACTACCGCTTCAGTGGCGGAATCGCGGTGGTGGCGCTGGCGCTCTACATCCTCTTCACCATCGCGGCGCTGGCCGGCTTTGGTGCGACGCTGACGCTGCCTGGCCTCGCCGGCCTGGTGCTCGGCGTCGGCATCGCGGTCGATGCGAACGTGCTGATCTTCGAGCGCATCCGCGAGGAGATGGACCGCGGCAAGTCCTCGCGTCTCTCGATCGAGGAAGGCTTCAAGCATGCCCTGACCGCCATCGTCGACACGAGCGTCGCCACGATTCTGTCAGGCGCCGTGCTGTACCAGTACGGCACGGGACCGGTGCGCGGCTTTGCCGTGACACTGGTGGTGGGTGTCGCCGCCTCGCTGTTCACGGCCATCTTCGTGACGCGAACCCTTCTCCTCGTCTGGCTTGACCGCACCGGCGGCACGAAGCCTCTGAGCATCTGATGCTGCGAATCTTTCACAACACCAAGTACGACTTCATCAAGTGGTGGAAGGTCGCCGCCATTGCGACCCTCGCCTTCATGGCGATTGGGCTGGGGTCCTTCGCCGTGACCGGAGGCGTGAACTACTCCGTCGAGTTCACCGGCGGAACGCTGATGCAGCTCAAGTTCAAGGAGGCTGGTGACGCGGGGAAGATCCGCGACGCGCTGGACAAGGCCGGCATCAAGGGCGCTGAGGTCCAGCGCTTCGGCGGCGCCGACGAGTTCATCGTGCGGGCCCAGGAAAAGTCGGTCGTGGCGCAGCAGGCGGCTGGCGCCGAGAAGGTCGCGGATCAGATCAAGGCGGCGCTCGCGTCATCGCTTGGCGAGTCGGCGTTCACCGTCGTGCGCAAGGAGTCCATCAGCCCCAAGGTCGGCGAGGAACTGAGCCGGAACGCCATCATCGCGATGGTCCTCGTCTCCATCGCCACGCTGATCTATCTCGCCTTCCGTTTCGAGTGGCGCTTCGGCGTCGCGGCCGTCGTCGCCACGCTGCACGACACGCTGATCACGATCGCCTTCATCAAGCTGCTTCATCTCGAGGTGTCACTGACGGTCGTCGCTGCCATCCTCACGCTCCTCGGCTACTCGACGAACGATACGATCATCATCTTCGATCGTGTGCGCGAGAACCTGAAGACGAGTGGCAAGGAGGCCTTGTACAACGTCCTGAACCGTTCCATCAACGATACGCTGCCGCGCTCGATCATGACGCATGCCACGACGTTCTCGGCATCGCTGGCGCTGCTGCTGTTCGCCGGTGAAGTCATCCGGCCGTTCGCCTGGGTGATGGCCTTCGGCATTTTCGTCGCCACGTTCAGCTCCATCTACGTTGCCGGTCCGGTGCTCCTCTGGATCGAGGCGAAGTACCCGCGCAAGGCGGCTTCCGGTGTTGCGGCCCGCACCGATGGTTCTGCCAAGCGCCCGGGCGCAGTCGCCACGCGGTGATCCGGCGGACTCGCAGGACGCTCCGACGAACCGCCGCCTCGCGCGGCGGTTTTGTCGTTGCAGGAGTCGTGTCATGCTGATCGACAGCCACGCCCACCTCGCCGGCGACCGGTTCGACACCGATCGGGCGGCGGTGCTGCAGCGCGCGTGGGACGCCGGACTCACCCACGTCGTCGTCATCGGCGAGACGTCGAACCGCGCCCGCGATCTCGCCCGCACCGACCCGGCGCGACTCTCTTTCACCGCCGGTGTCCATCCCCACGAGGCGGAGCAGTTCGACGCCACGCGCGATCTGGCGCTGCTTCGCGCACGGGTCGCCGACGGCGCAGTGGCAATCGGCGAGTGCGGCCTCGATTATCACTACGAGCACAGCCCGCGCGTGCAGCAGCGGGACGCCTTCACGCGCCAGCTCGAACTCGCCGCCGAGACGTCGCTGCCGGTCGTCGTACACACGCGCGACGCGGAAGACGACACGGCCGCTCTCGTCACGGAGTGGGCGGCGCGTGGCGTCGTCGGTGTGCTCCACTGCTACACCGGCACCATCGAGCTGGCACGCGTGGCGATCGCGGCCGACTGGTACGTCTCGATCAGCGGCATCGCGACTTTCCGGAACTGGGACCGTGACGATGTGGTGGCGATGATCCCCGACGACCGACTCCTCGTCGAGACCGACGCGCCGTATCTCGCACCAGTTCCGCATCGCGGCCGCCGCAACGAATCGTCGTTCCTGCACGCCACCGTGGAACGTATCGCCGACGTGCGCGGCACCGACCCGGGTACCATTGCCCGGTGCACCGCCCGCAACGCCATTCGCCTCTTCCGCCTGCCGCTCACACCACCCGCACCCTGACCGATGCCCACCGACCTCGAGATCGCGCAGTCCGTCACGCTCCGCCACATCCGGGACGTGGCCGCAGAACTCGGGATCGCCGAGGACGAGATCGACATGTACGGGCGCTACAAGGCCAAGCTGCCGCTGGCCCTGGCCGCGCAGCCGATTCGCGGCAAGCTGGTGCTCGTGACGGCCATCCATCCCACTGCGGCCGGTGAAGGGAAGACCACCACCTCAGTGGGACTGGCCCAGGCACTTCGTCGTCTCGGGACGCGCGTCGTCCTCTGCCTGCGCGAGCCGAGCCTCGGACCGGTCTTCGGTGTGAAGGGTGGCGCCGCGGGGGGAGGGTTCGCGCAGGTCCTGCCGATGGAGGACATCAACCTGCACTTCACCGGCGATTTTCACGCGATCGCCAGTGCGCACGCGCTGCTGTCGGCGCTGCTGGACAATCACCTCCAACAGGGCAATGCGCTTGGCATCGATCCGCGCCGCATCACCTGGCCGCGCACAATCGACATGAACGATCGGGCGTTGCGCAAGGTGCTGATCGGCCTCGGTGGGCCGTCGAACGGTGTGCCCCGCGAGGAACGGTTCATCATCGTGCCCGCCAGCGAAGTCATGGCGATCCTGGCACTCGCGAGCGGGCTCGACGACCTGCAGGCACGCCTCACACGCATCGTCATCGGCAGCACGTACGATGGACGCTTCGTCACGGCGGGGGACCTCGACGCGGCCGGTGCGATGGCATTGCTGTTGCGCGACGCGCTCAGGCCCAACCTCGTGCAGACGGCGGAGGGCGGGCCGGCGCTCGTGCACTGCGGCCCGTTCGCCAACATCGCGCACGGGTGCAACTCGCTCGTCGCAACACGCTCGGCGCTCGCCCTCGGCGATGTGGTCGTGACCGAGGCTGGCTTCGGCTCGGACCTTGGCGCCGAGAAGTTCTTCGACATCAAGTCCCGGGCGGGGGGCCTGTCACCCGCTGCGGCCGTGATCGTCGCCACCGTGCGCGCCCTCAAGCTGCACGGTGGCGCCCACGCCAAGGGGCTGGCGACGCCGGACGTGGACGCCGTTCGGCAGGGGCTGCCGAATCTCCTGCGCCACATCGCGAATGTCCGTCAGTTCGGGGTGCCGGTCATCGTGTCGCTCAACCGCTTCACGAGCGACAGCGACGAGGAGCTCGCCTGCGTCATGGAGGCCGTGTCGCAGGCCGGCGCGCGGGGCGCGCTCTGCGAAGTCTGGGCGCGAGGCGGGGCCGGTGGCGAGGCGCTTGCCCGCGAGGTGCTCGACGTGCTCGCCACCGAGACAGCGGCGTTCTCGCCGCTGTACGATGTGGCGCTCGGGATTCGCGAGAAGATCGGGATCATCGTCGAGCGCGTCTACGGCGGCGATGGCGTCGACTTCTCACCGCGAGCCGAACGCGCCATTCGCGAGCTCGAGCGGCAGGGCCTTGGCGCAACGCCGGTGTGCATTGCGAAGACGCAATCGTCGTTCAGTGACAATCCAGCGCTGCGCGGTGCGCCGCGTGGGTTCCGCGTGCAGATTTCCGAGGTGTATCCCGCGGCCGGTGCAGGGTTTGTCGTGGCGCAGGCGGGCGATATCATGACCATGCCGGGTCTTCCTGCAATCCCGGCGGCCGCCCGGATCGGACTCGATGTTGCTGGCCGCGCGGTCGGGTTGTTCTAGCTCCACCTTCCGAGGATTCGTCGTGACCAAGCGTGTCATCAGCACTCCCAACGCTCCTGCCGCCATCGGCCCATATTCGCAGGCGATCGCCACCGGCGGCCTGCTCTTCACGGCCGGCCAGATCGCGCTCGATCCCGCCACCATGACGGTCGTCCCGGGTGACGTCGCGGCCCAGACCGAGCAGGTGATGAAGAACCTCGCAGCCATCTGTGTCGAAGCCGGCGCGACCCTCGACGACGTCGTGAAAACGACGGTCTTCCTGCAGGAGATGATCGATTTTCAGGCCATGAACGAGGTCTACGCCCGACACTTCGGCGAGAACCGGCCGGCACGCAGCACGGTGGCGGTTCGCGGACTCCCGCGCGACGTGCGCGTCGAGATCGAGGCGATCGTGCAGTTGCCCCACGCCTGAGTGGCGCGGTCTCGAGTGCCGTGCGGGCAGGGCATCGCTCGCGCGTTCGCGTGGGTCTGCGTGCTGCACACGGCGTTGGTTGGCACCGCGTGTCGGTTGCAGGCGCAGCAGCCCGCCCCGACTGGTGCGAAGCCGGCGCCGACGCGGCCGGACACGACGCCGCGTCCTGCACCCCGGCGCATCCCGAACAGCATTCCTGATTCGCTGCTCCGGCCCCCGATCTCGCCGAAGGCCGCGTTCCTGCGCTCACTCGCGTTGCCGGGGCTGGGTCAGAGCGGACTCCGGCGGTCCACGGCTGCGACGGTCTTCGCCACCGCCGAGATCGCCGCACTGTACATGGTTGGCAAGTCCGGCGCCGACCTGTCTCGGGCCAAGGCGTTGCAGGGACTCGACTCGGTCACGGTCGGTGACCCGTCGCGCGGTGAGACGGTCACGCGCGTTGCGGCAGTGCCCGCGGAGCTCGTCAACGCGCGCCGCCTGCACCTCGAGGACTGGATCGCGGTGCTGCTGTTCAATCACGTGCTCGCTGGCGCGGACGCGTATGTCGCCGCGAATCTCTGGGATCTCCCCGCCCGCGTCTCCATCCGGCACACACCCGCCGGCCTCGGCCTCGGCGCGCAGTTCCGCTGGTGAACGACGCCCCGGTCGGCGTCTTCGACTCCGGGATCGGTGGTCTGACCGTCGCGGCCGCCATCATGCAGGCGCTGCCGGACGAGCGCGTCGTCTATCTCGGCGATACGGCGCGCGTGCCGTACGGGCCCAAGAGCCCCGACACCGTCGTGCGCTACAGCCGGCAGATCGTGGCCTGGCTCCTCGAGCAGCGCGTGAAGGCGATCGTGGTCGCCTGCAACACCGCCACCGCACACGCGTTGCCGGTGCTGCAGGCCGAATGCCCCGTGCCGGTCATTGGCGTCGTGGAACCGGGTGCACGTGCCGCGGTCTCGGCGACACGCAATGAACGCATCGGCGTCATTGGCACGTCCGGCACCATCAACTCGGGCGCCTATCACCGCGCCATCGCCGCGCTCGCACCTCTCGCGTCCGTCACCGGCGTCGCCTGCCCGCTGTTCGTGCCGCTGGTCGAGGAGGGATGGGTGGATCATCCCGCCACACGCCTCATTGCCGAGACCTACCTCGCCCCGATCCGCGACGCCCTCGTGGATACGCTCGTCCTCGGGTGCACGCACTATCCGCTCATCGCGGCTGTCATCGCCGACGTGGTCGGGCGAAACGTCACCCTCGTGGACTCGGCTGCCGAGACGGCGACGGCGCTGCGGACCGTGCTCGAGTCGAGCGGGCTGCAGGCCTCAGGCGGTGCCGGAGCGCGGCGCCACCGGTTCGCCGCCACCGATGCCCCCGAGGCGTTCCGCCGAATTGGGCAGCGCTTCATCGGTCCCGTGCTCGATGACGTCGAGACGATGGTCTTCGCCTGACGCATTGAATGCCAGCAGTTCAATGCGCGATGCGGTGAGCCGCAGATAGCGCGGGACGTCACCCCAGGCGCCTGGGTTGGCGTAGACACCGCCATCAGGCGCGCGGGTCAGCCCTGCCACGTGGGAGTGGCCGAACACGACCAGATTCGGCCCCCCCGGCGTCGCGAGCCGTTGCAGCGCAACATCGCGCAAGCCAAGGCCATCGTCGGCCGCACTGTGCATGCGACTCGCGCCCGAGGTGCCAAGCGCCAGGCGCGTCCCGAGATCGGGATGGAGGAGGCGGAACGCCCACATCGAGAGCGGATGGCGCAGGATTGGCCGCACCAGCAGATAGCCGCGGTCAGGCGCGCCGCGCAGCCCGTCGCCGTGCTCGATGATCGCCCTCCATGCGCCGAGCTCGATGGCGAGTGGCGTCTGCTGATACGTGACGCCGACCTCGCGTTGCAAGACCTCGCCGCCCCAGCAGTCGTGATTCCCGGCGATCCACGTGATCGGCATCCCGGAGGCCCGCAGCTCGGCAAGTGCACCCAGCACGGGGATCGCGAACGTTGGCACCGAGCGGCGCCACTCGAACCAGAAGTCCAGCACGTCGCCGTTGAGCACGAGCCGGCCCGGCGTCCCGCGCAGGCGCCGCAGGAATCGCAGCAGGGCATCCGTGGTGGCGGGAGGCGCCGCGCCGACGTGGGAATCGGAGAGGATGTAGCAGGGGGCGTCAGTCACCTGCGGGAGATTAGTCCGCCTCCGCCACTTTGACAAAAGGCACTGACGTTGGCCAACTTCGCCGCCTGCTGCGTCGTTCCTTCACCTTCCGGGGGCCTGTGTCTCACGTCGTGCCGGTGACCTCCTGCTACATCGACCTGCGCGTCCGATACGCCGAGACGGATCAGATGGGTGTGGTCTATCACGCGAACTATCTGGCGTGGTGTGAAGTGGGCCGCACGGAACTCATCCGACGCAATGGCCGGTCCTATGCCGAAATCGAGAAGCTCGGCGTGGGGCTCGCCGTGTCCGATGCCGCGCTGCGCTTCCATGCGCCGGCTCGATATGATGACCTGATCCGCGTCACGACGGTGCTCACCGAGATCAGGTCACGCAGCCTCGCATTCCGTTATGTGATCACGCACGTGGAACGCGGCACCAAGCTGGTCACTGCCAGCACGACGCTCATTGGCCTCGATTCGTCGGGCCGCATCGCGCGACTTCCTCGCGAGTTGCGGGCAGCGCTTGGCGTGCCCGATGCGTGACCGGCACTGGGCGTCGCTGGTCGCCGCGGGCGTGCTGCTTTGGGCGGGCACGGCGGGTGCCCAACGCACGTCCCTGGATGCGCGAGCAATCAGCACGTGGGCACGTCTGCTGGCCGTGCACGACGCACGCAGTGCCGATACGGCGGTCGTCGACGAGGCGCTCGCATCGCCCGTGGCGCCGCTGCGTGCGGCTGCCGCGCGCGTGATCGGCCTCAATCGGCTCGCGTCGCGCTATGCCACGCTGCGTGCGCGGCTCGTCTCCGAGCGCGACACGGCGGCCCGGCGCGACGCGGCCTTCGCGCTGGGTCTCGCAGCGGACACGGCCAGTTGCAGCGCGCTTCGTACGGCACTCGTGACGCCGGACGCTGCCGAGGCGGCCGCGTGGGCGCTCGGGGAGATGGGCGACCCGTGCGGCGCATTCGACGCGCTGCACGACGCCGCAGTGACGCCAGCGGCCCGCGCGGCACTGTTGCGTGCCGCCGGAAAGTGGACGCCATTCCCCGATGTGGCGGTCCTCTCGGCGTACCGGACCGCTCGCATGCGCGACGAACGCTGGGCAGCGCTCTACGTGCTGGGACGCAGCCGTCAGGCCGCCGGTGCTCCGCTCGCCATCCCTGCATCGCGCGACGGCGACGCCGGCATCCGCGAGGTCGCGGCGCGTCTCATGGCCGCGAACATCCAGCCGATGGACACGGCGCGCAGGGCGGTCCTGATGCGGCTCGAGGTACTGTCGCGGGACTCGGCCCCTCACGTACGCATCGCTGCGGTGCGCGCGCTCGCGACGCATGGCGCGGGCACACTCGCGTCGCTCGATGCCACGTTCCGTCACGAGCGTGACGCCAACGTGCGCGTGGCGCTGGCACAGGTGCTCGCGAGCGTCGCCGACTCAGCCTCGTCAACGTGGGCCGCGTGGTGGAGTGCCGACACCACGCACATGGTGCGACGATCGCTGATCGCCGGCGCGTGGCAGGTCGGTGCCGTGTCGCTGCTGCCGGGCGCGGCGTCGCTTGGCGTGGATCCGGACCCACGCCTGCGCATCGCGATGCTGGAAGGCAGTGCGGCTCGGAACGCCGCCGTGGCGGTGCCGGTCGCCTCGCGCGCGCTCTCGGATGCCGACCCGCGCGTGCGCACTGCTGCGTTCCGTGCCCTGATGCGAACGACCGGCGCGCTGCGCGACTCGCTGCTCGGTGCGAATACCCCGGCACTGCTCGCGGACGCGGATGTCGGTGTGCGCGAAGCCGTACTGGCCGCGCGCGAGCGTTCCGCCAGCGCGAGCGACGTGCCACTGGCACTCGGCGCGTACGAGAGGGCGCGGGCGGATGCGAGCGCCGCAGCGCGTGAGGCGGCACTGCTGGTGGTCGCAAGTGCGTGGCGTCGCGACAGTCTCGCCTTCGACAGTGTCACGATCGCACGCCTGCGGGGGCTCGAGGCGGACGTGAGTGCGCGCATCTGGCCACGAGTCGCCGTGATTCCCGGCAGCACATGGGACCCGCGGAACGCGCCGGATACGACCCGCGCGCGCTACGAGGCGATCGTCCGGCGCATCATCGTCCCGTCGCTGCACGGACAGGCGCCACAGTTCGTCCTCGGCACGGCGCGCGGCGTGGTGCGGATCACGCTCGATGGGGTACAGACTCCCATGACGATCGACCACTTCTCACGCCTCGCAGCTCGCAGCTACTTCAGTGCGATGCAGTTTCATCGCGTCGTCCCTGCCTTCGTGGCACAGACCGGCGACCCTCGCGGTGATGGCGGCGGCGGACCGGGGTCGAGCATTCGGGACGAGCTCAATCGAAACTGGTATCGCCGCAGTGCGGTCGGAATGGCGCTGTCCGGTCCTGATACCGGCGGGTCACAATTCTTCCTCACGCTCGCGCCGCAGCCGCACCTCGACGGGCACTATACGGTGTTCGGGCATGTCACGGCCGGGTTCGCGGCCATGGATGCGCTCGTGCAAGGCGATCGCCTGCAATCGCTCCGATCCACGCTGCCATGATCAGGCGCGTCGTCCGGTGTCGCACCAGCGCGTGCGCGGTCCTGCTGCTCGCCGCCTGCGCCGCCCCGCGTCTCGCGCCGTTGGCGAATGCCACGCCGGTGCCTCAGCGAGAGCCCTTGCCGGTGATCGAATTGCCGGTACGCAACCAGCGCATCGTCTTCGACTGGCGGCTGCAGGAGGCCGAACTCGAGGTCCGCGGTGAAGGGGCGGCCCGGATCGCTGCGCCCGATTCCGCGCGGATCGACCTGTTCGTGCGCGGGGGCCTTGGCAACGGCGCCGCGTGGGTGATTGGCGATCGGATGGTGCTCGATGCCCCCGAGGCGCTCCAGCGTGTCCTTCCGCCGCCGGCCTTTCTGTGGGCTGCCCTCGGGCGCTTCGCCATCCCCCCTGGCGCGGACACGCTGGTGGCGCGGAACGACAGCCTGCTGACCGCAGACATCGGCCCTGCGCCGCGCTGGCGGCTCTCGGTCCGCGGACGCGTGATCACGCGGCTGGAGCGTGCCGAGGGTGATCGGGTGATCGACCGGCTCGAGCGGCGGCAGGATGGTTCACTAGTTTACTTCCATGCACCCACACGTCGTCAGCTCACGCTCACCGTCACGCGGGTGGACACCGTTGCTGCCTTCGATCCGTCGATCTGGCGCCCGTAGGAGGATCGCATTGGCCGCGCTGGCCGCAGGGCTGGCCGTCGGCCTGAGCGGATGCGTCTACGGATTCGCGGGCGGGGGGTTGCCTCCGAGTGTTCGCACCGTGGCGATCCTTCCGTTCGAGAATCAGACGCCGTCAGCCGAGCTCCAGCAGGAGTTCATGGCCCGGCTCCGGCGAGAGCTCCGGGCGAGACTTGGCGTGCGCGAGGCCGGTGAGGCGCAGGCCAGCGCCGTCGTTCGCGGCACGATCACGCGTTACGAACCCGACATCCCGATCGCCTTCTCTGCGGAGCGAAGTCAGTCCGTTGCCGCGCGGCGCAAACTCCTCCTGATCGTGGACATCGAAATCTACGACCAGACCGCGAACCGCGTCCTCTGGATGCGCAAGGGCATGGCCGCCGAAGGGGAGTATGCCGAGCGGGCGGAAGCCGAAGGGCGGCGGCTGGCGATCGAGAAGCTGGTCAACGACGTGATCGAGGGAGCCCAGTCACAATGGTGATGCGACGCGGCAGTGGATCCGGTGGATGCCTGATGGGAATCGCGCTGATCGCCGCTGCCGTGGTGTTTGGCTGGCCCGCCGCCCGGGTCTACATCCGCGCCTATGAGTACGAGGACGCGATGCGGCAGGTGCTGCTCCACGCCAAGGCGGACAGCGATGAGGGATTGCAGACGCGCCTGCGTGCCGCCGCCGACTCGATCGGTGAGCTCCCCGACGGCGCCTACGACATCGAGGTGGTGCGTCGCGACGGCATGGTGCGCCTCGCCGCCACCTACACCGACACCATCAAGATCCCGATCGCGCCGCGCGCCGTCACTCACCGCTTCAGTGTCGAGCGGCCTGAGTGACGCTGCGTTCTCCGCTGGACAACATCCGTTCATGGGACGCGGCGTCGGCCTGGCGCGAGCGCGTGCGGGGCCGCGTCGTCTTCACCAATGGTGTGTTCGACCTGCTGCATCCGGGTCACATCGACGTGCTCCACGGTGCACGCGCCTGCGGGGACATCCTCATCGTCGGCATTAATGGCGACGAGTCGGTGCGGCGCCTCAAGGGCCCCACGCGCCCGGTGCGCAGCGCCCCGGACCGGGCGTATGTGCTCGCGGCGCTCGCGGTCGTGGACTGCGTGACCGTCTTCGATCAGGACACCCCGCTGGAGCTGATCCAGCGGCTGCAGCCCGATGTGATCGTCAAGGGAGGCGATTACGATCCTTCCACGGTCGTCGGCGCCGCCGAGACACAGGCCCGGGGCGGTGCGGTGGTGATCATCCCGCTCACGCCCGGGCACTCCACCACTGCCACCATCGCACGCCTCACCGGACCCCCTGATGCCTGAGCTCGTCCGCTCGTACAACCGTCAGCTCCATGAGATGCGGCCCGTCACCATCGAGCGTGCGGTGACCCCGTATGCCGAGGGCTCGTGTCTGATCAGCTTCGGCGAGACGAAGGTGCTCTGCACCGCGACGGTGGAGGAGGGCGTGCCTGGATGGCGCAAGGGAAGCCGCATGGGCTGGCTCACCGCGGAGTACGCAATGCTGCCGCGGGCCACGCGCACCCGCACGTCGCGCGAGCGGGGCCAGGTGGGTGGACGCACACAGGAGATTCAGCGCCTGATCGGGCGCAGCGTGCGTGCCATGCTGAGCGGCTTCGATTTCGGAGAGCGCACGATCAAGGTGGATTGTGACGTCCTGCTCGCCGATGGTGGCACGAGAACCGCCGCGATCACAGGAGCCTGCGTGGCGGTGAGCGACGCATTTTCGTGGCTCGTGGCACAGGGCAGCCTCGCCGCATCGCCGGTCGTACATCACGTCGCCGCCATCAGCGTCGGAGTCGTGGATGGGATTCCGGTGCTCGACCTGGATTATCCGGAGGATGTTCGCGCGGGTGTCGACATGAACGTCGTGATGGTGGATGCGGCGCGCTTCGTCGAGGTGCAGGGCACTGGCGAGCATGCCACGTTTGACCGCGCCGAACTCGACGCGTTGCTCGGGCTTGCGTCATCGGGGATCGTGTCGCTCGATGCGAGGCAACGTGCCGCACTCGCCGGCGCTGCCGCGTCGGTGTGATGCGGTGCCTGCTTGCCACGCGCAGTGCCGGGAAGTTGCGCGAGCTGGTGCCGATGCTGGCTGCCCATGGCATCCGTGGCGTCGGGTTGGCTGATGCCGGTGTCGCGGAGGGGCCGGCCGAGGAGGGGATCGAAGTCTTCGACACGTTCGAGGCCAATGCGCTGGCGAAGGCGCGCTACTTCGCCCGCCTGACCGGAACCGCCTGCATCGCTGACGATTCCGGCCTCTCGATCGATGCGCTGCATGGTGCGCCGGGCGTCCGAAGCCGTCGCTTTGCGCGGGAGCGTGGCCGTCACGCCGGCGGTGCCGATGGCGAGGATGCGGCCAACGCCGAGGCGGTGCTGGATGCGTGCTGGGACAGCGGGTGGGCGCCACCATGGCGATCGCGATTCATCTGTGCCGCCGCCTACGTCGACATGACACATGAATTCGTCGCACGTGGCACCGTCGAGGGCGTGCTGTTGCCCGACGCCGATGGGGATGGTGGGTTTGGGTACGATCCCTGGTTCGTCAGCTCGGAGCTTGGCGTGACGTTTGCGCGTGCCTCGTTGCAGGCGAAGTCGGTGGTGAGTCATCGCGCGCGTGCGGTGTCGTCGCTGCTCGAGCATGTGCGGCACAGTGCGATGCGGTGCGGCGGCGGTTGACGAGTCCGCACTGATCCGTTACTCTCGGGGTTCGTGCGGGGCGTAGCGTAGTCCGGTAGCGCGCCTGCTTTGGGAGCAGGAGGTCGCCGGTTCGAATCCGGCCGCCCCGACCTGATCGCTCCGCACGGGTCCTGACGTGCGGCAACTTGTGAAGCGCCAGTAGCTCAGTTGGATAGAGCGGCAGCCTTCTAAGCTGCGGGTCGGGGGTTCGATTCCCTCCTGGCGCATGATGTGGGTGTACGCTCCGATAGCTCAATGGTAGAGCAGCTGACTCTTAATCAGTAGGTTGTAGGTTCGAGTCCTACTCGGAGCATTGGCGGCGGCGGTCATCATCATGATGGCCGCCGTCGTTGTTTCGGCACGTGCTCGGCACGTGTGTCGACGATCGCACGTGGGTCGCGCACTGCGGCGTGGTGGAGTTGCGCTCGAGGGTGGATGTGCGTACGTTCTTCTCCCCGTCGTGCCCGAGTCACGTTGGTTCGGGTGGCGGGACTTGGCTTGAGAGCCGAGGGGGGTTGACGGGGACGGTTCCTCGGGATATCCTTTGAGGCTCTGGGGGACACGGTTCATGCAACCGTACTCTCGGTGAAAGTGAGCAAGAACTGAACGAACAGGGCTTGACTGGATGGCTCGAGCAGAGTATCCTTTCAGACTCCCGCCGACACGGCGGAACTGCTGATTGAAAATTGAATCGAGAACAGAAGTAACGTGCGAGGCGAACTCGTTCGAGCGATGGCGTACAGAGCGCCGCGCGAGAGTTCAAATCTCTGAATTTGATGATTCCGGACCGTCTCATGATGGTCCAGCAATGGGAGTTGTGAGCGGTTCGCGAGAGCTGGTTGAATTCTTCTTGGAGAGTTTGATCCTGGCTCAGGACGAACGCTGGCGGCGTGCTTAACACATGCAAGTCAAGGGGGCTCCGCAAGGGGCAACCGGCGAACGGGTGCGTAACACG
>JANNXU010000032.1:0-2442 GCA_031409715.1 Gemmatimonadaceae bacterium | reverse complement strand
TTGGCGCACAGCCACTCGATGACAATCCCTTCCGCACCACGTCGAAGCCCTACGTGTACATGATGGCCATCGCGGCGAAGCAGTTTGGACCCGTCGAGCTGGTGGCCAATTTCGAGAACCTGCTCAACGTGCGGCAGACGGGCACTGACCCCCTGGTGCGACGGACGCGGGGCATGGGCGGCCGGTGGACGACCGACGTCTGGGCGCCGCTGGAAGGGTTCATGGCGAACGTGGCCCTCCGATATCGCTGGAAGTAGACTCCCGCGTTACGCATCCTCCAGTCGCTGGCGCGCATACTCGCCGCCGCCCTCGAGCATCCAGAGTTTCGCGCGCTTGATGGCGCTACCCTTGAACGCATTCGCGTAGTCGACCGGCTCCATCATCAGGATCTCGCGCGCCAACGCTCGCGTGTCCCACCGGCCGGGGCGCGATGCGCAGCGTCGCGCCCGAGGCGGCGAGACCCGGGACCGCGCAGGGACTCGGCAGCACCTACGTCAGATGACGTATGGGGCCGACAATGTCGCGGCGCGATGATCCTCGCGTACACACGCGGCAGTCTCCTCGCAGCCACCACGTTTATGCACACGCGCCTCCGGATCATCGCCCTTGCCGCCCTGCTTCTCGCCTGCAGCCTGCGCGGCCAGGGCGCCGCGCCTCTGATCGCCAATCGTCACTCGGGCATCGACCTCTTCGTCGGCGAAGGGTCGGGTGGATGGGTCGGCTCTTCGGACGTCAGGGGCGGCGGCGCGAGCAGCTTTGGCATCGGAATACAGCGCGCCGTCGGCACGCGGAATGCGCTCCGGACGGAAGTGGGGGTCCGCTACCTGAACGGTGCGCTGGGGACCGGCAGCGGCTTCACCGGGCCCGCGCCCCTTTCGCTCGGTCGGCTGGGTGTGTCCGGCCAGTTCCGGCGCTATGGCGCGAACGGCCTCTTCATCGGTGGCGGTGTGCTGGCCGAAAAGACGACGAGTTGCGGCGTTTACGTCGAGGGCAATTTCGGATTCTTCGCTGGCGAGACCGTGAGCTGCGCCGACTACACGGACCTCCCCGTGCGGTCGAACAACCTCGTCGTATCGGCACTCGCGACGACCGGCTTCGAGTACCGGCGCGTCGGGCTCGACCTGCGAGTCGATCAGGGCCTCAGCAGCTCGGTCGAGACGGCCAACGGTGGCGCGCGCAGCATCAGCGTGAGTCTCGTCGGGCGTGTCCTGTTAAGCGGACGGAAGGCGTCCAGGGGGTCACGCCCGTGATGCGCGGCTGGGGTATTTCGGTGACAGTGCACTCATGGCTGGACAATGAGTGCACTGTCACCGAAATACCCTCGGGTTTATCGCGTGCAACGGCGGCGGCGTGTCGTCACAGGGATTGGGGCTGACGTGGACCATCACTAGCTGCGGCGGTACCGCCAAGTTGGGGGATCGGGCACGCCCCGTCATCACAATCAACCGGAGCGTGCTCAGCCCGCTGAGCAACACCGTAGCACGAGCTGTACGCTCCCATGCGTGCCGGCTGAACAGGCAAGGTGACTTCGTGGGCGTCGACGCCTTGCCTCGTGTGGCCAGCGATCCGCGTGGTAGGGGGGCACCATCCATTCGTCCGCCCCTACGTCATCAGCGGACCCTCCGTACGAAGGACCTGTGCCGTTCGCCGTCCAGCACCGCTTTATATGCCCAGCGAAGCCGGGTAACCACGCCGAGCTTGCTTCGTCCTCTGTGGGCGTCGGTGACAGTGCACTCATTGCACGATTCTGATTCTCTTGGTGACAGTCGTCACGGGCGCGAACCGGCTGCCATCGTCAGGAGGGGTGATCACGGTGCAGAGCTCGCGGCTGTGGTACGGCTCCGTCGCTTCCGGGTGATGCCGAATCCGTGGGAGTCGCCCGGCGCCAGCGATACGGCGCCTCAGCCGTCCAGCGACTGTCACCGGACTCACCATTCCGATGCAATGAGTGCACTGTCACCGAACCCATCCGACGCGCCATCGTGGTCCCCCGACGGCAAGTTCGTGTACGTCGCCAGTGACCGCGGGGGTGTGATGGGCCTGTGGCGCGTGCCGGTCGATGAAGCATCGGGCACCCCGCAGGAAGAGTCGAACATCTGGATAGTACGGAGGGCTGCCGCCGGTGGTCGATCGGGCTCATTGCCGCCCTTGGCCGTCGCGACCGCCTCGAGCGCGAGCCCGGCGCCGGCGAATCCGCGTGTGGCGCTCACACGGTACTGGCCAGCCCGTACACGAGGTTGGCCGCGACCATGTCCTCCATCGCGTTGCCCATCGCCTTGTAGACGGTGATTTCGTCTGACCTCAGACGACCTGGGCGGAGCCCGAGCGCCAACGCGCCCAGCGTGGTGCCACGCGATGGGTCGAGGCCGGCGAGCTCGCCGCAACCCACCGGCGCCGGCCTGAACGCATCGAGTGTCTCGACGAACAGGCGATGCCGCTCCA
>JANNXU010000031.1:0-91729 GCA_031409715.1 Gemmatimonadaceae bacterium | reverse complement strand
ACGACCTTGAGCAACACGGCGGGCGGATAGGCAGGCGCCCCGGTCGCGTCATTCTGGAACCGCGCGTCGAAGCGTGACAGATCGATCGCGTGCTCCAACAGGTGGTGCAGCGCATGTTCGAAGGTGCCCGGCAGCAGCTGGCGCGCCAGATCAACGGCCAACAGGCGTGGGTTCGTATCGATGTATTTGTAACGGGCCATTCGGGGCTCGACGGCGAGAGGTCCAGCGCACAGATTCGAGGCACGACGCTGCCGAAGACCCGTGCAAGAATCGGACGCGGCCGCCGGCAGCGACGGACCTTTTTCTACAGCCACGTTAGGTGGCTTTGCGCAGGGCCGTCAAGCAGACCGCCAATCCGCTCAGCAGGGCGCTCGATTGCGTAGCAGGTCGCCCGATCGCGCAGATAGCCCCCAACTCGGCGCGCTCGCCAAAACTGCTCTGTCAATCCGACACGAGCTTTGAGAGCTTCCTCGCATATCCTTCCCTCCCATCGCACTGCCAGAGGGTCACAACGCGATAGCCTGCCTTTCTCAGCTCCGCAGCCTTTCGCTTGTCTCTGCTCCGATTGGCGGCAAGCTTCTCGATCCAGAATGCTCGATTGGTCTTGGGGATCTTGGCGAGAGAGCAGTTCCGGTGCGCGTGCCAGAAGCACCCGTGAACGAAGACGGCAATCCTACGGCGCTGATTCGCGAAGTCCGGCGTACCTGGCAAAGCGGCGACGTTTCGGCGCGTTCGGATGCCGAGTTCGCGAAGCACGAGTGCAACTGCCTCCTCGAGCTCGGTCCCACTTCGGCGAACCCTCTTCATCAGCGCCGAGCGTGCGGGATCCACTGCCCGGCGAGATGGTTTCAAGGAGCGGCTGGTGCTGCCAGTTCACTACTGGCAGTCATTCGTTCGTGATGACTGTCGAGCGCCTCAAGAAAGCCCGGGCGGAATCTCAGTGAGCCTGTTCGCGCGCGGGCGAGAAAACCCCTTGTCGCGCGTGCCGACAGAGGAGCACCTTCAAATTCCAAGAACCCTGCGATGGCCGGGTAGTTGGGGCTCAGAGGAAAGGCGGAAACGTCTGCGAGTCTTCGCTCGGAACGGTCCCCCCATGCAGCATCTGGCCAAGCAGCGCCACGAGCGAGCACACTACCCGAGTTCCTTTCGCCTCCCCCTCGAGATTGGAGTGCGCCACCAATCCATTCCGCGACACCGGTGGTGACTGCGTTGCCGACGAGCTTCCATCGTTTGGCTATGGAGCGCCGGTCGGTTCCGACACACGCCGTCCATCCGCTCGGGAATCCCTGAAGCCGCTCCGCGTCACGTATGTCCGGAGTCATCACCGTTCCCTTGCGAACATGCCAGATGGCCGGAGGCGATGGAATACCGATGGTTGAGCCGCCCTTCAGCGTGGGCACGGCGTCGATAGCCCAGCCTAGCCCGCGAAGGCCTTCAGTCCAATAGAACCCGAAAGACGAAGCTTCTTCGGCATTGCGAACGCTCTCGCCAGCATCGGATGCAAAGAGTACGCTTCGAGGATCTTCATCTCGCGATGCCAGCAGGATTACGCGCTGACGACGCTGGGGGACACCAAAAGCTCTTGAATCAACGATTCGATACGCCCAACGAAATCCGAGCTCTTCGAGGCTGCTAGTCACGTACTCCATCGCCGCGCCGCGGTCCAAGCGCAGCATGAAGGAGACGTTCTCCAAGAGCAACCAACGCGGAGACGTCATCTTGTCGGCGATCAGTCGGAAGACTTCTTCGACAAGGCCCGACTGTGACCCACGAATACCCGCAGTTCTACCGGCTTGACTAAGGTCCTGGCAGGGAAAACCAGCCGCGAGAAGATCCACCTTGGGTAGCCGAGACAGAGCCCTGACGTCAGAAACGATATCGACGCCGTGAAACCGATCGCGTAGTACCTGCTGAGCGGACGAATCGATCTCACACAAAAGCTTCGTCTGAAAGCCAGCGCGCTCCAAACCGTACTCGATCCCGCCAATGCCGGCGAAGAGTCCTGCTGAGGTGAGCGACCGAGCAATCATCGAAGTACTGGCTGGAGAGGGTGTGGGGAAGGAACTTAATCTTCGGCCAATGTTCGGTAAAGAGGTCAGCGGGTCTGAAAGCGCCCATCGTAAATGCTGGCAATTCGCAAGATCATCGTTTCGTAGTGGTAACTGTCCCCGCGGGCGGGAAAGCCCGCGGGTTCGTCAACGACGACTGCGCCACCATCGTTGCGCATATTCACCGGAAGAACCCCTATCGCATCGAATCCGCGCTCAGTCGCGTGCCCGCGGACTCGGAGCTTCTTGATGACGTCGAGGATCTTCTGAGCGCCATTCGGCTGCTTCTCCGTCGTCACCACCGGCGCGCTCGCGTCGAAGTCCTCCTTGTTTCGGTCCGTACTCACAAACTCCGCGGAAGTGTTGATCATGCCGAGCCCGACCGCGATTGCGTTCTGTGAGCTTCCATTAATGCAACTGTACGCGGACGTTAGCTCGGAATTCAATCGCGGCGCCGCGCGAACATGCGCCGTCATCGCCGCCTTAGCCTCAAGCGCCATGAGTACGTCTCCAACTGGGCGTTGGGAGAAGGCTGGCAGTGCCGCCAACGTCTCGGCCTCCGAGGGAGATAGCACGATCCCGTACTCGACAGCGAGGTCGGAGAAGGTACGCCACCCAGCTCCGTCGAGATCGTCCTCCTCGCGCGGCACACAAATCACCAGATCCAAGTCTTTCCGCTGGTCGCTCACGAAGTCGACCATTGTGTGATTGATCCCGAAGGCGACCTTGCCCGAGTGCGCGTGAGCGCGGAGCAACGGGCACCGTTGAAGCAGGTCGAACAGCACCACCCAGCAGGCGATCTTCGAGTGCTTATCGCTTCGCGAGTGATATTGCCAAACATTGCCGTGGCTGTCGGTGATCTTTGCGGCAGCGATGCTGCGAGCGATGATTTGTTGTCCGAACATTGGCTGGGAGCGGGAGAGACGATGGCGTGCTCCTGAGTATATCTCGGCCCCTAGGGCGGCGCATGAACACCCTAGCAGGATGCTGAAAAAGTAGCCGGATTTCCAGCCGGGCTGGCCCGATTCTTCCAGCAGTAGCTATCGACCCTTTTTGGAGCCGAGCCATGCGTGGAGCCGACGAGCCGCAGACGACCTTGTTCAGCTATGTCTCGGTTGAAGACCGCATTCCTGCCGATCATCCGCTGCGGACCATCCACGCGCTGGTCAATCCGATTCTCGCGGCGCTCTCGCCCAAGTTTGAGGCCCTGTACTCGCGGATGGGCCGCCCGTCGATTCCGCCGGAGCGCCTCCTGCGGGCGCTGCTGCTGCAGGTGCTCTACACGGTGCGCAGCGAGCGCCAACTGATGGAACAGCTCAATTACAATCTATTGTTCCGCTGGTTTGTGGGCCTGAATCCCGACGACGCCGTGTGGGTGCCGACGGTGTTCAGCAAGAATCGGGATCGCCTGATCGAGGGGCAGATCGCCGACGCGTTCATGGCGGAGGTGCTCCGCGCGGCGGACCAGCGCCGGTTGTTGTCGCACGAGCATTTCACCGTCGACGGCACGCTGCTTGAACCGCCCCGGGTTTACCGGAGGCTCCCAGCTTTGAGAGATTGGGAGCATGACACGACAGACAGGGGCGGGTCGGAAGCCGAGTAAGCCGTTCTCCCCGGAGGTCCGGGAGCGGGCGGTGCGGCTGGTGCAGGAACAGCGGGGCGCGCATCCGACCCAGTGGGCCGCCATTCGGTCGATTGCGGAGAAGATCGGCTGCAACGCCGAGACGCTGCGGCTGTGGGTGCGTCAGGCGGAGCGGGACACCGGGACGCGGGCGGGGATCACGACGGACGATCGGGAGCGGCTGACGCAGCTCGAGCGTGAGAATCGGGAGTTGAAGCGGGCGAATGAAATTCTCCGCAAGGCCAGCGCGTTTTTCGCGGCCGCGGAGCTCGACCGCTACACGAAGTAGACCATGCCATCATGTACGCGTTCATTGATGCGCATCGGGAGGCCTACGGTGTCGAGCCGATCTGCCGCGTGTTGGAGATCGCACCGTCCGCCTACTACGTCTATCGCCAGCGCCAAGCGGACGTCACGCGGCAGTCGGCTCGTGCACAGCGCGACGCCGTCTTGGAGGTCGACATCGCCCGAGTGTACCGCGCCAATCACGAGGTCTATGGCGTGCGCAAAGTGTGGCGCCAGCTCCAGCGTGACGGCATCACCGTGGCGCGCTGTACGGTGGAACGCCTGATGCGCGCGGCGGGCCTGCAGGGCGTCGTGCGCGGACGACGCGTCCGCACCACCCGGCCGGACGACACCGCGACGCCGTCGGCCGATCTCGTCCAGCGGCAGTTTGCGGCGACGCAGCCGAACCAGTTGTGGGTCGCCGACTTCACGTACGTCGCGACCTGGCGCGGGTTCGTGTACGTGGCATTCGTGATCGACGTGTTCTCGCGGCGCATCGTCGGCTGGCGGGCGCACACCACCATGCGCACGGAGCTGGTGCTGGACGCGCTCGAACAAGCGCTGCACGACCGCGAACTCGACGGCCGTCTGATCGTGCACACGGATCGCGGGTCGCAATACGTCGCCATGCGGTACACGGACCGTGTGCTGGCGGCCGGTGCGGCGCCGTCCGTGGGGAGCGTCGGCGATGCGTACGACAACGCGATGGCCGAGTCGGTGATCGGGCTGTACAAGACCGAGGTCATCTACCGCCGCGGGCCGTGGCGGGGCTTCGAGGACGTTGAGTATGCGACCCTCGAATGGGTGGCCTGGTTCAACACGCAGCGCTTGCTGGAACCGCTGGGTTACGTTCCGCCGGCGGAGTTCGAGGAGCGGTACTACCGCGCCCAAGCCACTCAACCCGAGTGCTTGGCAGTCAACTAACCGAGTCTCCTGAAAACCCGGGGCGGTTCATTGGCGTTTTGCCGTTGGCGTTTTGCCGTTGGCGTTTCGAAGTTTGTTGTGAGTTTCCGCTGTTCTTCGCTTGCCCTTTGGTGCCTTTCGATCTTGCTGTAGCGTCGGCGTGAACGTCAGCTGAATCGGGCGCGAAGGGCGGCGCGGAGGTCGAGGGTGGTGGTGGGACCGGGCGCGGGTGGTGGTTCGTCGGGGGCGGCCGGCGTGGCGATCTGGACGCGCTGCATCGTCGCCAGGACGGCCTCGTCGAGAAAACGCGACTTCTGGTCCAGTGCGAAGTCGGCGCTCCAGCGCGAGGCGTACGTGAACAGAGGGTAGCTCACGTGCAGGTGACGTTTGGCGCGGGTGAGTGCGACGTAGAAGAGTCGGCGCTCCTCCTCGATCTGGGCCGCATCCTTCGTCGCCCTCGCCGACGGAATCCAGCCGTCGGCGGCCCACAGCACGAACACCGCCTCCCATTCCTTCCCCTTGGCCGAGTGGATGGTGCTGATCACGAGGCAGTCGTCCTCCTCGTCGGGGCGGGTCTGCTGTGCGAGGTCGGAGGTGGCCGACGGCGGCTCCAGCGCGAGCGCACTGAGGAAGGCACCGCGGTTGGCGTAGCCGCTGGCGATGTGCTCGAGCTGCACGAGGTCATTGAGGCGCACCTCGGCATCATCGAACCGCTGGCGGAGGATGTCGTCGTAGACGCCACGAATCCACGCGATGTCGGCGCCCGGGTCGGCTCCGCTGCCGGCGCTCAGCCGTTCGAGCAACGTGACGAGCGCGAGATGCGTGCTGCGCGCGCGCGGCGGTGCGTCCCACGCGCGCAATCCCTCCACGCGCCACGAGGCCGATTCGAGTGCCGCGATGGCCCGTCGTGCGGACACCTCGCCGATGCCGGGCAGCAGCTGCAGCAGCCGGAACCAGCTCACCTCGTCGCGCGGATTCTCCGCCACGCGCAGGAAGGCCAGCAGGTCCTTGACGTGTGCCGCCTCGAGGAACTTGATGCCACCCCACTTCTCGAACGGGATCCGCCGCGCCGCGAGTTCGATCTCGAGGTCGGCGCTCATGTAGCCGGCGCGGACGAGGATCGCGATGTCGCGCAGCTGCAGGCCATCGGTCTCGGTGAGTTCGAGCAGCCGGTCGCAGGTGAAGGCCGTCTGCGCCTGTTCGTCGCGGGTTGGGACGAGCCACGGCAGGTCGCCGACGCGGTCATCGACGCTGCGCAGCCGCTTGCGATACCCCTCGCTGGCCTGCGCGAGCACCGCGTTCGCCGTGTCGAGGATGGGCTGCGTGCTGCGGTAGTTGCGATCCAGCGTGACGATGCTCGTGCCGGGAAACTGCGACGGAAAGTCGAGGATGTTGCGCACCGTCGCTCCGCGGAAGGCATAGATGCTCTGCGCGTCGTCACCCACCACCGTCACGCGGCCGTGCCCGGCGCCCAGGCCCCGCAGGATGCGCGACTGCAGCACGTTTGTGTCCTGGTACTCGTCAACGAGGATGTGGTCGTGACGGGCACGGATCGTCGCACCCAGCGGCTCGGCCTCGAGCATGCCGGCGAAAAACAGCAACAGGTCGTCGTAGTCGACGAGGTTGCGTGCCAGCTTGCGCTCCACGTAGTCGGCGAAGACGCGACCGATGTCGGCGAGGTCGTCCACATACTGCGGGTAGCCGTCGCGCAGCAGGTCCTCGACGGTGCGGTCCGTGTTGATGTGCCGGCTGTAGAGTGCCTGCAGCGTCTCCTTCTTCGGAAAACGACGCTCCCGCGATCCGAATTCGAGTGCGGCGCGCGAGAGCTGCATCAGGTCCTCGGCATCCGCCTGGTCGAGGATCGTGAACCCCGCGGCAATGCCCGCCTGCGGGCCGAACTGCCGCAGCACCTGATGGGCGGTGGCGTGAAAGGTTCCGCCGCGCACGCGCCGGCCCTGCTGCCCGATGAGACGCTCCACGCGCGTGAGCATCTCCTCGGCGGCACGACGGGTGAAGGTGAGGAGGAGGATGCGCTCCGGTGCGACGCCGCGCTCGATCAGGGCGGCGACGCGGTGCACCAACGTCCGCGTCTTGCCGGTGCCGGCACCCGCCACGATCAGCAGCGGGCTGTCGCCGTGCCGCACGGCGGCGCGCTGCTCCGCGTTCAGCCCCGCGTCTGCGGCGGGCGGCCCACCCTCGCGTGCCGTCACTCCTTCGACTTGCTGCGGAAGGCGTTGATCATCCACTGCGCGACGTCCAGCCCACGGTGCCGCTGCTCGCGCCACGGATCGCCGTACATGTGATAGCCGTTCCGCTCCCAGAAGCCCGGCGCATCGGCGTTGAGGAACTCGAAGCCGCGCACCCACTTCGCGCTCTTCCAGAAGTAGAGGTGCGGCACCACCAGCCGCATCGGCCAGCCGTGGTCTTCCGTGAGATCCACCCCGTCATGCTTCCACGCCAGCACGTTCTCGGCGCGATCGAGATCCACCAGCGGGAGATTGGTGGTGAAGCCCTGCTCGGCGAACACCATCACGTGCGTGGCCTCGGGCAGCGGCTGCGCGAGCTGCAGCAGGTGCTGCACGCTCACGCCCTCGAAGTCGTTGTCGAGCCGGCTCCAGCGGGTGACGCAGTGGATGTCGCAGCGCGTGAGCTGCCGCGGCATGGCCTGGATCTGCTCCAGCGTGAACTCCTGCGGTGCGCGGCAGAGCCCCCGGAACTCGAAGCGCCACGCCGCCCGGTCGACCGTCGGCACCGCGCCGTAGTGCAGCACCGGCCACTTGCGTGTCTGCGTCTGGCCGGGCGGCACGCGATCGCGGTCAGTGGGGCGCACGTCGAGCGTCGGGAGGTCGTCGGCCATCATCGTCTCTCAGGGAAATCGGGGTCGGGTGAAGCATACAATCCGCCGCCTGCCGTGCGTCATCCAGCCGGTCGTGCCTGGCGTGCAGCGCTAACTCTTTTCACGCAGAGGCAACGGAGCAGCAGAGGGTCTTGCGCTCTGGATCCACTGTCGGGCTAATGCCCGGATGGTTGACGTCGACGTGGTGGTGGACGTTTGCCCCCAAAGACCCGTCGCCTCAACTGCGCAGGCAGCAGCCCAGCGCCCGAACCCTCGGCTGCTCCATCGCCTCTGCGTGAACAGAGTTGACGATGCCCGCAGTCCACGGACATGGGCGTCACGCACCAGACGTGGCGAGCGAGAGGTAGGCCTCGAGCTCGGCACGCACCGTCGCCACCGCCGTGAGTTCAAACGTGGCGGCGAAGGCGGTGGTGACCGCAGCCTGCATGGTGGCGAGATTCGGTGCGTCGGACCCGAGCTCGCGCGCCGTGCTGGTCATCACCACGTCGGCGATGCCGCAGGGCGTGAAGAGGTCGAAGTAGGAGAGATCGGTGTGCACGTTCAGCGCGAAGCCGTGGCGCGTGACCCAGTCGCGGGCGTGGACCCCGATCGAGGCGATCTTGCGGTCATCGATCCAGACGCCGGTGTACGTCGGCACGCGACCGGCGGCGAGGCCCACGGTGTCGAGTGCGACGATCAGCGCCGCTTCTACCTGCCGCAGGTACCAGTGCAGGTCCTGGGTGTGCTGCTTGAGGTCCATGATGGGGTACCCCACGAGCTGGCCTGGCCCGTGGAAGGTCGCGTCACCACCGCGCTCGATGTCGAAGCGCTCCACACCGCGGGCGGCGAGGAGCGCGTCGGGGATGGCGAGGTTGTCGCCCTTGGTGGAGCGCCCGAGTGTGACGACCGGCGGGTGCTCCACCAGCAGCAGCACGTCATCCGGGACGGCGCCCGTGATGCGCGCCGCCGAGACCGCCCGCTGGAGGTCGAGCGCGTCGCTGAAGGCGAGCATCCCGAGATCCACCACCAGCAGGCGGCGTGCACTCACGCGTGCACCATCTTCCCCATCGAATCGAGGACGGCCTCGGCAATCGCCTCCGACAGTGTCGGATGCGCATGCAGCGCGAGGTCGATCTCCTCGACCGTGAACTCGTTCTCGCGCGCGACGACGATCTCGTGGATCAGTTCCGTGGCGTGCGCGCCGACGATGTGGGCGCCGAGGATCTCGCCGTACTTCTCGTCCCGTATGATCTTCACGAAGCCATCGGTCTCACCCGACGTGCGCGCGCGCCCGTTTGCCGAGAAGGGGAACTTGCCGATCCTGTACGCGAGGCCCTTGGCCTTCACCTGCTCTTCCGTCATGCCGATCGACGCCACTTCCGGATGGCAGTAGGTGCAGCTCGGGATGTTGCCGTAATTCACCGGGTGCGTTGGCTGGCCGCCGAGCATGTCGGCGAGCACGTGGCCCTCGCGGGAGCCCTTGTGCGCGAGCATCTGGTTGCCCGCCACGTCGCCGATGGCGTAGACGCCCGTGACGGACGTCTCGAACTTGTCGTTGATGGCGATGAAGCCCCGGTCGGATTTCTTCACGCCGAGCGCCTCGAGGCCAAAGCCTTCGACGTTCGGGGCACGGCCGGCGGCGACGAGCACCGTGTCCACCGTCAGCACACGGGCCTGGCCCCCGGCCTCGAACGAGAGCGTGACGCTGCTGTCCTCGACCTTGGCGGCGGTGATCTTCGCGCCAGTGACCGACTCGATGCCGCGCTTCTTGAACGCGCGCGCGAGTTCCGCCGAGGCATCGGCATCCTCGATCGGGAGGATGCGTGAGGCGACCTCGATCAGTGTCACCTGACTGCCGAACGCGTTGAACACATCGGCGAACTCGCACCCCACCGCACCGGCGCCCACGACGGCCATCCGCTTCGGCGCGGCGCCGAGCACCAGCACCTCGTCGGAGGAGAGCACCGTCGTGCGGTTGAGCTCGAGACCGACCTGCGGCAGTCCACGGACACGCGAGCCGGTCGCGATCACGAGCGCCTTGCCGGCGGTGTGCGACTCCACCGCGCCCTCGGTGTTCTTCACCTCGATGGTGGTGGCGTTGACGACGCGACCGGTGCCACGGATGTAGGTGACCTTGTTCTTCTTGAGGAGGAACTCGACGCCCTTCGAGTTCTGCGTGCTGACGGCGCGCGATCGCTTCATGGCGGGGCCATAGTCGAACGAGACGTCGCCGGTGGTGATGCCATGCTCCGCGGCGTGGCGCACCTTGGTGGCGAGCGAGGCGCTCTCGAGCAGCGACTTGGCGGGGATGCAGCCCCAGAGCACGCAGGTGCCACCAAGCGCCTCGCGCTCGATCACCGCGACCTGAAGGCCAAGTTGCGCGCTGCGGATGGCGCAGACGTACCCGGCGGGACCGCCGCCGAGGATGATGACGTCGAACGAAGCCATGTCGATCTCACGTGGAGGATCAGGCGGCGGATGCCGCGCCGCGGCTCACGTGCCAGAAGGAACGCGAGCCTGCGAAAGATGCCCGGTTGACCCACGCGACTCCAGTGTCAGGGCCGCCACGCGCGGCGCAGCGCTCAGGCGAACGGAACCAGAAGCAGCAACGGAATCGCGGCGACAGCGAGGCCGGCGACGCACGAGCGCTGCCACTTCTCGTCGAAGGCTCGGCGGTACGCCAGGATGCTGTACGGGACGAGGCCGATCGCCATCAGGGCACTGTGAAAGAGCGGTGTCGCGACGGACGCACGCAGGCGGTGCCATTCCGGTGACAGGCCGGCGATCTGCCCATCCTCGAGGTACTGCACCGTGTGCACGCCGTCGAAGTACGCGGAGAGTTCGAAACCGTAGCGGATCGCGAGGAGCATCCCCGGCACGGCCAGTGCCCACCAGAGCACGTAGAAGGCGCTGACATGGGCAGTGTACACCACCTCGGCCGGGCCTTCGCGTCGCTGCGTGATCCGGATGCCCGCAAGGACGGCGATGATGCAGCACATCGTCAGCGGCAGCCACAGCGGTGGAAGCATGTTGATCATGCGCAGCGTCACGTCGAGGGCATCGCGCGACGCGGTGTACGGCTGGTTGGTGATGACCGCGGCGCCGATCATGCCGGCGGGGATTTCCTCGGTGCGATCATCGCCGATGTAGAGCACACGATCGGGCCGCACCCGCAGACCGACCAGGAAGCTCAGCGCGGTGAACACCACGATGGCCACGCCCGCCACGAGGAAGGGGCTGTAGTAGCGGCGTCGATGTCCGGCGAGGTATTCACCGGTGAGCAGACCAGGGGCGATGAGCAGCGTGCCGAGCGTGCGCAGGATGCGGTGGCGGCTGTGCACGAAATACGAGACGATCCGCTGCGAACGGTTCTGGTCCACCACCCGCGTCCGGATGGGCGTGCCATGCCCGCAGGCGGTGCATTTGCCATCGAGGAACGGCGCGCGACAGCGTGCGCACTCCGGCGCACCGGCCCCCAGTTCCGAGGGGGTGGGTCGACGGGGCCACAGCACCGATGCCGACGGATCCGTCTGCGTGAAGTTGGCAACGGGGGTGTCGGGCCGGCGCCTCGGACCCTTGGTCGGCTTGGTCGCGATGGCGAGCGGTTGCGCCGGCGCGGAGGAGCGGACGATGAGCTCCGGTGGCTCCGCGAGCGGTGCCTCGCTCACCATGCCGGTGACGACCCACGAATCCTGCGGCTGGTCACCAACGGTGCCGACGCTGCCCCGATGGTCGGATGGCTGCGACGATGTGTCGTGGCCGTGCAGCGCAAACAGATCGCGATCGACGACGTCTCGGGCGATCATGATGACGTCGGGTCGGCTCAGGTCTCCGCGATCATCCTGCAGTGCGACCCCGGTTGCGCCCCCAGCTGCGCCATCCCATTCAGTGAGATCGTCGTTCTGCGACGGCATGGGAAGGTCGAGGTCCTCGTCCGTGAGGTCGAGGAGCGAGGCGAGAGAGCGTTGCGGCTCCAAGACCGTCTTGCGGGCCGGAACGACAGGGCCAGCCGGGGCGTCAGGCCCGGCCAGCGGTGTGCCATGCTGTCGTTCGTCATGCGCCATTGAGCCGTGAGCACTCGGGTGCGAGTCAGTACACCAACATTAAAGGATTCTCGATCAGTCGACGCAAGGTCTGCAAGAACTGTGCGCCCAATGCCCCGTCGATGACGCGGTGGTCACAGCTCATCGTGACCCGCATCCGCTTCCGGACCACGATGGTCCCATCGACGACGACCGGCTTGTCCTCGACCGCCCCGACGGCGAGGATCGCGGCCTCGGGCGGGTTGATGATCGCCGTGAACTCGTCGATGCCAAGCATGCCGAGATTGGAGACCGACATCGTTGCGCCGGTATACTCGTGCGGCGCCAGCTTGCGTTCTCGCGCACGCTTGGCGAGCTCGCGGGCTTCCCGACTGATCTGCGACAAACCCTTGGCGCTGGCATCGAAGATGACCGGTGTGATCAGCCCCTCGGGAATGGCGACGGCCATGCCGACGTGCACGCGGTGATGCTGCCGGATCCTGTCGCCCATCCAGTGCGAGTTCACCTCGGGGTGCCGCGTCAGCGCCACGGCGACGGCCTTCAGGATGATGTCATTCACGCTGACCTTGTACTCCGGTCCCATCGCCGCCATCGCGGTGCGCATGTCGGTCACGCGCGACAGGTCGAACTCCGCCGAGAGATAGAACGTCGGCACTGGCCCGATCGACTCGGCGAGCCGACGCGCGATCGTCTTGCGGATCTGCGTGAGCGGCTGGTCCGTGAAGTCCGCCGTGGCGTCGGCCGGGGATGTCGGGCGTGCCCCCGCGAGCAGCGCCGCGCCACCGGCCACCGCTTCCTCGATGTCCCGCTTGATGATGCGGCCACCGGGACCCGAGCCACGCACCTGATTGATGTCGAGCCCCCGCTCGCTCGCCATGCGTCGCGCCAGCGGCGAGGCGAGATGCCGGCCGCCGGTGTCGGTGGCGTGCGAGGCCTGCTCCGAGGCGTGATGATCGACGGCTGGCATCGAGGTCCGCGGAGCGGCCGGGGGCGGGGCTGGTGCCGCTGCAGCGGCCGGTGCTGCATCCTGGCGTGCCGCCGGCGCAGTCACTGACACTGCGGCTGGCGGCGCGGCCGCATCGCTGGCCGCGGGCGCCGCCGGTGATGGCGCGGCACCGGCGACGAGCGCTGCGATGTCCTCGCCGGCGGCCGCGATCACGCCGATCAGTTGCCCCACCGGCGTCGTCGCGCCCTCGGGGATCAGCCGGGCGCGGAGGATGCCCTCACCGCGCGCGACGAGCTCCATGATCGCCTTGTCCGTCTCGACTTCGGCGAGCACGTCGCCGTTCTTCACGGCATCGCCCTCGTTCACGTTCCACTTCACGAGACGCCCTTCTTCCATGGTCGGAGAGAGCGCTTCCATCATCACCTTGGTGGCCATCGTCAGGGTTCCGGCGGTGTGGGATCAGTCGAGATAGAGGGCGCGGCGGACCGCGGCGATGGTCTTCGGCATGTCGGCCTTGGCGGCCTTCTCGAGCCCCTTGGCATAGGGCATCGGGGCGTCGGCCTGGTGCACGCGGATCACCGGCGAATCCAGGTCGTCGAAGCACTCGCGCTGCACCAGGTCCGTGATCTGTGCGCCGACGCCGGCGAAGTACCAGCCTTCCTCCAGCACGACGCAGCGGTTGGTCTTGCGCACGCTGTCGACGATCGCGCGCTCATCGAGCGGGCGGATGCTGCGCAGGTCCACGACGTCGATGGTGATGCCGTCCTTCGCCAGCTGGTCGGCCGCCGCCATCGCCACCAGCACCTGCTTGCCCCACGTCACGATCGTGCAGTGCTCGCCGCGGCGCTTCAGGTCGGCGACGCCGAGCGGCACGATGTACTCGCCGTCCGGCACCTCGCCCTTGTTGTTGTAGAGCATCTCACCCTCGAGCACGCAGACCGGATTGTCGTCACGGATCGCGGCCTTGAGCAGCCCCTTCGCATCGTACGGCGTGCCCGGGGCCACGACCTTCAGGCCCGGGATGTGCGCCAGCCAGCTCTCCCACGCCTGCGAGTGCTGCGCGCCAAGCTGCAGCGCCGCACCGTTGGGGCCACGGAAGACCATCGGGATGTTGAACTGACCGCCGGACATGTAGAGCATCTTGGCGGCGGCGTTCACCACCTGGTCGAGAGCCAGCAGCGCGAAGTTCCAGGTCATGAACTCGATGATCGGGCGCAGCCCCACCATCGCCGCGCCGACGCCGACACCGGCGAATCCGAGCTCGGTGATCGGCGTGTCCACCACGCGCATCTCGCCGAACTCCTGCAGCAGCCCCTTGGACACCTTGTAGGCACCCTGATACACGCCCACTTCCTCGCCCATCAGGAAGACGCGGGCATCGCGCTGCATCTCTTCACGGAGCGCCTGATTGAGCGCGTCACGATAGGTGATGATCGGCATCGGTCAGGCCCACGCCCCGGCAGTGCTGCCGGCATCGGAGGTGGTGTCCACGTAGACGTTTTCCATCAGCGCGGCCAGTGGCGGTTCGGGGCTGGCCTCGGCGAAGTCCCAGGCATCCTGGACGATGCCCTTGATCTCGGTGTCCATCTCCTGCAGCACCGCCTCCGTGAGCGTGCCACGCTGCTCCATGTGGGCGCGCAGCAACGCGATCGGGTCGCGCTTGAGGTACTCGTCCAGCTCGGCCTTGGTGCGGTAGGTGCCGCTGACCGCATCGGACATCGAGTGGCCCATGAATCGATAGGTGCGCATCTCGAGCAGCGTCGGACTCTGATCGGCGCGGGCCCGGCCCACCGCCTCCTCGATCGCGCTGCGAACGGCGAGCACGTCCTGTCCGTCCACCACCGCGCGGTGCATGTCGTAACTGGCGGCGCGCTCGTAGATGTTGTTGATGGCCGAGGCACGCTCGACGGCAGTGCCCATGCCGTAGCGGTTGTTCTCGATGATGAACAGCACCGGCAGCTTCCAGAGCGCGGCCATGTTCAGCGCCTCGTGGAAGGCGCCGTTGTTCACCGCCGCCTCACCGAAGAAGCAGACGATGCACTGGTCGCCGCCGCGGTACTTGATGGCGAACCCGACGCCGGTCGCGATCGGCAGGTGCCCGCCCACGATGCCGTGGCCGCCCAGGAAGCCCGTCGCCTTGTCGAACATGTGCATCGAGCCGCCCTTGCCACCGGCGCAGCCGTCGACGCGGCCGAACAGCTCGGCCATGATCGAGCGCGGCGCCATGCCACGCGCCAGCGCCTGCCCGTGGTCACGGTAGGTGGTGATGACGTAGTCGTCGGGACGGAGATGGCTGAGCGTGCCGGTGCTCACCGCCTCCTGCCCGATGTAGAGGTGGCAGAACCCGCCGATGCGACCGATGGCATAGGCCTCGGCACAGCGCTCCTCGAAGCGGCGCTGCAGCAGCATGGAGCGGAGCAGGGAGAGGTGCAGCGCACGCTCGGCATCGGGTGCCGGGGCGGACGCGGGCTTCGGCGATGCTTTCGCCGCGGGAGTGCGCTTGGCCATGGATTGGGGCGACAGTGGGTTGAACGACAGTGTCACGTGGCCGGCAACGGCCCCGCAATGTCCGGACGCTCCCTACTGTGAGCGACGCAAGGCAGCAACGGCGGCACGGTGCCGCGACTACTCCGCGGCACCGACCGGTCCTCCAACTGCGATCAGCCGACGGTGGCCGCCTGTACCTGCTCCCAGGCATGGTACGACGACCGCACCAGCGGTCCACTCTCGACATGACGGAACCCGAGCGACATCCCCACCTCGTACAGGTGACGGAACTCCGCGGGAGTGTAGTACCGGTCGAGGGCAATGTGACTGTCCGACGGCTTGAGGTACTGGCCGAGGGTCAGGATGTCCACGTCCACCGAGCGCAGGTCCTTCATCACCTCGACCACTTCCTCGATCGTCTCGCTCATGCCGAGGATGATGCCGGTCTTGGTGAGGATGTCGGGGGCGTGCGCCTTGGCGATGGTGAAGATGTTCATCACCCGCTCGTAGCGTCCGCCGGGTCGCGCCTTCTTGTACAGGCGCGGCACCGTCTCGGTGTTGTGATTGTAGATCTCGGGGCGTGCGTCGAGCACATGCTCGATGGCGTCACGCTTGCCCTGGAAGTCGGGGACGAGCACCTCGACGGAGCAGCCCGGCACCTTCTCATGGATCAGCCGGATGACTTCGTGGAAGTGGTGCGAGCCGAAGTCGGGAAGATCGTCCCGATCCACGGACGTGATGACTGCGTGCCGCAGGCTCATCGCCGCGACGGCGCTCGCCACCTTCTCCGGCTCGGCCAGATCGAAGCGCGGCGGCCGACCATGCGAGACGGCGCAATAGGCGCAGTTCCGCGTGCAGACGTCACCCAGGATCATGAAGGTGGCGGTGCCGTGGTCCCAGCACTCGCCGATGTTGGGGCAGTGAGCCTCCTCACAGACGGTGTGCAGGCCAAGATCACGCATCATGCCCTTGATGCGCATGTAGTTCTCACCACCGGGTGCCTTGACCTTGAGCCACGGCGGCTTGCGCTCAGGCAGGGGCTCGGCGCGATGGCGTCCGAGGATCTGGTACAGGCGATCTTCCATGATCCGACGTCCAGGGACATCGCCGCGCAGCGGGACGGGAGCGCCGACGATACGCCGCTCTGCCGCCGTCGCGCTGAGGCGCCGTCCGGTGTTGGGGAGAACCTAGGGGGCGCGTGGAGGGATCGGAAGCGTGGTAACCGTCAAAGATGGCCGATCAGGTTAGCCCGGACTCCTCCCTCCAATTCACGCCATCGGAGTGCTAAAGCGTGACGGGCTGAAAGGGTTCGCACCGGTTGGTTCCGCACCAGCGGTCACCGCCGTAGACACCAGTGCGCCGGTCACGGGTCCGAGCAGAATGCCGTTCCGTCCGTGGCCGCAGGCGTAGATGACCGACGGGACTTCAGGGTCGGGACCGATGATGGGCAGGCCGTCTCGTGTCATGGGACGCAGGCCCGCCCACGTGTTGAGCATCGGGGCCGAACCGAGGCTGGGCAGAATGGCGGCGGCGAGGGCGCGGATGGTGGTGGCGCCCGCTTCGGTGTGGCGGGTATCGAAGCCGGCGTTCTCGTCGGCGACGCCGAGCACCGTGCGCCCGTCGCCCCGTGGAATGGCGTAGCCATGGCCGAGCATGACCACGTGGCGGAGCGCCTTGCTGGCGACCGACATCAGCTGGCCGCGGAGCGGCGCGATGGGGAGGTGCATCGGCACACCGCTGAGGCCGCTGGACCATGCACCGGTGGCCACCACGCAGCGCATGGCCGAGAGCGAGGTTCGGTCCGAAAGCGTGAGGGTCACCGGGTCGGACGGGCGCCCGTAGGCGAGGGAGGCGACCGCCTGTTGGACGATCCGCACATGCACATGTCGACCGACGGCCTGCTTGAGCGCCTTGAGCAGCGTGAGCGGATTGACGGCGCCGTCGTGGCGAAAGTGCAGTGCGCCCTGCGCGTGCGCGAGCGGCGGCTCGAGTTCGCGCAACGCGGCAGCATCAAGCCAGCATACGTCGTCCGTCGTGCTCCGTGCCATGCGCTCCGCGTCATGGATCGTCGTTGCGAGTTCGAGGATCCCGTCGCGATCCAGCGGGACGGCCACGCCCGTGCGTTCCGCCAGGCTGCTGCAGAAGGCTGGCCACAGGTCGCGTGCGGATCGGAAGAGCGTGGTGAGGTCGGGGGTCGCGAGGCCGTGGCCCGTGTCGAGGATGCCGCCGGCGGCCGTCGAGGCCTCGCCGGCCCGCAGGTCGGCCAGCAGGACGACATCCAGGCCGGTGTCGGCCATCGCGAGGGCGCTGCACAGGCCCGCCACGCCGGCGCCGATGACGGCGACATCAGCGGTGGAATGGCTCACTGTGTATTCATGTCGAGGGGCATGGCGACAATATCGCCGCGGTCGAAACTCTCTGGCATGGGCACCGTAGTGCGCCACAGGTACTTCCTGGAGGAAGCTGAAATGCTGAAGACGATCTTCATGATTGGTGTGGCGTCGCTGCTGGCCCTGTTCGCGCTCAAGGTGGTCGGGTTCCTGTTCTTCCCGCTGATCGGCCTGGCGGTCAAGATCCTGCTGATCGGTGCGGTCGTCTACGGCGTGATGCTGGTGGTGGCGCCGGGGACGGCGCGCCGGCTGCGCGACAAGGTGAATTCGCCGCGCTCGTACTGAGTTGCGGTTCGTGATCGTGTGAAGGGCGGACCACCCGGTCCGCCCTTCGTGCGTGACGCCCGCGTGCACGCGGTGCGAATTGCGCCGACCGCGTGCGAGGTGGCGACCCATTCCGCCCACCGGATGCACCGCGTGGCGTGGCGCTGGCGTCGCTGTGGACGTCCGCGGGACTGGTCGACGCGCAGACCGGCTCGATCAGCTTGGCGCGGCGCGGCTGACCATCACGGCTGGCTCCCGACCGATGCACCTCGTGCCGCCACCTCGATGCCCCGGTCGATCGCCGCCAGGGTGCCACGCGCGCTGCGCGCCCACGAGTACTTCGCCGCCTGCAGTGCGCCTGCGCGCGCGAGCGCACTGCGCAGCGTTGCATCATCGAGCAGGCGGGTGACCTGCGCGACGAGCGCCTGCGCATCGTCGGGCGGGAAATAGAGCATGGCGTCGCCGCCCACCTCGGGCAGGGTGCTCGCGTCGGCACAGATCACCGCGCCGCCCACCATCATCGCCTCGAGCACCGGCAGGCCGAACCCCTCGTACTTCGAGGGAAACACCAGCGCCAGCGCCCGTGAGTAGAGCGCCGAGAGCTCGTCGTCGCTGACGAATCCGGCAAGGTGCAGCCAGGGTGGCAGCGTATCGCCAGAGCGGTATCCGTGCACGCCGCGCGGGCCGCAGAGGACGAGCGGAATGCGTCGGCCGGCGGCGTGCAGCATCGGCAATGCGGCATAGAGCACGCCGAGGTTTTTGCGCGGCTCCTGTGAGCTCACGGCGAGCAGGAACGGTCCGGTGATGCGCAGCCTGGCAAGGATCGTATCGGCGAGCACCGGATCGGCACGGCGGAAATCATCGGCCGCGTGTGGCACGACGCTGATCCGGTCAGGGGCGACGCCGAATTGCTGCACGATCTCCGCCGCGGCGTTCGTCGCACCCGTGATGAGATGATGCGCCGACGCGATCGTGCTGGCATAGCGATGCCGGGCGCGGGCGCGCTTGATGACCTTCCACCAGCGACCGTCGAGCTGCAACATCGGGAACAGGTCGTGCACCGTCGGCACGATCGCGCCGGAGCGAGGACGATGCGTGACGAAGTTGCACGGGTACCACGCCGCGTCGCAGTGCAGCTGCGCCATGTCGCTGGCGGCATGCACCGTGGCGCGCTCCATGACGCCTGGCAGCGCTGCCAGCTGCTCGCTGAGCGGCGCCACATCGGCGGCGTTGCGGGCGAAGATCGAGTAGCGGAGCCCTGGTCGCTCGAGTGCCATTGCCGCCAGCAGGCTGCGCGCATAGCGCCCCATGCCGCGCCGGTTGCGGGAGACTGCGAGGGCCTCGACGGCGAGGTGCATGCCTTCCTGCGGGATCGGCGAGACGGTCAGCTGCCCCGGATGAGCACCGCGCCTGCGGCGGGGCGATACTCCCGAAGGTAGAGGTTGATCGACCCAATGGGCAGCGAGGACTTCATCTGCACCATCGCGCGCACCGAGTCGTCGGTGAGCCAGACCTGCGCCTTGCCGCCCTCGCTGAACAGCCCCTTGGCCTTGATGATGGGCTGAATCACGATGGTGTTGAACGTGCCTGCGGGCACACGGATGCGCTCGCGGCGGAGCACGATGATGCGCACCGGGTTGCGATCGGGACGGAAGTACCGATTGAAGTCGTAGGTGCGTCCCACCTCGAGCGGCACGCGCCGGACGAAGTAGAGAAAGCTGCCGTCGTCGAGCGGCTCGGCGAGGCCGGGCTCCTCGGCATTGCCATCCTGCGCGAAGGTGCGGCGCTCGGGGAAGAACTCGAAATTGCGCTCGCGATCCTTGCTGCCCTCGGAGAGATCCTGCCGGTGTCGCAGCGACACGAACCGGGTCGTATCGATCCAGCTTTCGAGCACGTCGTTCACCTTGTAGAAGAAGGTGCCGCCGCGGACGAGGAAGCGGACGTGCAGTGCATTCACGCCGCGCACGTCGTCGTAGCCGACCGCCTCCATGTAGCCACTGCCGACCTGGATGGCGCTGAACTTCACGTCATAGGTGAGTCGCTCACCGAGCGCCGGAACCATCGGCCTGACGGCAGGCGCATCCTGCGGCATGGCGACGGACGTGGCGCGCGGAGTGGTGGCGGACGACGTGAGGCCCCCCGCGACTACGCCGAGCATGGCGGTCAGTCGTGCAAACGGCACTGGCAGGTCCTGGAAGTGAGACGGCCTCAGGCCGCCGGAGGCTCGGCGGCGGGCGGCGCGAAGTCATCGGCGCCGGACGCATCGGGCTCTCCCGGGCGACGAGTGCGGCGACGGCGCCGGTTCCGGCGCTTGCGGCGGGCCGCGTCACTGCCGCCTTCGCCAGCGGACTGGCCGGATTCGGAGGCGTCAGCGGAGTCGCCGCCATCATCCTGCGGACCCTCGCCGTCGTCGGACGTTCCAGCGGGCGCACGCAGTTCCTCCCCCGCATCGCCGATCTCGTCGTCGGATCCGCCGGTCGCCGCGCCGCCACGACCTTTGCGCGACCGGCGCCGCCGCCGCCGCTTGCGGGCGGCCGTCCCATCGACCGGGTCGAGATCGGTGCCCGCATCGGGTGCCTCGATCTCGCCGCTCGTCGTGCCCTCGTCACCGATGCTGTCGGCCGGGTCATCGGGAGCGAGCGAGAGGATGCTCACCGCAGGTTCCAGGTCCGGCGCGATGATCTCGCTCGGTGTGGAGCGTTGCCCGGGTTGCTCGGCAGTCGCGGTCCGCTCCTTCGGCTGCGAGCGCGCGGGCTTGTCGGCGCGGTCGGGCCGAGCTGACCGGTCGGTGCGTTCGGTGCGTTCGGTGCGCGGTGGCCGCGCAGGGCGCTCGGCGGCCGCTGCCGGTTCGACACGCGGGGCGGCATCGCGTGCTGCACGCTCGGTGCGGCGGGCGCGCTCGCCGGGCTGACCGGTGGGGCGCTCCTCGCCGCGGAGCGCCCGTTCTTCCCTGGCGCCTCGCGCCTCGCGCGGCGGACGCTCCTCACGAGCGGCGGGCGCGCGCTCGCCGTCCACGGCGTCGCGCGCGGGCCGGGCGCCGCGCTCCGGGCGGGGGCGGCGCTCGGCGCGGTCGTCACGCGCGGAGGGAGCGGGACGCTCGGCACGCTCGATGGGGGTGGTGACGAGCGCAGCGTCGCCGTTTCGCTCGCGGGCGCCGGCGTCTGCCAGCGGCTTGCCGCCGGGCACCGGGCGCACCGTCCGCCGGGCGGCGCGTGCCCAGTGAAAGAGCGCCACCACATCGGGCCACCCGCGCCGCCGCGACGGGCGCTGGCGCACGTCGTACCGCGGCGCGAGTTCGACGTTCTCGATGCGCCGGGCGAAGGGCGCCACGTTCATCGCGAAGTCGATGTTGGCGGCCCAGCCCTCGCCAGCGCAGACGGGACGCGAGCCCAGCGCCTTGAGTAGGTCACGCAGCACGGAGATCCGGACCAGCCGGAACCCCGTGAACGGATCGGCGAGGGGTGGGAGGCGCAGGAACGGCGTCACGGCCCAGCGGCCCCAGCGGCGCAACCGGCGCTCGTCGTGTGGCGTCGCATCGGAGATCGTGCGGTGCACCGCGACCAGGTCGGCGCCACCCTCGAAGCGCTTGACGAGCTCGGGGAGATGCTCGGGCGACTCGGTGAAGTCACCCTGCAGCAGCACCATCGCATCACGACGGGCGTACTCATCCTCGGCGGCTACATGGCGCACGAGGGCGTCGATGCTGGCGGCGTACCCCCGATGCGTGGCGGAGCGGAGGACCGTCAGCGGCATCACGGCGCGGTACGGCTCGAGGACCTCGGCGCTGCCGTCCGTGCTCGCGTCGTCGTAGACCACGACATCGTACTCCCGCGAGAAGCCCTGGAACACCGTGCGCAGGCGCCAGAGCAGGACGCCGATGGTGGTGGCCTCGTTGTGGACCGGGATGCAGATGCGGAGCACGTCGGACGGGTGGGCGGGAATACCGGCGGGAACACACGAATCTAACCTCCCGGGCAGAGCGCCGGATACCGGCAGCACTCGCCGGCGGTGCGCGCTGACGATCCGATGTCGTGCCCGCGTTGCGGGAGGCTGGCAGCGCGCGTCGATCCGGTGTATCCGATCAAGGGAGATGCACGACGCTCGTCACCCACTTTCCCGTGGAGATTGCGACGGATGATCCAGGCAGACCTGCGGCACACGCTCACGCGCGACGATGCGCAACTGGCCCTGCACCTGGTGGCACGCCACTCGACCCGTGATCGTGACGCGGCCGAGGATGCGTTGCGGCACGACGGCATCGATGCGTTGCTGGACGATGCGCGGCTGCTGGCGGCGCTGACGGAGGATCCGCGCGGGGCGCATGCGTCCCTCCGGCTGTTCGCGTACGTCGTGGTGCGGCACTCGTTGCGGGAGCTCGGTGAAGGCGACCGGAGCGTGGCGGACTATGTCGCGAGCGTGGTGGTGCACTTTGCCGATCGCGACCGTGCGTTTCGCGTGGCGGTGCACGACGACCAGACGTACGACACGCTCGCGGCGCTGCTCGCGGATGCCGATGCCGGCGATCCGAAGCGCAGTTTTCTCGTGCGCCAGCATCTCGCCAACCATGCGCTCTGGCTGTCGGGGCTCTTTCCGGATCATGTCACGCTGCGCCAATGGCGCCGCGGCGGTCCCGACCTGTCGTACTACGACGAGATGGGCCGGCGGGGCTTCCTGATGGCCGCCGAGCACCGGATGGCGGACAGCACGGGGCTGCGCCCGGTGTTTGCACGGGCGGCGGGGGAGTTCCCGCTGATCCGCCATGCGCTGAACCGCGTCAGCGACCGCCTGCTCTTTCCGGGGCAGCATCGCCCGGAACGGCTGATGCGGCAGGTGAGCGACGAGGCGCGCTGGCGACAGGCGTCGTAGTCCCGACCCGTCTCGCGCGGCCGCGCGGGGGTCGCGTTCGCTGGTCGGCACGATGATTTCGTGAGGGTCATGCGGTGCGCCTCGCGCCATGGTTGCGGCGAGGCTCGTCATCGGGGTACTGTGGCGGACGCCTCTCAGGTTCCTGTCCTCCGTCCCGGCATCCGGTGTCGACGTCCGGCAATTCCTCCTCCTCACGCCGCCAGGTGGCGGAGATGAAGCAGACGCTGGCGCTCGCGCGCGTGGCGCGGGACGAGGTGCGTGCAGCACTCACGCGCTCGCGCGAGCGGTTGGCGGCGGCGCAGCAGGAGCTGGCGACGATCACGCGTCGCGGCGAGCTGGCGCGCCAGATCAGCGACGACGAGACCGTCGCCGTGGCGGTGCGCTTTGCCGAATCGCAGCGTGCCACGATCGGCGTGCTCGAGCGCAAGGTGGCGGTGCACGAAGAGGAACTCGCATTGAGCGAGCGCACGGTCGCGGAGATGGAGACCGACCTGCGCGGCGCGACGGGGATCGGGCCGATGCCAGCCGGTGCCGCTGCCGGCCCGGGCGCCGGCGAAGCCGTGGATGCGGCCGACTTTCGTGGCCTCGACGATGCCGCGCGCGTGCAGGCCGCCGACGACAGGCTGGCGGAGCTCAAGCGCCGCATGGGTAAGGCATGATCCGGTGGTCGGCGCTGCCGGTGCTGGCGCTGCTGGCCGCGCGACCCGGCGCGGCACAGGTGGTTCCGTCCGACACCGCACTGAAGCGCTGCGTCGGACAGCGCATCACGAAGATCAGCATCGAGCCGATCGGCCCCGAGTTCGCCGGCCCCGCGGCGACGTCGGGCTTCGTCACCGGCGCGGTGCGCCGGTTCCACGTGGCCTCGAAGCGGTATGTGCTGCGCGAGTTCCTGCAGGTGCGCGTGGGTGACATCTGCACCGAGATCACGCGCCGCGAGACCGAACGCGTGTTGCGTGCCCAGTGGTTCATTCAGGATGCGCGCGTGCTCGTGTATCCGGATGGTGACGGCGTGCAGCTCATCGTGACGACGGTGGACGACATCTCGATCATGGCGGATGCCGCATTCCGTGGCTCCTCCGTGCGTGCGGCGAGCATCGGCAACACGAACTTCCTGGGCAGCGGCACGCTGATCCAGGTGGGATGGCGTGACAATGGCGGACTGCGCGACAGCCGGACGCTGCGCCTGCGCACCGCCACCACCTTCGGTCGCCCGCTGCAGACGCGGCTCACCTGGAACCGGAATTCGCTCGGCAATCAGGCGGACGCCGAGTTGCGCTATCCTTTCCTCACGGACCTGCAGCGCTTCGGCTTTCGCGCGCTGACCGGCCGCGAGGATGACTACGTGCAGTACCTGCGCGCGAGCGGCTCGCTGCCTTTGCAACGCGCCACGAGAACGTATAGCTCCGTGGGTGGCGTGACGCGCATCGGCCGGCCCGGCGCGCTGCTGCTGGTGGGCGCCTCGGTGAGCTACGACGGTGAGCGTGTCGGCGAGGGCGTGATCGTGACCGACAGCGGCGCGCAGCCGTTTCAGGAGCCCCTGCCGATCCTGCCGGCCGCACCGTTCAACGGCACGCGCATGAACCTCCTCATCGGCGGTCGTGCGATGCGCTTCCTTCCGGTGGAGGGTTTCGATGCCCTGACCGGCGTGCAGGACCTTCGCATCGGCGTGCAGTTCGGCGGGCAGTTCGGTCGCCCGCTCAAGCTGCAGGGGCTGACCAGTGACGACTACTTCGTCTCGGGGGACGTGTACTCGGGCTTCGGCACGGAACGGCTGTTCGTGGGCACGGAGTGGCTCTTCTCCGGGCGCAAGTCACGGACGGCGGGGTGGGATGGCCGCATCGTCACCGGGCGAACCGCCATCTACGCGAAGCCGAACCGGCGGGCGACGACCATCGCGTCGGTCGAGTACACCGGCGGCAAGGACGTGCGCGTGCCGTTCCAGGTGCCGTTGGGCCGCTCTCGCGTGGGATTGCGCGGCTTCCGCGACTCGTACGATGCAGGCCAGAGCCGCATGATCCTGCGATTCGAGCAGCGGCAGCTGCTGGGCCGCCCGTTCGGCTTCGCCGACGTGGGCACGGCGCTGTTCGCGGAGACGGGGCGGATCTGGGCCGGCAGCGCGCCCTTCGGTGTCACGTCGCCATGGCGCGCGGTGGTGGGCTCGGGAATCCTGCTGTCGGCGCCGCCGCGCTCACGTCGCGTCTACCGCGCCGACCTGGCGTACGCCCTCAATCCTGACGCGCGCTCGGGTCGACTCGAGTTGCGGCTGTCGTCGGGCAACTTCACGCGCGATTTCTGGGTGGACGCCGACGAATCGCGTCGCGCGCGTGAACGGTCGCTGATCACGAACCTGTTCGCGTTCTAGCTGTCGTTCCTGCGCTTCGGCATCGGCAGCTCCGTCGCGCAGTGGGGCGTCCGGTGCGTCCGGTGCGTGTGGCGACCGTGTGCGCTGTGCCGGCATCGTCAACTCTGTTCACACGGAGGACAGGAGGAACGAAGGGAGGGAGGACTGCCGGCGTTCACACTCCAGCTCCACGTTCGATGAGGCTCGGCAATCCTGTCTTTGGGAACAGCAGGTGGCCGTGCACCCACATACAACACGTGACGAATTCGTGCGCCCCGACCGTCGCAGCGTGCGCAGGATCTCCCTCCCTTCGTTCCTCGTGTCCTGCGTGTGAACAGAGTTGACGATGCCGGCGGGACGCAGACAGGCGCACCGCACACGGGATGCACCGCTGCTCCTGTCCTCCGTGTGAACGGAGTTGACGATGCCGGCGGAACGCAGACAGGCGCAGCGCACACGAGATGCGTCGCTGCTCCGGTCCTCCGCGCGAACGGAGTTGATGATGCCGACGCTGCGGGATCAGGCGTCGGGGATGCTGCGCGTCAGGCGGCGGAGCAGTGGGACGGAGAGGAGCATCAGCAGGCCGGCGCCCCATGCGGTGGCGGTGGGGATCATGAAGAACGTCGCGCGGCTGGGAATCTCGACGATCAGACCAGCGAGGAACCCGCCGAGGAAGTTCGCGGCCGAGATGGCGAGGAACCATGTACCCATCAACAGCGACACGAACTGTGCGGGCGCGACCTTGGTGACGTAGCTCAACCCGACGGGGTAGAGCGCGATCTCACCGAAGCTGTGGCAGAGATACGCGCCCACGAGCCAGAGAGGCGAGACCTTCGCACCGGCGTCCACCGCCTGCCCGGCGAAAAACAGCAGGAAGAACCCGAGGCCGGCGAGGAAGAGGCCGAACACCATCTTCATGCTCGTCGCCGGTTCCTTACCGCGCTTGTTCAGGTACAGCCAGAACCAGCCGGCGAAGGGCCCGAGGAGGATGATGCAGAGTGGCTGAATGCTCTGGAACCAGCTGGCGGGGATGCGCTGCAGGCCGAACAGTGACGCGCCGCGCGTGAGGTCGGTGTCGCGGTCGGCAAACAGCGTGAGCGAGCTGCCAGCCTGCTCGAAGACGAGCCAGAAGAACACGACGAAGAACGACACAAGCACCAGTGCCCACACCCGGTTGCGCTCCTCGCCCCTGGTGCCGAGCAGTGCGACGGTGAACGCGGCGCCGATGATCAGCCCGTACGCCAGCGACATCATCCCCGAGAGCGAGAAGAGCCACGCCGGGATGCCGATCGCACTCCAGGTCTTGATGGAGGCGAGGGTGGCGACGATCGCACCTGCCGTCGCACCCATGGCGGCATTGCGGCCGTACTGCGGGATGCCGATCTCCGCGATCTCGGCGTCCGTCTCGCGATCCATGCGGTGACTCGGCGCGGCACCGATGCCGGGCAGGTACTTGTCACGTCCGGTGAGATACACGATCAGTCCGAGCACCATGCCCACGCCAGCGGCGCCGAAGCCGACGTGCCAGCCGAAGCGCGGATCCTCGGCCAGGTAGCCGCAGACGAGCGGGGCGAGGAAGGCGCCGAAGTTGAAGCAGCTGTAGAAGATCGTGAACCCCGCATCGCGGCGTCCATCACCCTCGGCATAGAGCTGTCCGACCATCGTCGAGACGTTCGGCTTGAAGAAGCCGGTGCCGATGACGACGGCGATCAGGCCGGCATAGAAGAACGTCATCCCCTCGACGGCGAGCAGGAAGTGCCCGATGGCGATGATGATCCCGCCGATCACGAGCGAGCGGCGCGTGCCGATGAAGCGGTCGGCGATGTAGCCGCCAATCATCGGCGTGAGGTAGACGGCGCCGGTGTAGGCGCCGTACAGGCGCGTGGCGTCCTGGCCACTCCAGTGCAGCGCCTTGGTGAGGTAGAGCACCAGGATCGCGCGCATGCCGTAATACGAGAAACGCTCCCACATCTCGGCGGCGGCGAGCAACCCGAGTCCGCGCGGGTGGCCGAAGAATGCCGTGTCGGTGTTGGGCGCGGGACGTGCGGCGGGGGTGGTCACGGGGTCAGGTGACGAGGGAGGAGCGTCGGCTGCGCAGGGCAGCCGCGGGAAGGAAGAAGTCCGTGGCGCCGGCAGGCTGCTTGATGCACGCGGCCCAGTGCCCGGGCGCCTTCTCCTCGAGCGGGGGTACCACCTGTATGCAGGTGGCATCCTTGTCCGGGTGGAAGCAGCGCGGGTGGAAGACGCAGCCGGCAGGTGGGTTGGCCGGCGACGGCGGATCGCCCTGCAGCACGATGCGGTCACGCGGCGCGAGCGGATCGGGGAGCGGGATCGCCGACAGCAACGCCTGCGTGTACGGCATGATCGGCGCGGCGAACAGCGTGTCGGCGGTGGCCATCTCGACGATGCGTCCGAGATACATGACGGCCACCCGCGTCGCGATGTGCTCGACGACGCCGAGGTCGTGCGCGATGAAGAGGTAGGTGAGTCCACGATCGCGCTGCAGGTCCTGCAGCAGGTTGATCACCTGCGCCTGCACCGACACGTCGAGCGCGGAGACCGGCTCGTCGAGCACGATGAACTTCGGCTCGACGGCGAGTGCGCGGGCGATGCCGACGCGCTGGCGCTGGCCGCCGGAGAACTCGTGCGGGAAGCGGCTCGCCCACTCGGGGCGCAGGCCCACCTCCTCCAGCAGCGACCGTACGCGGCGATTGGCCGCCTCGCCCTCGGCCAGCTGGTGAATGACCAGGCCCTCGCGCACCGTGTCGCCGATCGTCATGCGCGGATTGAGCGACGCATACGGATCCTGGAACACGAGCTGGATGTGGCGCCGCATGCGGCGCAGCTCGCCGCCATGCAACGCGAGCAGGTCGCTGCCGTCGAAGCGGATGGTGCCGGCGGTGGGCTCGATGAGCCGCAGGATGCAGCGACCGGTGGTGGTCTTGCCGCAGCCCGACTCGCCGACGACGGCGAGTGTCTCGCCGGCCGCGACATCGAACGACACGCCAGCCACGGCACGCACCGAACCCTGCACACGATTGAGGATCCCGCCGCGGAGGGGGAACTCCTTCGTCAACCCGCGCACCTGCAGCAGCGGCTCGCTCATGCGGCACCCTGCGCGGCGGTGTGTGGTGTGGCGGCGCGTTCGGGCTCGTCGACGAGGTGGCAGCGCGAGGTGCGTCCGTCGCCGAGTTGATGCAGCGGCGGTGCCTCGGTCGTGCAGCGCGTCCACGCGAAGGTGCAGCGATCGGCGAAGCGGCATGCCGTGGGCCACGCGCCCGGCGGCGGCACGGTGCCGGGAATGGTCGTGAGCCGTTCGCGGCGCGTGCCGGCGCGCGGCATCGCCGCCATCAGCCCCTGCGTGTACGGATGCTGCGGTGCCGCGAAGAGTGCCGTCACCGGCGCCTCCTCGACGATCTGCCCTGCGTACATCACCGCCACGCGCTGTGCCGACTCGGCCACGACGCCGAGATCGTGCGTGATCAGCAGCATCGACGCGCCGCGGGCTGCCTGCGCCTCGCGCAGCAGGTCGAGGAGCTGCGCCTGGATCGTGACGTCGAGGGCGGTGGTGGGCTCGTCCGCGATGAGGAGCGTGGGGTTCATCACCAGTGCCATCGCGATCATCACCCGCTGCCGCATGCCGCCCGAAAGCTGGTGCGGGAACTGCTTCGCCCGGATCTCCGGGGATGGAATGCCGACGGCGCCGAGCATCGCCACGGCGCGGTCCCACGCCTCGCGCCGGGTGCCGCTGGTGTGCGTGCGCACCACCTCGGCGATCTGCTCGCCGGCCGAGTAGACCGGATTGAGCGCGGTCATCGGCTCCTGGAAGATCATCGCGGCCTGCCGGCCACGCACCGCGCGCAGCTCGCGGTCGCCGAGGGTCAGCAGGTCGCGGCCCTCGAACAGGATGCGGCTGCCCGGCTCGATGCGGCCGGGCGGGTCGATGAGGCGCAGGATCGTGAGCGCGGTCAGCGACTTGCCGCAGCCGCTCTCGCCGACGAGCGCGAGCGTCTCGCCGCGCGCGATGTCGAACGACACGCCATCCACCGGCGTGATGAGGCCGTCGCCTGTGCGGAAGGTGACCCGCACGTCACGCAACGAGAGGAGGGGGTCGGTCGGTGTCGAGCGCGGGGCTGTCATGTGCGGGGAAGCTGCCCGGGAGCGAGCGCGTCGCGCAACCCGTCGCCGAGCGCGCTGACGGCGAGGACGACGAGCACGAGGCAGGCGCCGGGGGCGAGGGAGACCCATGGCGCGCTGGTGAGGAACTCGGTGCCGTCGTGGATGATGTTGCCCCAGCTCGGCCGCGGGGGCTGGACGCCGATGCCGAGCCAGCTCAGGCCTGCCTCGAGGACGATGACCTGGCCGACGGCGAGCGTGGCCCAGACGACCACGGGCCCGATCACCTGCGGCAGGAGGTGCCGCCGCGCGAGGCGCACCGGCGTGGCGCCGAGCGCGCGGGCGGCGAGGATGAATTCGGCGTGTCGGATGGTGCGCACTTCGCCGCGCACCAGGCGGGCGATGCCGAACCAGCCGGTGACACCGAGGAACAGGACGAACAGCCAGAGCGGCACCTGCGGCACGGTGGCCAGCAACGCGAGCAGCAATAGCACGCGCGGCATGCTCATCCCCGCATCCACGCAACGCATCATCGCGGCATCGACCCGCTCGCCGGCGAGTCCCGCGGCCAGCCCCCAGCAGATCCCGAGCATCACTTCGAGCACCACCGCGCTGGCCGCGAGCGCGAGCGACACGCGACCGCCGCTCATCACGCGCGACAGCACGTCGCGCGAGTAGGCGTCAGTCCCGAGCAGGTGCGCCATGCTGGGGCGCGCGTGCGCGAGGTTCGTGATGTCGGGCTGCTCGCGCGGTCCGTAGGCCGAGAGCATCGGCCCGATCACGATCACGGCAAGCAGCACGAGCAGCACGGCGAGTGCAGCGACGCTGCGTCGGTCGGCGCGGAGACGCCGGATGACGAGGTGCCAGTTCGCCGCGCCGTGTGGGATCATGTGGGGCCGCTGCCCGCGCCGGGGCCATCGTGCGCGACCCGCGGATCGAGGCGTTGCGACAGCAGGTCGGCGGCGATGGAGCCGACGACCACGAGCGTCGCGCCGACGATCAGGCAGCCGACCACGAGATGATAGTCACGCGACGTGATTGCCCTCGCCGCGAGCGATCCCATGCCGGGCCATGCGAAGACATACTCGACGAAGACGGCCCCGCTCACCATCGCCGGCAGCGCGAGGCCGCCGAGCGTGATCACGGGTCCGAGCGCCGTGCGCCATGCGTGGCGGCGGAAGACGCGCGCCGGTGCGACGCCCTTGGCCCTCGCCGTGCGCACCCAGTCGGCACCGAGGTGGTCGAGCAGTGCGGTCCGCTGCTGCCGCGCGACGGGTGCCGCAATCAGGATGAGGAGCGTGAGCACCGGCAGCACGAGATGTGCGAGCCGGTCGCGCAGCACCTCGGCGAACGACGCGGCCAGCGGCAGCAGCGGATCGGCGGCGCCGCCCACCGGGAAGATGCGCCACCAGTATGCACCGGTGAGCATCACGACCAGCGCCAGCCAGAAGTCGGGGAGCGCTGCGCCCAGCAGCGTGATCGCGCCGATGCCATGATCCGCCGCACGACCGTGCCGCGCCGCCTGGAAGGCGCCGAGCAGCATGCCGACGGCGAACGACAGCACGAGCGCGCATCCCATCAGCGACAGTGTGTTCGGCAGCGCCTGCGCAATCGCGTGGCTGACCGGTGTGTTCATGCTCACCGACCAGCCAAGGTCACCGCGCGCGAGCGCCGCGACCCAGTGCAGGTACTGCGCGCCGAGGCTGCCATCGAGGCCATAGGCCGCGCGCCACTGGGCCCGGATGGCGGGCGTGAGGTGCGGGTCGTCGAGCACCGTGGAGAACGGGTCACCGGGGGCGATGCGCACGAGCACGAAGGTGGCCGTCGCGACGAACGCGACGACCACGAGGCCCTGCCAGATCCGCTGCGTCAGTGTGCGCACGTGATGCGTCGGATCGTCACGGGTGGCCCCGGTGGTGCGTCAGCGCGTCGCTCCCGCCGGCACATCGCGGGCGATGCGCTTCGCGGCGGGGATGTACCACCGCGGGATGCCGGCCCACCAGGCATCGGGCCGTGCCCCGGTCATCACGAAGCGCGAGTGCACCGCCATCACCTTGCGCGGCTCCGCGAGCCAGATGGCAGGCGCGTCGGCTGAGATGATCTTCCACGCGGCGCCGAAGTGGCCGCGGGCGGCGGCAGGGTCCATCACGGCCAGCGCCGAGTCGATGTGTGCATCGAACGTCGGGCTGCGGTACGCGCCGTAGTTGTGCATGCCCTTCGCTGCGGAGGCGGTGCTCCACGCATCGCGGGCGTTGGCCGGCCCGCCATCCTGGGCCCAGGCCAGCAGCATCGCGTCGAACCGGCGCGCGTCCATGCGTGCCGAGAACGCGGCCACGTCCATGCTCTCGAGCGTGACGTCGGCGCCGATGCGGCGGAACTGCTCCTGCAGCAGCACCGCCATACGCATGCGTGCGATGCTGGAGGTGGGGACCTGGATGCGGAAGGCAAGCGTCTTCCCGTTGCGGCGCCGCAGCGAGTCGGCGCCGCGGATCCAGCCCCCCGCATCCAGCAGCGCGGCGGCGCTGTCCACGGCGTATGGCAGAGGGGCCAGCGTGGTGTCGGCGCTCGCCTGGCCGGCGGTGAACGGTCCACGCGCGGGCGCGGCGAGGGAGTCGTAGACGTTGGCGACGATGGCGCGCCGGTCGGTGGCCATCGTGAGCGCACGCCGCACGTTGCGATCGCCGAAGATCGGATGTGGCGCGCCCGTCACCGGATCGACGAGGTTGAACGTGAGGAAGTAGTACAGCAGCCCCGGGGTGATGGAAAGGCGGAGCTGCGGGTTCGCGGCCACGTCGGCCACCTTGTCGGGGCGCACGTCCTCCGAGAAGTCCGCCTCGCCGGTGGCAAGGCGCGTGAAGGCGGTGTTCGGGTCGGATGCGATCGCGAACACGACGCGATCGAGCCGTGCGCGACGGCGGCCGCCGGTGGTATCGGCGGCGAGTTCGAGCGACTGGTTGGGCACCCAGCGCACGAAGCGGAACGGGCCGCTGCCCACCGGCTGCGACGCGAACGCCGACGCGGCCAGCGTGGCGCGATCGAGCGGCGCCACGAGGTGCTGCGGCAGCACCTGCATCTGCATCGTGGCATCGAAGAACTGCCCCGGCGTGCGCATGTGGAACCACGCCACCACGGTCAGCGAGTCGCGCACCGTCATCGAGTCGACGTTCACCAGCGACGTGGCGGCCGGCGCCGCCGTCTTCGGGTCCTTGTACAGCGCGAACGTGAAGGCGACGTCGGCGGCGCGCACGGGCGTGCCGTCGTGCCAGCGTGCGGCGGAATCGAGATGGAACGTGATCGACAGCGAGTCGGCGGCCCAGTCCCAGCGCTGCGCGAGGTCGGGGATGAAGCCGGCGTCGCCCACGGTGTTCAGCGCGGGGCCGACCGTCGCGAGGCGTTGAAAGACGAGGTCCTCGACCTGCAGCCCTGCCGTCTGCGTGGTGATCGGCGGCATCAGGTTGTCGGGTCCACCGGCGGCGGAGATCACGAGGGTGCCGCCAGTGTCAGCGCGGTCGGCCGGTGCACTTTTGGTCGCCGTGCGGTCGCCGCAGGCGGTGAGGGCGACCAGCGCGAGCAGGGCAGAGGTGCGCAGGCCCGTCATGGAGGATCGCGGCATCGCGTGAGCAGTCGTGAATGAAGGGAGGCGTGGCGACGCGCTCAGCGCCGCCACGTCCAGTGAGGGTCACGATAGCGACTGAGCGCGGCCTGCACATGGTCGGGGTCGAGGAGAGTGTCGGACTCCGCGACCAGCATCGCACCATGGGCCGCCTCGAGCGCCGCCACACAGGCATCGCGGACATCGCCGAACGTGACACCGGGTCGCACCGCCCGCAGCACCGCCGGCGGCGGCACGACGGGGAGCGGCACGAGGGCGAGCGACTGCAGCAACCCCTGATCGTCGTCCAGCAGGATGGAGCCATGCTGCAGGAACGCGTCAGCCTCCCGGTGCTGGGCCGAGCCCACCAGCTTCCGGCCGTCCAGCACGAGTTCACCGGCCGATGGGGACTCGAAGCACGGCGCGAGGCCGGGTGCCCGCGTGCGGCCCGCCGGGAGGGCCCGGGTGGCGGCGACGCCAAGCCGCTGCAGCGCGTCGAGCAGCAGCGTGTTGATCGCCTCGTATCCCCCCCGCAGCGTCGGCGCGAGCCCGGTCGGGGCCGCCACGCAATAGGTGACCTCTCGCCCGTGCAGGAGGGCCCGCCCGCCGGTCGGCCGCCGCACGGTGGGCACCGTCATCGCCGCACAGCGTTCAACACCGTAGACGCCGCTGCAGCGCTGGTTGCGGCCGAAGGAGAGGGACGGCGTCTCCCATTCGTACAGCCGCACGAGCACCTCACCGGTGTCGGCGGCGGTGCGGAGCATCGCCTCGTCGAGCGCCATGTTGGTGGCGGCGTCGCGAGGCGGGCTCACCATCAGTCGCAGGGGACCGCGCCAGATCGGGTCAGTGTGCACGCAGTAATACGGGAAGTGGGTGGGCGTCCATCGTCGTGGTCGCCGGAAGGATTAGGTTTCACTGGCGCTCGCCGGACGTGCCGGACGGGCTGCCGTTCCAGTTTTCAAATCTGACGATCGGGCGCGCGGTCGGGGCGCCCTGTGGAGTCTTGCCGCATGGCCGTCCCTGTCCGCTCCGCCGCTGCCGCACCGGCCGCGCTCGATGACTCCGGCACCTTCATCGGACGTCACGTCGGTCCGACGCCCGCCGAGGTCGAGCAGATGCTCGCGACCCTCGGCTACCCGAGCCTCGATGCCCTCGTCGACGCCACGATTCCCGAGTCGATCCGCTTCCGCCGTTTGCTCGACCTGCCACCGGCCGAGAGCGAATTCGACGCGATCACGCGGCTGAAAGGCATCGCGGCACGGAACCAGGTGTACGCCTCGTACATCGGGCAGGGATACTACCCCACGATCGTGCCGGCCGTGATCCAGCGGACGGTGCTGGAGAACCCGGGGTGGTACACGGCCTACACGCCATATCAGGCCGAGATCGCGCAGGGCCGGCTCGAGGCGCTGCTGAACTTCCAGACGATGGTGATCGACCTCACCGGTCTCCCCATCGCGAACGCCTCGCTGCTGGACGAGGCCACCGCGGCGGCCGAAGCGCTGGCGCTGTCGCACGGCGCAGTGAGCGGCACCCGCACGCACTTCTTCGTGTCGTCGGAGTGCCATCCGCAGACCATCGCCGTGGTGCAGACGCGCGCCGAGTCGCGCGGCTGGACGGTGGTGGTGGGCGACGCGGCGTCGTTCGAGTTCACGTCCGACTACTTCGGCGCGCTGGTGCAGTATCCGACCACCGACGGCGCGCTGGTGGACTACTCGGCCTTCTGCGAGCGGGCGCATGCCGTCGGTGCGCTGGTGACGGCCGCCACCGACCTGATGGCGCTGACGCTGCTCACGCCCCCGGGCGAGTGGGGCGCCGACATCGCGGTCGGCAGTGCCCAGCGGTTCGGCGTGCCGATGGGCTACGGCGGCCCGCACGCGGCGTTCTTCGCCACCCGCGACGAATTCAAGCGGCTGCTGCCCGGGCGCATCATCGGCGTCAGCCGCGACAGCCACGGGGCCCCCGCACTGCGCATGGCGCTGCAGACGCGGGAGCAGCACATCCGCCGCGAGAAGGCGACCAGCAACGTCTGCACGGCGCAGGTGCTGCTGAGCGTGATGGCGAGCATGTACGGCGTGTTCCACGGTCCGGCGGGGCTGACGCGCATCGCGCGCCGCATCCAGCGCCTGACCGCCATCTTCGTGGCCGGACTGGACAAGCTCGGCCTGCAGGTGCTGCACGACAATTATTTCGACACCGTGCGGGTGGAAGTCGGTGTGCACGGCATGCAGGACATCACCGCCGCGGCGGCTGCGCACCGCGTCAACCTGCGCCGCCTCAGCGAGGGATCGATCGGCGTGTCGCTGGACGAGACCACGTCGCTGGCGCAGGTGGGCACGCTGCTGACGATCTTCAATGGCGGCGAGGCGCACGGACTGGACCTCGAGGCGATCGCGGCCGAGACCACGCCGCGCTATGACGAGCGCTTTGCGCGGACGTCGCCGTTCATGACGCACCCGGTGTTCAACACGCACCACAGCGAGACCTCGATGCTGCGCTACATCAAGCAGCTCGAGGCGAAGGACCTGTCGCTGACGCACTCGATGATCGCGCTCGGCAGCTGCACGATGAAGCTCAATGCGGCGACCGAGATGTATCCGGTGACGTGGGCCGAGTTCGGGCAGGTGCATCCCTTCGCACCGCGCGAGCAGGCGGAGGGATATGCGCAGATGTTCACGGAGCTCGAGGCGGCGCTGGCCGACGTCACCGGGTTCGCGGCGGTGTCGCTGCAGCCCAACGCCGGTTCACAGGGCGAGTACGCCGGCCTGCTGACGATCCGTCGCTACCATCAGGCGCGCGGTGAGGGGCACCGCACGGTGTGCCTGATCCCCGCCAGTGCGCTCGGCACCAATCCCGCCAGCGCCGCGATGTGCGGCATGACGATCGTGCCCGTGAAGACCGCCGCCAACGGCAACATTGACGTCGAGGACCTGAAGGCGAAGGCCACGCAGCACTCGGCGACGCTGGCTGCACTGATGGTCACGTATCCCAGCACGCACGGTGTGTTCGAGGCCGACATCGCCGACATCTGCGCCGAGATCCATGCGCATGGCGGGCAGGTGTACATGGACGGTGCGAACATGAACGCCATGGTCGGTGTCTGCCGTCCCGGAGACATCGGTGCCGACGTCTGTCACCTGAACCTGCACAAGACGTTCTGCATTCCGCACGGCGGCGGCGGGCCGGGCATGGGTCCGATCGGTGTCGCGGCGCACCTGGCACCGCACCTGCCGGGTCACGCGCCGGCCGGCCTCGGCACCGACATGAGCTCCGGCGCCGTGAGCGCGGCGCCGTTCGGCAGCGCCAGCATCCTCCCGATCAGCTATCTCTACATCCGCATGATGGGCGCCGAAGGGCTGGCGTATGCGACGAAGGTCGCGATCCTGAATGCGAACTACGTGGCGAAGCGACTGGCTGGTGCCTATCCGGTGCTGTACCAAGGTCCGAACGGCACCGTCGCCCACGAGTGCATCGTGGACCCGCGCCCGCTCAAGGCGAGTGCCGGCATCGAGGTGGAGGACATCACCAAGCGCCTGATGGACTACGGCTTCCATGCGCCGACCGTGAGCTTCCCCGTGGCGGGCACGCTCATGATCGAGCCCACGGAAAGCGAGAACAAGGCGGAGCTGGACCGTTTCTGCGACGCCATGCTGGCGATCCGCGAGGAGGTGGCGCAGGTGGAGCGCGGTGAACTGCCGCGCGACGACAACCCGCTCAAGCACGCGCCGCACACCGCCAGTGCGGTGATCAGCGATGCGTGGACCCACGCCTACTCACGCGAGCAGGCGGCGTTCCCCATGCCCTCCGTGCGTGCGGCGAAGTTCTGGCCGACGGTGGGCCGCATCGAGAGCGCCTTCGGTGACCGCAACCTGGTGTGCAGCTGCCTGCCGATGGAGGCGTACGCGGCGCAGGACTGACGGGGCACGCCGCACGGCATGCATCGAGGGCCGGCGTCCAGTCTCACGGACGCCGGCCCTCGCTGCATCACGACCTGCGCCCTGCGATCACTCGCCGAGCAGGGCCTTGTAGGCGTCGGCGCTGAGCAGGCCGGCGCGCGCGCTGGCGTCCGACAGCTTCATCCTGATCATCCAGCCATCGCCGAACGGGTCGCTATTCACCAGGGCCGGCTCGTCGTTCAGGCGCGGGTTCACCTCGACCACCTCGCCGGCGAGCGGGGAATACAGCTCGCTGACCGCCTTCACCGCCTCGATCGTGCCGAACACGGCCTGCTCGCTGAAGGCCGCGCCGACTTTCGGCAGGTCGAGGTAGACGATGTCGCCCAGCTCTCCCTGTGCGAAGTCGGTGATGCCGATGGTCACGATGTCGGCATCGGCGGCGCCGGCGACGTACTCGTGATCCTTCGTGTACTGGAGGTTGGCAGGGATCTGCGACACGGGAAACTCCGAAAAGGCGTGTGAGGATTGAGGAGGGTGAGTCTAGGCCGCGCGATCTGAACCGGCAACCGCCAGCCAGTGGCCGAGTTGCGTCCAGGCGGCGTCGAGTCGGGTCTGCAACTGTGTCAGGTCGCCGTCGTTGTCGATCACGATGTCGGCGCGGCTGCGCTTGAGCGCTGCGGGCAGCTGTGATCGCACACGCGCGGCGGCATCGGCGTGCGACATGCCACGATCACGCAGCATGCGCGCGACGCGCACGTCGGCGGGGGCGTCCACCAGCACGATGCGCGGGAACTGCCACGCCAGTCGGGCTTCGAACAGCAGCGGGATGTCGCAGACGACCACCGCGCGTGTCGCCGCGCGTGCCTCGCGCACTGCGCGCTGGCGTGCCGCTTCGACGGCCGGGTGGACGATCCGCTCCAGCGTGCGCCGCGCGGCCGGATCGCGGAAGACGATGGCGCCGAGTGCGGCCCGGTCGAGCGAGCCGTCCGGGCGCTGCAGCGAGGCGCCGAAGTGCGCGAGGATCGCCGCCAGCGCCGGCGTGCCCGGCGCCACCGCCTCCCGGGCCGCGACATCGCTGTCGATGACGACGGCGCCGCGTGCCGCGAAGGCACGGGCCGCCGCACTCTTGCCCGCCGCGATGTTGCCCGTGAGGCCGACGAGCAGCATCAGCGGCAGCCCGGGTCAGTCGCCATCGCCGCCCCCGTCGCCGTCACCACCCGTGTCGTCGCCTGTGTCATGGCTCGCGTCGCCATCGCCGTCGTCGTCCCACTCGTCATCCCCCGAGCCGCCCGGCCCGTCGGGTCTGGCCGCGAACGCGAGTGCCGTTCGCGCCGCCTCGAGGGCGGTGGATGGCACGAGCAGCGTGACACCCATCGCCGAGTACCCCTGAAAGGCGGAGCCGAAGAGTCCGACCGAATCGTTGCTGCGGATGATGGCCGGGATGCCGGCGTTGCCGAGCACGGCCACGGCGATGCTGGCTTCGAGCTCGTTGCCGAAATCCCGGCACTTCACCCACGTGAGGTCGGACGCTCGGGTCATCGGGGGCGGGACGGTGGGGGCGACTGGGCCGGTGGCGCGCTCAGGCGAACGTACCGCGCCGGAGCGAGGATCGCACCCGTGCGCCGGGCGAAGGTTGCCGAGCACTCATCCATTCGTCCCGTGGCTGAGCTGATCGATCTCCACCGGAGCCATGCCGTGTCCGACTACTTCCGAAGGCCGCGCCGTGGGCAATCCTTTCTGGGGCTGCTGTTGGTGCTGCTGGTGCTGGCCCTGCTGACGGCCTATGCCGCGCCGAAGGTGAACCTGACGCGCTACCGGTCGGACGCCATGGCTCGGCGTGCGACGTTGGTGGTGGCGGCGGCGGCGCGTGTGGCGCTGTACCAGCGGGTGCGTGTGGTGGTGCGCGTCGATTCGGCGGGGAAGCGGCTCTCGACGCTGATCGATCGGAACGGCAATGGCCGCCGCGACGCTGGCGAACCCGAAACCTGGACGGCGCTCGACGCGGACACCGAAATCGTCGATCCTCCGCGCTCGCTGCCCGGTCCCGCCGCTTCGACGAACCTGGTGGTCTTTCGACAGTCGGCCGGCGCCGCTGGGGACTTCGTGTTGTACCTGACGAGTGATTCGGCCGCACCCAGTGCCTGGCGGGCCGTGCACGTGGGCCGCCGCAGTGCGCTGGTGACGCTATGGCGGTTCGACGGGACCCGCTGGTCGAGGGGTCGCGCCTGACCTGAGGCGTCGTCGCACCCCCGGGCAACCCACCCGGCGATTGGACACCACCCACCGGACGGACCCAAGCGAGCGCGGCTGTTACGCCCGTCGCCCACGTGCGTCCTTCGGTGTGACGGTCCCAACCCGCATCCCAGGCAGGTCCCCATGCAGGTGTCGCGACGACGCGGCTTTTCAATGATCGAGCTCATCACCACCCTCTCGCTCATGGCGGTCATGAGCGCCATCGCCATCCCGAAGCTGGATACGGGGCGCATGCGGAGCGATGCCGCGCTGCGCCAGCTGACGATGCTCTGCATCCAGGCGCAGCGCACGGCGCTGATGAAGCAGTACAACGTCATCCTGAGCGTCGATCAGGTGAACGGTCGTGTGCGGATCGTGGAGGACCGGAACAATTCCGGGACCAACGACGCTGGCGACCGCGCGGTCTGGATCGCGCTCGAAGCCGGTGTGCGGTTCGTCGCGGCGCCGGCTCCGCTCGACGGGGTGTCGGGCACGGTGAGCTTCGTGCGCCCGCGGGTCATCGACACGTACCAGTCGGTCATCTTCCGTCGCAACGGTGCGGCCAGTTCCGACGGCCTGATCACGGTGTCAGCGCGGGCGACCGATGCTGCCGCCGCCCGCGCCGTGTTCATCACGCAGAGCACCGGTCGCGCCGACGGCTACCGGTACAACGGGACCATCTGGGTCCGGGCAGGCCTCTGATGCGATCCTCACACAGCACGCTCGCGGCCGAGCCGCCGCACCTGCAGAACCGCCGTGGCTTCACGCTGATCGAGGTCGTGGTGGCGACGCTGATCCTGACGTCGGCACTGCTGGCGATGGCCGGCTTCACGGTCAAATACCAGCAGTCGGACTCGAAGGTGCGGCTGTTCTCGCGCGCCCAGCAGCTGGCCAGCTCGCGCCTCGAGACGGTGCGCACGGCGATGCCGTACGCGTCGATCGACACGATGGCCGCCACCGAGAGCGCGATTCCCGGCTTTCCGGGCTACACCCGTGTGACGACGGTCACCCGTGTCGGTGGAGCGCCCACCGATACCCTCGACTATCGCACCGTGACGGTGCGCGTCTCGACACCGGGCTCGCTGCAGACGGTCGCCAAGTCCTCCACCGTGGGGGCCTTCTGATGACGACGGCATCTCCGGGCACGTCCACACCGGCCCTGGCGCGGCGGCGTGGCTTCACGACCATCGAACTGCTGGTGGCCATGGCGGTGACGCTGGTGCTGATCGGCCTGGCTGCGCCGCTCTACCGGGCGCAGTCGGGTGCGGTGAGCAGCACGTCCGGGCGCACCGATGCCTCGCGCTCGTCGAGCTTCGCGGCCGATGCGATCGACCAGGACCTGCGCAACACCGGCGTTGGTGTCTTCGACGGACAGCCGCTGATGGTGCGCGTCGCCGATGACGCGATCACGTTCAACGCCAACATGGTCACGGCGCGCACCGCCGACCTGGCGGCGGTGTTCTACGATCCCGATGCCGACAGCACGGCCGTTGGTGCGCTCTCGACGGCCACCAGCGTGACGCTGCCGAATTCCTCCAGCACGTACCCGACGGCGACGTACGTGAGCAACGCCGAGACGATCAGCTATTACGCGGTGGCCGATACGGGGACGGCGCCGGTGTCGGGCGGGTCGATGTACACGCTGCGCCGCCGGGTCAACCGGCAGCCTGAGGAGATCATCGCGCGCAACCTGATGCGATTCAGCGGACAACCGATCTTCCGCTATTTCCGTCGGGCCAGCGATGGCGCGGTGAGCGAGATTCCGGCGGCGCAGCTCCCGCTGTTCCACAGTGTTGCGCGGCATGGCACGGCCGCCGACAGCGGGACGGTGGCGCGCATCGACTCGGTCGCGATCGTGCGCCTCAACCTGATCAGCGTCTACAGGAATCCTCGCGGGGGGGCCGTGGTCGACACGCTGCAGCGCAACGTGCGCCTGGCAAACCAGGGGTTGCTGCAGCGGTCGCAGTGCGGCGATCTGCCGCTGGCGCCCGGGGCACCGACCCTCGCCCTGACGCTGGTCGGTGGCCTGAATGCGGTGCGCATCACCTGGGCCGCCAGCCTCGACGAGCTCAGTGGTGAGCGGGACGTGGAGATGTACGCGATCTACCGTCGCCCGTTCGGCACCGTCGACTGGGGTGAGCCGCTCGCCAACGTGCCCGGGGCCGGAACGGCGTCGCTCACCTACACCGACAGCGCCGTGCTTCCCGGCGCGCGCTACGACTACGCTCTCAGTGCGCTCGACTGCACGCCCGCGCCGTCCAGTCTCACCTCCGTCTCCAACATCCTGCTCCCATGATGCGATTCTCGTCACGCCATCAGACGGCGCTGCCGCCGGCGGCGCGTCCAGCCGGGCGCCGCGGCATTGCGATCATCATCACGCTCATCCTCACCATCGCCCTCGGCGCACTGGCCCTGTCCGCGGTGTATCTGGCCAGCGCCACGAAGCTCGGGAGCGGATTGTCCAATCGCGCCGGTGACCTCCAGTATGCGGCGGACGCCGCACTGCAGATGGCCAAGAGCTACATCAACGCCGATCCCGATGCGATGCCTGCAACGGGCTACCGCGAGATCACGTTCAACGGCGGGGTGCTGCGGGACGCGCAGGGCGGCATCATCCCCAACATCACCGTGCGGGTGTGGGCCGGCCCCACCGGTTCCACGTCGGGCCAGTTCGGCGCCTTCGGCTCGGTGATCGCGCAGGCCACCGACAACACCGGTGGCAAGGTGGTGCGACGCCTCGAGCTGGCCCAGGAGAACTTCGCCCGCTTTGCCTACTGGTCCAACCGCGAGAACAACGCCGGCAGCCCGATCTGGTTCGGCAACGGTGACGTGATCTTCGGTCCGACCTGGTCGAACGACACGGTGCGGATCATGGCGAAGGGCGCGCTGCCCTTCTCGGCGCAGTTCCGCGATGACTTCGGGACGGCCCGGATCATCGTGCAGCCCGCCGAGGCGGATTTCTGGAAGGGGTACACCCAGAACGGCAAGCCGATCACGCTGCCGGCTCCAACCGCGCTGACGAACCTGGCCGCCTACGCCACCAGCGGCGGCCTCAACTTCACCGCCCCGAACGCCGGCAACGAGACGCAGGTCCGCATGCGCCTCGAGTTCGTGAACATCGACATCGACAACGATGGCAGCGATACTGACCCGCAGGACGGCTTCGTGCGCGCCTACGTGCTCAACACCGGCGTGGCATCGAGCTGGCTTCGCGGCGATCAGGATGCCGATGTCAACACCATGACGCAGCGGCGTGCGCTCTGTGGCGAATGGCTCACCGTGAACGGTGTCGAGCGGTTCTTCAACATCAACGCGCACGAAGGCACAGCATCCAGCCGCAGCCGCACCTGGCTCACCGGTCAGAACGGCACCGACTTCAGCACCACGAACCTGAACACATTGCAGTTCAAGACCGGCACGACGCTGCTCACCGACGCCGAGGTGCAGGCGATCATGACACGCAGCGGCACGATCGCCAACAACCGCTCGCAGTGCTTCATGCCGGGGGCACCCGAGCTGAACGACAACACCGGCTCGGCCACCGGCGTCAAGGGCGGCACGTCCACGACGTTTCGCGCCACGGGTGATGGGTACGGCGCCTGGCAGACGTATGGCGGGACCATCGACGCGCGCGTCACGGCGCGCAGGCCGCTCGAGGCGGCGTACCTGTTTCCCTTGCACCGGTCGGTGAATCCTGGCGCCCGTGGCGTGATTCACGTCACCGGCACCACCGGCGTGAGCGGGCTGCTGGTGGGGCGCGTCACGCTCCGCACCACCGGCTCGGTGGTGATCCTCGACGACATCCGCTACGGCACCAATCCCGCCACCACCGGTCGCTGCGTCGACGTGCTCGGCCTGCTGTCGGAAACCAACGTGGTCGTGGCCGACAACATGATGAACGACCAGGTCGACTCCTTCCGCGGCAGTACCGCCAGCAGCAACCGCCGCCTGCTCGACGACAGCAAGGATCTCACGCTGCACGCCGTGATCATGTCGATGAATACCTCGTTTCGCGTCGAGAACTTCAATGCCGGCGCCACCACCGGCAACCCCTGCAACGGGCGCGACTGGGGACGCGGGTGCCTGATGCTGCTCGGGGGGCTGATCCAGGAGGCGCGCGGTGCCGTGGGTACCTCCGGCGGCACCGGCTACATCAAGCAGTACACGTACGACCGCTGCGCCAACCTGCGGCCGCCACCGTATTTTCCGACCACCGGACGCTACCTCGACAACCGCTACATGGAGCTCGACCCGGTGAACTTCGACATCGCGACGCTGATGACGCGGCTCACGCCGCTCCCCTGACCGTCGCGCCACGAAGGACGAACGCCCCGCTGATGCGCAGTGCATCGGCGGGGCGTTGGTCGTGGTGGCGTCATGATCGCACTACAGCAATGGCACCTGCACCGCGTCGCCGCGCTCCACCTTGTGGCAGGCCCGGCACCGCGCCTCGTACGACTGCGCCGCACCGATCATGATGGTCGGTGAGTCCCAACGCGCCGGCCTGCCGTCGATCAGCCGCTGGTTGCGGCTGGCGGGGTTGCCGCAGAGCACGCAGATGGCGTGCAGCTTGACCACGTGTTCCGCCACCGCCATGAGCTGCGGCATCGCGCCGAACGGTTCGCCACGAAAATCCGTGTCGATGCCGGCCAGGATCACGCGTCGTTCACGCTCGGCGAGCGCCGTCGCGAGGCCGATGATCCCGGGGTCGAGGAACTGCACCTCGTCCACCGCGATCACCTGCGCCTGCGGGTCGATGCGCTGCGCCAGTTGCGCCGCCGAGTCCACCGGGATCGCCTCCAGCCCACGACCGTCGTGGCTGGAGACGGTGTACAACCCCGAGTAGCGATCGTCGAGATGGCTCTTGAACAGCTGCACGCGCTTGCGGGCGATCGTCGCCCGCCGCACACGTCGCATCAGCTCCTCACTCTTGCCGCTGAACATCACGCCGGCGATCACCTCGATCCAGCCGCCGGAGGATGTGACGAAGCCATCGCTCACCGCTGTCAGTCCTCGGTGCGCGACGGACGACGGGAGTTGCGCAGGCGCTCGGCGCGCTCGGCAAAGTCGTTGCCTTCGGTGCGTGGGCCGCTCGACGCATCGCCGCGGTCGCGCGTGAAGCCACGGCCGGTCGGTGCGCCGCCCTCGCGCGGTGCGCGGGTGAAGCCGCCGCTGGACGGACGCGCCGGACGATCATCGCGGTTGAAGCCACCGCTGCGGGGCGGACGTGCCGGACGGTCATCGCGGCTGAACCCACCCTCACGCGGCGGACGCGCCGGGCGATCCTCGCGGCTGAACCCACCCTCACGCGGCGGACGCGCCGGACGTTCATCGCGCGAGAATGCCGGGCGCGCCGGTCGCTCGTCACGCGAGAAGCCGCCCTCACGCGGCGGACGGCTGAACCCACCGCTCGCCGGACGCGCCGGACGGTCGTCGCGCGAGAACGACGGACGCGCCGGACGATCACCGTCGTCGCGACGCGGGAAGCCGCCACTGCGCTCACGCGGGGCACCGCCATCGCGGAATGACGGACGCGCCGGACGATCGCCACGATCGCGCGAGAAGCCGCCGCCCGGGCGGTCGTTGCCACCGCGGCGCGGCGGGGCGTTGCGCGTGGAGCGCAGCGGGCCCGCACGATCGATGCGCGCGATCACCTGCCGGTTGCGCATCGTGCTCGCGTTCATCGCGGCCACGATCTGCTCGGCGTGTGCGCCGGAGACCTCCACCAGCGTGTGGCTGTCGCGCATCTCGATCGTGCCGACGACGCTGCGATCGAGGCCGGTCTCGCCGGTGATCGCGCCGACGAACGACGAGGCCGTGGCGCCGTCATTCTCGCCGATGTTGATCCAGAGGATCTGGAACTCCGGTGTGGGTTCGTCGGCGCGCGGAGCGGCCGGCGCCGCCACCTGCGTCGTGGGTGCGGCGGGCTGCGCCGCTGCCGCAGGTGTGCTGGGCACGGGAGCGGCATCCTGCGCCGCCGTGGCAGCGAGGGCGCGCTTCACTTCCTTCGGCTGCGCGGTGGTGACGCCGATGCGCAGCGCCTTGGCCATCTCGCGCTCACGCTCCAGCAGGCGCAATGCGGCGGCGGCGATCTCCAGGGCATCGTTGTCGTCCAGCAGCGGTTCGAGCGCGGCGAGTTCGCGCGCGCTCACGCCGTCCGCGAGAATCTTCCGCAGCTCACCCATGCGGGCGCCATCGCGGCCGACGGCGTGCGCCATCGTGTCCGGCAGGATGAAGTAGGTGAGCGAGCCGCCGGTGAGCAGCGCGCGCAGGTGCGCGACCTGCCGCGGCGTGACCAGCGCGATCACCTGCGCCGGCGAGCCAGCGAGGGCCGCGTCGAGCGCGGCGCGGGACTGCGGCACGTCGTAGAGCACGCGCAGCACGCTGTGCGTCTCGACAGGGCCGCTGGTGGCCTGCACGTCGCCGTGCGTGGCGCCGTAGCCCAGCGCCCGCAGGGCACCCTGTGCCTCGGCGAGCTGCTCCGGCTCCGTCGCGACCACGATTGCTGACGCGGCGTTGGCGGCATCGAGCACACGGCGCAGCATGCCGGCGCGGTTCGACGCGCTGACGAGCACGTACTGCAGGCTCACCGGTGCGCTGCCCTCGGCCATCACGTCGTCACCCACCCGACGCGGGCGCTTCATGTACGACTTGGCGAAATTCGTGACCGCATCGGTCTCGGCGGCCATCGTGAGGGTGCGGGCGATGTCCTTCGGCAGCTCGGTCATGAGCGTCGTGATCGACGGCTCGTCGGCGAGTGCGAGGGTCAGGTCGGCCTGCAGCACGTAGAACTGCGTCACCTGCTCCAGCTTGAGCAGGCCGCTCGGCAGCAGCGCGGCGAGGTCGGCCGGGGCGCCGATCAGGGCGGCCGGGGGCGTGGCCATGAGGCGGGCGCCGCGGGTGGCCGAGGTGATCGGGATCAGCACCGGGGCCGCATCGCCGGCGGGCAGGACGGCCTGCGCCACGGCCAGCGCGGTGTCCGCATCGGGAACGAGGACCAGCAACCGCACGCCGCTCTCACCGTCGGTGAGGCGCTCGAGGGCGGGCTGGACGAGGGAGACCATCGCCGCCACGGTGGGCGGAGCGGTCAGGACCACCTGCTGATTGCGGGTGACCTTCGGGGCGGACGGGGCGGCGTTATCGGCCTTGGGCACGATGGCCTCTGGGTGTGGCGGGAAGACAGGAAAAACACTGGCTGGCCGCAGCGCGGCGAGCCTGGGTCTGGACTGGGATGTCAAACATCGAACTGCGCTGGACCGGCGGGGCGCGCGCAGTGTCCTCATGCGCGACCGCGACCGCCGGGGCTCCGTTGCCGCCCGACTGCGGCGGATTAGCATACGGAAGCCCAATAAGGTACCTCAGACCCGCCCGCCGCCCAAACCGCCAGCATGCCTGCCGAGTTCGTTCCCTCCCCGAACATCGCCCAGCTTCGCCCGTCGGCGACCATCGCCGTCTCCGCCCGGGCCAAGGCCCTCAAGGCCGAAGGGCGTGAAATCATCGACCTCGGTGTGGGCGAGCCCGACTTCGACACGCCGGAGTTCGTGAAGGTCGCGGCGGCCAAGGCGGTCGCAGCCGGCCACACCAAGTACACGGCCACCGAGGGCATCCTGCCGCTGCGCGAGGCCATCGCGGCGCATGCCCGCGAGCGCTGGGCGGGCAGCGCCGCCGACGCACCGACCGCCGCCGACGTCGTGGTCAGCAACGGCAGCAAGCAGACGCTCTTCAACGCCTGCTTCTCGCTCTTCGGCCCCGGCGACGAGGTGCTCATCCCCACGCCCGCCTGGACGAGCTACGTCGAGATCGTCGCCCTCGCCCGTGCCACGCCGGTGGCGGTGCCGGGTGATCCGGCCAACGGGTTCCAGGTGTCCGTCGCCGACCTCGAGGCGGCCGCCACGCCCCGCACCAAGGGGCTCATGCTCAACTCGCCCAGCAACCCCACTGGCGCGACCTGGAATGCGAACGTGCTGCACGACATTCTCGCGTTCGCGCGCGAGAAGGGCTGGTGGGTGCTGAGCGACGAGATCTACCGTCGCATCTCGTACGAGATTCCGGCCGACTCGGCGTTCGAGCTGGTCACCGATCGCTCCAACCTGATCGTCGTCGATGGCGTCGCGAAGAGTTACGCCATGACCGGCTGGCGCATCGGCTGGGCCATCGCGCCACGCGCCGTGGCCAAGGCGATGAACGACCTGCAGAGCCACACCACCTCCAACGCCGCCACGCCCAGCCAGCACGCTGCCCTCGCCGCACTCACGGATCGCGCTGCAGCCGAGGAGAGCATCACGACGATGGTGCGTGCCTTCCGTGCGCGGCGCGATGCCGCGATGGCGATCCTCGACGAGGATGGCGCGCCACCGTACATCTACCCGTCCGGCGCGTTCTACTTCTTCATCGACGTGAGCGCGATCCCGAACGGCGGCGACGATGCCGGCACCGTCTTCGCCGCGCACATGCTCGAGGATCATGGCGTCGCGATCGTGCCGGGCACGGCATTCGGGACGCCGGGCTGGGTGCGCCTCAGCTACGCCGCCGCCGAGGCCGACGTGCTCGAGGCGATGCGCCGCATCGTGAATGCCTATCGCGCGATGATGTCCGTGCCGGCGTGATGCCGTCACCTCGCCCTGTTCACCTGTCGCCCCACTTCACGCACCCGACCACGCGATGATCACGACGATCGTGCTGATCCAGGCCAACCCGATGGCCATCCCTGCCACGGCCACGGCGCTGGCGGAAATCCGCGGTGTGGCCGAGGTGTACTCCGTGAGCGGGGCGTGGGACCTCGTCGCGATCGTCCGCGTGCCGCAGCTCGACGACATCGCCCACGTGGTGACCGAGGAGTTCACGAAGGTGCCGGGCATCGTGCGCACGCAGACGCTGACGGCTTTCCGCGCCTACTCGAAGAAGGACCTCGAGCAGGCGTGGGACATCGGCGTGGAGTGAGCAGCGCGGTGGTGCAGGCGGGGCGTGCCGTCGATGCGGCGCGCAGCGCGTTGCGTGCGGCACTCGGCGACCGTGTGCGTGTGGCCGGTCCCGATCGCACCGAGGCGCTGGCGCAGGACAACACCCCGCTGCACGCACCACCGCACCTGCGTGCGCTCGGCGACAGGGTGCGCGTGATGCCGGTGCCCGCCCCTGACGCGCCGCACTTCGAGGGCTTCCTCGACGGCATCCAGCGCAGTGCAACGGTCGCGTACCTGGACGGCGTGCCGCTGCTGCACGGCACCGCCGCGGCCGCGATCCGCGTGCGTGATGCCGAGGGGCGGCTGCACACCTGGCAATCGCCGCTGGTGGAGCATGCCGTGTACACCTCCCGCGCAATGCTCGGCGATGCCATGTGGGACCGCGTGACGGACATCCTCGACACGCGCGGGCATGCCCTGCGCGACACCGACGACCGCCTGGCCGTGGTGTCGCGCCATCCGTCGGCGCTGCTGCGGGCGGGGTTCGCGGCGTTGTCGCAGGTGCGGAGCGACCTGGAGCGATCGATGGGGGAGTCGTGGTGCGACGCGCACGGTGAGCGCCCGCTGTACGTCGACGGTTCATTGCGCGGCAGCCGCACGATGCTGCGGAGCACCGGTGTGGCCGGCATCGTGAAGAGCCACGCCACGCTCTACGTCCCCGACGAACAGCTCCCGATGGTGCTCGGCATGGGCGCCGGTGAGCGGACGTCGCTGGTGGCGGTGCTGGACGATGCCGATCGCACCCGCTACCTGACCTGGTACCTGCGCCTCCGCAGCGCGGCGGGGCATGACCCGTTCTTCGGGCTGGTGCGGGTGGAGACGGGCACCGGTGACGACGACGCGGACGAGGCGGCGCTCGAGACCGTTGCCGACCGCGTCAGCCGCGGGCTGCTGGCGGAGCGCGCCCCGCTGGCGCGTCCCGATGCCCGTTGGGACGTGATGCCGTATGCCATTCGCGACTGCGAAGTGTATCTCCGCGCGGTGGCCTGATGCCCGCCGCGCGATGCCTGCCGTGACGTTCGAGTCCCCGACCTGCCGATGATCGACCTGCCCGACGACGATGACGACGCGCCCCCTGCTGCGCCGCGTGGCCCGCTGGGACGTGTGGTGGCCACCGAGCGTCGCCCCAACACGCCGCACGAGTTCCATTTCTGGACCGCGCTCGACGCCAACATCGGCATCGGCACCATCGTGCGCGTGGATGGAACCATCGCCGTGAATGGCCATGTGCCGCGCATCTACGGCGTGGTGATGGAAGGGCAGGGGTGGACCGACATGCTCTCGCCGCTGGACGACGTGATGGGCTGCGACGGACAGCCCGACGGCGGCATGCAGTTCACGCAGCGCGCCGAGATCCGGCTCTACACCGCCAGCGTGCTGCGGCACATTCCCGACGAGCCGCTGCAACCGGTGCCGATGGGCACCGTGTGGCTGTGTGATGACGCTGACATCGCGATGGCGTTGCGCATGGATGGCTATCTCGCCGCCGATCGACGCACCGCGATTCCGGTGGGCCTGTATCGCTCCGGCGGCACTGAAAGCCCGGTGTATCTCGACGCCGACTTCCTGCTCGGCCCCGAGGCGGCGCATCTCAACATCACCGGCGTCAGCGGCCTCGCGACCAAGACGAGTGCGGTGGAGTGGCTGCTGCAGTCGATCTTCCAGCACTTTCCCGCCGACAAGGGGTCGGTGGCGGCGGTGTGCTTCAACGTGAAGGGGCCGGACCTGCTGTATCTCGACCAGCCGGCCACGCTGGCGGCCGAGGATGTGGCGATGTACGAGAAGCTTGGTGTGCCGGCCGAGCCATTCAGGAACGTGCAGTACTACGCGCCGTACGACGCGGCGCTGCGCGGACTGGCGACCATCCGCAGCAACGAGGCCCTGCAGCACAACGTGCAGCCGCTGACGTGGGGGCTGCGCGAGGTGCTGCAGTACGCCGGCGTGCTGCTGGACCGCGAGGACATCGATGCGAAATCCGACGCGTTGATCGACTTCATCACCGATCGCGTCGTCAACCAGAAGTTCACCGATCCGCTGATCGGCGGCGAGATGGTGGTGCAGACCTTCGCGGACCTGGACCAGTGGTTCCGTGCCCTGCTCGATGGCATGGAGAAGAAGGATGCGCAGACGTGGCGCACGCATCACGTCGCGACCATCCGCAAGGTGCGGAACCGTCTCGTGAACCTCGCCACGCGTTGCGCCGGCCTCGTGACCGACGGTGCCGACGTGAGCGACCTGCCGTTCGGCGCATTCGCAGACCGATCGGTGCACGTGATCGACGTGGCGAACCTGGAGGAGGACGCGCAGGGGCTGATCTTCGCGCGGGTGGTGAGCAAGCTGCGCGAGCATCTCGAGCGCCGCGACCTGGGCGTGAACCACGTGGTCGTGTTCGTGGACGAGTTGAACAAGTACGCCCCCAGCGATGGTCCCGAGACGTACGTGCGCCGCATGCTGCTGGACATCGCCGAGCGGGGGCGGTACCTGGGGATGGTGCTGTTCTCGGCGCAGCAGTTCCGCAGCCAGGTGCACAAGCGGGTGGTGGGGAACGCGGGCACCGCGCTCTACGGCCGGATGGATGGCGACGAACTGGCGACTCCGGGGTATGCGGTGCTGAGTCCGGCCGTGCGGACGAAGCTTTCCACTCTGGACAAGGGTCAGTTGATGGTGCGTCACCCCCACTTCACGCAGCCCGTCTTCGTGCGTTTCCCGCGGCCGAGCGTGCTCACCGGCCGGCTGGGCGTGGAGCGCTTTCCGGCGGCGCCGGTGGAGGAGTTCGAGGCGGCCATGCTGCGGCGCCTGCGGCGGCTGGACGGCAGCCTCACGCTCGACTGGCTGAAGGGTGTGGTGGCGCTGCTGGACGAGCCGGAGGTGATCCGCGCCGTGCGTGCGACGGAGCGGGAGCAGCCGCGCGATGCGAAGTCGTACTTCATGGCCCAGTTCCGCCGGCAGGTGGCGCCGCGCCCACTGGGTGTGCCGCAGCCGCTGGTGCAACCACTGGGACTTCCCGCCGGCGATGATCCGTACGGGTTCTGAGGTGGCGAGCGCGGTGCGCGGACTGTTGACGGTGGTGCTGGTGCCACTGGTGTGCGCACCACTCCACGCGCAGCCCGCACGCAGCGCCGCGGCGGCGAGGGTGCTGCTGACGTTGCGTCCCTATCCCGGCGACATGATCCGCCAGCGCGTCGAGCACGACGTGGACGAGCAGGGCACGATCGCACTCGGCGGCGGTGACAGCACGGTGCGCGTGAACACCCGCACGACGGTGCTGCTGCGCTCGCGGGTGGAGTCGGTGGACAGCGCCGGCGCGGTGGTGCTGGCGCAGGTGGAGAGCGTGACCGTGCGCGCGACCGGCGGCAAGGACGAGAACCGCAGGGCGCGTGTGGCGAGCGGGATGGCGCTGCAGGGTCGCACGCTGCGCATGAAGCTGGCGCCGGACGGTGCGCTGATGGTGCTGGACGACGCGGCGGGTGCGGCCGCCGGTGCGATCGCGACGCTGGCGGCGCTGGTGGATCGCGTGCCGGCGGCGCTGCCCGTGCAGGCGGTGCGCGAGCACGAGACCTGGACGCGTCACATGCTGCTGGCCGGTGCGCCGGGTGATGGCATCGACGCGACGTTCACGCTCGATTCGCTGACGCGGTTCGGGGACTGGGCGTGGGTGTCGGTGCGTGGCGTGATGAAGGATGTGGCGGTGGATGCGGGCGCGAGTGTGGCCGGGTGGATTTTGCTGGACCGCCGGCGGGGGTGGATCATCCGGTCGAAGATCGTGATGGTGTTGCGGGCGGTGACGGGGGCGGCGGGGGCGATGCCGCCGATGCGGTTCGTGATGCGGGTGGAGCAGCGGGTGGGTGAGGTGGGGGTGGGTGTGGTGGGCCGGTAGGTGTCGTGATGGGAGCGTTGGGGCGCGGTGCTCGGACCGCGCGTGCCGGCGGCCTCGCATGCCGCCGCGACCCCCAAGGGTCCAGTCGATCTTCGATGAACTCGCCGACGCCCCCGCGCTCAGGTTGTTTGCGCGCACTACGTCCACCTGGCGCAGGGCATGCAGGCGAACGACGCCGCGCCGCTATGCTACCCGCGTCCCCCACCCTCGCCATCAGCCGCTCACGCTGTGCCCCCCGCGCCCACCCTCGCCGACCTCCGCCGCTTCGCCGTGGCGCGCTCGCTCTTCACCCCCACGACCCTCGCCCGCGCCATCACCCGCCTCGGCTTCGTGCAGGCGGACCCCATCCGCGCCCCGGCCCGCGCGCAGGACCTGACCCTCCGGCACCGCGTCACCGACTACCGCGCCGGGGACCTCGAGCAGCGCTACCCGCGACTCGCCATCGAGGAAGACTTCTTCGTCAACTACGGCTTCCTGCCGCGCGACATCCACCGGCTGATGCACCCGCGCGGCGAGTGGCGCGCCTGGTCGCGGACGCAGCGCACCCGCGCCAGGACCGTGCTCGCATTCATCCATGAACGCGGCGCCGTGCACCCGCGCGAGGTGGATGCGCACTTTTCGCACGGCAAGGTCACCAACTGGTTCGGCGGCACCAGCAACGCCAGCACGCAGCTGCTGGATGGGATGCATTACCGCGGCGACCTGCGCATAGCGAAACGCGAGGGCGGCATTCGCATCTACGCGGCGCGCGCGCAGCACGAGGCCGCCCCCGACGCGCTGGCCGCGATGGACGCGCTGGTGGACGTGCTGATCCGCAAATACGCCCCGCTCCCCGAACGCTCGCTCGGCGAGCTGGTGAGCCGGCTCCACTACGGCGCGCCGCAGTGGACCACCGACCGGCGCGCGGCGTTCAAGCGCGCGCTGCTCCGCCATCCCACCACCGTCATCGACGGCGTGCGATGGGTCTGGCCGGATGGCGAGAATCCGCGCGCCGCCAGGCATCGCGTCGACGACTCCGTGCGCCTGCTCGCGCCGTTCGACCCGGTCGTCTGGGACCGCCGCCGCTTCGAGCTGTTCTGGGGCTGGCCCTATCGCTTCGAGGCCTACACGCCGGCGCCCAGGCGCATCCGCGGCTACTACGCGCTGCCGCTGCTCTGGCGCGATGCGGTGATCGGGTGGGGCAACCTGTCGGTGCGTGACGGCGTGTTGGTGGCCGACCTGGGCTATGTGGCGGGCCAACCGCCCTCGGAGCGGGCGTTCGCCGGGGCGCTGGAGGAGGAGTTGGTGCGGCTGCGGTGGTTTCTCGACGTCATGTGAGTGCGCCGCCTGGCATCTGATGCATGCTGCGGCAGCATCGAGGGCATCTGAGCATGCGGGCGCTGCTCGACGTGCGTCGCATCGCCACCACTGCCGTCATCGGCGCCCGGCCGGAGCACCTCGTCGCCATCGGATGGCACCACGTCGGCGGGCCACACCCGCCCCGTCGTATCTTGCACCATGCGCATCGCCCACCTCGCCGACCTGCACCTGGGCTTCCGCCAGTACCAGCGGCTGAGCCCGTCGGGCAACAACCAGCGTGAGGCCGACGTCGCCCGCTCGGTGCGGCAGACCATCGACGCCGTCATCGCCGCCGCGCCGGACATCGTGCTCATCGCCGGCGACGTGTTCCACCAGGTCCGACCGTCCAACCCGATGATCCTGTTCGCGCTGCGCGAGTTCACGCGGCTCCGAGGGGCGTTGCCGGCGGTGCCGATCGTCATGATCGCCGGCAACCACGACCTGCCGCGTGCCGCCGAGACGGGGTGCATCCTGGCGCTGTTCCGCACCGTCGGCATCGACGTCGTGGAGCACGAGCCGCAGCGGCTGCAATTCCCGCAGCTCGGGCTCTCGATCCTGGCGGTGCCCGACCGGCTCGGCCAGCCGCTGCCGGCGCTCGACGTCGATCCGGACGCGCGGTTCAACGTGCTGCTGCTGCACGGCGAGGTGAAGGGTGTGCTCCCCGATCGCGCGGTGATGGTGGACCGCAGCCCCAGCGAGGTCACGATCGAGGAGTTGGAGCACGCGCGTTGGGATTACGTGGCGCTGGGCCATTACCACGTGCACCGGCAGGTCGCGGCGCGGGCCTGGTATGCGGGCTCGCTGGACTACGTGAGCAGCAACGCCTGGGGCGAACTGGCGGAGCAGCGGCAGCACGGCGTGGCGGGCAAGGGATTCGTGCTGCACGACCTCGCGACCGGTGACCATCGCTTCATCGCCGTCGCCGCCGAGCGTCGCTTCATCGATCTCGAGCCGGTCGACGCACACGCCCTTGGCCCCGGCGACGTGGACGCGCTGGTGGCCGACCGGCTGTCGCAGGTGCCGGGTGGACTGGAGGACGCGGTCGTGCGACTGGTGGTGCGCGAGATTCCACGCCACGTCGCACGCGACCTGGATCACAAGGCGATCCGCGAGTACAAGCGGCGCGCGCTGCACTTCCAGCTCGACACACGCAAGCCCGAACTGGTGCGCGCCCGCACCGCCAGCGGTGCCGGGGGCGCGCGGCCGTCGCTGCCGATGCTGCTGCGCGACAAGCTGCAGACGCGCCCCCTCTCCAACGACCTTGATCGCGACGCGTTCGTGACGCTCGGCATGGACTACCTGCAGCGCGTGAGCGAGCCGCTCGCCGCCGCGCCCGAGCCTGGCGCAGAAGCGTCGTTCATGCTCGCGTCGCCGGATGAGGCATGAGGCTGCGCGCCCTGCGGCTGCAGAACTTCCGCCAGCACGCCGACACGCTGATCGAGTTCGAGAATGGGCTGACCGGCATCATCGGGCCCAACGGCTCGGGCAAGTCCACGATCCTCGAAGGGATCGCGTGGGCGCTGTACGGCAACACCGTCGCACGTGGCACGCGTGAGTCGATCCGGTATCACGCGGCGCCACCGCGCGCTTCCGTGCGGGCGGAGCTGGACTTCGAGCTGGGCCCGCACCGCTATCGGGTGGTGCGTGGCCTGACGTCGGCGGAGCTGTTCGTGGATGGTGGCACGGCGCCGATCGCGAACAGCATCGGGGCGGTCGGGCAGATCCTGGAGCAGCGGCTTGGCATGACCAGTCGTGAGTTCTTCACGACCTACTTCACCGGGCAGAAGGATCTGGCGGCGATGGCGGCGATGGGCGCCACCGATCGCGCACGCTTTCTCTCCCGTGTGCTCGGCTATGACCGGCTGCAGCGCGCGCAGGAGCTGGCGCGACAGAAGCGCGGCGAGGTGATCGCGGCCCTGCGTGCCCTGTCGCACACCGCGGCTGATGCGGAGCAGCTGGCCGCCGAGGTTGGCGCCGCGCAACTGGCGGCGCGCATGGTGGAGCAGGCCCTGGCCGCTGCGACGCGCTCGCTCGCGACCGCAGACGCGGCGCTGCAGCAGGCCGAGCCGCGCTGGCGCGAGGCGGAGCGCGCGAAGGCGCGCGACATGGAGCTGCACACCGCCATCATCCGCGCCGATGCGCAGGTGGAGCTGGCGGAGAAGGATGTCGAACGCACGATGGCGGCGGTGTTGGAGTCGGAGCAGGTGAGCGCGGGCCTTGCGGCGGTGCTGGCGCAGCTGGCGCCGCTCAGCGCGCTGCGGGCCGAGCTGCTGGTGCTGGAGGATCGCTCGCGTCAGGCGGCGCGGCGGCAGGCGCTGCTGGAGGAGATCGCGCGGCTCGCGACGAGTGTCGATGCCGCCGCCGCACGCCTCGTGCAACTCGCCCCCGCCCCGACGCTGCGCGGCGAGGTGCAGGCCTCGCTGACGTCGGCACGCGCGATGCTGGTGACGACCACCGACGCCGCGACGGCGCGTCGCACCGACTGGGTGCGTGACCGCCAGGAGGCCGAGACCCGGCGGTCGCAGAAGCGCGACGAATACACAGACATCAAGCGCCAGCTGGAGCGCCTGCGCGAACTCGGGCCCGAGGCGCCCTGTCCCACCTGCCAGCGCGCACTGGGGCACCAGCACGCCGCGCTGCTGGAGGAGCTGAGCGAGAAGCTGGAGCGGGTGCGCGACGATGGCGCGTACTACAAGAAGCGCGAGCAGGAGCTGCAGCTCGAGCCTGATGATTTGCGCGCGCTCGACGTGGCGCGCGCCGAGGCCGACGCGGCGGTTCGCGCGCTCGAGCGGAAAGAGACGAAGATTGAGCAGGCCCTGCGCGAGCAGGTCGAGAAGGAGCGCGAGCTGGCGCAGCTCACGCAGCAGCGCGATGAGCGAGCGACGGCCGTGGCCGGCCTCGACGCCGCCTACGATGCCGCGCAGCATGCCAACGTCCGCGAGCGGGTGGCGTCGCTTGGTGTGCTCGAGGTGCGCCATGCGGCGGCGAAGGCGATCGCCGACGACCTGCCCAACCGTGTGGCGCGGCGTGACGCGGCGTCGGCGGCGCTCGGGAGCGCGCGTGTCACGGCGCAGGACGCGCGCGCGGCGCGGCTCACGCACGGGTTCAGCGCTGCCCGGCATGCCGAGGCGAACGCCGCCTGGGAGCTGGCCAGCCGGCAGCGTCAGGAGGCGGCGGTGGTCCGGGCCGGTGCCGGGAGCGACGTGTCGAACGCGGCGGCGGCGCTGTCACGGGCGCTGGCGGCGGCGGAGCAGGCGGCGAAGATCCGCGCGCACCAGCAGCAGCTCGAGAACGAGCGGCGCGTGCACGACGAGCTGGACACGGCCTACGGCGAGCTCCGGTCCGAGCTGAATGCGCGACTGCGGCCGGAACTCGGCGAGATTGCCGGATCGTTCCTCACCGACCTCACTGACGACCGGTACAACGAGTTCGAGCTCGATGAGAACTACGAGGTGATCCTGATCGGCGGCGGCGTGCCGCGGCAGGTCATCTCGGGGGGTGAGGAGGATCTGGCGAATCTCGTGTTGCGGCTGGCGGTGTCGCAGCTGATCGCGGAGCGCAGTGGGCAGCCCTTCTCGCTGCTGGTACTGGACGAGGTCTTCGGATCGCTCGACGACCAGCGACGGGCGAACGTGGTGGAGCTGCTGCGCCGGTTGCAGGATCGCTTCGAGCAGGTGATCGTCATCACGCACATCGATGGCGTGCGTGACGGGCTGGATCGTGTGCTCGAGGTGAGCGTGGACGAGGAGACCGGTCGCGCGGTGGTGGAACAGCGCGATGGCGGGCGGGTGCCTGTGGAATCACTTGCTGGTGTGGAGGCCTGACGGTGGCAAGCGTGCGGACATGGCGTTCCGACCCGGTGATCACGGGTCCGGAGCTGATACGGCCGGCTGACATTCCGGCGCTCAACACCGTCTTCAGCGACGCGTTCTCCGAGCGCTACCGCAAGGACGGCCTGGTCGGGGTACGGGTCCCGTTCCTGAATCCGCTGATCTGGCGGTACGCGATCGAGGGGGCCGGGGCCGGCGCGGCGCTCTGGCGCACCGACCGCGGCACCATCGCGGCATTCAACATCGCGCATCGCAGCGGTGTGGAGGGGTGGATGGGGCCGCTCGCGGTGCTGCCGGAGCTGCAGGACCGCGGGGTGGGCCGCACGATCGTCGAGTTCGGGATGGACCACCTGCGCACACTCGGCTGTCGCGTGATCGGACTCGAGACCATGCCGCGCACGATGGACAACATCGGCTTCTACTCGCAGCTGGGCTTCGTGCCGGGTCCCCTGACGATCACCGTCACACTCGAGGCGGCCGCGCTCGATGCACCGCTGGTGCTGCTCGGCCGCCTGCCCCAGCTCGAGCGCGACGACGCCCTGCTGGAGTGCGCCGAGCTCACGCGCCGCATGCGCGACGGCTACGACTTCACGCGTGAGATGCGGATCACCGACACACTGGCGATCGGTGAGACGGTGCTCCTGCGGCGCGCCGGCCGCATCACCGCCTTCGCCATCTGCCACTCGGCGCCGCTGGTGGAAGGGCGTACGCGCGACGAAGTGCGCGTGCTCAAGCTGGTGGCGCAGAGCGATGCCGATGCGCTCGCGCTGGTGACGCACCTGACGGAGTACGCCCGCCGTTCCGGCACCCGGCGCGTGGCGATTCGTGTGCAGGGCGACGCGTCCCGCTTTTATGCGGCACTGATGACGCGGGGCGGACGTGTGCGCTGGACCGACCTCCGCATGACGCTGGCGGCGCACGCCGAACCGTCGCAGCCGGCGGATGGCGTGATGCTGTCGAACTGGGAGATCTGAGCGGCGTTCGAGTACAGCGGGGTGTGAGCATCGGCGGTACACGTCCGACACTGGTGCGCGTGCGCGTGACGTCAGGGTCCGGTCGCGCGTCCAGTTGACGAAGCGCTGCACAGCGTCCTACCTTCTGCGCAGCAAAAGTTCAGGAACGGGAAGGCATAATTTTTGAGCCGATAAGTCTGCCGGTGAAGTCCGATAAATCGTGCTGACGTCATGCCCCAGTGCGGGGAAGGCGGGAGGCTGCGGGTGAGGGCTGTAGCGTATCGACGGGCTTCAAAAACCCCTTCTCGTTCCACTCTGGTGGATGTGGGCGTTTCCCCGCAGTTTCGGGGAGCGCCCACATTCGTTTGTCCGCCGTGGAACCGTCGCCGGCGCTGACGGCGTTCCTCTCACGCACGTCGGGATGTGGCTGCCGTCTGCATCCGCACTGCCGTGACCCTTCAGGCGGCGTCCCGCGATGGTGCGGGTGCCAGTGAGATGACATGCCGATCGTGACCGCCACGCGGCGCCTGCGCTTCAACGCAGCGCACCGCATCCACAACCCCGCGCTGTCGGATGCCGAGAACACCCGGCTATTCGGCAAGTGCAACAATCCCAACTGGCACGGCCACAACTACACGCTCGAAGTGTCGGTGTCGGGCGAGGTGGATTCCGTGACGGGGTATGTGATGGACCTCGGCCTGTTGCGCCAGGTGGTGGAGCGTGAGGTGATCGATCAGATGGATCATCGCAACCTGAACCTCGAAGTCGAGATCCTCCGCGGGATCAATCCGACGGCGGAAAACATCGTGGTGGCCTGCTGGAATGCGATCGCCCCGCACGTGGCGCCCGCGACGCTGAGCCGGCTGCGCCTCTGGGAGACGGAGAACAACTATGTCGAGTATTCAGGTCATTAGGCCGTCGGACGCCGATGAGGCGTTCGACGGGGTGCGCCCCGCCATCTCGGACTCGGCGCTGGCGGAGTACGAGTCGCTGGTGCGCCGACAGCTCGAGTTGCTGGGCGAGGACTCGGACCGCGAGGGCCTGCTGAAGACGCCCAGTCGCGTGGCCAGCGCGATGGCGTGGCTCACGCGTGGCTACGAGCAGAACGCCGCCGAGGTGATCGGGGACGCGCTGTTCGAGGAGAATGCCGACGGCATGGTGATGGTCCGCGACATCGAGCTCTACTCGATGTGCGAGCACCACATGCTGCCGTTCTTCGGCAAGGCGCACATCGCCTACATCCCCGACGGGCGGGTGGTGGGGCTGTCGAAGCTGGCGCGCGTCGTCGATGTGTTCGCTCGCCGCCTGCAGGTGCAGGAGCGGATGACGGAACAGATCGCGCAGGCGCTGGCCGACGTCCTCAAACCGAAGGGCGTGGGTGTGGTGATCGAGTGTGCCCACATGTGCATGGCGATGCGCGGCGTCGAGAAGCAGAACTCGAAGACGATCACCTCGGCGCTGATCGGCAACTTCCGCACCGATGCCAAGACGCGCGAGGAGTTCCTGCGGCTCGCGCACGGGTCGCGCTGACGCGACAGCCGCATCATGGCGCGCCGGCGTCGTGAGCGCAGCTGTCCTCCGCCGGTCGGTAGCCACCGCCCCATCGTCGTGAGCGCACCTGTCCGCCGCCGGCCGGTACCCACCGTGCCGGCGGCGGTACATTTCCACCATGTCCGGCCCCGCCCCCACGCCCACCCTCGCAGTCATCACCGGTGCCTCGCGTGGCATCGGCGCCGCATTGGCACGCGACTGTGTCGCGTGCGGGATGCATGTCGCGCTGCTGGCGCGCACGGTCAGTGCGCTCGACACGCTGGCTGAGGAGCTCGGGCCGACCGCGCACCCGTTTCCCTGCGACCTCACCAGCGCCGCCCAGGTGGCGCAGGTGGCTGCGGCAATCACCACGCGGTTCGGCACGGCGCCCGACCTGCTGGTGAACAACGCGGGACTGTTCCTGCTGTCGCCGATCGAGTCGATGGCGCCGGCCGACTTCAGTGCGGTGATCCAGACCAACCTCGTCGCACCGTTCCTGCTCGCGCGCGCCTTCATTCCGGCGATGCGCGCGCGCGCTGCGGGGACGATCGTGACGCTCGGCTCGAGTGCGGATCGCGCGGTGTTTCCGGAGAACGGGGCGTACGCGGCCAGCAAGCACGGGCTGCGGGCGCTGCACGAGGCGATGCGGCAGGAGCTGCGCGGCAGTGGCGTGCGAACGGCGCTGGTGTCACCGGGGCCCGTCGACACCCCGCTGTGGGATGCGCTCGATCCCGACACCCGCGCCGGCTTCACACCGCGACGCGCGATGCTGACGGCGAGTGATGTCGCCGCCGTGATCAGGATGGTGTTGTCGTGCCCGCCGGGCGTGAACATCGACGAGATTCGCCTGTCGCGGAGCTGACGCGATGTTCACGGAGCTGATCGACATGCTGCGCTGCCCGAACGCGCACGAGGACAGCTGGCTGGTGGCGACGAGCACGCGCAGCGCGGAGCGTCACATCCTCGATGGCGTGCTGGGGTGTCCGGTGTGCCGGGCGTCGTTCGCCATCGAGGATGGCGAGGCGCGTTTCGGTACGGCGCGGCGTGATGGGGAGGCCCCGCCATTCGACGAGGACACCGCCTTCCGCCTCGCCGCCCAGCTGCATCTGCTCGAAGCGCCGCAGCCGATCCTGGTCACGGGGGAGTGGTCGCGGGCGATCCCGGCGCTGCTGCGCATCATCGCGCACGTGAAGGTGTTCGTTGGCGACACGCACCTGACGCTGCCGCTCGATGAGCGCGTCAGCACGCTGACCCTCCCCGCGGCGGGCCTGCCGCTGGCGACGGGTGCCCTGCGAGGCCTGGCGCTCGACGCGGCGCATGTCAGCGCCCCCCTCCTCGGCGCCGCCGCACGCGTGGTCCGCACGAAGGGCCGGCTCGTCGTCCCGGCCGGCACGGCGCTCGACCTGTCCGACTGGACACCGCTGGCGTCCGACGCGCACCACACCGTCGCCGAGCGCCTGCCGTCGGCGTCTGCGCCGATCCCGCTGCGCCGGGCGCCGAGCAGTCCGCTCTTCGACGCCTGACCTGGCGTCACGAACGGGAACGGCAGATCGCAGAACGGCACAGCAGATCGCAGAACGGCACAGCATATCGCAGAACGGCACAGCCGCAGAACTGCACAGCATATCGCAGAACGGCACAGCCGCAGAACTGCACAGCCGCTGAACGGCTTGAACTGCTGAACTGCTTTACTGCTGAACTGCAAAACGCAAAACTGAACAGCCGCAAAACTGCTGCCCTACTGCAGGGCAGCGTTCGCGCACAAAGAAGCTTGGATATAGGTGGGAACTGCAACTGCGAGAGCTGTTCCCATCACAATTACATTGCCTGATGCCGCCGACGCTGGCCCGCGGCTCGTGCTGCCGTTTTGCGGCTGTTCAGTTTTGCGTTTTGCAGTTCAAGCAGTTCAAGCAGTTCAAGCAGTCCAGAAGTTCGAGCAGTTCGAGCAGTTCAGCGGCTTTGCCGTTCTGCGGCTGTGCCGTTCTGCGATATGCTGTGCCGTTCTGCGAGATGCTGTGCCGTTCCGCGAGATGCTGTGCCGTTCCGCGAGATGCTGTGCCGTTCTGCGAGATGCTGTGCCGTTCCGCGAGATGCTGTGCCGTTCTGCGATATGCTGTGCTGTCCTGCGACACGCCGTTGCGGATCGACGGTGACGGCAGCGACCAGACTACTCAGCGCTCGCATCAGCGTACAGCGCATCGATCACCGACTTGTACTTCTCGTTGATCACCCGACGCTTCACCTTCAGTGACGGCGTCAGCTCGCCGCCGTCGATCGTGAACTCGTGCGGCAGCAGCGCGATCTTCTTGGGGGCCTCGAACTTGGCCAGCCCCTCCATCTCGCCGCGCACCTCGCGGTCCATCTTCTCGATCACCTGCGGGTTCGTCAGCAGCGCCGTGTGGTCGGCGGAGTCGATCCCCTTGTGCGCGGTCCACTTGAGGAGCGCGTCCCAGGCGGGCACCACCAGCAGCACCGGGAACTTCCGCTTGTCACCGATCATGACCGCCTGACTGACGAAGGCGTTCGTGACGACGCGATTCTCGATCGGCTGCGGGGCGATGTTCTTGCCGCCGGCAGTCACGATGATGTCCTTCTTCCGGTCAGTGATGCGCAGGAAGCCGTCCTCCATCGCGCCGATGTCGCCGGTGTGGAACCAGCCGTCCGCATCGATCGCCTCGGCCGTCGCGGCGGGGTTGCGGTAGTAGCCCTGCATCACACTCGGGCCGCGGGTGAGGATCTCGCCGTCGGCGGCGATCGCCACCTCCACGCCGGCGATGAGCTGACCCACCGTGCCGACACGGATGTTGTCCAGCCGGTTCACCGACACCACCGGGCTCGTCTCCGTCAGGCCGTAGCCCTCCACCAGCGTCAGCCCGACCGCGACGAAGAACTTGTTGATCGTGGACGCGAGCGGTGCACCGCCGCTGCAGGCCACCCGCAGCCGGCCGCCCAGCCGTGCCTTGATCTTGCTGAAGACCAGCTTCTGCGCCACCGCGTACTTGAAGGCGAGCACTGCGCCAGGTTCGCGCTTGGCGAGGTAGGCGTCGGCCCACTCGTCCGCCACACCCAGCGCCCAGTGGAAGATGCCCTTCTTGACCGCGGAGCCCGCGTTCCCCCCTTCCATGATGCGGGCGTAGAGCTTCTCGTAGATGCGCGGGACGGAGCTGAGGATCGTCGGGCGCACCTCGCCGAGGTTGGCCGCCACCGCGTCGATCGACTCCGCGTACGCAATCGTGCAGCCGCCGGCGAAGAGCATGTAGTGCCCCGCCATCCGCTCGAAGATGTGCGAGAGCGGCAGGAAGCTGAGTGCGACGTCGTCGCCCTGCGGGCGCAGGATCGGCAGCGAGCCGTGGACGTTGGAGTACAGGTTGTCGTGCGTGAGCATCACGCCCTTCGGCAGCCCGGTGGTGCCCGAGGTGTAGATGAGCGTCGCGAGATCGTCGGGCTGCGTCGCGAGGGCGTCACGCTGCCAGGCGGTGGCACGCTCCGGTGTGTCGAGCGCGGCGCCGCGCTGCATGAAGTCGGACATCGTCACGTCACAGCCAGCCGGTGCCGGTGCACAGAAGCTGATCACGCAGCGCAGGGCCGGCACGTCGGCACGGATGCGTGCGATCTTGGCGGCCTGTTCCGTCGTCGAGACGAAGATCGCCGCTGCGCCGCTGTCGTTCAGGATGTGCACCATCTGCTCCGCCGGCAGCGTCGGATAGATCGGCACATCGGCCATGCCGGCGGTGAGGCAGGCGTAGTCCGCGATCGCCCACTCGGGACGGTTCTCGGAGAGCAGTGCAACGCGGTCACCGCGCACGAGCCCCAGTGCCTGCAGCGCCAGCGACGTGCGGCGCACGCGCAGCAGCAGCTCGGCGTGCGAGATGTCGTGCCATGTGCCGTCCTGCTTGAACCGGAGTGCGGCCGGCTTGCTGACGCTGCTGATGGCCTCGAAGAAGAGCTGCGTCAGTGTGCCAGGCGCCGGACGCGGCGCGCCGCGGTGCACGATCAGTGCCCCCGCTGGCGCACTGCTGTCCACGGTCGCGGTCGAAACGGCCATCTCTCCTCCGGGCATGCGGGTCGCTCAGTCTGGGGGGCGCGCGGCGGAGCGATTCGGCGCAGGTCGTGGTGCCGTCGCGTCGCCGGCGCCGGTGCGACCGGTACGCCCGGCGCTCGTCACGCGCATCACGTCCTGCGTCGAGTCTGGCTCGCGCCGCGCTCGCGTGGGGACAGGCTAGGCGAGTGCACGACCCGGCGCCAGCGGCAGGTGACGGAGTGCGGTGCCGGCGGGCACCGCCCGTCAGCGGGGCAGCGAGAAGGGTACGAGCCGGACCGTGAACTGCAGCGGGCTGCCCGGCACCTGGACTCCGAGCGCACGAATCGATGCCTCGAGTGTCACGAGGCCGGTGGTGTTCACCCCCGGCCTGGCGTAGGCCTTGAGCCGGACCGTGGCGGCGTCGCTGCTGGTCAGCACCGAGGCCACCGACCGCCCCGAGCTGGGGTTCACGAGGCGCACCGAGTCCACGATCGACGACGCGACGCTCACGACCCGGAAGCGCACCCGCAGCCCGTTGAGCGGCGTCGTGCCGGCCAGGACGCGGGCGCGCGTGTCGACCCAACGGGTGCTCGTATCGAGGCCGTTGTACACCAGCGAGTCGCTGGCGTCGGTGGCGGTGCGCGACAGTGCGGTCGGCGCCGCGACCACCGCAAACGTCTGTGTCTGGCTTTGCACCGACCCCGCCTGCGCGACCACGCGCACCGTCGTTGCGAGGGCGCGTCCCGTCAGCCGGAGCCCGCTGATCTGCCGGAAGGCATTGGCCGACGCCGAATCGATGCCGATCAGGCGCACCTGGGTATCGGCGACGGTACCGCCGGCGGCGTTGTACGCGAGGGCGGGAATGCGCGCCGGCAGCAGGTCGCCGCCGCGCATCGTGTCGCCGACCACGACGGCCAGCGCCGGGAGCGAGTCGAACTGGATCGACAGCGGCACCTGCGGATCGGTGCTGACCCCGGTGCACGCCGCCACGGCGGTGCCGGCCAGCAGCGCCGTGATGACACTGCGCGCATTCCGCATCACCGGACGTACTCCATCACCTGAAATGCTCCGTCATCTGGCATGCTCCGTCACCTGAAATGCTCCGCGAGCTGCGCGGCGAGGTTCATGTAGGCCAGCGAGGCGGGATCGTCGGGGGTGCGCAGCACCACCGGAACACCGGCGGCGAAGGCGTCGACGCAGGGCATGGAGCGCGGGATCGTCTGCTCGAACACGAGGTTCTCGGGAAGGTACTGCCTTATGTACTGGGCCGTCCGCTCCGTGACCGGATTGCCCGCCTGGTACATCGTGAGCAGTACCCCTTCCAGCGCCAGTTGATCGTTCGAGCGCAGCGCATCCTGGATGCCGCGGAGCACCTGCGGGGTGGTCTGGAGGGCGAGGGGTTCGCACTGCAGCGGAACGATCACGTGCTGGCTGAGGCCAAGCACCGCGCGCACGACGCCGCTCAGGCCCGGCGGCGTGTCGACCACCACCACGTGGCATCGTTCCCGTGCCACCCGAAGCAATTGCGCGAGCTGCTGCGTCTCGGTGGCTCGGCGGATGTAGTCGTCGTGTTCGACGGCGTCGTTCACGCTGCCGACGAGCATCGCCCGCAGCCAGGGGAGCTGGGTCGGCAGGATGATGTCGCGGAGCGGCACGTCGCCGCGCAGGTAGTCGGCGAAACCGACGGTGGGATGTCCGGCCCTGAGTCCCACGCCGTAGCGCACCGCGCCCTGCGGGTCCACGTCCACAATCAGCGTCTTGAGCCCGAGCCGCGCGAAGCTGGCTGCGAGGTTCACCGCCGTCGTCGTCTTGCCGACCCCGCCCTTCTGGCTGACGACCGCGAGTACACGGCCGAGCGGCTGTTCAGGCGTCATTCCCGTGACGGTGCCCGTCGGTGCCCGTGGCCTTGAGCCCGGGGAGGTCGTGCTGGGTCGGATCGGCCTGCATGCCACGCAACGTGGCCTGGCGGAGCGGCGTGTCGACGACTGTGTCGCCCGCCACCCCTGCCTCGTCCTGCACCGCCTCGCCCTGCGCCACCGCCTCCGGCTCGCCGCGCAGCGATCGGAGGGTCGCCTGTGCGTGACTCCGCCACTTGCCGCTGTCGCCGCCGGTGGGCGCCGTGACGAGGAAGGTCTCGAGGTGCTGGATGGCGGCGTCCACGTCGCCCTTCTTGGCCAGCAGGAACGCCACGCCGTAGTTCGCGCCGGGGTGGGTCGGTTCCGACTCGAGGATCTTGCGGTAGGTCCGGATCGCCTCGTCGGCGCGTGCCGACTTGGTGAAGACGATCGCCATGTTGAGGAGGATCTTCGCGTCGTCCGGGTTGGTGCGCAGGGCGAGGCGGTACGACGTCAGTGCACCGTCGAGGTCGTTCGATTTCTCCAGCGACAGCCCTTCCGCGACGAAATCGGGTCGCTTCGCGCCGAGCTCGCGCGCTGAGGGATGTCCACCGAGCAGGCGCGAGACGCCATCGGACACACGGCGCAACCAGGTCATGGCAAACGAGGACAGGGGGGAAACGGCGCGAGGCCGGTGCAGGGCGCACCCCGGTGACAGACTCGTGATTCTAGACAAGCTACGTCACGGCACCCACCTCCTGCAATCTTTTTCCCGCGTGCTGCGTGGGCTCCGGTTCCGGGCTAACTTCGCAGGAGGGACATACCAGCGGCGCTCACTGCGGATGCGACGCCGATCAGCCTGCCCAACGGATGGAGCGCACATGTCGTCCGCACGTCGTACCACGATCGATCCGGCAAAAGGCGTGCTTGAGGTGGACTGGCCGCTGTTTGGCGAGCTGTCGCGCGCGCTGGCGCTGAAGGTGGCGCGGGACTTCGATCCGGAGATCGTGGTCGGCATCGCCAACGCCGGCGTCATTCCGGGGGCGACGGTGGCGTCGATCCTCGACCGGGAGTTTGCGTCGATGACGGTGAGCCGCCGGTATCGCCAGGAGCAGCATGTGCGCGAGACGCCGGCGATCTTCGGCGAGGCACCCCACTCGGTGCGCGGGAAGCGGGTGTTGCTGGTGGACGAAACCTGCGACAGCGGCGATACGATCCGGCTGGCGAAGGCGGCGCTGGTGAACGTCGGCGCGGAGGTGGTGAAGACGGCGGTGGGATTCCGGTGCGGTGCCTACGCCCCGGATTTCGCCGCGATGACGACCGAGGCGGCGATCGTGCTGCCGTGGGACCGGGAGCTGCTGATCAACGGGCAGTTCGTGGTGAAGCCGGAGTACGTGGGGCTGGTCGGGCGGTAACGGGCCTGAAGGCGCGCGTCGGTGGCTGCGTGCCGGCGCGGACCGCCGCACGCGTCACGGCAGTCGTGCGCGAGCGATCAACCCCGCCTCGTCGAGCACCTCGATTCCCAGCGCCGTCGCCTTCTCCAGCTTCGATCCCGCCTCCTCCCCCGCCACCAGGAACGAGGTGGCCTTCGACACGCTGCTCGTCACCCGCCCACCGGCACGCTCCACCAGCGCCGTCGCCTCGGTGCGCGACAACGTCGGCAACGTGCCCGTCAGCACCACCGTCAGCCCCGTCAGCGGACCCTCGCCGCTCGTCGACTCCGGCTCGTTCACCTGCACCCGCGCTGCGATCAGCCGCGCCACCAGATCGCGCCCCGCAGGATCGTCCAGATACTCCCGCACCGACTCCGCGATCACGGCACCGATCCCGCGTACCGCCAGGATATCCTCCAGCGACGCCGCCTGCAGCGCCTCGATGCTGCCGAACCGTCGTGCCAGCAGTTGCGCCGCCACTGCGCCCACATGCCGGATGCCCAGTGCGTTCAGCAGCCGCGAGAGCGGCTGCGACCGCGACGCGTCGATCGCCTCGATCAGCTTCTGCGCGCTCTTCGCCGCCATCCGCTCCAGCGGCTGCACCTGCGCCACCGTCAGCGCGTAGAAGTCTGCCGCATCACGCACCAGCCCGGCCGCGAGCAACTGCTCGATGCGCGCATAACTCAAGCCGCGGATGTCCATCGCATCCACGCTCGTGAAGTGCACCAGCGCCTCCAGCGTGCGACCCGGACAGGCCACGTTCGGGCAGTACAGCGCCACCTCGTCCTCGTCACGACGCACCGGCGTGCCGCACGACGGACAGACCGCCGGCGCCACGAACGGCACCGGCGGATCGCTCGCGCTGCGCTTCTCGGGCACGGGACCGATCACCTGCGGGATCACCTCACCGGCGCGCTGCACCAGCACCCGGTCGCCGACGCGCAGATCCTTCGCGATGAGCAGGTCGAAGTTGTGCAGCGTCGCCATCCGCACCGTCGTGCCGCCGATCTCCACCGCCTCCAGCTCGGCATACGGATTGAGTGAACCGGTGCGCCCCACGTTCACGCCGATCCGCAGCAGCGTCGTCTCGGCAATGTCCGGCGCGAACTTGCGTGCGATCGCCCAGCGCGGCACGCGGCCACTCACCTCGCCCAGCTCCTCCTGCAGCGCCAGCGCATTCACCTTCACCACGGCACCATCGATCGCGAAGTCGATCTGCGCCCGGTACTCGTGCTCCACCAGCCGTGCCCACGCGTGCACCTCCGCCAGCGTCTGGCACACGACGCGATGCGGTGCCACCGGAATGCCCCACGCCCGCAGCTGCTCGAGCAGCGCATGCTGGGTGGCAAAGGGCAGGGCACTCGCGCCATCCGGATGCACGGCCGAGTAGCCGTAGAAGCGCAGCGGGCGTTGCGCAGTGATCGCCGGATCGAGCTGGCGCAGCGCACCGGCGGCGGCATTGCGAGGGTTGGCGAACACCGGCTCGCCCGCGCGCACCCGCTCCGCGTTCATCGTCACGAACCGGCTGAACGGGAAGTACGCCTCGCCCCGGATCTCCAGCAGCGAGGGCGGCGTGTTCGTGTGCAGTCGCAGCGGCACGTCGTGCATCGTGCGGATGTTCGGCGTGACGTCCTCGCCGATCGTCCCGCTGCCGCGTGTGGCACCGGTCTCCAGCACGCCGTCGCGATAGGTGAGCGACACCGCCGCCCCGTCGATCTTCAGCTCGCAGCTCAGCCCCTCCACCGCCATCGCATCGCCGGCGATCCGCCGCACCCGCTCGCCCCACGCCTCCAGCTCCGCCTCGTCGAAGGCGTTGTCCAGCGAGAGCATCGGTACCAGATGCGTGTGCTTCGGCAGCGCCGATTGCGGGTCCGCGCCCACGCGCAGCGTCGGCGAGTCGGGGGTGCGCAGCGCCGGGTGCGCATGTTCGAGCGCCTGCAGCTCGCGGAACAGCAGGTCGTAGTCGCGATCACTCAGCGCGGGACGGTCCAGCACGTAGTACTCGTAGCTGGCACGCGTGAGCGCCGCGCGCAGCGCAGCGGCGCGGTCGTGACTGGCGCTGTCCGATGGTGTGGCGGGAACCATGAAGGCTGACTCGGCTGAGGTCGTCGGCGAATCTACACGCGCCACGCCGCGTCGGGTGCGCGCACGGGGCGGGCTGAGCCCGGGCACGGAACCTGCCCCGCGGGGTACGACGCAGTGATGCACACTGACACCGACTCACGGGGGATCGCATGATCTATGAAGAGGACGAACTGATCGACGAGGCCGGCAGCGACGAGCGCGCCGCGTCGGAGACGAGCGGGACCACGGTGGCGCTCGCCGTGCTGGCCGGTGCCGCGATCGGTGCCGCCGTCGCGATGCTCCTCGCCCCGCGCAGTGGGCCGGAGCTCCGGCGCGTCATCCGGAAGGGTGCCGCCGGACTGCGCGAGTCGGCCGAGGGCTTGCGCGAGCAGGCCGGCAGCATGATCGACGAGGCCGGCGAGGAGCTGAGTCGCGAGGTGCGCCGCCGCACGCGGCAGGCCCGTCGCAAGTTCGACCGCATGACCTGACACGCGCGGCTGGGGCAGCGGCCCTGGCAGCATCCGTACGCACGGCAGACGGCGGCGGCACCCACATGGGAGCCGCCGCCGTCTGCCGTTCCGCACCGTGATCCGCATCGACAGCGACATCTGCAGGGAGATGCAGTGAAACCTGCAGCGAGACCCGCAGCAGATCCGCAGTGAAACCCGCAGCAGATCCGCAGTGGAATCTGCCGCGAGCTCTGCAACGGCGCCGCGCAGCCAGATCGCTTCCGCGCCGCGACACCCTGTCCGGCGTCTCGGTTCAGCGCAGCCGGCGCATCAGCGCGTCGCACTCCTGCTTGTAGCGGCCGTCGCTGAACTCCACCGTCGGCATGCGCTGCACCACCTCGCAGGTGGACCGCGCGAGTGCGGGCTGCTTCGTGTCGGCGTACACCATCGCCAGATCGAGCCGATGGGTGATCCGCCCCGGATCGGCCGCCACGGCTGCCTCCAGATAGCGCCGCGCCTCGGACCAGCTCGCCTGATCGAAGACCTTCCCGCCAAGAAAATTGCGTGCCGCGAACCGTGTCAGGCCACCCAGCCGCATCACCTCCGCATTCCACACGCCCAGCACATGCAGCGCACCGGCATGCCGCGGCTCGATCCGGACCGCATCGAGAGCGGCGCTCCGGATCTCGGCGGCATACTTCACCCGATCGCGTGACCCCAGCGACTGCGCCGTCCGGCCAAGCGACACCGAGAGCATGAAGTGGCCGTCGGCACCACCGGCATTGGCGGCGACGGCGCGCCGCGCGTAGCCTTCCGCGAGCTTGTTGTAGCTGGTGCGCTTCGCCGCATCGGTGGCTCCTTCGCCAAGGTCCACCGCCTCGCGCGATGCGCGCCAGAGCAGGTCGTAGTTGGTGGGCGCGGTGGCCAGTGCCCCCTCGTACCGCTGCAACGCCGCCACGGGATCACGCGCGCCGCGGTCACGCTCGGCCTGCTGGATCACCGTCACCACGTCCTGCGCACTCGCCGTGGCGGTGCACACCACCGTGGCGACCATCGCCATCGCAGACAGCAGCCGTCCGGCTGCATCAATCACACGCATGAAGGTCCTGTTGATCGAAGTGACCCAGCCGTCGTTCCCCTGCCTCGCCGACAGCAGTGATACCCCGGCTGAGCAGGCGCGGTTCGCCGCATGATCCTTCGTGACCTCATCGAGCGCAAGCGCGACGGTGGCCGACTCACGGATGCCGAGCTGCGCGACGTGGCCCGCGCCGCGGCCGATGGCACGGTACCCGACTACCAGCTCTCGGCGCTGCTGATGGCCATCTTCTTCCGCGGCCTCGATGCCGCCGAGACCAGCGCGCTGACGGGCGCGATGCTCGCGACGGGCCGGCAGTTGCAGCGTCCGGCGGGGGCGCCTCCGTGGATCGACAAGCACTCCACTGGTGGCGTCGGCGACAAGACCTCGCTCATCCTCGCACCGCTGCTGGCCGCAGTGGGCGTGGCGGTGCCGATGATGTCGGGCCGCGGACTGGGTCATACTGGCGGCACGCTCGACAAGCTCGAGAGCATCGCCGGCTTTCGGACCGACATCCCGCTGGCGCAGGCCGCCTCGCAGCTGGCGGCGATCGGGTGCGCGCTGATCGGCCAGACCTCCGAGATCGCCCCCGCCGACCGTCGCCTGTATGCGCTGCGCGATGCCACGGCGACCGTCGAGTGTGTGCAGCTCATCGCCGCCAGCATCATGAGCAAGAAGCTGGCGGAAGGGCTGACGGGCCTCGTGCTCGACGTGAAGCGCGGCAGCGGCGCCTTCCTGCCGGAACTCGATCGCGGCCTCGAACTCGCGCGCACGATGATCGCGCTCGGCGAGGCCGCCGGCGTGCCGGTCGTGACGCTGATCACCGCGATGGATCGCCCCCTCGGCAATGCCTGCGGCAATGCCCTCGAGGTGCGGGAGTGTCTCGACACGCTCCGCGGCGGTGGTCCCGCAGATCTCTGGACCGTGACCGAGGCACTCGCCGTCGAGATGTTGCGCCTGGCGCGCCCGGATGTGGGCGACGCCGACGCGCGTGCCATCCTGCGTGCGGCCATCGACGGCGGCGCGGCGCTGGCGAAGTTCCGCGAGATCGTCGTGGCGCAGGGTGGAGATCCGGCCGTGATCGACGATCCCGCGCTGCTCCCGGGCGCTGCCTGCGTGGCCCAGGTGCCCGCGCCGCGCGACGGCGTGGTGCAGGCCATCCCCCCGCGCCCGGTAGGACACATCATCATCGGTCTGGGTGGTGGCAGGACGACGGCTGCGGATGCGGTGGATCCCGCCGTCGGCATCGTCCTCGAGGTGCGCGTGGGCGACCACGTGCGGGCCGGGGCGCCGCTGGCGACGGTGCATGCCGCCACGCCGGCGTCCCTCGCCGTGGCCATGGAGCGGCTGCGCGCGACGGTCGTGATCGGCGACGAGCCGCCGGCCGATACCCTCCCGTGGATCAGTCACCGCGTCACCAGCGGCGGCGTCGAGGTGCTGGCCGGCTAGCGGCTGCATTGCCGGCAACCGGCGGCAGCGGGCGGCAGCTGGCGGCAAGTGGCGGCAAGTGGCGGCCCCCCGGCCGCCGGGCCACTACCCCGCGCCGGCCGGCACGGCGATCTTTCAAGGGTCGCGTCGGCCACCCCGCCGGTACGGCCATCGTTGACGTATCGCGTCGGCCACCCCGCCGGCACCGATACACCCGGACGCTTCTCCGCCACTCGTCATGCTCAAGCTTCAGGCCTTCGCCTTTCTGGGTCTCGCCGTTCTCGCGGCGGCGTTCTACTTCGGCTGGTACTTCGCCGTGATGACCCCGGTGACGCCGGCCACGGCCGGGCTCGACACGGGCTCGTCGAACATCGCGCGGCTGGCCGTGGGCGTGATCTTCACCGCGATCATCGCGGTCGGCATCACGTTCTTCCGTCAGACCTGGAACGGCGCGAAGAACGAAAAGCGGTAAGTGACACGCCGCACGCGCTGGCTGTGGGTGGCTGGCACGTGCGTCCTCACCACGCAGCTGTCGCAGGCGCAGACGCCGGCACTGTCGCCGACGCCGGTGCTCGACGGCGAGTTCGTGGTGCGCCATGTGGACTCGCTCTGGTCGGCTGCCGTCGCACGCGGCACCCGGCGCGCTGACGGAACACCGGGCCCGCGCCATTGGGTGCAATCGGCCCGCTACGAGCTGGACGCGACGGTGGTCCCTGCCACGTCTGCCATTCGTGGCTCGGGACTGCTCCGCTACCGCAACCGCTCGCCTGACACGCTCCGCACGATCTCGCTGACGCTGGCGCAGAATCTCTTCCGTGCCGGGGCGCCCCACGACGAAGTGGTGCCCCGCACCGGCGGCATCGTGCTCGAGAGTTTCTGCATCGCGCGCCTGACGGCAGCACCCGCGGCGCAGCGGTGCGGTGCCAGCGGTGCCGCAGCGGTCACGCCCAACCTGCGCCTGGACAATACGGTGGCCTGGCTCAGGCTGCCGGCACCGCTCGCCCCCGGCGATTCGATCGACCTCCGCGCGAGCTGGCGCTTCACGCTGCCCAGCGACGCCGCACCGCGCATCGGCACCGATGGCGAGGTGAGCATGATCGGGTACTGGTACCCGCAGTTCGCCGTCTACGACGACGTCGCGGGTTGGCAGGCGGACCCGTACCTCGCGACCGGCGAGTTCTACATGGACGCCGCCGACTACGATGTGCGCATCACGCTGCCGGGCGGGTACCTCGTGGCCGCCACGGGTGTGCTGCAAAACGCCGCCGAGGTGCTTCCGTCGGGGGTGCGTGATCGCCTCGCGCGCGCTCGGCGCAGCTTCGCGGCGGTGCCGGTCGTGAGCGACAGCCTGCGGCGCGCCGGCGGCGCGACACTCGCGTCGCCGCGGCTGACCTGGCGATTTACCGCCAGCGGTGTGCGCGATTTCGCGTTCTACACGTCGAAGAAGGTGGTGTGGGATGCGATGGCGGCGCTGGTGCCGCGTGCCGGCACCGCACTCACCGACACGGTGCTGATCCACGCCTTCTACCGCCCATCGGAGCGCGGCTGGCGACGGGCCGCCGATTTCGGGCGGCAGAGCATCGAACACTTCTCCCGCCTGCTCTGGCCCTATCCGTGGCCGCAGATGACGCTCGTCGAGGGCATCGTGGATGGCGGCATGGAGTTTCCCATGCTCACCATCGTGTCGGCCGGCAACGAGCCGCGCGGCTTGTTGACGACGCTGGGCCACGAGGTGGGCCACATGTGGGCACCGATGCAGGTGGGGGCCGACGAGCGCCGCTTCGCCTGGATGGACGAGGGGATCGCGAGCTGGCTCGAACGCAGCCTGTTGCGCGCCAGCACCGGCCGCGACGATGACGACGAGGGCATTCCCGATCTGTATCGCATGGCGGCGCGCATCCACGCCGAGCAGTCGATGCTGACGCATGCGGATCACTACTCGGGCACGCTGACGTACACCGCGGCGAGCTACGACAAGCTGGTGGTGGTGCTGCGCGCGTTCGCAGCGGAGCATGGAGACAGTGCGGTGGTGCGTGGGCTGCGGGCGTACGGTGCGGCGTGGGCCGGCCGGCATCCGTATCCTCCCGACTTCACGCGCCTCGTCCTCGCCGACGCGGGTCTGGCGCGCGAGGCGTTCGTGCGCGAGTGGGCGACGGGCACCGGCTCGTTCGACGCGCGGATCGACAGCGTGACCCACGCTGCCGGCGATTCGCTGCAGGTGCACGTGAGCGTCGCGGGCGGCGCATTCCTGTCGGTGCCGGTGGTGGTGAAGCGCGATGACGGGCGCAGCGAGACGATGCTCATCGCGGCCGCCACGTTCCGTGCCGAGCCGCACCAGGTGTTGTCCGTCGCGAACGGGCGCACGGTGACGGCCGTGCTGCTGGATCCTGAGCGCACCCGTCCCGATCTCGACACCAGCAACCAGCGCTGGTCACCGTAGCACGTCGCGGTCTGCGGTCGAGGGCAGGCGCAGGGGCAGCGGTGTGGGCACGCACGCTCTGCCGTGCGCTGCTGGAGCGCGAAATGCCTGCGCAGCGCGCCGAGGGCGGTGTGGCGCCGTGTGGAGCGGTCGCCGGCCACTCCAGCGGGAGCGAATCCCGAGGTCCGGAGGGGCATCGCCCAGATTCTGGCAAAACACCCGACTTCAGGTTACTCAGGTTTCTTCGGTGCATCCGACGGCGCGACATGTCACCGAAACGCAATGGACATAAGGGATTTCTCGCGGTCGTTGCGTCCCGGGCGCGAAACGCGTCGGCGCGTAACTGTCAACTAAACCTTACACATGAAGTTGACAACGATGCTTGACACTCCCGGTAACGGGGTCATGTTAGGACTGTGGTTCCGGATCAACTCCCGATCAGAGCCAAGCGGAGAAGACGGAAGCAGCAGTGTGCATGGCTACTCGAGCCATGGTCCCCCCACGTGCGGGTCAAGCACGGTCGTTCGATAGCTCCAGGAGGACTCGTTATGGCTGATAACGATCCAAACCGCGTCTGGCCGTCAGGCCTCACCACGCGGGAGGCAGAGGAGTTGCACGATGGTCTGAAGCAGGGCACTCGCATCTTCGGTGTGATTGCGATCATTGCACATGTCCTCGCGTTCATTCAAACTCCTTGGCTCAAGTAGAGGATTCCCGTCATGAATGAAGGAAAAATCTGGACAGTCGTGAAGCCGAGCACGGGCGTGCCGCTGTTCCTCGGTGCGGTGTGCGTGATGGTCTTCACGGTGCACTTCGCGATCCTGAACAACACGACGTGGATGGCCGCCTACTGGCAGGGCAATGCCAAGGCGCCGATGACTGCGGCCGCGCCGGCCATCGAGACCGCACCGGCGGCAGCAACACCGACGTCGGCTGCACCAGCGGCCGTTACGCCGTAACGATCCTGCCGACAGGCATGGCGACGTAGGGGCCGGGATCTCGCATCCCGGCCCCTCTGTCGCTCTCTCCCCTTCCGCTCCCGTTCACCCGGGCGTCTCTTCACGCGATGAACCGGATTTCACGAAAGCTCCTCAGCACGTGGGCGGCCCAGGGTGGCCGGATGCTGCCCTTCGCCGACGTGGCGACCGCCGATCTGCCGCTCTCGCGGCTCCTCCGGCTGTCGCTGTTCCAGGTCTCGTGCGGCATGGCGTCGGTGCTGCTGGTGGGCACCCTCAATCGCGTGATGATCGTCGAGCTGAACGTGCCGGCGAGCATCGTGGCGTTGATGATCTCGCTGCCGCTGCTCGCGGCCCCCTTTCGCGCCCTGATCGGCTTCCGCTCCGACACGCACGTCTCGGCACTGGGCTGGCGACGCGTGCCGTGGATCTGGAAGGGCACGATGCTCCAGTTCGGCGGCTTCGCGATCATGCCCTTCGCGATCCTCGTCCTGTCGGGCCGCAACGCCATCGGCGCCCCCGATTGGATCGGCCAGCTGTGTTCCGGTCTCGCCTTCCTGCTGGTCGGCGCCGGGCTGCACACGGTGCAGACGGTCGGGCTGGCACTGGCCACCGACCTCGTCGCCGAGGAGTCGCAGCCGCGCGTGGTGGGGCTGATGTACGTGATGCTGCTGGTGGGGATGATCGCCAGCGCGATCCTGTTCGGCTGGCTGCTCACCGATTTCACGCCGGGCCGGCTGATCCAGGTGGTGCAGGGCGCGGCGGTCACCACGATCGCGCTCAACATCTTCGCGATGTGGAAGCAGGAGGCGCGCGATCCGACCAAGACCCGTGAGGGCCGGCAGGAGCCGACGTTCAAGGAGTCGTGGGACAGCTTCATCGGCGGCAACGGCGCGATCCGCCGCCTCATCGCCGTCGGCATCGGCACGATGGCGTTCAGCATGCAGGACGTCCTGCTGGAGCCGTACGGCGGCCAGGTGCTGGGCCTGACGGTGGCCAACACCACGCGCCTCACGGCGACACTCGCGATGGGTGGCCTGATCGGCTTCCTGCTCGCCTCACGCGTGCTGGGGCGCGGCGGCGACCCGTTCCGGATGTCCTCGTATGGCGCACTGGCCGGCATTCCGGCCTTTGCCGCCATCATCATCGCCGCGCCGCTGCATTCGGCGCTGCTGTTCTTCAGCGGCACCTTCCTCATTGGCTTCGGCGGCGGCCTGCTCAGTCACGGCACCCTCACCGCCACGATGAACCACGCGCCGGAAAAGCAGCGCGGTCTGGCACTGGGTGCCTGGGGGGCAGTGCAGGCGTCCGCGGCGGGCCTGGCCGTCGCCTTTGGCGGGATCGTGCGCGACCTCGTGAACGGCATGCAGGGGCTGTCCGTCCTCGGCGTGAGCCTCGCCGGGCCGGCGACGGCGTACTCGCTGGTCTACACCATCGAGATCGTGCTGCTCGTCGTGACGCTGGCCGCGATGCTGCCCCTCATGCGCCGGCGCACGCCGCAGCCCGTTGCGGCCTGAGCGCGGGCTCGGGCATTCGGCGTACGGGGCTGGCATCGCAAACTCTTTTCACGCAGAGGATTGGAGCAGCAGCGGTGAGGAGGCTCGTTGAGCGAAATGATGCTCACGTCGCGTGGAAGCGAAGTTGTGCTTTTGGGTGAACGTTCACCTGCTGTGACCTGTCGAAGAGGTTCGTTGCACGCCCGCGGATCGTGGATCCTGGTGAACGCACGTCACAGACACTTCCGTGCGCGCGCAGAGCCCTCCCTCCCTCCGCTGCTTCAAGCCTCTGTGTGAACAGAGTTGACGATCTCGGCGCAACAGCGACAAGACCCATGCGCGCACGAAGCAAGAGGGGCAGCCTCCCGAGAAGGAGACTGCCCCGCTGCACATCAGAACCAGAAGACTCAGACGTCGAGCACGGTCACGAAGCGCGCGTTGGCCTGGATGAATTCGCGCCGCGGCTCGACGGCGTCGCCCATCAGCGTCTGGAAGATCTGGTCGGCCATCACCGCGTCCTCCATGCCGACGCGCAGGATCGTGCGCCGCTCCGGATCCATGGTGGTGGACCAGAGCTGCTCCGGGTTCATCTCGCCGAGGCCCTTGTAGCGCTGCACGTAGACGTTCTTGCGGGCGTCGCCGCCGCTGATGCGATCGGTGTACATCTCGCGCTCCGCCTCGTCGTAGGCGTAGAACTCCTCCTTGCCGCGCGAGACGCGGTAGAGGGGCGGCTGGGCGATGTAGATGTAGCCGGCGTCGATCAGCTCCGGCATCTGGCGGAAGAAGAACGTCAGCAGCAGGGTGCGGATGTGGGCGCCGTCCACGTCGGCGTCCGTCATGATGATGATCTTGTGGTAGCGCGTCTTGCCGAGGTCGAAGTCGTCCTTGATGCCGCAGCCGAGAGCCGTGATGATGGTGCGGATTTCCTCGTTGCTGAGCACCTTGTCGATGCGGGCCTTCTCGACGTTGATGATCTTGCCGCGCAGCGGGAGGATCGCCTGGTTCTGGCGCTCGCGGCCCTGCTTGGCCGAACCGCCGGCGGAGTCACCCTCCACCAGGTACAGCTCGCACAGCGACGGCTCGGAGAGCGAGCAGTCGGCCAGCTTGCCCGGCAGGTTGCCGATGTCGAGCGCGTTCTTCTTGCGCGTGAGGTCGCGTGCCTTGCGGGCGGCCTCGCGGGCGCGGGCGGCGCTGACGGCCTTCTCGATGATGATGTTGCCGATCTTCGGGTGCTCGTCGAGGAACTGCGCGAGGTGTTCGTTCACCACGCTGCGCACGATGCCTTCCACGCTCGGGTTGCCGAGCTTGGTCTTGGTCTGGCCCTCGAACTGCGGCTCGCGGACCTTCACCGACAGCACGCAGGCAAGGCCCTCGCGCACGTCGTCACCGGTCAGCTTGATGCCATCCTTGTCCTTCTTCGAGAGGCTCGAGCGCTCGATGTACTTGTTCACCACCGAGGTCAGTGCGCTCTTGAAGCCGGTGAGGTGCGTGCCGCCTTCGTGCGTGTTGATGTTGTTGACGAAGGAGAAAGTCGTGTCGGAATAGCCGTCGTTGTACTGCATCGCCAGCTCGATCGCGACGTCGTCGCGCTCGGTGTCGATGTAGACCACCTCGGTGTGGAGCGCCTTGCGCTGATGGTTGAGGAACTCGACCATCTCGCGCAGCCCGTTGACGGCGAGGAAGGTCTCGTGCTTCGCCTCGGCGCCCTCGTCCACGCGCTCGTCGGTGAGCGTGATCGTGACGCCCTTGTTCAGGTAGGACAGTTCGCGCAGGCGGCTGGCGAGGATGCCGTACTCGAACACCAGCTCCGTGAAGATCTCGGGATCGGGCTTGAACCAGACCGTGGTGCCGGTCTCCTTCTTCGGGATGTCGCGCACCTCGCGCAGCCTGGTGATGGTCTTTCCGCGCGAGAAGTCGATGTAGTGCTCCTTCCCGTCGCGCTTGACCCAGACCTTCAGCGATTCGGAGAGCGCGTTGACGCAGCTCACCCCGACGCCGTGCAGGCCGCCCGAGACCTTGTAGCTGTTCTTGTCGAACTTGCCGCCGGCGTGCAGCACCGTCAGCGCCAGTTCGACCGCGGGAATGCCCGCCTTGGTATTGATCTGCACCGGGATGCCGCGCCCGTTGTCGACGACGGTGATCGAGTCGTCGCGATGCATGGTGACGCTGACGAGGTTGGCATAGCCGGCGAGCGCCTCGTCGATCGAGTTGTCCACCACTTCGTACACGAGGTGATGGAGACCGCGTGATCCAGTGGAGCCGATGTACATGCCCGGGCGCTTCCGAACCGCTTCCAGACCCTCGAGCGCCTGAATGTCATCGCCACCGTACTCGCCACGATTCGCGTCCACGTCTGCCATGCTGCTCCCTTCGCTGCGGGTCTGACGGCCGACCGTAGAAATTCCGAATGGAATCACGGTCGGTAGCTCAGGAAAGCTAACCGGGACCCGGGGAAAAGGCAATTTCGATGTCGGCGCGTAACTCGTTACACGACATGATGTTATCTGTTCCGCTCGACGGAGCGTCGGCGGCCGAAGTGGCGCGAAGGTGCGCCGGTGCTGGCTCGTCGCGTCGGGCCGCTGCGGGCGTCTGGCGCCTTCTCGACCCTCGCGACAGGCTGAGCCATGCGCGCTCCCGCAACGAAAAAAACCACCCGCCAGCGCACAAGGCGCCGGCGGGCGGTTCCGCATCGGTGGCTGCCCGTTGGCAGCACCATGCGTCCAGGGTGAGGACTCAGGCCGCTGGCGGCAGCGTCCCGGTCGGCGTGGCGGCATCGACCGCAGCCGGCAGCATCGCCGCCAGCTTGTCGGCGGCATGCGCCGGGTCGATGCCGAGCTTGCCGGCGATCGCGACGACGTGCTCGTTGCCGAGTGCGGCGCGCAGCTGGTCACCCGTGATCGGGAGGTTGGCCTTGCCGGCGGCGATCCACGAATTGACGGTCTCGCTCATGCCGCCGTCGCGCAGCTTCTGCACCACCGACGCCAGACCACCCGTGGCCGGATCGTTGATCGCACCCATCGCCCGGTCCACGAGCGCGTCCCCCGCGTCGGGCAGGATGTTCTTCAGGGAATTCGCCAGTCCGTCGAGCATCGGAATACCTCGTTCAGGGGGTGGGACCACATGGATCGCCGACGAGAGGTGCCGCGTGTGCACCTCACAATTGGAATATGCTAATAATCAGTGGCAGGCGCCACCGCGGACGACTGCGGGGTGGTGCGGCTGCGACTGACGACCATAACCTAGACAGGGCGGCGCGGCGCTGCTGCGGATGCCCGCACTACTTTGCCCGACAGTGCACCGGCCCACCCATGCGCCGGTCGCCGACTCGCCCACCCGAGGCTTCGATGCTGGTCCATGCCGTCTACTTCTCCCTCCGTCCCGACCTGCCGGCGGCGGATCGCGCCTACTTCGAGGCCTGGCAGCCGAAGCTGGTGGCGCTCGACAGCGTACAGGCGGGCTACACCGGTGTGCCGGCCGAGACCGATCGGCCCGTCATCGACCGCGCCTACACGCATGCACTGGTGCTGCTGTTCCAGTCGGCGGCCGACGAGCAGGCGTATCAGGTGGACCCGGTGCACGAGCAGTTCCGTGCCGAGTGCCACACGTTCTGGGAGCGAGTGCGGATCTTCGACTCGATCTCGGCCTGACACCGTGATCGCACGGCAGGCGCCGTGGTTCAGGCGGACTGTGTGACGAGGGCGCGGGTGCGGCTCACTTCAGCCGCGAGCGATACGGTGGCTGCCGCCGGTGCTGCTGCCGCAACGTGGCCGGCGGTCACGTCGTCCATCAGCGCGTGCACGACGCGCGGGTCGAAGTGGGCGCCAGATCCGTTCTGGATGATCGCGCATGCTTCGGCGGTGCTCATGCCGGCGCGGTAGGGCCGATCGCTGGCGAGGGCGTCGAAGACATCGGCGACGGCGAGAATCCGCGCGAGGTAGGGGATCTCCTCGCCGTGCAGCCCGTCGGGATACCCCGTGCCGTCCATGCGCTCGTGGTGGGATCGCACCACGGGCAGCGCATCGCCGAAGGCGGGGATGGGGGAGAGAATCTCGCATCCCACTGCCGGGTGCCGGCGCATTACCTGCCACTCCTCGTCGGTGAGCTTCTGCGCCTTGTCGAGAATGCCCGGTGGCACGGCGATCTTGCCGATGTCGTGCAGCAGGCCGCCGCGCTGCAGCGTGTCGAGTTCCGGTGCGCTGAGCGACAGTGTCCGCCCGACGGTGAGCGCGACGCGCGTCACGCGCTCCGAGTGACCGGCGGTCCACGGCGAGTTGGCGTCGATGGCGCGAGCGAAGGCGAGCACGGTGCCGGCGGAGAGGGCATCGAGTCGCGCGACAAGGTGCACGGTGCCGAGTGCGAGTGCGATCCGGTCGGTGATGCGTCGCGCCTCGGCCAGGCCGTCATGTGGCACCTCCGTGCCGAGCAGCGCGATCGTCACGAGGCCGAGCAGTTCGCCATCGTTGACCATGGGCAGCACGGCGATGGTGGCACCGGCGGGTGCGGCCGTCGTCACGAAGCCGCGGGCCCGCGCCGCGTCGTGCAACAGCAGGGTGCGCGGCGACTTCAGCAGGTCGCGCCGGTCGGCGGCAGAGAGCGTGACCGTCGTGCGATGATGGGCGCCGCTCATGCGATCGAGCGTGACGGCGTCGAGCGCGCTGGCGTCGGTTGCACGGCGGATTGAGATCGAGACCTGTGCGCTGGCCACGGCGGCGGCGATGGCCGGCAGCGCCTCGATGGCGACGGCAGCCGTGTCGTGCGTGCCGAGCGCGGTCTGGTCGACGGCATCGAGCGTGCTCATGAGCGTGATCTGCCGGTGCAGCACGGCCGCCATGCCGTTGAACGACGTCGCGACCTGCGCGTATTCGTCGTCGCCCTGCACCGCGACGGGTGTCACAAAGTCCCCCGCCTCGAGCCGACGAGTGCCCTCGCGCAAGCGTGCCAGCGGCTCGGTGGTGCGACGGATCTGGGCGTGACTGACGGCGAAGATCAGCAGCAGCATCGCACCGGTGAGCAGCATGACGGTGTCGCGTAGGCGCGCCACGCTGGCGAACGCGGCCTCCCGAGACTGCACCACCACCGTCCGCCAGTTGGTCGCCGCGAACGCATGGAGCAGGTAGAGCTCGCGAGACGAGACGAACAATCCGTCCGCTTCGCCCCCGGTCGCGCTGGCGTCCGGGCGCTCCGCGATGCGTGCGATGGCCGCCGTTGTCGCGCGGTCGAGCGCCTCGGTGCAGTGGATCGGATGCGGGGTGCCCGCTTCGAACACGCAGAACTGCGAGTCCTCCCCGGCCGCCGATTCGTCGAGGTCGGCGAAGATCGCGCTGGTGCGCACCCTGGACCACCGCACCGGACGAGCCTCGGCCGACCACGGCAGCACCGCTCGCGCCATCAGCACAGACCGTGCGGCGGCCCGCGACACCGTGCGCAGCAACGGCTGCCCCGACTGAAGGTGCGACAGCTCAGCAGCCGAGAGTGGCGGCAGGTCCGCACCCAGTGCCGCGGGTGGCGCGGCGCCGGCATCCGCCGTCACCGACATGTCGAACGCGCCGGACGGTGACGCGGCACCATCGGCGCTGGGGAACTGCGCCGCGAGCGCGCTCAGGCTGGCGATGGTGCCGTTCCCGATGGTCCGGTCCAGTCGTGTCACGTTCACCGCAGCCTGGGCGCGAAGTTGCGCGGCCACGCTGCGAAACGCCACGGCGGCGACGACGGCGACAGGGACGAACGCCGTCAGGAGATTGACCGCGAGGAAGCGCCGACCGACTTGTGTCCGAACAAAGCCGGCCATCACGGGTCAGTACCCTGAAGCGCGACCGACGTACTTGCCATCATTGGCGACGACGATGTCGTCCTGCGCCGCCTTGGTGGTGAGTGGCAGGGCCGTGCTGCCATCCGGTCCCATCGAGTACAGATCGAAGCGGCTGTTGATCGGGTGCAGCGCCTTGTCCTTCCGCGCTCCCTTCGGATCACCCTTGTCATTCGGGTCGAAGCGGAAGTACACGTAGAGGTTGCCCCACGGGTCGCGCGCATCGCCGCGGCCGATCTCGGCAAGCGTGGCCGGCAGGTCGTCCTCGCGGAGGCTGAGCGCCATCATGATGCCCTGCAGATCGATGATGGCGCGTCCCTCGCGCACCTTCTCCTGCCGGTCGCGGTACTTCGCGATCCCGACGGTGCCAAGGATGCCGATCACGATCACCACCGCCAGCACTTCGACGAGGGTGAACGCGCGTCGGCGCTGATGCGCGCGCATGCGTGGCGGTAAAGTCACTGGCACATCGGGGGCGACATGGAGGCGTGGAGCCGAAGTGGGAAGGCGCTGGCGTGGTGCGTCGCGCTCCCTTCCAGTGTCGGCCCCGGGGCGTCAGGCCTCAATACGCGACTTCAGGCCGCGTTGCGCCGTCGCGGATGTGCAGCGCTCCCCCCAGCGTGCCGGCGCCGGCGTCGTGAACGTCTGTTTGCCGTGCCGAAGGCAGATCAACCGCCGCTGCGCCCCAGCCGGAACCGCAGCTGCTTCACCGGCGCGCGACCGGGGACCGCATTGAGCCTCGTCAGCAGCGTCGGGGCGAGCAGGCTCAGCTCGTTCATCCACGCGGCGGTGGTGACGCGCACCCACAGCACGCCATCGGCGGTGACGGAGAGGGGCTCGGTGACGGCGGCGATCTGCGCGCCGACGGCGGTGGCCCAGTCATCCATCGCGCCGACCTGCGCCACGCGCTCGGTCATCCCCTTCTGCTGCAGCAGCTTCGCCATCACGTCGGCGATGCTCACCGGTTGACCCTTTTTCGCCGGGCCGCTCATGCATCCACCGACAGCGTACCATGCACGACGCGCACCGTCGGCAAGCCGGTGAGGGCGCGCGGAATGTCTTCGCTGCGCGGCACCGCCAGCATCACCTGCCCCAGCCCGCGCGTGCCGAGCAGGTGCAGGATGCGCGCACTACGCTCGGCGTCGAGTTCGGCGAACGGGTCATCGAGCAGCAGCAGCGGCGCGGTGCCGAGTGAGACCTGCAGCGTGCGCGCTTCGAGCATGCGCAGCGCGATGGCGGCACTGCGCTGCTGGCCGTTGCTGCCGAAGCTGCGCAGGTCGCGCCCGTCCAGCAGGAGTTGCACCTCGTCACGGTGCGGGCCGCTGTGTGTGGTGCCGCGCCGCACGTCGTTCAGGCGCTGGGCCGCGAGGGTCTCGGCCAGCCACGCGGCCAGCGCCGCCACGTCGGTGCGACCGGCGCCGCCGCGCTTGAGCGTCAGCGACACCGGCGTGCGCTCACCGATCGCGTCCAGCATCGCTGCGTAGGCCGGTGCAGCGTCGAGCGCCCAGGCGTGACGTCGGACGAGCATCTGCGATCCGGCGTCGGCCAGCGCCGGCTCGAACGCGGCGACGGCATCCATTCCCTCGGCATCGCGGGGCTGTCCGCCGAGCGCGCGCAGGGCGGCGTTGCGCTGTGCGAGCGCATGGCGATAGCGCTGCAGCGCCAGCAGGTAGCGGCGATCGGCGAGGGCGAGCATGACGTCCAGAAAGCGGCGTCGTTCGGCCGGAGCGCCGCGCACGAGCGCCACGTCGGCCGGTGAGAAGAGCACGGCCGGCGCGGCCCCGATCGCATCGCTGAGGCGCGTGACCTCCACCCCGTCGATCGAGACCTTCTTTTTCTGCGTCGTGGCATCGAACCCGGCCGCGATGGACAGCGCGCCGCGCGGCGAGCCCGCGAGCGTGGCCGAAACATGGAAGCCGGCGTCACCGAACCGGACGAGATCCTTGTCGCGCGCACCGCGGGCGCTGCGGAACAGCTCGAGATAGTAGATCGCCTCGAGCAGGTTGGTCTTGCCGTGACCATTGTCGCCGAGCAGCGCCACGCCATCGGCCGGGAGTTCGAGGGTGGCGCGCTCGTAGTTGCGGAAACTCGCGAGCGTGAGGGCCTGCACGCGCACCGCCGGGTCGGACGGCGGGGGCGCGGCGATGTCCTCGTGCATCACGGCGTCGGTCACGCGCCGGTGAAGGCTGGTGGGCGCTTGGCGAGAAAGGCGGTCATGCCCTCGCGCATGTCGGCGGTGGACGAGAGCGTGCCGAAGTGCGCCGCCTCGTACGCCAGCCCATCCGACAGCGACATGTCCTGCCCACGCAGCACGGCGTCGATGCAGGCCGCTACGGCGAGCGGCCCGTTGGCGAGCATCTGCTGCAGCATCGCGGTGGCGACCGGGATCAGCTCGGCCGCCGGCACGACCCGGTTTGCGAGCCCGATGCGGTACGCCTCGTTCGCGTCGATCACCTCGGCCGTCATCAGGAGCTGCAGCGCGCGGCCGGTGCCGACGAGACGCGGCAGGCGCTGCGTGCCGCCGTAGCCGGGCAGGATGCCGAGCTTCACCTCGGGCTGGCCAAACTTCGCGAACTCGCCGGCGATGCGGAGGTGGCAGCACATCGCCAGCTCGCAGCCTCCGCCGAGCGCGAAGCCGTTGACGGCGGCGATGGTGGGCTTGGGGCTGCGCTCGAACTTCTCGAAGATGCGCTGGCCGCGGCGGGCTCGGGCGGTGGCGCTCATCGGCGTCTGGCCCGCGAGCTCGCTGATGTCGGCACCGGCGATGAAGGCGCGGCCGGCACCGGTCAGGATCACGCCTCCGACGTCGGGGTCGGCGATGGCCTGATCGATCGCCTCGCCCAGTTCGCCGATGAGTGCGGCGCTGAGCGCGTTGAGCTTGTCGGGGCGGTTGACGGTGATCGTCGCGATGCGGTCGGCGACCGAGTACAGCAGCAGTTCGTAGGGCATGCCGGGGCTGGCTGCGGGGGGAACGGGATCCCGGAGTGGGACGGCGCTGCGGAAAACTACCGCCGGCGTCGCGTCGGCAGGCCGGTGGTGCGCCAGACGCAGCGCATCGCGGGGCGCCGACCCACGCCGTGCCACGCTTCGGTGCACCGGGCCGTAGTTTCTGCGCGACAGCCCGCGCCGGCATACCGCCGGCGCTGCGCCCAGCGCCGTCCCTCTGCCATCACGCCGCGTGTCCCGTCCATCCTTTCGCGTCTCCGTTGCGCTCGCCGTCCTCGCGGCCCCCGCGCTTGGCTTGTCCACCAGTGCGGCCGCGCAGGCAGCCCGCCGTCCGGCCCCGTCGGCTACGGTCTGGCCCGACGAGGGGCCGCGCACCTGGGCGCCACGTCCCACGACGGCCGCCATCACTGCCAACGACCTGCGGACGCGGCTCTACCAGTTCGCGGATGACTCCATGCAGGGGCGGCGCATCGGGGAGCCGGGCAACCAGAAGGGCACCGACTACATCGCGCGGGAGTTCAGGCGCCTTGGCCTCAAGCCCGCAGGCGACAGCGGGACGTACTTCCAGGTGCTGCCGTTCGGCGCGCAGGCGTTCGACAGCACGGCCGCGACCCTGCGGGTGCGTGGCGCCGCGCTCCGCACCAGCCGCGACTGGGTGCCGATGGTGCCCTCCGTGCCGCAGCGCATCAGCGGGCAGGCGAGTCTCGAGAACGTGCCGACCGTGTTCGCCGGCCGCTGGGGCGACACGGCGGTGGTGCTCGACGCGGCCGCGCTGCGCGGCAAGGTCGCCGTCTTTCGCGCGGCGGCATCGCAGGTCGTGGGTGCATCGTCGGGCGCGCCGGCGAGCTTCCTCAGCTGCGATGCACGCCCCGACATGTTCGGCGCGGCGGCCGTCATCGCGGCGGAAGCATCGGGTCGCGCGCCACGGCGTGGCGTGGCCGGGGGCGGTGGCGTGCGTGACACGCGCGCGCAGGAGGCGGGTGCCGCCGGCATCCTGATCATCGGGCTCGATGGGATGTCGGCGGCCAACGTCGCCGCGACGTTCGCGCCGCGTCCCGGGCTTCGTCAGGCCCCGATCACGCAGGGCGTGGGCGTGGCGACGATCAGCGCGGCGGTCGCGGCACAGCTGTTCGGTGGCAGTGTGGAGACGCTCACCGTCGGCGCGGCGGGTGCGCCGGTCTCGGGCAGCTGGACGTACGCGTGGAATCCGTCCGCCGCGCTGGCGCGCAACGTCGTCGCGATCCTGCCTGGCTCCGACCCGACGCTCGCCTCGGAGTACGTGCTGGTCGGTGCACACAACGATCACATTGGCCGCAGCCCAGTGGCGCTCGATCATGATTCGCTGCGTGCCGTGAACACGGTCACGCGTCCGCAGGGGGCGAACGACGGCGCCTGCACTCCGACCGCCGAGCAGCAGCGGAAGATCGACTCGCTGATCACCGCCGCGCGCCGCGTGCGTCCGCCGCGCCGGGACTCGATCTTCAACGGTGCCGACGACGACGGCTCGGGCACGGTGGTGCTGCTGGAGATCGCCGAGCAGTTCGCGGCCGAGAAGCCGAAGCGCTCGATCATCTTCGTCTCGCATCAGGGTGAGGAGGGCGGTCTGCTGGGTTCCGCCTGGTTCGTGGATCATCCGACGGTGCCGCTGACGCAGATCGTCGCCGCGCACAACATGGACATGCTCGGCAAGGGTCGCGTGGACCAGGTCAAGTTCGGCGGTCCCGCGTCGGTGCAGACACTCGGCGCACGCCGTCTCTCGCGCGAGTTCGGCGACATCATCGACTCGGTGAACGCTACCCGCAGCGAGGTGATGGCACTCGACAAGTCATGGGACGTGACCGCGAATCCGCTGAATCGCTTCTGCCGCAGCGACCAGGTGAACTACGTGCGCAAGGATGTTCCCGTCACGTATTTCTCGCTCGGCTACGCGCAGGACTACCATCAGCTCACCGACGAGCCGCAGTACATCGAGTACGAGCATTCGGCGCGCCTGGGCCGGTTCATTCACGACGTGATGATGGCGATCGCGACGCGTGCCGACCGGCCGAAGATCGCGGGTGCCGATCCCTCGTATCCGCAGTGCTTCCGCTGAGCACGACCGCCGTGACGCCGACCGCCGTGACGCAGACCGCGCCGCTGGCGGCGGTCCGGTTCGATCGTGACGCCTCGGCGCTCACGATCATCGACCAGACGTGCCTGCCCGGTGCGCTGGTCGAGCTGTCGCTGACGGCGTTGCCGGCGATGATCGAGGCGATCCAGTCGCTGCGGGTGCGTGGCGCGCCGGCGATCGGTGTCGCCGGCGCGATCGGGCTGGCGGTGCTCGCCGCGCAGGCGGCGCTCGCGAATCCTGCCACGTTCGACGCCGTGATGATCGACGCCGCGCACGCACTCGGCACCGCCCGGCCCACCGCCGTGAACCTGCGTTGGGCCGTGGATCGCGTGCTGGCGGCAGGGCAGGTCGGTGGCGCATCGCCAGCCGTGCGCGCCGGGATGATGCGCGCCGAGGCCGAGGCGATCCTCGCGGAGGACATCGCGATGTGTGCGCGCATCGGCGAGTTTGGCGCGACGCTGCTGCGCGGCGGGATGCAGGTGCTCACGCACTGCAACGCCGGCTCGCTCGCGACGGCTGGCATCGGCACGGCCCTCGCCCCCGTGTACACGATGCAGGCGCGTGGCGAGCCGGTGCACGTCTTCGCCGACGAGACGCGCCCGTTGCTGCAGGGCGCGCGGCTGACGGCGTGGGAACTGCAGCGCGCCGGCGTGCCCGTCACGCTGCTCACCGACGGCATGGCGGCGAGCGTCATGCGGTCGGGTGCGATCGACGCGGTGCTGGTCGGCGCCGATCGCATCGCGGCCAACGGCGACGTGGCCAACAAGATCGGCACGTACGGCGTGGCGGTGCTGGCGCATCATCACGGCATTCCGTTCTACGTGCTCGCACCGACGTCCACGCTCGATCCGCAGACCGCCAGCGGTGACGACATGCACATCGAGCTGCGGCATGGCGACGAGGTGCGCCGCCATGCCGGTGTGGCGACCGCGCCCGACGGCGTGGCGGTGCACAATCCCGCGTTCGATGTCACGCCCGCCGCGCTGGTGACGGCCATCGTCACCGACCGCGGCGTGTTCCACCCACCCTATCACTTCGCCGCCTGATGCGCTCCGTGCTCGCGCTGGATCAAGGGACCACCGGGTCCACTGCATTGGTGATTGCCGCGGATGGCCGCGTGCTCGGTCGCGGCTACCGCGAGTTCGCGCAGCACTTTCCGCAGCCCGGCTGGGTGGAGCACGATCCCGCCGACCTGTTGCGCGCCACGCTCGATGCCGCGCGCGAGGCCCTCGCCGCCGCGGCCGTGGTGCCGGAGTGCATCGGCATCACCAACCAGCGCGAGACGGTGGTGGTGTGGGACAGGGCGACCGGTGTGCCGGTGCATCGTGCGATCGTCTGGCAGGACCGGCGCACCGCCGATCGTTGCGTGGCGCTGGCGTCGCAGAAGGAGTTCATCGCCAGCCGCACCGGTCTCGTGCTGGACGCCTACTTCAGCGCCACCAAGATCGAGTGGATCCTGCGCAGCAACGGCGGGCTGATGAAGCGCGCGCTGAATGGCGAGCTGCTGGCCGGCACGGTGGACACGTGGCTGATCTGGCACCTGACCGACGGCGCGGTGTTCGCCACCGAACCGACCAATGCCAGCCGCACGATGCTCTACGACATCGACCGGCATGCCTGGAGCGAGGAGCTGTGCGCGCTGTTCGACGTGCCGATGGCGATGCTGCCCGAGGTGCGCCGCTCGCGCGGCGACTTCGGCGTGTCGAACGCGCGGCACCTGGGCGTCGCCCTGCCGATCACCGGGGTCGCCGGTGACCAGCAGGCGGCGCTGTTCGGGCAGGGTTGCGTGGCGCCGGGCGAGGCGAAGAACACCTACGGCACCGGCGCGTTCATGCTGATGAATACCGGGCAGACGCGCCCGAGCCTGGGTGACGGGCTGCTCACGACCATCGCCTGCGACGCCGACGGCGCGCCCTGCTACGCCCTCGAGGCCGCGATTTTCGTCGCCGGCGCGGCGGTGCAGTGGATTCGCGATGGCCTGGGCCTGATCACGAGCGCTGCCGAGACGGAGGCGATGGCGCTGGGCCTCGCGTCGAACGATGGCGTCTATTTCGTGCCGGCGCTGACCGGCCTTGGCGCCCCGCACTGGGAAGCGGAAGCCCGCGGCACGCTGGTGGGGCTGACGCGGGGCACCACGCGGGCGCACATCGTCCGGGCGGCGCTGGAGGCGATGGCGTTCGGCACCGCGGACGTGATGGGGGCGATGCAGCAGCGCAGCGGCGTGACGCTCGACGCGCTGCGGGTGGATGGCGGCGCGGCGGCGAACGGCTGGCTGATGCAGTTCCAGGCCGACGTGCTGGGCGTGCCCGTCGAGCGGCCGGCGCTGGTCGAGACGACCGCCCTTGGCGCCGCCGGGCTGGCGGGGCTGCACACGGGGGTCTGGGGGGGCGTACGGGAGTTCCGTGCGGCGCAGCGGATCTCGGTGATCACGCCGGGCGCCGGGGCGGCCGACGCCCGTGCCGCCTACGTCGGCTGGCAGCGGGCGATGCGGGCGGCGCTGGCGTGGGCACGGGATGGGTCGCCAGCGTAACGCGCCGCCGCCAGCGGCGCTCACCCCCCGCTTTCCCCCGGCACACCCGCGCGTCTCTCCCCGACGGCCAATCGACAGGTATATTCATCAGTTACGGGACGGAACCCTCCGCCCGGACTCAGGTACACGGGCTCGAGCGGAGGCACGGTCATCTCGACATCGGACCAGGCAGGCGACCGGAGGGCGAATCTCGTCCTGCGGGCGCTCATCGACGAGATGCTGGAACGGGTGCGCAGCCTGAACGCGAACCCCTCCACGATGACCACCGACGAACGGTCGCGTGCCGAGGCGGAGCTGGAGTCCATCATGGCACGGGTGCGCCGGTACGCGGCGTTACGTGATCAGCAGGTGTAGCACAGGCAGTGTCCGGCAGGGCGGGTGCGATCATCGCGGCCCGCGTCGTTCCTCAGCATGGTTGGCCTCATGAACACGCGCTCGAAGTTCCTGCTTGGTGGGCTCCTCATCCTTGGCACGGCCAGCTTTCTGGCCGCCAAGAGCACGGCAGACACCGCCCAGTTCTACCTCACGCCCCACGAGCTGGCCGAGCGTCTGCGGGCCGACGACTCGTTCCGCGAGAACGGGATGAAGGTCGGTGGCCGCGTGGTGCCGGGCACCATCGTGCGTGCGCCGGGCGGCAAGGAAGTCCGCTTCGTGATGCGCGACACGATGAAGGCCAGCGAGGCGCGCTTCAGCGTCGTCTACAAGGGCATCATCCCCGACACTTTCACCGACAGCGTGGACGTGGTGGTGGAAGGCCGACTCGACGCCGGCAACACCTTCCAGGCGACGGTGCTGCTGGCCAAGTGCGCCTCGCGCTACGAGAACGCCCCGGGCAAGCCGGGATCCATGCCAGCCGGCGAGGGTGGACACCCGGCCGACGTGCCCAGGGAACCGAGCGCGGCACCCCGCACGTGATCCTTCTCGGGGAGTTGTCGCTGTGGGTGGCGCTGCTGATGGCCATCTGGATGACGACGGTGAGTTACGCAGGAGGCGGCACCCGTCGCGGTGAACTGGTGATGAGCGGCGAGCGCGCGACGTATGCGACGCTCTTCTTCGTGATCATGGCGAGCATCGGCCTCTGGACGGCGCTCTTCTCGCACGACTTCTCGCTCAAGTTCGTCGCCAGCTACACCAGCGCGAACCTGCCGAAGGTCTACCTGTTCAGCGCCTTCTGGGCCGGCCAGTCCGGCTCCCTGCTGTTCTGGGCGCTGATCATGTCGGTGTTCAGCGCCATCGCGGTCTTCTCCAATCGTGCGAAGAACCGCGAGCTCATGCCGTGGGTCACTGGCACGCTCGGGGTGATTCTCGTCTTCTTCATCGGCACCATCCTGTTCGCGGCCAATCCGTACGAGCGGATGGACTGGGTGCCGCCCGATGGACGCGGGATGAACCCGCAGCTGCAAAATCCGGGCATGGCGATCCATCCGCCGATGCTCTACCTCGGTTGGGTGGGCACGGCGATTCCCTTCGCGTTCGCGATCGGTGCGCTGGTGACGCGTCGCCTCGACACCGAGTGGCTGGCGGCGATCCGCCGCTGGAGCCTGATCAGCTGGTTCTTCCTCACGATCGGGCTCGTCCTCGGCATGTGGTGGGCGTACGTCGAGCTGGGCTGGGGCGGCTACTGGGCGTGGGATCCCGTCGAGAATGCGCCGCTCACGTCGTGGCTCTGCCAGACGGCGTTCCTGCATTCGATCATGATCCAGGAAAAGCGCGGCATGCTGCGCAAGTGGAACGTGACGCTGGTGATCGCGGCTTTCCTGCTCAGCATTCTCGGCACCTTCCTCACGCGCAGCGGCGTGATCGAGAG
>JANNXU010000030.1:0-20794 GCA_031409715.1 Gemmatimonadaceae bacterium | reverse complement strand
CGACACGCCGGCCCAGTCGCGGACCTCGCGCCGTTCGAGCTCCTGGTTCACCTCGTAGCCGTGCATCGGCCGCTCGAGGAGCAGGCCAAGGACGACGAGGTCGGCGGCGGTGAGGCGGTTGTGGTGGTCGGCGTCGCGGCGGGGCATGCGCGGACACGGTACGCGGCGCCGCGCCGCGCGCCAAGGTCGACGGGGCACAGTAACTTGACGCCTTCGTAGTCTAGTTTAGACTATATCGACAGGACTGCCCGACGCGGCGTCCGATTTCGCCCACCCGATTCTCTCCCGACCGCCCATGCCGCCATTGCTCGCCGCTGACTCGCCCGTCCCAACCGGCCCCCGCGTTCACTTCAGTAAGCTCACGCCGGTGCTTATCGTCGACGCCGTCGAACCGTGCCTCGCGTTCTGGACTGAGCGCCTCGGCTTCCGCCAGGCCAACGCGGTCCCGGGCGAGGACGGCCGGCTCGTGTTCGCGAGCGCTGAGCTGGACGCCGTCGAGGTCATGTACCAGACGCGTGCGAGCGTGCTCGCCGCCGAGCCCGAGGCCACGCGCGCCGAGAAAGCGCGCGACCTCGCCGGACACTCCGCCTTGCTGTTCCTCGAGGTGGACAACCTCGACGCGGTCGAGCGCGCGCTGGCCGGCGTGCCGGTCGTGAAGGCGCGCCACGAGACGTTTTACGGCACCGCCGAGCTGTACGTGCGCGAGCCCGGAGGCACCACGGTGGGGTTCTCCATGCGCCTGCCGGCCCCGCCGGTCGCCGGGGCCGAGCCGTGAGTGCGGCGCAGGCCGCGCGCGCGAGACGGATGCGCAGCTCGAGGATCTGCTGAACGTCGGGCCGTCCATCGCCAGTTACCCGCAGAATGTGGCTGAAGGGTGGTCAGGAATGACGGTCGAGCAAGCTTGGAATGGATGGGCGCGGCGCGACGATGTCCGAAGCAACGAAACTGCGCTCAGATCAGCTCAATCGAGCACCGACAGCCCATGCTTCTTCGAGACCGACCGCAGATTGAGCAGCAAGGCGTGAAGCTCGGTGCGATGATCGGCGCGACCACACTCCCACGGCTGCGTGCGCGGTCGGCGGTCGAGTTCCTCGATGCGTCCGGTCGTGCCGATGTGCCAAAGTTCGATTTCAGCATCGATGGCGACTTTTTCCCCGACGGGCCGGCGGCGATCTACGCGCAGGGCAAGCAGGCGCATGTGCCACGGCTCGCCGGCTGGACGTACGAGAAGCTGCGCGGTTGGTATCTCGTGCCGGATCTGACGGCGTCCGGGCTCGATGCGGCGCTGCAGAAGACCTTCGGGGTGCACGCGACAGCGGCGCGCGCGGTGTACGGTGGCAGCACGCCGGCGGAAATCGCGCAAAGTGCGACCGACATCACGAGTGATCAGTTCATGGCCTATTGCACCTGGAGATGGCTCGAGGAGCAGTCTCGCATCGCACCGTTCTATCGCCACGTCTTCCGCAAGGCGCGTCCCGCGCTCGCGAAGCCCATGCCCGCGGGCACCGCTCCGGCCAGTCCATGGGATGCGATTCCACTCGGCGCGCCGCACTCGACCGAGATCGAATACGCGCTCGGCAATCTGTCTGGCAATCCGGTCTACGCCTGGACGGCGGATGATCGCACGGCGCCGGCGCCGCGATCCGTGACTTGCCCTGAAACACGGCAACGCGACCCGGATATCGAAATTCACTGAAGCCACGGACCTCACGTGCGCCCGATGCGCATCCTGTCGCAATAACGCTTCCGCATGACGCTGGCGGACTCAGCGCTCTTGCGCGGCCACGGGTCGCAGGCAAACTTTGCCGAGTCTCGTCTCTGGTTGTGAGTGCTTCGCATGGCGCATGTGCTGGGTATCTCCGCGTTCTATCATGATTCTGCGGCAGTGGTCGTGCGCGACGGCGAGATCATCGCTGCCTCGCAGGAAGAGCGGTTTTCGCGCAAGAAGCACGATCCACGCTTCCCACATCGCGCCATCAACTACTGCCTCGGCGAGGCCTTCATCGATCCGGGAGAACTGGATGCGGTTGTCTTTTACGACAAGCCGCTCCTGACGTTCGATCGGGTCACGAAGAACGCCCTCACCGTCGCCCCGGCCGGTCGCGAACAGTTCGTCGCCGCCTGCCGCACGCTGCTCGGCACCAAGGCCTGCCTCGAACAGGAACTCGAAGCCTGCCTTGGCGTCGTGCCGCGGTTGCTCGTCACGCCGCACCACATGGCGCATGCCGCCAGCTGCTTCTATCCGTCGCCGTTCGAGAACGCCGCGATCCTGACCGTCGATGGCGTCGGCGAATGGGCGACCTGCACGATTGGCGCCGGCTCGGGCTCGACCATCGAACTGCTCGAGGAGATGCGCTATCCGCACTCGCTCGGGCTGCTGTACAGCGCGATCACGTATTACTGCGGCTTCAAGGTCAATTCGGGTGAGTACAAGCTGATGGGTCTCGCTCCGTATGGCGAACCGCGCTTTGCTCAACTGATTCGCGAGGCGCTGGTGGACATCCGTGACGACGGCTCGATTCGTCTGAATACGGAGTACTTCGGGTTCCTCGATTCACCGTTCATGACGAACGCGAAGTTCGATGCGCTGTTCGGTGGGCCGGCCCGCAAGCCCGATACGATGATCACGCGACGCGACATGGACATCGCGGCGTCCATCCAGCAGGTGACCGAGGAGATCGTGCTGAAGCTGGTGGCGCATGCGACGGCGCTCACCGGATGCCGGAATCTCGTGATGGCGGGCGGCGTCGCGCTCAATTGTGTGGCGAACGGCCGCGTGCTGCGCGAGTCGCGGCTCGATGGCCTGTTCGTGCAGCCCGCCGCCGGGGATGCGGGTGGCGCGCTCGGTGCGGCGCTGCTCGCCGCGCATGGATTTCTGGGTGCGCCGCGCACTGTCACCCCGCAGCGCGACTCGCTGCGCGGCAGCTACCTCGGTCCGTCGTTCTCGACGTACGAGGTGGAGGACTTCCTGGACCGGCAGGACGCGCCGAACCATCATGTGCCCGATGCCGACGCGCGTGCCACCCTCGTCGCCGATGCGCTGGCCGACGGCAACGTGGTCGGCTTCTTCAGCGGCCGGATGGAATTCGGCCCCCGCTCGCTCGGTGCCCGGTCGATCCTCGGCGATCCGCGCCACCAGGACATGCAGACACGCATGAACCTGAAGATCAAGTTCCGTGAGAGCTTCCGGCCGTTCGCGCCGTCGGTTCTCGTCGAGCGGGCGTCGGAGTACTTCGAGATGGATGGGGAGAGCCCGTACATGCTGCTGACGGCGCCGGTGCAGGAGCGTCGGCAACGTGCGATGGAGCGGCCGATCACGGATGGTGATGACATGGTGGTGATCCTCAATCAGGCGCGCAGCGACATCCCGGCCGTGACGCACGTGGACTACAGCGCGCGCGTGCAGACCGTGGGCGCTGACGCGAACCCGGAGTTTCGACGGCTGCTGACCGCGTTCCATGCGAAGACCGATTGCGCGGTGCTCGTGAATACGTCCTTCAACGTGCGTGGCGAGCCGATCGTCTGTACGCCGCACGACGCGTACCGCTGTTTCATGCGCACGGGCATGGACGTCCTGGTGCTCGAGGACCGCATTCTCTGGAAGCACGAACAGCCGGCGCAGACCAACGACGAGCAATGGAAGGACGAGTATGAGCCAGACTGAAACGCGCATCGACCGCTCGACCAGCCTGTCGGGGGCCGTGTTCGACGAGGTGCTCGTCCCGGTGGCGCGCGAGCGGGCCGCGGCGGGAGCGGCCCCGTATTTTCCGGCGTGGCGCGATGCCACCGCGTTGAGCTATTTCGAGCGGTCGAGTGTCCGCACGATGACGGCGGCGGACTTCGAGTTCCCCGGCGGCGGCACGGCCGCGGGCCTGATCGATGCCATCGCGGCGTATTGGCTCGCACAGGGCGAAATCGCGCTCGCGGCGGCGGCGCCACGACTGAAGGCGATTTCCGAAGCGCTGCGAGACGAGGCGGTTGCCGATGACGGCAGCGTGGACATCTTTTGCTACACGCTCTTTTAGTCGCTGAACGATGACAGACGCTTCCGCCGACTACGCCGCGATCGAGACCGACATCTGGGTCTGGATGCGTGAGTTCGTCGCGGTCAAGAACGACTTCTACGGCGCGAAGTTTCCTCCGTGTCCATTCGCGCAGAAGGCGCTGCAGCAGGAGACCGTGGACGTGGCGGTGTGGAAATCGGGTGAGGTGAAGAATTTCATCCGTGCCAAGGCCGAGGACGTGCGCGATACGCCCAGGCTGACCACGCGCGTGATGGCCTTCCCGCCGCGCATCCAGATGGCGTGGGGCATCAGCGATTTCGTGGAATCGCTCAACCGCGAGCTGATCGCGGACAATGTCTTCCTGAACACGGGTGTGACGAAGACGGCCGTGAGCCGCTATCCCGGCTCAAACGGCAAGCCGTATTTCATCGTCGTTGCGAACAGCCTGGACGCCGTGCTGAAGGGATCCGAGTCGCTGCAGCGCACCGAGTACTACGAGGACTGGCCGAAGACCCACTTCGAGATCGTGGTCGAACGGCGAGCGCGGATGGCCAAGCGCTTCGGCCGATCAGGGGAGTCGGACCATCTCTAAGTCGCTCATGCGGTATCACCCGCGCATCGGCTACACGTACATGCCGAGTACCAGGTTGCGCGTGCAGGGCGTCAACGGCGGCTACCTCGTGCGGACGAACGCGGCCGGCTTCCGCTCGGAGCGGGAGTTCGTGTGCGAGCGGTCCCCGGGCACGTTCCGCACCCTGCTGTTCGGCGACTCGCAGACGGCGGGCGACGGCACGTCGAACGCCCTCCGGTTCAGTGATCTGCTCGAGCAGTCGGTGCCCGGTCTCGAGGTCTACAACTACGGACTGTCGGGCACCGGCACGGATCAGCAGTACCTCGCGTACGGCGATGTCGGTCCCGTGGAGCACGATTTCGTCGTGATCGGGCTGTTCGTCGAGAACATCCGTCGGCTCACGCCACGCGTGCTTCGTTCGCGGGACATCACAGGTGACGAGGTCTTTCGCGCGAAGCCGTACTACGAGATGTCCGACGGTGTCCTGACGCTGCGGAACGTACCGGTGCCGAAGCAGGCGTGGACCGAGGAGACACTGCCGGCGGAGCTGCTGCCGTACGTCTACACGTACGGGAACGAGTATTCGTTCTTTCGCGATCCGTCGCACACGCGTGCCTTGCTCCTGCGCCGACTGGCGCCGGCCGGACTGCGGTCGATCGCGAAGTCGCTGATGTCGCGATTCACGACATTCCAGCCGCTGCCCGAGTACAACTCGTCGCGCACACCAGAGTGGATGCTGCTGCGCGAAATTCTCGCGAGCTGGGTGCGTGATTGCCCTGTGCCCGTGTTACTGGTGGCATTGCCGCACGAGTTAGGGCTGAGCGGCAAGAGCGATCCGCGGAACTATCAGGCGCGATTCCGCGAGCTGGCGAAGGATACGGGGTGCCAGATCTACGACCCCTTGCCTGAACTGCTGAAACTGACCGAAGAAGAAAGGCACGGACTCTGGTCGAGCGCGTACAGCCATCTCTCCGTCGAGGGGCATGCGGCGATCGCACGGCTGCTGACACCGGTCATGCAGGCCGTCATGCGGCACGAAAAATTAATCGGGGTGCGCTGAGTACCGGGCCCGGTCCCCTGCCTCGCGAGCCTCGGTGCGCGGGCGACGGCGCGCCCGCCACGGCGCCGGTGGGCATCGCGGGCCGTTCGGCCTGCGGTCCGGGCGGGTGACCCAGGGTCAGCACGGACTCCGGTGACGATGCCGTGGGACGGTCGCGCGCGCCGAACGTCTCTGCGGGGGAGCGGGGCCTCGGGCATGCGTATTCACGGTACGGTCTGGGCCTCGGCGGACGGGCAGGGGCGCGTGCCGTCCCACGGCTTGCGGAGGCCCGCGTCGCTGGAGGACTCCGTGCGCCGGCGTGGGCCGCGCGGGTGCAGAGGTGGGTGAGGATCTGGTCGAGCACCGACGCCTGGGTGATGCACGCGATGATCCGCATAGGCCCTCGACACGTCGGACACGCTAGCGGGTCGACGTCGAAGATCTGCTGCAGCAGGGCCGCCCGGCGACGGGCGGCTTCGGTCGGCGCCCGCCGTGGCGCGGGGACGAGGGCGGGCGCCGCCTTGTCCCGCGTGCCACGGGCGCGGTTGGCGTACCAGCCGTCATACCGCTTGGTGACGTGGCCCTGGTCGGGGATGTGGACGAGCACGCGGGCCAGGCACTCGAGCGGGTCCAGAGTCTCGGTGCCGGCCGGCGGACCGTCCGACTTGTCGGACCGGTACGTCACGGCCTTCGACGCTCTGGCGTCGGTGACCTGCTCCAGCGCGACGGGATTCCGGACGCAGTAGCGCGCGAGGCGCGTCGCGGCCTGCCGTCGCTGTCACAGGCGCCGACTGTCACCGGATGCACCATCACAGCTCAATGAGTGCGCAGTCGCCGACAATAGCGATCCATCTCTCTGGGATCGCGAGAGCCGCACGCAAGAAAGAAGAAAGTCCGGCGGCGCCTGGGAGCAGGCACCGCCGGGCTTCTAAAATTGCCCCTCCTGGGCTCGAACCAGGACTCTTCTGATCCAGAATGTGGCTGACCAGAAGGGATGCCTGACTGACACGAAATCCATCAGTGCGTCTGGCGACAGATTTCATCGCGGCGGTCGCCGAGTGCGCCACCACACGGGGCTAAGGCTGGTAGGCCAGTCGCCCGCCTGGCGTGCGTGGAAGGCGGAACGCTCCGCAGCAGTAGGGACGCACGCGATTGCCCTCCGGCGCGTGCGACTCCCATGTCTCGTGGCCGAAGTACACGTGCCGCGCACCGGTGCCCACGGTAGAGTCGTTGTGGGTAAGCGACTACGCACCGTGGTCCAGTTCAAGCGTGAGTGCCTCCTCATCGATCCTGATGGCCTCGCCGATCAGCACGGTTGTGTGCTGCTGTTTGCCTCGGCGTCAGCGAATGGTCACGCTGATCTCGCTGAACGCGAACCGTGCTGTGATCATCTGGTACAGCAGTGGTTGGAACGGGTGGTGGTTAGCGCGCGTGATCACGGTGAGTCGCACACGTGCATCGGCCAACTCTTGTGCCACGGAGCGTCCGACGAGCCCGCCATGAAGAATCACGACATGCGATGGCGCACAATGGGGCATGGCACAGAGTGTGCCCAGTCTGCGTGTATCGCTCGTGCGGGAACGCGATGACATGAGTGCCCGCTCCACACGCATGATCCGCGCAGTGCGCATTCTGTTCCGCGCGATGAACTTTCCCTTCAACAACGGATATCTCATGGACGTGCTCGCATACGGAACACAGTCAGCAGGTGCAACCCTGTCCCCTCTCAAGTTCGCACGTGAGGCCGTTCGCGAGGGCGAGATCGCCGTCGACATCACGCATTGCGGCGTGTGCCATTCCGACCTGCATCAGGCGCGTGACGACTGGAAGAACAGCGTCTGGCCCTGCGTTCCAGGGCATGAGATCGTCGGCGTGGTCACTGAAGTCGGTGACGGAGTGATGCGGTTCAAGGTCGGTGACCGCGCGGGCATCGGCTGCATGGTGAACAGCTGTCGGCAGTGCGCGAAGTGCAAGCAGGGTGACGAGCAGTTCTGCGCCGGACCGAAGAGCTGCACCCTTACCTACAACGGTCCCAAGAAGCCGGACGGAACCAACTCCTACGGCGGCTACTCGACAGCCATCGCCGTGCGCGAGGAGTTTGCACTGCGGATCCCTGACGCGATCGACAGCCAGCACGCCGCGCCGATCCTGTGTGCGGGCGTCACTACGTACCAGCCCATGAAGTACTTCGGACTGAAGCAAGGCCAGGTGCTAGGCGTGGCGGGTATCGGCGGCCTTGGCCACATGGCGGTGCAAATCGGCAAGGCGTTAGGCGCCAGAGTGATCGCGTTCACCACGAGCCCAGAGAAGACCGAGGCCATCGAGGCGCTGGGCGCGGACGCAGTCGTCGATGTCAACGATGACGGCGCGATGGCCGCGCACAAGGGAACGCTCGACATGATGGTCAACACGATCCCCTACAAGCACGATCTGAACGTCTACCTGCCGCTCATGGCGAGCCAGAGCACCATCGCGGTGGTCGGCAACTTCCTCGGCTTCGACGAGCTCGACACGGCCACGATGGTGTTTCAGCACATCAGCGTCGCCGGTTCGCTCATTGGCGGCGTACCCGACACGCAGGAAGTGCTCGACCTGTGCGCGAAGCACGGCATCCGACCGCAGATCGAACTGATCGCGATGAAGGACATCAATGATGCCTTCAAGCGGATGCAGGACGGGGATGTGCAGTTCCGCCAGGTGATCGACATGCGGAGCCTGAAGGACGACGCCGAGGCGGCGCGCATGGCGGTGGAGATCGCCGACCCAGTTCGCGGTGAAGTCGTGGGGTGATTCGGTGGATGATTCGGTGACAGTGCACTCATTGCACCGTTTCGCTGACGGCAGTGACAGTCTTCACTCGGTGACCATCGAGCGTGGGTGCGGCGTCGCGAGCACAGCGTGTTTTCGCTATCGCCAGATCCTGTCGCACCGTCTGGATGTTTGGCGGCTGTCAGCGGAGCGCCTTCACTCTGACTGTCACCATCACCATCGATTGCCGGCGATGAGTGCACTGTCACCGATACGACGTCAGCAGCACCATCGATTTCCGGCGATGAGTGCACTGTCACCGATACGACGCCGAATAGCCGGGCGCAGGGGTACCCCGGGAATTACCCTGACCCCTCCGAAACGACAAACGGCACCCCATCAGGAGTGCCGTAAGTCATTACGCTACTCGGTATTGCCCCTCCTGGGCTCGAACCAGGACTCTTCTGATCCAGAATGTGGCTGAGAGGGGTCGCAGAGATGACCGGCCGAGCCCCTTCCGACCGGGTAACGACCCGACCGCCGGGCCTGCCGGCTCACGCGGTCGGCGGCTGCGGGTGCCCGACTTCTCGGGCGTACCGCGCGAGCGTCGGGCCCGATCAGGCACCCCGCGCGACCGATGAGCACTGAGCATACGGTCACGCGGCGCAGCGGGGCGAGGGGCGAGGGCTGATCGCTCGTCGCTATCATCTCGGGATGCGACGACGCGACGAAAAACACCCCCGTCCGGCGCGAGGACGTCTAGCGTGTCCATGAGCGACGTCGACCCGACGGCGCACCTGGTGGGCCACCCCGATGGAATCGAGCGCGCCATGCGCGATTTCCTTGCGGCGCCGCCCGGCGTTGTCCAGCACGCCGCAGGAGAATCGGCGGCTATCAACGTCGTCGCCTCGATTCTTGCCGCGCAACAGCGTCGGTCCGGCTCAGCTGTCCGCGAGGCCGCCGCCTGCGACATACTCCGTCAGGCCATCACACGCGCCCAGCAGGTCCGTCGGCCATCGCGTCAGGGCACCTTCAGTCGATATCAATGGCTCTGGTACCTGCGTCGGGCCCCGAACACCCCCTTCGTCGGCGGCGTCGCATCGACGCTCCCGTACGCGCGCGCGGTCACGGAAGCCCTCGCCGTAGCCACCACTCCTGCCGCCGTCCTGCATCGCGTTGCGGGGCGTGAGGGGCACTTCCCTCTTACACGCGATGCCCTAGGCGCGGTGGCGTGGCTCATCGGCTACAGCCGGGTCGTGGCCCAGTTGCACAACACCTACCGCCGCTGCGCGAAAGGCAGCACGCTCATCCTCGATGCCGAGCGTCTGCGTGCCGGGCAGAATCTCGACTCGTGTGACGATGCGACGCGCCAGGCGATTCGCACGTACGATCTGCGTCTCGACCACCACGGCCCTGAGACCGTCTTCGCCGCGGACGTGGTGGCCTTCGGCGAGCGCGGGTTCGGCGTCCCTGACGGCGACCTGCTCGGTTTTGCCCATGCGGATACTCTGCACTGCAGTCCGGTCCTCCCCAGTCCCCGTGGTCCCTTGGTGTGTCGCTATCTGCCCCAGCGGCTGACCACGACCGCGCTCGAAGCGCTGCTCGACGATGCACGCCTGAAGGCACCCGGCCTCTGGACGGTCGACGCAGTAGATCCCATCGCCATGCTCGCGCTGGGCACCATCGTCACGCGCGGCGCCACCGAGAACCTCGTGACGGCGATGGCGGCGGGCTATGCGCTGATCCATGTCGATGTGCTCCGTGAGGACTGGGCCGCACCCTACGCGACCGAGATCGGGGCGCTCCGGCATCGATTCCCTGCGTGGGCCGATCTCTTCGAGTCGGACCTCCTCGCGTTCCTGCGCCGCTGTGTGGCGAGCCCCGCGCGAATCTGGCCCCTCGGGGGCATTCCACTCGCGTTTCAGGCCACGCCGGACCACATCGGCATCGATCTCGCCGCGGCGACACGCCAGTTCCTGAGCACCGTACGCTTTCCGGCGAAGGAGGGCGAGGTGCCCAACGCGCGGAGCCACACGCTCGAGACGCAGGTGCAGGCGCGCATCGATGCCAGCGCATGGCGCCCGCCGCCGTCCCTCCGCGACCTCCGAGGTCGGGAGCTGAAGCTGGACGGCCGCGTGATCGGCGAGATCGATGCCCTCGGGGTCCGAGACGGCGTCGCGCTGTTGGTATCGTGCAAGAGCATCGCCTACACGGATGCGCACGAGCGTGGCGACTATCGGCCGGTTACGAGTGCCATGAAGAAGATCCTCGCGGCGCTGACCGAGAGCGAGGCCCTGCTCGCCCAGCTGCGCAGGACGCCGGCGAGCGGTACCTACGACTTCTCTGGCGTGTCCGCGCTACACGGCGTGGTCGTGACCCCGCACGTGTTCTACGTCTCGAGCCCGCACGTGGACGCGATGACCCTACCGGGTCTGCGCGCGTATGCGACCGTGGCCGAGCTGCAGCAGTGGCTCGACCGGCGCGCGATGGAGGAATTGTGAGCGAACGCTGAGGTCGTGTGCGCATGGGGCCGGGTTGGCTCATCCGAGAGCGGCGCGTGGGACGGCGAGTGCAGCGCGCGCCTCCAATCATCCCTCTGCCGGAACAGCTGCGCACCGAAAGAGGCACTGCCCTTCAGAACCGCATACTCCGGGTCTGTAGCCCAACTCGTTGGTATACGTGTACAGGTGGTCGCGAGCGAATTTCGCGGTGTAGCGAACGAAATTCAGGGAGTCGCTGGCGCGCGGGGGACAGCTTCCGGGAAAACCGTCGCCAGAGACGTCGCCACGATCCGCCCCGTCGACCGCCATGAAGGTGCAGTCTTTCGGCCTCGACGCCGAATCGCTCCCATCACGACTTCGGCCGCGCGACTGCTGCGCAACACGCGGCACGCCACCCGCCTTCCCCGCCCTCCAGGTCAGCCCTACACGCATCCTGCGGGACGACGCGCACCTCATTCCCTCTTCAGGTCGGTTTAGTGCGTCTTTCGGCGGGATGGTGAGCCATCGCCTCTTCGTCGACAACCGCTGGCCACGTCTCTTCCGTGGCGAGCAGAGCCCCTCCACCGCCGTTCTAGCCATCAGCCGCCGCGAGATCATCGCCTCCTGTATCAAGCCTGCGTCGCGCAACGCCGCGGCGGCCCGCCCGTGGCGCCCGCGCGGTTGGCGAGCGGCTGTACGTCGTGGTCGCAGACGGCCTCGCCTGGTTCCCCGGGAAGAGCCCGATGATCACGGCGTTAGGCGCCGCATCCGTGATCTGAGGGTCCGTGGGCAAGCCATCAACCCAAAAGCCTTCCCGGAGGCGATACAGCGCCGTTCCCGGGACCGCGTGCGACGCCCGAGCGTCGAGCACCAAGAGATAGCTGACGCCGTCTCGATCCGTGGCATACCGGTCGGTCTGCGTCAGGTAGGACTTCCGCAGGTGCGTTTGGTCAACGCGCGCGAACTCCGCCTTCACCTCCACAGGGAAGCGGCCCTCCGGGAAGAACACGCCCGTGTCGCTGCGCCCACCGGCGATGCGCGTCGCCTCCCAGTGGACGGAGCTCCCGTACTCGCGGCGCAGCACCTCGAACACGTAGCGCTGTAAATCGTGCTCGCGCGCCCGCTGCCCAAGGCCGGCGTCGTCTTCGCGCGGCACGAATGGCAGCAGGTCGCTCCGTAGATCGCGCGCGATCTGGACGACGCTGACGGTGAGCGCCGCGAACCGCCGCCACCGCGCCAGCGGGAACGTCCAAGGCAGCCGCTCCGCCGCGTCCGCCAGAAGACGGCGCACCGTCTCGTCGACGCCCGGATCGTTGCCGTAGCACTCCGGGTAATCGGTAGGCACCCGGAACGCGCGGGTACCGTCAACCGCGGGACGCAGGTCGAGACCTGCGTCCCGCAGCACGATCTCCGCACCCGGCACCACGCTCGCGACCAACCTCGCGGCGGCCGGGTCGCGCGTCGCCAGCAACAGCAGCGCGTCGCGGTCGACGAGGTCAGCGCGGACCTCGTCTGCGTCTGTCGGTATTCCGGGCGCCCTCGCCGCCGCGTCGTAGAAGGCTCGCAGGATGCGCGCGCGCTCGTCGTCCGGCCCGCGCGCGGCCTCGGCGTGCTCGGCAACTCGCAACAGCCGCTGTCGCCCCACCGAGCGTGCGAGGAAAGAGCCCACACGCGGCAGCACGACGGCGTCGCCCACGCGTGCCGGTGCGACGTCCCCCTCCACGCCTTCGGTCCCGACGCGCCCTACAGACATAAGCACAGCCCCGGGCTCGTCGGCGGCCCACCCCCACATGAGCTGCCAAGCCGCAGCAAGTTCAGTGAGTGCCGCGTCGAAGTTCGTCCAATCGGCCGTTGCCGACACGTCGGCCGCGAGACGAGCGAAACCGGTGGCCACACGGTACGCGCGGTGCTCCAGCACTCGCTCCGCGCCGAATGCGTAACCTGCCCACGGCCGCTCGCGCGGGTCGTCGAGCAGCGCCTTCAGGCTGTCCGCCTTCGGCCGGATCGCCGCAGCGTAGGCCATCGGCTCCGCCGAGGCCTCCAAATGCGAGACGAGCAGATCGACGATACCACCCGCAAGTAGAGCGTCGTGCCTAAGCTCCTCGCACGCTGCGGCACGCGCGAACGCCGCGCGGCAGCCCCGTAAGGCCAGAAGGAGCTGGGGTGCGTCGGTGGCCGCCAGCGCGTCGGCGAGCGCCACAAGCGCGAGCTGCTGCCGCGCCTCCCCCTGAACCGCGAGGTCGTCGACATGAGCCCACGCATCCAGCCGGTCGCGCGCCTGCGTCACCACGCCGCGCCCCTCGAGCCGTCCGATCACCTTCGCGGCCGCGACCGCGAGGTAGCGGGGTGCGTTGTCAGGTAGGCGCACGAGCGCGCGGAGGACGTCGTGGAGGGCCGCTCCGTCGCGGGCTCCGCGCTCGGCTAGCGCAGCTAGCAGCGCCGGTCCGAGCGACGGGTGGTCGCGCGCCTCCGCGAACGCAGCGCTCAGCGCGTCGGCAACCCGAAGGTCGCCGACGCGCCCGTCGCGCGCGAGCCGCCACGCGACATCCCGCCGCGTGGACTGCGAGCGTGCCCGCGTGAGCGCCGCGAGCCAGAACTCCGTCGGATCGCCGCCGCTCGTCGGCTCCGGCCCCGGGGGCATGGTCCTCGTGACCCCGTCGACGGACTCGAGAAGCGCGTCAAGCCAAACGTCAACGTCTGCGTCGTCGTCGAGCTCCCAAAGTTCGGTGAGCCAGTCGCTCCATCGGTGGGCGACGGGAGGATCGAGGGGGAACATGGTTGTCGTCCTCGGGGCCGCGAGCATCGCGGGTGCCGCACGTGTGAGCTGCGCGTGGACACGTCGTCCACACGACGCGCCCGTCACGCGGCAGGGGTCTGCCTTCATTCATCTACTCTACATCTGCTCACATCCAGCTGGGTGGGCTGCCTGTGCCCCGCGTGCCGAGCTCACCGCACCGGCTCGCCAAGTACCCTCCCGCATCGCGTTCAGGCTGGCAGCGTCGCCGGTAGCACACACCGACAGCGACCGCGGCCGGCCTGTCAGCCGCGCGGCGCCCTCCACTCGCCCGCTCCAGCTCGGCACGCGTTCACCACCGAGACAGCAGTTGCTCAGAACATGTACGTCCCCGCCTGTGGGCCGTACACCTTCGCGTCCTCAGTCGCTGCCGCGAATCCGGGCCGTGCGGTGAAGCACACGATTTGGACCTCGTCCCCGAACGCGCTATCCACCCCGCGCAGCACGCGCGCGAGAGCATCGAAGTCGGCCTCGACGATCTCGTCCGAGCCCGGCTGGTCGATCATAAGGAAGCCCGGGTGCCGCCCCCCGCCGCGCACGCGGCCGAGCCGCATCATGGCCACGAAGAACGCGAGCTTGAGTCGGAGTCGCTCACCAGGCGAAACGAGGCTTGAGAATGCGACCGCCACGCCGTTCTTGGTCAGCGTGAGCCTACCGACCGGCGAGCACGAGACATCGGTGATACTCTCGGCGCCGATGCGCCCCACCATGTCGCGCGTGAGAGCGTTGAGTCGGTTTAAGACGGTCGCGTTCAGCCGCGCCGCGTGCGCTTGGAGCGCCTTGCGCGCCCGCACTTGGATCTCAGCGCGCAGCTCAGCGCCCCCTCCACCGGCGGACGAGCGGTCCGCGACGGCGGTCACCATCGTGATCTGCGCCCGTAGCTCCCCCATCTCTTGGAGCAGCGCGTCGCGGCGCTCGCGCTCTTCGGGCGTCGACAGTGCGTACGTGGCCCCCTGCCGGAGCACTGCCTCGGCCGCCGCCGCGTCTACCTCGAGCCGCGCGATCTCCTCTACGAGCGCGCGGAGCGAATCAGCGACGTCGTCGCGTAGCGCGGCCGCGCGTGCAGCGTCGGCGTCATGGCGCTCAGCGTCGGCCACGAGGGCCGCGATGTCGGCGGGCGTCGCCGGCTCGGCTTCCTTCCCGCAGAGTCGGCAGTGATGCTCGCGCCGCTCACGCGCGACCGCCGCCTCGTCGACATCGGCATCGCAGTTGGGACACACCGCGACCGCGAGGCCGGTGAAGTGCAGCTGGAGGTCAGCGCTCTCTCGCAGACTCCTCGCGCGGGCACGGGCCCGCTGCACCTCGGCAGTCAACTCGTCGCGTCGTGGTGTGAGCTGGAGTCTCTCGGCCATGGCCGCGACGAGCCGGTCGTGCAGCGCCCGCAGGCGCTGGGCATCCGGGTTCGCCTCGACGGCGTCCTGCCGCGCGGCCTGCGCCGCGTCGATACGAGCGAGCTCCTCGACCAGCGCGGCGCGATCCGCTTCGAGGCGCGCCGCCTCGGCCTCAGCCCGGGCGCGCTCCTCCTCGTTCACCTTCCCCTCACTCTTCGCCTTCTGGCTCTCCAGCAGCAGAGCGTTGATAGGCTCGGTCAGGCGGAGCCCGAGAAGCATCGACAGCAGGAGCCCGTCCTGGTTGCCAATCGCGTGCGTCTCGTCCAGCAGCAGGTAGCGCTCGCTCGCGTGCGGGATGACGAGCGCCTGAAAATATGTGAGCCAGCTCATGCGCCGCTCGTCCGACGCCGCGCCCGGCACGGCTTGCGTCCATCCGAGCCGCCGCAGCCCGAACCGTTCAAGGAAGAACGCCTCGAGTCCGGCGCGCGCGGCGTCCGCGTCGGCGAAGCGCGCGATGGTTGCCACGCCGCTCGCGTCGACAGCGTCGAGCGCCACATCAACGTGCCCCGCGGCCAGGTAGCCGGACAGGCCGCCGCCTGGGTTGCGCGCGAGGTGGACAGTCTACGGCGCCGGCCCGAGGGCGAACTCGAGCCAAAGCGCGCCTATCCACCCGCGGACATCGCTCTCGTAGCCGCCGTCGTCGCCCGTGAGTCCGAACTTGATGGTGGCGAAAATGGACGACTTGCCCACCGAGTTGTTCGGCGCGAGGAGCACGTTCACGCCCGGCGCGAACCGCTGGTCGTAGGCGACCGCCTGGCGCGTCATCCGCGGCGTGGCCTGCGGCGTCGCATCGTCACTCGGCGGCGGCACGCGCGTCTCCGCTGCCACTCGCTCGGACGCGCGAGCCGCTACCGTCTCTGCCACCACGACCTCAACGCCGGGCGTACCATCGTCACCCCCCGTCTCGGTCGACGTCGCGGAGGTGGGCGCGGACGCGAACGCCACAGCCGGCTCGTGCGTAAGCTCGGGCGACCGCGCGGTGAGCGTCTTCTCGCCGGTGAAGCGGAGGCGATGTAGCGACAATCGCGCGGTGAGCGTTGTGTCCGACCCGTGCCGGACGTCGAGCCCGGAGACGACCTCTTGCACAAGCTCGAGTGGGACATCTCCCCACCGCCGGTTGCGCGCGAAGCTCGTGTGCACTTCGGCGGCCAGGAGCTCGATGCTGAGCGATTCCGGCTCCGCCGGGCTATCGGTGGTCTCGGCGGCGTCGTTGGGCGCGCGGCCCTGGGCATCGTCCGCCACGCCCTCGCCGGCGGCGGTCGCGCTGATAGACGGGGTGCCGCGGGTGCGACGTTTCGACTGCTTGCTGGAGTCGCTCACAGGACGGGGCGGGAGGTGGCGCGGACGAGAGGATGTGATGCAGCCGTCGACAGCGGCACGACCGGACCTGGGGCCAGTGCCGTCACGGGTCTTCCTGTGGGAGCATCAGCGTGCTGCCGAATACGCGTTGGTAGTTGGCCTCCACGTCCTCGGGCGCGAGGTCCGGGATGTACTCCGCAAGCTGCGCCTGCTGGTACGGAGGGTGGGAGTACTGCAGCGCTTTGAGCTGAGCAGCCGTTAGCCCGCCAAAAAAGCGTCGCAGGAGCCGAATCCGCGCGTCATACCAGCCGGCGTGCTCGACCTCCGCGACGAGCCGCGTGGCTTCCGCCTCGCCCTTCGGTGCCAAGAAGTAGTGCTTCTGAGGCCGCGCCGGCGAGTCGGCCGCGCCGCGCGGCTCTATGCCCGTGTAGACCAACTCGCGCGCGTACCACCACGCCTCCACGTGATCGATCCGCTCGTACGCGCCTCGCCAGAACTTCCGGAACGGCATTGTACGGAAGTCGGGCTCCCGCTGGGCGACCACGTTAGCGATGACCGCGCGCACCTCCGAGGCATCGGCTGCCTCCTCGACGCCGGCAGCGTGCAGCTCGATCAGCTCGTAGGCGAGGTACGACGGGTATCGGATGAGGAAGTCGAGCTTCTGCAGGTAGTACTCGGGCGTCAGGTGCCGCGACACCTCGCGCGCTGGCCAACAACGAAGCGCGCGGGCTTCCGCGTCGGGCTCGCGCGCGAAATGGTGGAGGATGAGTAGCAGGCGAGCGGCCGCGACCTCCACCGTCTGTTCCTGCGTCTCCCGGCCCAAGGTCGGCGACATGCGAATTCCGGCTACTTAGTCCGAGAAGGTGGCGTTCCGAAGGCGGACTTGGGTGCAGAACGTGGGAGGGGGGCGCCCGACGCCCGGAGCGGGACGCGCCCGCTACGATACGTTCTTCTGATAATGTGTGCCTACGCACCGAGCGTCGCGCAAGGCCCGGCCCGCTTCCAGCGTTGCCCCTGTTCAGCTGCCTGAACGCCTGCGCGAAGCACGGGGTGTGTCGCGGAGCTGGCGCGCTCAGCTCAGTATGCGAGGACTTTCGTGGTCACCGCTGACATCGATGGGTTCTCCCACGATGCCCCGTCCTTCGTGCGGCCCACCCACATCGGTCCGAAGTGCAGGTCCCATGGATTGGTGTCTGTCGCCGCACGCGCGGATGGCGAGCGCGATCAGCTCGGCATCCATCGCAGGGAAGGGTGTCTCCCCATCGTCGATAATCGCAGCGCGCAGCGCAGCGATGCGGTGGTAGACGTCAGCCTCAGCGCACGGCGAAGCATCCCTGTCCACCTGCGCAGAGAGGTCGGCTAGCGCCTGCTCCATATGACGCCCGCGCGTCAGAGAACGCCCGCGGTAATGGCGTACCGGCCGTCCGTCGTCGTGCGCACCTCGCCGAGCAGCGCGAGGGTTTCAAGGTGCCGATGGACGATGTCGCGACGCGCGCCGGAGAGACGTCGCACCGCATCATCGACAGAGAGAGGGGTCATCGAGGCCATGCCGCGGAGCATCGTGATCTGGCCGACGGCATCGCCTGGCCAAGGCATCGCGACGGCGGTGCCCAACAGAGGCGCCTGCGTCTCGCGCTCTCCGTCGGGAAGCGAGAGACCATCCTGCGCGCTGGTTTCAGCACCGATGCGTTCTTGCTGAAAGACGGGGCGCAGCCACTGCACGCGGCCCGTAGCCTCTTGCTCCATGCGAGCGTCATGGAGCTGGACGAGCCGCTCGAGGATGTGGGCCGCAGGTTCTGGCCAAGACCATCCGTACGCGTCTGCGACGGCCGCGTCCAGCTCATCGTGCAAATCGATCAACACACCACACGCCGCCGCTTCGTGCACCGCTCTCTCCGCCACCGTTAAAGGGCGGCCTGCAATGAGTGCGGCAGCGACGTCATACATCTTCATGATGGTCACCCCCGCGTTACTCATGATGGCCCGGGTTCGATGGCCTTCGATACGCCCCATGACGTCCGCGACACGCTCGCGTATCTCTGCTGACGCTGATGGAAACGGGAATGACTCAAAACACGCCCGCTTGTTGTATCGCGGCGTGTCCCTCACGCCCATGCGGCCCCCAGCGGCGAGGGCCCACTCACAGTGGATGCGTGACGAGAGCACCCCAAGCGAGAATGCATCAGCGAGCGCTATGCAGACAATCGCATTGTCGGGTGCAACATCGCCAGGCAGGAAGGTGAAGAACCGATGCTTCGACGTCTCTGGTGTCGCGATGTAGCGCGTGAGACCGGCAAGCGCGCCACGCAGTATCTCGTTGTTGCGACCGAAATTCCACCAGTTCGCTCGGCGGCCACTGTCCGCGTTCGCATCGCGCTCCGGTTTCACTCGATCTCTCACGATGTCGAAAAGGACCGGTGTCTCGCGCGCCTTCTCCTCTGTGGCCCCCGCGAAATCGATGACGGAGACGCCACGAGGACACGTCGTGAGATCCTTTCCGTTCCGAAACGGCTTGATGATCAGACTGTGTCGTGGATCTGAGCGCAGCAGACGTCGCGCCTCGTCGTCATCGAGCAGGAAACCAGCGCCGGCGAGCATGAAGCCTCTTGAAGCGAGGCCTACGTTCGCACGAAGCCCCCTCTCTGCTGCCCCGCCGACGTCAGCGTGAGCGGTGAGGTCGACATTAAGCCTTTCAACGCGCAGTACGCGGTCAACGACAACCTCTCCTGTCACGCGCTCGACCTTCCGCACCATCACGAGGCGGGCGCCTACGGGATCCTTTGCGATCACCGTCATCGCTACCCGCACTTCAGCGGAGTCCTGACCATCGTACCACACGTGATCAGGAATTGCCCACACGATCCTCGCGTTGCGATTCGCTGCGAGTGCGATCACTGCGCGATTCTGGCGCTGTGTGATCGACGAAGTCGTGATCAGGCCCGCTCGTATGGTGCGTCCGCATGCGACCGCATCGGCGGCCTTCGCCCACCAGTACATGACGAAATCAGCACTGTCCGGTACATCTGCATATGCCCGGCGAAGCGCATCGGTGTAACCATCACCGAACGCGTCGCGATGCCGAGCTTGGCCGAGATACGGCGGATTGCCGACGATAAAGTCGGCCTCGGGCCACACCGCAGGGCGCGCGTTCACGTGCTCCAGGTAGGGCAGCATCGCCGCGGGATCGGGCACCAGTTCGCCGGTGACCGAGTGGGGAATGCGCGGGGTCGGGTCCGGTCGGTCCTTCTCTGGTTCGTGTCGAACCTCGTCCCACACGAGCACCGCGTCGCGCAGCTCAAGCGTTCCTGTGTCCTGCAGCACGGGCTCGGGCGGCTGCACCGCATGATGCCGCTTCCAGAACTGATGGAACCCGATCCAAAGCGTCAGTTCCGCGATCTCCCTCGCCCACGGCTTCACCTCGATGCCGAGGAAGTTCTGCGGGCCGATCTCCTGCATGCGCAGCTCGGGGTGCCCGGTCAGCACCTCCAGCTCGCGCACGGCCTCGTGCTCGATCTCCTTCAGGATGTGCATCGTGACGTACAGGAAATTGCCCGACCCGCAGGCGGGATCGAGCACGCGCAGCCCGTGCATCCAGTCGAGGAAGCCGCGCACGCGCTGTTCCGCCGTCGTCTTGTCCTTCGCCTTCCCCGTCGCCGTCAGCTGCACCACCTCCGCCTGCACGGCGGTCCAGCGCTCCCGCACGGGCTCCTCGACGGTCGGCCGCACGATTCGCTCGATGAAGGCGCGCGGCGTGAACTCGGCCCCCAAGCGGTGCCGCTCGACCGGGTCGAGCGCACGGGTGAGCAGCGTGCCGAATATGGTGGGCTCCACCTCGCTCCAGTCGGCCTTCGACGCCTCGAGCAACAGCGCGATCTCGTCACGCGTGAGCGGTAAGGCCTCGGCCGACTGGAAGAAGTGGCCGTTGAAACGCAGGAGGCTCTCGTATCCGAACATCCCGCCCGTGTCCATCGCCTGCCACAGCGCCTCCAACGTGCGCGCGAAGCGGTCTGGATCACCGGCCACGCCGGCGCGCTCCACGGTCTTCCTGAACGCATCGCGAGGCAGAAGATCCACGTCCTCGGCGAAGCACGAGAAGACCACACGCATCAGAAATCGTGCGACCCGCTCCTGCGCGAACCCACGCGCCTCGAGCGCCGCGGCGAGGGTCGCCAGCTTGGTCGCGATCTCGGTGGTCACGGCCTGCGCGTGCTGCCGTGGGTCGCGCTTGGTGGGCTCGAGCCAGATGTCGCGCAATAGCGCGACGTCGGCGGGCCGCATGTGAAGCGTCGCGAGATCGATGCGGTGGCCCGCCTGATACCCCTGGAATGCCCCGCCCCACTTGTGCCACACCAGTAGCGTCTTGCCGACGTCGAGGACCAGCAGGTACGGCGGCGCCATGCCGGTGGGGTCGTTCAGGGCGTAGAGACGCGCCTGGCCGAAGGCCTTCCGCAGTGCCGAGTCACTCGCG
>JANNXU010000029.1:0-3695 GCA_031409715.1 Gemmatimonadaceae bacterium | reverse complement strand
ACGGTCAGCACCGACGACGTGCGACCCGCGCTGCCGGACCTCGCGCGGCATGCCCACGCGGCCGCCCACGGTCACGTGAAGAATCCGAGCGAAGCGGCGAGTCGTGCCCGGCGCGTGGTGAGGCTGCTGACCGGAATCGCACCCGACGCGCGCAAGCTGCATGCGCCACTGCAATACCTCAACGCCGGTTGGGCGGACCTCTGCGCGCGCGCTCCGCGTCGGCAGGATCGCAGCAAGCTGGTCGTGCTGGCACGCACGTTGACCGCGATGCGCGCGTTCGATGCGCCGACCGTGTTGCCCGACGTCGCGGACCTTCGCGCATTCGCATTACGAGACGACGCGCCGTACGCCTGGCACTCCGTCCGAAACGCAGTCTCCACCTACCGTCGCGTGCGGAGTCGGGCCTTGGCAATGGACGCCACCTGCGCGACACGGTTTGCGCCGGTACCAGCCGAGCGAAACTCGCGCTCGCGGGCGCACGCGGCACTGGCGCTGCCCGCCGACGGCATGGTCCAGCGCGTGCGAGGCCTTGAGCGTCTGCACCTCATGCTGCTGGACAGCTTTCCGTCCGTCGCAGAAGAGATCAAGCGCTTCAAGGACTTGTCTCCCGGAACGCCAGCGAGCCAGGTGTGGCAGAACACGGTCGTGGCAGCCGTGGGGCGGCAGTTGGCGGCACTCGAGCAGCTCTATGCGCAGCACGCCGCCGCGCAGATGCTGCCGGCTCGTGCTGACCTCCGGCTGTGGCACTTCTACTCGGCCTACGTGCCAAGCGTGCTCGCCGTGGAGTCGGACGGAGGCTTCTTCAGCGCCGTCGCCCCGACGAACAAGGACCGGCAGCTGCTGGCACGAGCAATTGCGCTCATCGACGCTCCGGTCGCGCGAGAGGAATCGCCGTTCGCCGCCAGCTCGAGCTCCGATTGGATGCCGCAAAGCGTCGTGCGCACGGAGTGCGCCGTGTGGTCCGTGGTCAGCAAGGTCTACGCGTCCAAGGTCGACACGGAGGCGTTCGCAGAGCAGCGCCAACGGCGACACAGCGTCATGAAGTGGTTGCACGAGAGCGGACCTGGTGCAGCGGAGCGGACAGGGCGCGAGATGGACAAGGTGTGGCTGATCGAACATCTCAGCTATCCCCTGCTTGTCTGCATTGGCCTGCCGTGGCTGGCGTCATTGGCGCGCGCCCGACGAGTGGAGTGGCAGCACTTCGTGCGGCAGGGTGCGCCTGCGGACATCGTGTCGGCCTCGTACGAGAGCTACGCGTTCGCCCTGCATGACTTCATCGGCCTCGCGCTCGCAGCGGACGATGGTATGCGACGGAAAAACTACGCGAACGCCATCATCGGGGACCATGTGCAGATGGTGTACAATGGGAGCGTGCTCGTCAGCATCAAACTCACATTCGGCACGGACCGGCATGATGCGGCATGCATGAAGATCATCGAGCGTGGTCCGCGCGGGCGTCGCGTTCGCGTCGAGCCGCATGTCCACACCCTCAGCCCAGGCGTGGTCGATCATGCGCTCTTCGACCTGTGGGTGCGTGAGGTCGCGCCAGGCTTCTCGTACACGCGTCCCCAGCCGCCCCGTGCGGGCCTGTCGCCCATCGCCACGCGTGCGGGAACGCCACTGTTTCCGAGCACGGTGCGCGCGGACTACGCGCAGGTCAGAGCGGGTGGCAGTTTCGCCGCTCGGATGCACAACGCGCTCTACGCGATCATCCGCTACATCCACGGCGACGCTGTGCCGGCGACCCGGAAGGAGCTTACGCCAGCGCAGCGCGCGGCATGCACCTTCCACCGGACGCGGCTCATCATCACGAGCTACTGGGGTGGCGTGCGCAGCGACTGGGAACACGCGATGCACCTGACGTCCGACAAGGAGAGCACACTGCGCGAGCACTACAACGCGACAGTCTCCAATCTGGTCCGCGACCAACTCGCGCGGCAGGACGCTGGCTGGCGACACCCACGCTGGTTCGACAGGCTCATGGATGAGCTGCGCGCGGGGAAGATCTGCGAGTGGGAGCGCCAGCCCCTCGTTCTTCCCATCATCGCGGAGCTCGGCGGGTGGCCGGAGCCGGTGTTGGGTCGTATCGCCGGCGGCAAGGTGCGCCGATGGAAGCGGCCGTCGCGTCCGACGATCTGACGACGTCGCTGGCGGGAGGCATGTCGGTGACCGTAAGCCAATCACATGACATTACCCTCCCGCCCTCCTGCGCCACTCACGATCCGTGAGGCGCGCCTGTATCTACGTCACCACCATGGTATCAAGATCAGCCGCGCCACGTTCTGGCGCGAGTTCATGGATGACGCAACGGAAATCAGCACCGTGTGGTGTGGCGCCCTCGCGCGTCGCGGTCCCACCATCGCATGGACGTTCTGCGTCGAGTCGGTCGACCGGATGGCCGTCGCCTATCGTGAACGACGCCTCGGCGCTCCACCGTCGGGCGAGTCGCTCCTTACTGCTGTCACTCGTTTTGGTGAGCGCCGGCCTGGCAAGAAGGGACCACCACGCGAGCCGATCTGACTGCATTACGTGGCCGCGCACGCGCCGACGCTGGCGGGGGCACGACCCGTCGAGGAAGGCCACCGGGCGCACGAGGCCGCCTTGGTCCAATGTCCATATTCTTTCGCATCCCGAGGCGCGCCGGTCCATTTCACTGCAGGAGAGCATGGCGATCATGTCGCGGCAGGACAGGCGGTCGAGCAAGCACGGCGTTCCGCCGCACTTCGCGCGGCGCGAGTCATGAGGCTGCTCATCATCGAGGACGAGCCGAAAGCCGCTGCCTATCTGCGGCAGGGGCTCACTGAGGCCGGCTACATCGTCGACGTGGCCGCGGACGGGGAGGCCGGCCTCACCGCCGCACGCCTCGACGAGTACGCGCTGATTCTGTGTGATCTCATGCTCCCCAAGCGAGACGGCTTCTCTGTCGTGGCGGAGCTGCGCCGTAGTGGCCGGCAGATGCCGGTGCTCCTCCTGACCGCGCGGGATGCAGTCGACGCGCGGGTCCGCGGCCTCGACCTCGGCGCCGACGACTACCTCGCGAAGCCGTTTGCGTTTGCCGAGCTCCTCGCCCGGGTTCGGGCGTTGCTACGGCGGGCGCCGCTCCGTCCAACGGATGTGTACGTCGTCGGCGACCTGATCTGCGATCCCCGCACGCGGCGCGTGGAGCGTGCCGGGCGTCGGATCGACCTTTCGCCGAAGGAGTTCGCGCTTCTGCAGTTCCTGCTCGAGCGAGCAGGAGACGTCGTCTCCCGCACCGTGATCGCCGAGGGCGTCTGGGACATGTCCTTCGACAGCGACACCAACATCGTCGACGTCCAGATCCGGCGTCTTCGCCGCAAGGTGGATGTGGAGGGCGCCCCACCGCTCATCCACACGGTGCGCGGCGTGGGTTACGTGCTCGAGCCACGCACCGCCGACCATGCTGTCATCGCGAACGATGCTGCAGCCGACCGCTGAGGCGCCGATGGGGTTCACCATCGTCTCGCCGTCGGAACCGCGCTCACATAAGGGCGCTGCACCGACGCCGCAGCGGTCGCTGGCGGCCCGGCTCGCCGTGGCGTACGCGACGAGTGCCGTCCTCCTCGTCGCCGCCGCGACAGCCCTGCAGTATCGCGCGCTGCGCTCCAGCCTGCGTGCGCAGGACGATCAGCTCCTGCGCGAGTGGAGCGAGTTGGTCGGCACGGGTGCTCCGCCAG
>JANNXU010000028.1:0-88563 GCA_031409715.1 Gemmatimonadaceae bacterium | reverse complement strand
GCCATTCCGATGATGCGGTTTCACGAACGCGATGCCGCGGCCCCGTTGCCGCGCGCGTTTCAATGGGCGGATGGCTCGGCCTATGTGAACCATGTGGCGCTGGTCCGGCAGGCGCGCGGGGCGGAGATGCCCGCGACGTTCTGGCACGATCCTTTGGTCTATCAGGGCGGGTCGGACGGGTTTCTGGGGCCGCGCGACGCGATCCCGCTGGCGGACGAGAGCTGGGGCTGCGACATGGAAGCCGAGGTCGTCGTCGTGACCGGCGATGTGCCGCAGGGCGCATCACGCGAGGATGCGCTGGCGGCAATCCGGCTGGTCGGGCTGACCAACGATGTGTCATTGCGGAACCTGATTCCGGGTGAACTCGCCAAGGGGTTCGGGTTCTACCAGTCAAAGCCCGCGAGTGCGTTTTCGCCAGTGTTCGTCACCCCCGATGCGCTGGGTGACAGTTGGCGCGACGGCAAATTGCACGGCGCGCTGAAGGTGGATCTCAACGGTGCACCGTTCGGGCGCGCCGATGCGGGCGTTGATATGACTTTTGATTTCGGCACGCTGATCGCGCATCTGGCGAAGACCCGTGCGCTGGGGGCGGGGACGATTGTCGGGTCGGGGACCGTGTCGAACCGCGACGCCGACGGCGGGCCGGGCAAGCCGATCAGCGCGGGTGGTCTGGGTTATTCATGCATCGCCGAAGTGCGGACGGTCGAGACGATCCAGTCGGGCGCGCCGGTCACGCCCTTCCTGAAAAAGGGCGATACGGTGCGGATCTGGCTGGACGATGCCAAGAACCGTCCGGTGTTCGGGGTCATCGAACAGAGCGTGGGCTAGGCACCCAGCGCGAGCAGCGCGAAGGTCGCGAGCCAGTGGCTGCCCATATAATCGTCGTCGAGATGCGGCAGGCTGGCGGACAGGTGCTGCGCGGCCGAGAAGCGCGCGGGCGTGATGGCGGGGTGCTCCGGTGGCAACGCATCGGCAATCGCGCGCCAGCACCACGCGCGCGACAGGTTCAGCCCGTCGAGATGCGCGATCTTGCCGTCGCTGCGGTCGGAGACGTGCGCGGGCGTAAAGAGCGTTGCGGGTGCCTCGTTGGCGGCGCGGGGCAGAAAGGCGTCGAACCACGCGGCGAAATCGGCGGGTGGCAGGACGCGGGCCATCAGCAAGGCTTCGCAGAGTGCCGACGACAGGAACTCGTCACCGCCGGGTTCCCAGGCCTGACAATTGCGGTCGCCGGTGAACCAGTCGCGCGCGTGGGCGTCGATCAGGGTGACAAGTGCGGGATCGTGGACGTCGGCCCAATCGCGGGCGAGGACCAGTGCGAAACTGCTGTTGAAGTGCGTGCCGACGCGGATCGGGTAGGTCGCGCGCGGCAGGAAGGCGAGCCAGCGCGTGCTGAACGTGTCGGTGAGCGGCCGCAGCGTGGCCGACCAGCGTCGTCCCTCGTCCGTGTCCATCCGGCGCAGTTCCGCCGCCAGCATCAGCGCCCACGCCCAGCCGTACGGCCGCTCGAACGTGGCGCGGTGTGGCGGGGCGAGGTAGGCCACTTCACCGGCGACGTTGTCCGGCGTCAGGTGCCCATCGAAGAGTGCCCGGATCGCAGGCGCCTCAGGCAGGTGGGGCACGCGGCGCAGCAGCCGCGCGAGCAGCCAGTAGCCGTGCACACACGAGTGCCAGTCATAGCTGCCATAGAAGATCGGATGCAGCTGCCGCGGCGTCAGCAGGTCGCCGGGACCGGTCAGCACATGCTCGAGCTTGTTCGGGTACTCGCGGGTGACGTGTGACAGCGCCACGGCCGCAAGTGACGACGCGAGATCTGGGGTGAGGACGGGAAGCATCGATCGTCAGCGGGGGAATGCGAGGAAGTACATGAGCGCCGTGTTGGTGCCAAGCAGGAGGAGGGCAGTGGGCCACTGCACGCGGATGACGGCGTATCGGTCCGGCAGCTCCAGCAGTGCGACCGGCACCAGATTGAAGTTGGCGGCCATCGGCGTCATGAGTGTCCCGCAAAAGCCTGACAGCATGCCCAATGCGGCGATGATGGTGGGATTACCGTGGAGCTGCGTGACGAGGAGCGGGAGCGCGATGCCGAGCGTCATGACGGGGAAGGCGGCGAAGGCGTTGCCCATCAGCATTGTCAGGAGCGCCATGCCGATCGTGTACGCGGCCACCGACAGCAGCGGCGCGCCACCGGGAATCCAGCCGGCGGCGAGCATGGAGACGACCTTGCCCACGCCGGCCGCCGCGAACACCGCACCAAGCGCGGCCAGCAGCTGCGGCAGCATGGCGGCCCAGCCGACGGAATCCAGCAGCCGCCGCGCCTCGGTGAACGGCGCGGAGAGCGGCGGGCGGATGAGCGCCAGACCGATGCCGAGCGAGAGGATCGTCGCGATCCCGAGGGACACCAGCGTGACCTGCTTCGGATCGACGAGTGCCGTGCCACCGATGACGATCCGGCCGATGGTGGCGTTCGCCAGCAGCGTGATGGCGGGGACGGCGAGTGCGGGAATGAACAGGGCGTTGCCGAATTTCCGGGCACTGGCACTGCGCTCGGCGAGCGTCTGCTGCTCACCGCTGCCGGGCGTTACGCCACGCACGGTCGCCACCGCCACCATGGCGAGGATCAGGATGCCGCTGGCGAGGTCGGGGAGGTAGCTGCCGAAGAGGAACGACACGCTCCACAGCGCCCAGAACGCCGCGTTGGCGTGACGATTGGGGTTGCTCGCATCACGGAGGTTGATGACGGCGGCCGTGCCGGTGAGCACACCCATCAGGCGGTAGAGAAACTCGACCGTGATCATGCGGGCGGGCCCGCGCGGCGTGCGAGGCGGCGGTCCAGCAGGAGCAGGCGCGCGCCATGGATCAGGAACGCCGCGATGGCCGTCGGGATGGCCCAGAGGGCGAGTTCCGTCGGCAGCACACGGATCCCCGCCTGTTCGAGCACACCCTTGATGAGCAGGATGGAGCCGATGGCGATGAAGATGTCCTCGCCGAAGAAGACGCCGATGTTGTCGACGGCAGCGGCGTGGGCGCGGATCTCGTGGCGGGTGGCGTCGTCGAGGGCACCGGTGTCGCGTTCGGCAGCGCCTTCCGCCATGGGTGCGATCAGCGGCCGCACCATCTGCGGGTGGCCGCCGAGCGAGACGAGGCCGAGTGCGGCGGTGGCCTGACGGAGCGCGAGATAGGCGAGGAGCACGCGACCGGCGGTGGCAGCCTGCATGCGGAGCACGACGTCACGTGCGCGCTCCTTGAGGCCCGCGCGTTCGAGCAGGCCGATCACCGGCAGCACGAGCCAGACGATGGCGACGTAACGGCTTTCGGTGAAGGCGTGGCCGAGGGTGCCGAGTGTGCGTGTGACACCCAGGCCGCCCGCGAGACCCGTGACGAGGCCGGCGACGGTGACGACGAGCAGTGGATTGACCCGGAATGCGAATCCGACCACGACGACCAGCAGTCCACTCAGGACGAGCATGTGAGTCCGGTCAGGGGTGAGCGGGCGCGCTGATCGCGGCGACCGCGACACCGGCCAGCTCGAGCGCGGCGCGGATGCGCGCCGCGAGGATCGGCGCGCCGGCCGCATCGCCATGGATGCAGATCGTGTCGGCCGAGACGGGGACGTCGGTGCCGTCGATGGCCGTCACCGTCCGGGTCAGCGCCATCTGCACGGCGCGGGCGGCGGAGCGTTCCGCGTCGACGATCAGCGCGGCGGGATGCGACCGAGGGACGAGGGTGCCGTCGGCCCGGTAGTGGCGGTCGGCGAACACCTCGCTGGCGGTGCGCAGCCCGCAGGTGGCGCCCGCCGTCAGGAGCGCGCTGCCGGAGAGCCCGACGAGGATGAGCGCCGCGTCGACATCGCGCACGGCGCGTGCGATGGCATCGGCGAGCGCGGGCTGGACGGCGGCCATGTTGTAGAGCGCGCCGTGCGGCTTGACGTGCTGCATCTTGGCGCCGGCGGCGGTGCACACGGCGCGCAGCGCGCCGACCTGGTAGACGGTCATGTCGTAGACGTCGTCGACGCTGACCGCCATCTCACGGCGGCCGAAGCCGAGCAGGTCGGGCAGCCCGGGATGAGCGCCGATGCACACGCCACGCTCGGCGGCCGCGCGAACGGTCGTCCGCATCACCGTCGGATCGCCGGCGTGGAACCCGCAGGCGATGTTGACGGACGACACGAACGGCAGCACGTCGGCGTCGTGGCCCATGGTCCACGCGCCATGGCTTTCGCCCATGTCGCAGTTCAGGTCAACGCGTGCCATCGGCTCCTGGCGCGAAGCGCAGGGCGAGCGCGCGAGCCGCCGTGGTGAGGTCGGCTTCTCGTCGGCGGAGCAGCGCGTGTGCCTGATCGAGCGAGACGGCGGCGAAGGACACGCGGTCGCCTGGCAGCAGCTGTGCCAACAACGGCAGGTCGACGGCGATCACGTCACCGAGGCGCGGATAGCCGCCGGTGGTCTGGCGGTCGGCCAGGAGCACGATTGGCGCGCCACCGGGCGGCAGCTGGATGGTGCCTGCGGTCACACCCGATGACACCATGTCGGCGTGGCTGGTGAGCGAAAGGGACGGTCCCGCGATGCGATAGCCCATGCGATCGGATTCTGCGGTGATGCGAAAGGTGTCACCGAAGAGGGCCGCGCGCGATGCGTCGGTGAGGCGCGCCAGTTCCGGTCCCGGGATGATGCGCGCCGTGGCGGCCTCGGAATAGGGCGGATGCTGGGGCGGTCCCACCGTCCAGTCGCCGCAGTGGCGATCGACGGCGGTCAGCCAGTGGAGCATTCTGGCCGCGAGCGCGCCCGGTGTGCCGACGGGCAGCAGATCCTCTTTTCGCAGCGCGCGGCCATGCCAACCGCCAAACGCGGCGCGAAGCGAGGTGGATCGGCTGCCGAGCACCATGGGCACGTCGATTCCGCCGGCGATGGCGATGGTGGTACGGCAGCCGGCGTGCAGGGTGAGCACGCGTCCGGCATCGATGCGGCAGGCGTGCCAGGCTGGCAGTGGTGTTCCGTCGAGCGTGGCGCGGATGTCGCGTCCGGCCAGTGCGACGACGGCGGGCGCGATGAACTCCAGCGCCAGGCCGCCGAACGCGCACTCGAGGGCGGCGGCGTCGAGGGGATTGCCGACGAGGAGATTGGCGACTCGGTGCGCCTGGACGTCCATGGCGCCGCCCACGGGAATGCCGAGGTGCTGCGTGGCGAGGCGACCCAGATCCTGGACGGTGGTCTGGATTCCCGGCTGCAGGACGCGGAGGCTCACGAGCGGTGCAGCGCCTCACCCGGCTGCGGCGTGGGGATGCTCACGAACTGGACCACATCACCGGGCTGGAGGAGTGTGGGCGGCATGCGCGCCGGATCGAAGAGGGCCCGATGCGTGCGCCCGATGAGCTGCCAGCCGCCGGGCGACGTGCAGGGATAGATCCCGGTGCTGGCGCCGCCGATGCCGACGCTGCCGGCGGGAACGGCGAGTCGGGGGGTGGCGCGCCGCGGCGTGTGCAGCGACGCGGCGAGACCGTCGAGGTACGGGAATCCGGGAAGAAATCCGAGCATCGCGACGGTGTAGCGTCCCGCGGTGTGTGCGGCGACGATGGCTTCGGGCGTGGTATGATGCGTGGTCGCGACGAACTCCAGGTCGGGACCGAACTCACCGCCGTAGCAGACCGGGATGATGACCGGATCCCGCGGGGGCTCGAGGATCAGCTCGACGGTGTCGAGTGCGGCGGCGATGTGGTGCTCGAGGGCGTCGATGGTGGTCTGCGTCGGGTCGTAGTGGACCGTGACCGTGCGGATCGCCGGCACGACGGCCAGCAAACCGGCGGGTGGCGCACCCGTGAGCCGCCCGGCGAGTCCGCGCACGACGGCGCGGGCGACATCCCCGTCGAGGGCTGCGAGGTCGACGGTGAGTGCGCTGCATCCAAGGGGGATGACAGAGTGGGGCCACACGATACCGGTAGTATGCGGCCCTGCGGTAGCCGGCGCGAGCACCGGCCACCGGCCATGCTCAGGCGGTGGTCGGCGGGACCAGAATCTTCGTGGTCCAGGAGACGCCGCGCTGGTTCCGCATCGTCACCGCGTCGGCGATCTGGTAGCGGGTGTCGAGCAGGTCCCAGAGCACGTCATTGCGTTCCTTGCCGTGCATGGAGACGAGGAAGACCCCGCCGGGGTTCAGCATTCCCTCGTATCGCTGCAGGCCGGCGAGGGCATCGTGGTGGTAATAGATGCTCTCGTTGAAGACGATCGCGTCGAACTTCTCGTCGGTCACGAAGTCATTCATGTCGGCCGCTCGGAACTCACTGCGCTCGTCGGTGAGCGCCTTCGCGATCAGGACCGGCGCCTCGAAGTCGATGCCGAGGTAGCGGGAATGACAGCCGCGCAGCTGCTCGAAGAACACCCCATTGCCGCAGCCCACATCGAGGATGGAGCCGTTCGGCTTGAGCCGTGCGAAATACGCCGCGAGCACGGCGTGGTGGGCCAGTTCGTCGAGGTTCTTGAGCCAGTCCCAGCCCCCCGAGGCGTACTCGGTGTTCCAGCGGCGTTCCCGATCGATGCGGAGTGCGGAACGGATGGCCCGCATGACGCGAAACCCGAGCGGGGCCGCGTTGGCGCGAAGGATGATGGGAAGTGGGTGCGTCAGTGCGACGGACATGGCGTGCCGGACCGTGTGGGAAGTGGAAAGAAAGGAAGAAAAAGAAAGGAATTGACGCGGGGTCGGCTGAGGCGGTACTGGAGCGCCGTCAGTGCCGTGCTGGTGTGATCATCAGCTTGGCGAGCTTGAGTCCGAGTTGCCATGCCGGCAGTGGGCCGCCGACGCTCATGCGACCGATTCGCAGCGGATTGCCGGAGCGACCATTCCCCCATCGCTTCAGCGTGCAGGCGGCTCGGTAGCCGGCATCGGCGACCTGTGCCAGCACGCGGCGATCGTGCGAGCCGTACGGGAACGCCACGCTCTCCACGGGCGCCCCGAGCACGGCTTCGAGATCGGCGCGCGAGCCCGCCAGTTCCTCGACGGCCTGCGCCGCAGCGAGCCCCCGGATGCGGCGGTGGTGGCGCGAGTGGGAGCCGATCTCATGGCCGGCGTTCGCGAGTCGTCGCAACGTCGCTGCGTCCATCAGTGCGGCCGTCGGTGCCGACGCCTCCCAGGCATTCGTCCCGCCGAGCTGCGATGACACGGCGAAGATCGTGCATGGCCAGTGATGCTGCGCGAGGATGGCGATCGCATGCTCCTCGACGCTGACGTAGGCGTCATCGAAGGTGATGGCGACCGGGCGTGGTGGGAGATCCAGCTCCCCCTGCTGCCAGCGGGCGATCTGGCGCACCGTGACGCCATGGCAGCCCAGCGATGCGAGCATCCGGATATGCGCCGCAAACCCCGCCACCGAGACGAAGTTGGTATCGCGTTCGGCGCCGTCGGGTATCGGCTCCACCCTGTGATAGCAGAGCACCGGCACGCGCATGGACGGCAGGATGCTATTAGGCCTGCAACGACGCGTTGTGCACCTGTGCCGTGGTCGTCGCGTCGATACGATCCAACCAGGCGGGGGCAGGCGTGTCGACGGTCGCTGGAGCCGCTGCGCGCGTGGCTGCCGCCTGCCGCTCGAGATCCCACAGCAGGGCGTACTTGGCAAACCCCGACCATGCATCGACCACACTGAGCACGAAGCCGCGATACCCTTCACGCCAGGCACCGCGCAGGAGGTAGCACTTGACGAATCGCCACGCCGGGCGCAGCACGAGGTGGGAGAGTCCCACGCTCCTGCCGCGCGACCGCAGGTCGTGCGCACCCCAGACTGAATAGGTCGTGACCTTGTTCAACTGATGAGCCAGATCCCGGTACGAATCGTGCTCGATGCGTCCGTAGAGTTCGCCGACCGGACCATCGTGGTCGAGCCGTTCGTGCACCTGCTTCACCGCCCATCGCAGGTGCGCGCGCGAGAAACGGACGTGGCGGTCCTGACCCCAGCCCCCGCGTTCCATCGGTGCGCCGAGGTACTGGTTGCGGAAGTGAATCCGATAGGCGTCGGCCGTCGGCGCCGCGATGGCCCGTTCCAGGTCATGGACGAGCTCGGTTGTGACCCGTTCGTCGGCGTCGAGGGAGAGCACCCATGGCTGCGTCGCCACGTCGATGGCGCCGTTACGCTGGCCTGCGATGCTGGTCCCCTGAACGACGATGACTCTGGCGCCGAGTCGACGGGCGATGTTCCGGGTATCGTCGGTGGAGCCGGCGTCGGCCACGATGACTTCCGCGGCCCACCCGACCGACGCCAGACAGGCGGGCAGGCGATCCGCCTCATTCAACGTCGGAATGACGACGCTGACGGGCAGTCGTGGCGCAATTCGGGACACGAATCGTGGCTCGCGCACGTCAAAGGAAAGGAATCACTGACGACTGAACGATGGATATGTTAACGAACACAGGTGCCGGTCAAGCTTGCTGCAGCGGTCTTAACAATTCCTAACAGCCGCTCCCTCGACGCCCCCGCTGCGTGACTCCGTTCGACTCCCTGCCGCTCGAGGGTCCCCGCACCCCGTCTCTGCTCGTCGTCGAGGACGATGACGAGCTGCGGCGGACGCTAGCGGAGGTCCTCGCCGTCGTCAGTTCCGACGTGCGGGAGGCATCGACCATGGCTGAGGCGATCCGGGCGTTTCTGGACCGGGAGCCGGATCTGGCGCTGGTGGACCTCGGGTTGCCCGACGGGGAGGGGCTGGACCTGGTGGTCCGGCTGCGCGCCCTCACGCTCGCGCCGCTGATCATTCTCTCCGGCCGGGAGGACGAGGATCAGAAAGTGGCGCTGCTGGACGCGGGCGCCGACGATTTCGTCACGAAGCCGTGCGGGGCGGCCGAGCTGCAGGCCCGGATTCGCGGGCAGCTGCGTCGGTCGGCGTTTTCGGCCTCGGCGCGGTCGGCGTCGCGGATGGTGCTGGATGGTGTGGAGATCGACCTTGCCGCGCAGCGCGTGACCCGCGACGGTGCGCCGCAACGCCTGACGCCCACCGAGTGGGCGCTGCTGCGGGTGCTCGCACTGCATGCCGGCCGTACGCTGACGCCACGACAGTTGTGGGAGATCGTGTGGGACCGCGAGTTCGGCGACTTTGGGGTCCACGTGCGGGTGCACATCACGCACCTGCGTCGCAAGGTGGAGCCCAATCCGGCGGTTCCGCGCCTCATCGTGACCGAGCCGGGTGTCGGCTACCGACTGGTCCTGCCGTGAACGGTCGCGGCGCCGTCTGGCTGCGATGGCTGCTGCTCTACGCCGTGACGACCGTGGTGGTGAGTCGGCTGGCCTATGTGCCCAACATCCGCGTGGCGCATGGCGTGCTGGTGTACCTGATGTTGATCATCGGGGCGAGCCGGGACGGTGGGCGTGCACTGGCGGCGGTGATGGTGGCGCTGGGGTACCTCGCGGTGGACTACTTCTTCGTCCCGCCGCGCGGTGCGATCGGGAATCCGTCGCGGTTCGACCTCGTGATTCTGGTCGGGTTCGTGGTCACGGCCACGGTCATCTCGCAGCTCGTGCTCAGTCTCCGGCAGACGGCATCGGTGGCGACCGCGCGGGCCGCGGAGATCGAGCGGCTGGGCGTCGAGCGGCTGGAGCTGGAACGGCAAGCGGCGCGCGCCAGCGTGCTGCAGGACGCGGAGCGCCTCAAGGATGCGCTGCTGGCGTCGCTGTCACACGACCTGCGGTCACCGATTTCCGCGATGACGCTGCTGACCGATCCGGCGTCAGGCATTGCGCCGGTCGCAGCGCTGCCGCGCCTGCGGGAGCAGGTGGGCCGGCTGGACACCTTTCTCGCCACGCTCGGTCGCTTCACGACGGCCGGTGACGTCGGGAGCATGCTGCACCTCAGCGCGCAGCCAGTGGACGCGCTGGTGCGGGCGACCGTTGCGGCCGTCGGCTTCCCGGGCATCGACCACCGGATCACCGTCCATGCGCCGGACGAGGGCATGGGTCTGGTCGCGACGTACGATCTCACGCTGTCGACGCAGATCCTCGGCAACCTGCTGCAGAATGCCGCACGCTACGCTCCGGCCAGTGCACCGATCGAGATCGCCACGGAGCGCGACGCGACGTGGATCCGGATCACGGTGTCCGATCGCGGTCCCGGGATCGATGTCGCGGACGTCGGCCACGTCTTTCGCCCGTTGTGGCGCGGCACGGTGGCGGCGTCCGTGACGCCGGGGACGGGCATGGGCCTCGCGATCGCTCGCACATTCGCCCGCGCGCAGGGTGGCGATGTGCGGTATCGCCCGCGCGACGGTGGTGGCGCGCACTTCGACCTGCTGCTGCCAGCGGAGGTACCGGCCGGGCCGACGGTGGGCTGAACGACGATGCGTGCGGGTGTCCCCGGCTCCCGGCTGTCCTGTAACGGAGTGCAGGCCATTTTCGTCCTTGCCAGCGTTGCCCGTCCCGGCTTGTTTTCGCCCTCCACGCCGGGGTAGCCGGCGTGGCCGACCGCACTCCTCAGTTCACTCGCCAACGCCCGGAGTAGCCGGCATGGCCGTTACGGCAGATCCATCCCCCGTCGAACAGGCGGGGTCTCTTTTTGTGCCGCCCCCCGTCGCCCGGATCAACCCGATCCGCTCCCGCGCCGACTGGGAGCGCATGCGCGACGAGTGTGTGCGCGACCCGGGCGCATTTCACGGCGACATCGCGCGTCGTGAGCTCCACTGGTTCATCGACAGCGTGGGCGAGCAGGGTGCCTGGATCACCTGGGACGACGAGCGCGGGCAGTGGACCGGCTACGACGCGGTCACCGGTGACACCGTCTCGCCGGGGCTGCCCGCCGATTTCGCGCCCTGGACACGCGCCTTCAATGGCGATGCTGCCCCATTCTGGACCTGGTTCGAGGGCGGCCTCACGAACGCCGGCTTCAATGAGGTGGACCGTCACGTGCTGGCCGGTCACGGGGCGGAGGCGGCACTGATCTTCGAGGGCGATCGCTGGGACATGTCGCTCGATGGCGGACGCGGCGGACCGGTGGACTGCTATCCGGTCTCCCGGCGCGAACTGCTGCTGGAATCGGCAAAGTGCTCGCTGGCGCTGCAGGCGCTGGGGCTGCAGCGCGGTGACCGCATTGCGCTCAACATGCCGAACATCCCGGCGCAGCTCTTCTGGACCGAAGGCGCGAAGCGGCTGGGCGTGGTCTACACACCGGTGTTCGGTGGCTTCAGCGACAAGACGCTGAGCGACCGTATCCACGATGCCGGCGCGCGCATCGTGATCACCGCCGATGGCGGCTATCGCAACGCGCAGATCGTGCCGTTCAAGACGGCGTACACCGATCCGGCGCTGGACGATTACACCCCGCTGGCCGCGGCGCGGCAGGTGGTGGCCGACACGCTCGCGTCGCTCGGGTTGTCCACCGAGCGCACGCGGACGCTGCTGGACGCGATCGACGACACCCTGGCGGGTGAGATCACCGTGCAGCGCAGCGACGTGATGCGCGGCGTGGGGCGCGCCCTGCAGGCGCTCTCGAATGCGCATGAGCTGAGCGCGGCGGAAGCCAGCCGGGTGCGGACGGCGATCGCCGCGGCGCTCGTGTCCACGCCACCGCGCGTGGAGGCGGTGATCGTCGTGCGGCACAGCGGCATCGACGACATCGTCTGGCGCGAGGAGCGCGACCGGTGGAGCCACGAGCTCACCGACGCGGCGCTGCAGGAGCTGCTCGCCGCCGCGCGCGCGCGAGGCCTCGCCGTGCACACCGAGTCGGACCTGATGGCACTCGGGGACCGCGAATTCGTGGCGGCGATCTGGGCATCGAGTGCGCCGGCGCCGCTGGATGCGGAGTTCCCGCTGTTCTTCATCTACACCTCCGGCTCCACGGGCAAGCCGAAGGGCGTGGTGCACGTGCATGGCGGGTATACCTCCGGCATCGCGCATTCGATGCGGGTGGCGTTCGATGCGCAGGCGGGCGACGTGATGTACGTCGTCGCCGATCCGGGGTGGATCACCGGCCAGAGCTACATGATCTCGGCCGCGCTGACGACGCGCGTGACGAGCGTGTTCACGGAAGGGGCGCCGGTGTTCCCGCACGCGGGACGGTTCGCGTCGATCATCGAGCGGCACAAGGTCAGCATCTTCAAGGCGGGTGTGACCTTCCTGAAGTTCATCATGCAGGATGCGCAGAACAGTGGCGACGTGCGCCGCTACGACCTCTCGACGCTGCGTGTGTGCACGTTCTGCGCGGAGCCGACGTCGCCGGCGGTGCAGCAGTTCGGGATGGACCTGCTGGCGCCGTGGTACATCAATTCGTACTGGGCCACGGAGCACGGCGGGATCGCGTGGACGCACTTCTACGGCAACGGTGACTTCCCGCTGCGGGCCGATGCGCACACGTATCCGCTGCCGTGGATCATGGGCGACGTGTGGACGGAGGCGGTCGAGGGCGACACGTCATCGGAGGTGCCGCTCGCGCCACATGCGCGCGAGGGTGGTACGGGCGTGGCGTTCCGGCGTGCCGCGCTCGAGGAGAAAGGCGAGATCGTGATCGCGGCGCCCTATCCCTACCTGGCGCGGACCGTGTGGGGCGACAGCGAGCACTTCACCGTCGATGGACCGCGCATCGCGTCGGCGTGGCAGGGTGACCTTGCGCGCTGGACGCAGACGTACTGGGCACGGTGGAAGGGCGTCTGGGCGTACACGCAGGGCGATTTCGCGATGCGCTACGACGACGACTCCTTCTCGCTGCACGGCCGCAGTGATGACGTGATCAACGTCTCGGGCCATCGCATGGGCACCGAGGAGATCGAGGGCGCGATCCTGCGGCACCGGCAGCTCGACCCCGACTCGCCGGTCGGCAACGTGATCGTGGTCGGTGCACCGCATCGCGAGAAGGGGCTGACGCCGCTCGCCTTCGTGAAGCCGACGGCGCGCCGCACGCTGACGCAGGACGACAAGCGTCGCCTGTCGGAGCTGGTGCGGTTCGAGAAGGGCGCGGTGGCGGTGCCGGCGGACTTCATCGAGGTGAGCCAGTTCCCCGAGACGCGCAGCGGCAAGTACGTGCGCCGGATGGTGCGCGCGCTCGTGGAAGGCACCGACGTGGGCGACATGAGCACGCTCCGCAACCCCGAGTCGATCGGCGAGCTGACGACGGTGATCGCGGAATGGCAGCGGCGGCAGAAGCTGTCGGAGGAGCAGCGGCTGTTCGAGCGCTACCGCTACTTCCGGGTGCAGTACAACACCCTCGCGCCGGGCGCACGCGTCGCCACGGTGTACGTGACCAACCCGCCGGTGAACGCGCTCAACGAGCGGGCGCTGGACGAGCTGAACATCGTGGTGGACCACCTGGCGCGTCGTGACGACGTGAAGGCGGTGGTGTTCACCGGTGACGGCACCTCGTCGTTCGTCGCCGGCGCGGACATCCGGCAGTTCCTGGAGGAGATTCACACGCTCGACGATGCGCGCGTGCTGCCGAACAACGCGCAGCTCGCGTTCCGTCGCATCGAGCAGATGCAGAAGCCGTGCATCGCGGCGATCCAAGGGGTGGCCCTCGGCGGCGGCATGGAGTTCGCCCTCGCCTGCCACTATCGCATTGCGGAGCCGTACTCGCAGTTCGGGCAGCCGGAGATCCGGCTGCGCCTGTTGCCCGGCTACGGCGGCACGCAGCGACTGCCGCGGCTGTTGGCGGCGCGGCACGGCGCCACCGGCGTGCGTGATGCGCTGGAGATGATCCTCGGCGGCCGCAACGTCGATGGCGAGCAGGCGCACAGGCTCGGCCTGGTGGATGAACTCAGCAGCGAGGCCAGCGACGTGCTCTCGTGCGCCCATGCACGGGTCCGTGAGTGGTACATGCGCGGTGCGACGAGCGCGCTCGGCCGGTCGCATGCCGAGCGGCTGCGCAGCGTGACCGTCTGGAACGATCCCGGCACCGAGGATCTGGACGCGGTGCTCGCCGATGCCCACCTGCAGCGCATCCTCGCGCAGTTGGCATGGGCGGGACGCGCGAAGGCGGGTGCGCGCGTGCTCGATGCCGTGCGCACGGGCTGGGTGCATGGTGTGAACGCTGGACTCATTCGCGAGGCGGAGCTGTTCGCGGAGGGCGTCGTCGACCCAGAGGGCGGCAAGGTGGGTATCCGGCAGTTCCTCGACAAGCAGAGCGCCCCGCTGCCGATCAAGCGTGATGGGGTGCGTCTCGTCGCCGAGCAGCAGGGCTTCATTGCGACGCAGGTGCGGGAGGGCGAACTGCTGCCCGTGGGCGCGCCGTTCTATCCCGGCGTGACGCCGGTGCCGTCGTGGCAGTTCGCGTTCGGTGTGCCGAAGGACCAGGCCACCGGTGCGCCGCAGTTCGGGATGCCGTCGGTGGCGGAGCAGGAGCTGATCGTGCCGGTCGGGACGCCCGGCCCGATGGAGGCGCTGGTGTACGTGCTGGCGTCCGAGGTGAACTTCAACGACATCTGGGCGATCACCGGGATCCCGGTGTCGAGCTTCGACAATCACGATCTGGACGTGCAGGTCACCGGGTCGGGCGGGCTGGGCCTGGTGGTGGCGCTCGGCAGCGATGCGAAGGCCGAGGGGCGGCTCAAGGTCGGTGACCTCGTGGCCGTCTACAGCGGGCAGAGCGACCTGCTCTCGCCACTGGCGGCGCGCGATCCGATGTACGCCGACTTCTCCATCCAGGGGTACGAAACGGACTTCGGCAGCCACTCGCAGTTCCTCGTCACGCAGGCGCCGCAGCTGCATCCCGTGCCGGGCGACCTGACGCTGGAGCAGGCGGGCTCGTACATCCTCAACCTCGGCACGATCGTGCGTGCGCTGTTCACGACACTGAAGATCGAGGCTGGCAGGACGATGTTCGTCGAAGGCGCCGCGACCGGCACGGGTCTGGAGGCGCTGAAGACCGCAGTGAAGACGGGGGTGCAGGTGACGGGCCTCGTCTCGAGCGCGGAGCGTGCGGCGGCCGTGCGGGCACTGGGCGCGCGTGGCACGATCGATCGACGTGATGCACGGCTCTCGGCGCTCTTCACGGTGGTGCCGGAAGACGAGGCAGGCACGGCGGCGTGGCTGGCAGCCGGCGAGGTGCTGTGCGATGTGTACCGCGAGCAGAACGGTGGCGCGCTGGCGGATTACGTCGTCTCGCACGCCGGCGAGACGGCGTTCCCGCGCTCGTTCCAGCTGCTGGCCGAGGGCGGTGAGCTCACGTTCTACGGCGCATCGAGTGGCTACCACTTCACCTTCGTCGGCAAGCCGGGGGCGGTGTCGCCGGAAGTGATGCTGCGGCGTGCCGGATTGCGTGCGGGTGAGGCGGTGCTCGTGTACTACGGCCCGCGCACCACGGAGTTGGTCGATGCGACCGGCCTCGAGATGATCGAGGCGGTGCGGGCGCTGCGCGGACGATGCGTGGTGGCCGCCAGCACCGACGGCCAGCGCGAGTTCCTGCAGTCGCTCGGCTTCGAGGATGCGATCGCGGGCGTGGTGTCGCTGGAGGAGATCGGGCGTCGCTCGTCGGACTTCGCATGGCCGCGCACCATGCCGCGACTCCCCGATGCGAAGCAGGACACCGAGGTGTTCCGCCAGGCCGTGCGCGACTTCCAGGACAGCACGCTGAAACCGTTCGGCGCGGCCGTCGGCAAGCTGCTGCGCTCACCCGACAACCCGCGTGGGGCGCCGGACCTGATCATCGAACGCGCCGGACACGATGCGCTCGGTGTGTCGACGTCGCTGGTCAAGCCGTTCACGGGACGCGTGGTCTATTGCGAGGAGATGGCAGGGCGCCGGTATGCGTTCTATGCGCCGCAGGTCTGGACGCGGCAGCGCAAGATCCTGATGCCGACCGCGTCGATCCTCGGCACGCACCTCACCAATGCCTACGAAGTGACGCGCATGAACGACATGATCGCCGCCGGCTTTCTCGAGATCACGCCACCGACGGTGGTGCCGTGGCACGATCTGCCGACGGCGCATCAGGCGATGTGGGAGAACAAGCATGCGGGTGCGAACTACCTGGTGAACCATGCCCTGCCGTCACTCGGGCTGCGTGGCAAGGATGCACTGCTCGAGGCGTGGGCCGCGACGGAGCACGACTCATGACTGCACTGAACGGGGGACGCGTGACGGACGTGGTGACGGATGTGGTGGATGTGGTGCTGGCGGCGGAGCTGGCCGCGCCCGCGCGGACCGGACGACTCGCAGGCAAGGTGGCACTGGTGACCGGTGCCGCCGGCAACCTCGGTGGGCACATCGTGCGGCACTTCCTGTCGGAGGGGGCGACGGTGGTGCTGACGGGGCGCGAACGGACGCGCGTGGAGGCGGCACGGCAGGCGGCCCTCGAGGCGACTGGCGTGGCCAGTGCGTGCGCGAGTGTCGTGACGCTCGATGGCGCCGATCCCGCATCGGTGCGCGCGGCGATCGCCGAGGCGATGGCGATGCATGGGCGCATCGACATCGTCGTGAACAACGCCGGATCGGCCGGTCCACGGCAACCGCTGCGCTCCGTCCCGCTCACGCGCGAGGAACTGGCGGCGCTGCAGGCGGCCGGCTCCACCGACAGCGAGACCGTCGGTGACGCGATGCGCAGCATCCTCGGCGTGGCGTGGCACGTCGCCAGCGCCGCCGCGTCGGTGCTGCAGCCCGGCGCGTCGATCATCAACATCTCGACGATCTTCTCGCGCACCGAGTACTACGCGCGGTCGCCCTACGTCGTACCGAAGGCGGCCCTCAACGCGCTCTCACGCCAGCTCTCGTTCGAGCTCGGCGAGCGCGGGATCCGCGTCAACACCATCTATCCCGGCCCGATCCGCTCGGAGCGCATCCAGACCGTGTTCGCGGCAATGGACACGATGCGAGGCGACGCCGCCGGCACGACGGCCAGCAATTTCACCGCACTGATGTCGCTGAAACGTGCGGGCGAGGCGCCGGAGGCAGGGCGCACCTTCCCCACGCCGAAGGATGTGGCGAACACCTGCGTCTTCCTCGGCAGCGACGAATCGGCGGCCTTCAACGGCCACGACTTCGAGGTCACGCACGGCATGTGGGTGCGCAAGGAGAGCCGCTCGGAGTTCGTGTCGCGGCCGACGATGCGCACGGTGGACGGCAGCGGGCTGTCGGTGCTGGTGGCCTGTGGCGACCAGCTGGACGATGGACTCGCGGTGGCACGCCTGCAGGCGGAAGTGGGCGCAGCGGTGCTGCTCGGCGTGCCCCGCGATGCCGACGTGGCCGAGGTCAGTTCGCGGCTGACTGGTGGTGGGCTCGACGCGCAGATCCGCGTGGTGCGCTTCGACCGCACCGACACGGCGACGATGGAGCGTGCGCTGGCGGAGGGGCCGCCGGGTGGTGGCGCGATCCATGGCGCGATCATCATGCCTGCCTTCGGGCCGGCGCGATTCACGGGACTCGTCTGCGAGACGACGGACGCGGACATCGATGCCTTCATCGACGTCGAGCTGACCGGCGCGATCGCGCTGGCGCGCACCCTCAGCCGCTACTGGAGCGCGCGCACCGACCTGCCGCGCAATCCGCGATTCGTGATGATGTCGAATGGCAGCGACGGCGCGTGGAACTCGTACGCCGACCTGCTGCGCGCCGCGCTCGAGTCGCTGACGCGCGTCTGGCGCGACGAGACCAAGGTGGACGTGCGCCACGGTCGCCGCGAATGGATCGAATGGGGCAACCAGATCATCCGGTACGGCAACACCGAGGCGGAGAACCGTCGCTTCGCAGCGGGGCAGGCGGCGCGCCTGATCTACACCGATCGGCGCATTCCGCAGGTGAACCTGTACATGCCGAAGTCGATCGTGCGGGCCACCGGCGCCAAGCGCGCGATGGTCGGCACGATGGAGAACCTCACCGGCCTGCACCTCGGCAAGGTCGCGCTGATCACCGGTGGCTCGGCGGGCATCGGCGGCCAGGTGGCGCGCCTGTTGGCGATGGCCGGGGCACGCGTGATGCTCGTGGCACGCCGCGAGAGTGAGCTGGACGTGATGCGGGCGCAGATCGTCGGGGAGCTGGAGGACGTGGGCTACAGCGGCGCCGAGCGCCGCGTCCGGACGATGGCCGGTGTGGACGTGGGCGACGTCGCGACGCTGCGTCAGGCGGTGGAAGGCACGCTCGCCGCGTTCGGGCGCATCGACTACCTCATCAACAACGCCGGCGTGTCGGGGGCGGAGGAGATGGTGGTGGACATGAGCCTCGACGCGTGGCGCTACACGCTCGACGCCAACCTCGTCTCCAACTATGCGTTGCTGAAGGAAGTGGTGCCGGTGATGCGCAAGCAGGGTAGCGGCTACATCCTGAACGTGTCGAGCTACTTCGGTGGCGAGAAGCACCTCGCGGTGGCGTATCCCAACCGTGCCGACTACGCCGTGAGCAAGGCCGGCCAGCGCGCGCTGGTGGAGTCGCTGGCGCTCCATCTCGGTCCGGAGATCCAGATCAATGCGATCGCGCCGGGCCCGGTGGATGGTGACCGGCTGCGCGGGCTGGGCGGCAGGCCCGGGCTGTTCATGCGTCGCGGGCGGCTGATCCTCGAGAACAAGCGGCTGAACGCCACCCACTCGGCCATCGTGAAGGCGACACGCCGCGGCTTGCGTGTGGAGGCGATGCTGCAGCACGTGGCCGAGAATGACCTCGCGATGCTGGCGGGCGATCCCGATGTGCCGCACGAGCTGCGCGAGCTGGCGCTGTCGTGCCGCACCGACCATGTGGACGGCTCGTCGTGGGGTGATTACCTGATGACGCCGCCCATCGCGGAGCGGCTGATCGCACGTCTCGAACTGGGCGGGCTGTTCCTCGACACGGCGGAGTGGACGGCACCGGTGGATGCGAGCTGGCTCAAGCGCGTGCCGTCAGAGGATGTGCCGTTCCTGCCGCCCGCGTCGATCGAGCGCGAGGCGGAGAAGGTGAACCGCGGCGTGATGTCGCTGCTGCACCTGCGCCGCATGCCCACCGAAGCCGAGGTGGCGCTGGCGACGGTGTTCTTCCTCGCGGATCGCGCCATCACGGGCGAGACGTTCATGCCGTCCGGCGGTCTCAACCTCGAGCGCTCGATCACCGAACGCGAGCTGTTCGGCAGTGCCAAGCGGGAGCGGCTGGACCAGTTGCGCGGTCGCACGGTGTGGCTGATCGGCGAGCACCTTGCTCCGCATCTGGCCGAGGCGGTGCGGCAGCTGGCGGAGTTCTGTCACGTGGGGAAGGTGGTGCTGCTGACGCGCACGGCGGCGGGCGCGGACGGCATCGAATCGCTGGTCCCGCGGGAGCTGCGCCGCGTGATCGTGAAGGTGCCCTGCGGTGGTGACATCGAGGACGGGATGAATCGTGCGCTGCAGCTCGCGGGCAAGCCGACGACGGTCGTGTCGACGCCGTTCGCACCGTTGCCGGAGACGCTGTTCACCGGCACTGGCGAGGTGCTCGATGCGGATGCGTTCAAGGAGCTGGTGGAGGTGAACCTGACGCATCACTTCCGGGTGGCGCGGAAGGCGTCGATGCTGGATGACGCGCAGCTGGTGCTGGTCTCGCCGGACGTGCCGGCGGGTGGGCACGTGGAGGCGTTCTCGCTGGCGAACTTCATCAAGACCACGCTGCACGCGCTGACGGCCACGCTGGCCGTGGAGAACGAGCGGCTGGTGAACGACGTGCCGGTGAACCAGATCAACCTCACGCGACGTGTGCGCAGCGAGGAGCCGCGCAACGACGAGGAGACGCTGGAGGAAGTGCGCCGGTTCGCGCGCGCGGTGCTGCTGGCCGGCGCGCCACTGCCGGATGCCGAGGATTCGCGCTACCGCTCACGCATCTACCGCGGGATGGCGATCACGGTGTAGCGAGCGGCACGGTAGGCCGGTGGCCCCCGCGGGCAACTTGGCGCGTTTGCTAGCTTCTCCTGAAGCCGGCGGCGCGCCATTGTCGTGCGTTTCGTCGTCGTGCACACCATCTCACTCCACCACACGCGATGTCCGGTCCCGTCGACGACCTGCTCACCCTGCTCGATCTCGAACCGCTCGAGGTCAACATCTATCGCGGGCAGAACCGCGACATCGGGACCGGTCGTGTCTTCGGCGGCCAGGTGTTCGCGCAGGCGCTGGTGGCCGCGCGCCGCACGGTGGATGGGCCGCGAGAAGCGCACTCGGTGCATGGCTACTTCATCCTGCCCGGTGACCTGAAGGCACCGATCGTGTACTTCGTGGATCGCCTGCGCGATGGGTCGAGCTTCACCACGCGTCGCGTGACGGCGATCCAGCATGGCCAGGCGATCTTCAACCTGTCGGCGTCGTTCCACATCGCCGAGGCAGGCGCCGAGCATCAGGAACCGATGCCGGCGGTGCCACAGGCGGAGCAGTTGACGACGGAGCTCGACCTGATCCGCGAGATGGCAGGGCGCATTCCCGAGCCGCTGCGCCCGGTGCTGACGCAGGAGCGTCCGATCGACTTCCGGCCCGTCGATCCGCTCGACCCGTTCGATCCGAGGCCGCGCCCGCCGGTGCGTCACGTCTGGTTTCGCTCACTCGGCCCTCTGCCCGACGATCCGCTGCTGCACCAGGCCGTGCTGGCGTACGCGTCGGACCATGGCCTGCTCGGCACGGCGCTGCAGCCGCACGGCTTGTCGTTCCGCACACCGGGCATGCAGCTCGCGTCACTGGACCACTCGCTCTGGATGCACCGACCGTTTCGCGTGGACGAGTGGCTGCTGTACGCGATGGAGAGCCCCATCAGTGCCGGCGCGCGGGGCTTCGTGCGCGGCACCATCTACACGCAGGATGGCACGCTGGTGGCCTCGGTGGCGCAGGAAGGGCTGATGCGCGTGCGCACGGTGTAGATCGGCCGCGCGCCCGTGCGGATCCGGTGCACCGGCAGCAGATTCAGGGTGCCGGTCACCATGGAGCTGCCGAACCTGCACCGATTCGTGCGCGGACTCGCGTTCGCCGTCTTTCTCAGCGGGAGTAACGCGTCGCGGTCGTGGGCGCAGCGCGCGGTGCCAGTCGAATCGCTGTCGATCGCGGGACTGCGCGCGCCGGTGGAGGTACGTCGCGACCGATGGGGCGTGCCGCACATCTACGCGCGCAACCAGGACGACCTGTTCTTCGCACAGGGGTTCGTGGCGGCGCAGGACCGGCTCTTCCAGATGGAGATGTGGCGCCGCGCCGGTGAGGGTCGGCTGGCCGAGGTGCTGGGGCCGTCGGCGGTGCCGCGCGACCGGTTCGCGCGCCTGTTCACGTATCGCGGCAGCATGACGCGCGAGTGGGCCGCGTACGGCGCAGACACGAAGGCGATCGTGACTGCGTTCGTGGCCGGCATCAACGCCTACATCGCACAGGCCGGTGATGCGCTGCCGCCGGAGTTCGCGATGCTCGGCATCAGGCCCGAGCCATGGAGCATCACGTCACCGCTGGTGCGTGCGACCGGACTGAGTGGGGTCGGCAACGGGTCGAGCGAAGTGCTCCGTGCGCAGCTGGTGGCGGCGCTTGGCGCAGCGCGCACGGCCGAGCTGATGCCGGCCGACCCGGTGCGGGCGCTGGACCCCGCACCAGGTCTCGATCTCGCCGGCATCACGCGCGCGTCCCTCGGCGGGTTCGCCGATGCCTTTGCCGATGTGGCCTACAACCGCACGGAAGGGTCGAACAACTGGGTCATCGGCGGCGGCAAGAGCGCCACCGGCAAGCCGATTCTGGCGAACGACCCGCATCGTGTGATCACCAACCCGGCGGTGCGCTACATCACGCACCTCGTCGCACCCGGCTGGAACGTGATCGGGGCCGGTGAGCCATCGTCACCCGGTGTCGCGATCGGGCACAACGACCGCATCGCGTTCGGGCTGACGTTAGTGGGCATGGACCAGCAGGATGTGTACGTCGAGTCGCTCGGCCCATGCCCCCGCGCGGCAGCGGGAACGCTCGACTGCTATCGCCACGCTGGCAGCTGGCGCCGGATCGCGGTGCGCCGCGACACCGTGCGCGTGAAGGGCGAGGCGCCGCGCATCGTGACGCTGCTGCAGACTGTGCATGGCCCGATCGTCTCGGTGGACACGGTCCGCCAGCGGGCCTTCGCGATCCGCTCGGTGCATTCGGAACCGGGAACCGCCAGCTATCTCGGATCACTGGCGATGGATCGCGCGCGCGACTGGCGCGAGTTCGAGTCGGCGATGACGCGCTGGCTGATGCCAAGCGAGAACATGGTCTACGCCGACGTCGAGGGGAACATCGGCTGGATCGCAGCGGGATTGATGCCGCGCCGCGCCTGGAGCGGGATGCTGCCCGTGCCGGGCACCGGATCGCACGAGTGGAGCGGCTTCGTGCCGGGACGCGCACTCCCGCGCGCCTACAATCCGTCCGCCGGTTTCATCAACACGTCGAACGACAACATCCTGCCGCCGGGCTACCAGACGCCCATCGCCTACGAGTGGGCCACGCGCTATCGCGCCGACCGTGTGCGTGAGGTGTTGCAACAGCCGAAGCGCTTCACGGTGGACGAGCTGGCGGCGCTGCAGCACGATGACCTCTCGCTGCTGGCGCAGGCCCTCGTGCCGCAGCTGTCACAGGCCGCCGCGCGACGCGGCGCGACTGCATCTCCGGCCATGCAGCTGCTGACGACATGGGACCACCGCATGTCGCGCGGGCAGACCGCACCCACCATCTTCGCCGCCTGGGCGCCGGCCGTATACCGCCGAGCGGTCGCCCGCGAGCTGCCCACGATGCGCGCCGTCGCCGCGCTGCTGCAGGGCCGGCCGGCGTACGGCTGGCTGGAGCAGTACCTGCAGCGGACTGCCGGGACGCCCGCCACCGACTCCGTGCTGCTCGGCGCGCTGGATGACGCCGTCGCGGATGTCGCGAAACGCTTCGGCCCCGATGCCACGCCGGCGTGGGGCACGGTGCACACGGCGCAGTTCCGGCATCCACTGTCTGCCCAGTGGGATCTCGCGCCCGCCTCGCGCAGCGGTGACGCGAACACCGTCAACGCCACCGGCGGCACGACGTTCACGCAGACGGCCGGCGCGTCGTTCCGCGAGGTGATCGACCTGGCTGATTTCGATCGCTCCATCGTCACCAACGTCCCGGGGCAATCGGCTGACCCTCGCAGTCCCCACTACGCCGACCTGCTGCCGTTGTGGGCCACCGACCGCTACTTCCCCCTCGTGTACTCGCGCGCGAGGGTGGAGGCGGAGACGGAGCAGGTGCTCTGGCTGCGACCCGCAGTGCGCCGACGCTGACACGGAAGCGTCGTCCGCGCCGCGTGCGCACGCCATGTCAGCGCCATGTGCGAGCTTGCGTGGTGCGCTGATGCGCCATGACCCTCTTCCCATCGCGGCGCGCCGGCCGCACTGCCTCCGCTGATGCCGCCTGTGCCCGCCCCACCTCACGAGCACGACGACGACGAACTGCCCGCGCTCATCCCGGGCACCGGCAGCCCGCGGCTGCAGCGGTGGGTGGACCTGCTGGCCGCGCTGCTCGGACGGCGCGGGTCGGTGAGCTTCGACGATCTGGCGTGCGACGTGCCGGCGTACCACGCCAAGGCGCAGCAGCGCGATGCCACCGATGACCCGGCACGCCGGCGCACGCTGGCCGAGTCGCTCAAGCGCACCTTCGAGCGGGACAAGGATGACCTGCGTTCACTTGGCGCCGCGATCGAGTCGCTGCCCGATGAACATGGCAATCCCGCCGGCGTGTACCGACTGCGGCGCGAGAACTTCTACCTGCCCTACCTCGCCGTCACCGTGCCGGGTGGCAGCCCGAGCGTGCCGCCGCGCGTGGACGCCTACGGCTACCAGACGCTGAGCACCCTCACGCTCGAGCCCGACGAACTGGCGGCGATCGTGGATGCCGCGGCAACCGTGCGCGGGCTCGGCGATCCGCTGCTGCGCGCCGACATCGACTCGGCGATGCGCAAGCTCGCCGTGGACCTCCGCGACCACACCGGCGCCCCGTCCGCTGACACGCCGCGCGCGATCGCATCACGACTCCGGCCCGATGCCGATGTGTTCGTGGTGCTCAGTGGCGCACTGCGTGCACGAAAGCGCGTGACGTTCTCGTATCACGCGATGAGCTCGGACCGCACCGAGTCGCGCACGGTCGAACCGTATGGTCTCTTCTTCCTCAGCTCGCACTGGTACCTCGCCGGACGTGATTCCGACCGCGGTGAGCTTCGCAACTTCCGCCTGAACCGCATCACCGGCGCGACGGTGCGCAGTACCGCGAAGCAGACCCCCGATTTTGCGGTGCCCGGGAGCTTCCGCCTGCGCGCACACGCCCAGTCGCGTCAGGCGTGGGAGCTTGGCGATGCCGATGTGATGGACGGATGCGTCGAGTTTCGGGGCGACTCGGGCCCGACACTCGCCGCGGCGGCGCTTGGCATGTCGGTGGATGGCGCCCCGCGGCAGCGCCTGTTCCGCGTGCGGCGCACGGACAGCTTCGCGCGATGGATTCTGTCGTTTGCCGGCGAGGCCGTGGTGCTGTCGCCACCATCGCTGGCGGCGCAGGTGCGCGACACCGCGGCCGCGACACTCGCCCTGTATGCGCACGACATGGTCGCACGCGATGCGCCCCTCTCCGCCGCGCTTGCGCCGCCCCGTGGACGCACCGAGACGTGGGAGCCGAAGGGCGCTGCCGCACAGCTCCAGCGGCTGCTGGCCGTCGTCCCGCAGCTCGCCGATGGCAAGGACCACAGCCTGAAGGAGGTGGCCGATCGAACCGGCACGGACGTCGCGACGCTGGTGAACGACCTGCACTCCCTGGTGGACCGGTACGACATGCCGGGCGGCTTCGTGGAGAGCGTGCAGGTGTACGTCGATCCCGATACCGTGTCGACGCACTCGCATCACTTCCGTCGGCCAATGCGGCTCACCGTCAACGAGCTCTGTGCGCTGGAGCTTGGACTGGCCGTCCTGCGCGTGCAGCGTCCGCCTGACGAACACGCGGTGCTGGCGGCGGCACGTCACCGGCTGCAGGCGGTGATCGCGAAGCTGCCCGGCGACGCGATTCCCGATGCGCTCTACCACGTGTCGCTCGGCGAAGTCGGAAGCACGGTGCATCTGGACGTCGTGCGGCACGGCGTGCGAACGCGGACCAAGGTGCATCTCGGATACCGTCGGTCAGGCCGCGACACCACCGACGAGCGGATCGTCTGCCCGTACGCGCTGGTCGCGGCGAGTGGCATGCTGTACCTGATCGCGCACTGCGACCGGGCCGCGACGCTGCGATTCTTCCGCATGGATCGCGTGCAGTCGGCCGAGGCCACGGCTGTCTGCTTCACCGTGCCCGGCGACTTCGCGCTCGACGACGTGCTCCGCGACGGCAAGCCGTTCCTTGGCACACCGGGTGAGACGATGCGCGTGCGCTATGGCCCGCGCATCGCCCGCTGGATCGCCGAGCGCGAGGAGCGCACCCTCGACGCCGATGGTGCGCTGGTGCTCGAGTCGCCACTCGCCGACATGGAGTGGGGCATGCGCCACGTGCTGCAGTACGGCCCCGATGCGGAGGTGCTGTATCCACCGGCGCTGCGCGCACTGCTCCGCGACCAGCTCACGCAGCTGGTCGCGGAGCAATGATCCGACTTGTGAATCCGTCGCCGCCGTGTCAGCGGGTGACCGTCATCTCCATCCGGCCGGTGATCGCGCGTCGCGCGTCATCGAGTCCGCCGCGGAGCGTGAAGGCGCGATCACGGACGCTGCCGCCGGTGCGGCCGAGCGCGGTGCGCAGCGCGCGCCGACCCTCCTCGGGTACCGCATTGCCGAGGGCGAGCAGGGCGCGGCTCGCCACCTCGTAGATGGCCACCGTCGATTCCGGCTGACCGTTGTTGAACAGCGGGACACCGCGCTCGATCGCGAGGTCGAGCAGCTCCAGTGCGCTGCCCGTTCCGGCACCGCGCGAGTCGGAGGGCATCAGCACACGGTCGATCACGTGGATGATGCCGTTGCTGGCGGGGATGTCGGCAATGCGCACCACGGCGTCGTTGATGCGGAGCTGATCGCCGTTGCTGATGCGCACATCCTGCCCGGCGACGGTGGTGGCCGCCTTCAGATTGCGGACCTGCGACGCGGTGACGCGCCCGGCGATGACGTGGTAGGTGAGCAGCGTGCGCAGCGTGGCGCGGTTCTCAGGCTTGAGCAGGTCACTGACGGTGCCGTTCGGAAGCCGCGCGAACGCGTCGTCGGTCGGGGCGAGCAGCGTGAACGGCCCGCGGCCGAGGAGCGTCTCCGTCAGGCCCGCCGCGTCGACGGCGGCGAGCAGTGTCGTGAACTGGCCCGCCGTCTTGGCCACCTGCGGGATCGACGGGCCGGCGGCGGGATGCTGGGCCTGTACGGGAATCGCCATGGTGGCGAGGAAGAACGCGGTGACGAGAACGGGGATGCGCATGCAAGGCTCCGAAAGTGAGGGACGTCGTGCTGGACGGGGAGCGGTTCGTCGCCGACGCGGCGCTGGATGCAGCCGCTGGTGGGGTGCATCCGAAACCCCCAGGGCAGCGAACTGCTTCACATCCCAGGCACTGACGAGGTACACGTGGAGCACCAATGGCAGCGGTCCGACCCGCACCGATGGATGAGATGACCCGACCACCCGCAGGGGACGGTGCGCGCGCACATCTGGCGCTCGTGGCCGATCGAGTGAGTGCCAGCGCGGCGCTGCCCGAGCCGCTGTTGCCGCGGATCGCCGCCGGCGACGAAGGCGCGGTACGCGAGGTGGTGACGCGCTACGGGGCGCTGGTCTGGTCGCTGGCGCGGCGCTGGTCGCCCGACGGTTCGGATGCCGAGGACGCGGTGCAGGAGATCTTCATCGACGTCTGGCGCACGGCGGCTCGGTACGACGTCACGCGCACCACCGAGGCTGGGTGGATCGCGATGATCGCGCGGCGACGCCTCATCGACCGCTCGCGCAAGCGGGAACGCCTGCCTGCGCTCGAGTCGCTGCCTGACGACCTGGATGTCGCCAGTGAGTCGGAGCGCGATCTGGACCGCGAGTGGCGTGCCGAGCAGGCGCGTGCGGTGCTGCGGGAACTGCCGCCGGCGCAGCGGCGGATGCTGGAGCTGTCGCTGGTGCACGGCAAGACACACGACGAGATCGCACGAGACACGGAAACACCACTGGGCACCGTGAAGTCGCATATCCGCCGCGGGTTGCAGCGCGCGCGCGATCTGCTGGCCGCACGGACCCGGGACGAGGGAGAGGCGTGATGCAGAACGAGATCGGGGACGAGCGACTGGGCGAACTGCTGATGCAGCGGGTGACCGGTGCACTGAGTGCACCGGAGGCCGACGCACTGGCGGCGGCGCTGGCGAAGCTGCCGCGCGGTGAGGTCGCACGATGGGAACAGGCGGCAGCCGAGTTGGCGGCGGCGGTGCTGGCCGCGGATCTTGGAATGCAGGAGCCCCTGCCGGCGGCACTGGCCTCGCAGGTGATCGGCGCCGGCGAGGCGATGGTGCGGGCGCAGCCGCGCGTGACGCCGATTGGCGTGACGCAGCGGGCGGTGGCCGCGCCGCCGCGCCGGAACGCATTCGTCGTGTGGGGCGGGTGGATGGCGGCGGCGGCTGCGCTCGCGCTGTGGATCGGTGTGCCGCGTACGCAACCGGCAGTACCGTCGGAGGTGGTGGTCGCCCCGGCGCGCGATGCGGCAGCGCTGCTGCGCGATTCGCTGCTCGCCGGCGTGGCTCCGGCTACGGTCATCGCGTGGACTGCCACGCAGGATTCCGCTGCGATCGGTGCCGGTGGAGACGTGGTGTGGAGCGACCGCGCGCAGCGCGGGGTGATGCGCCTCGCCGGTCTGCAGCCGAACGATCGCCGGCGGTGGCAGTACCAGCTGTGGATCTTCGATCGCACGCGCGACCAGAAGTATCCGGTGGATGGCGGCGTGTTCGACGTGCCGGCGGGGCAGCGCGAGGTGCTGGTGCCGATCGATGCGCGCGTGCCGGTGGGCGACGCGGTGATGTTCGCGATCACCGTCGAGCCGGCGGGCGGGGTGGTGGTGTCGACGCGTGAAAGGATCGCAATGCTGGCGCAGCGCAAGAGTTAGCCACGGCTCCTCACGAGACGCCTCAGGTGCTGAGGTGCGCTGGGCAGGGAGGTGCGAGGGTGACACCGAGCGACCTCGGCGGTAGATGCCTCGTGACTACGTCACCTGACGTATGTCGCGACCAGGCTCCGGTTCGCAGATTGGCGTGGTCAGCCACTCCGCCTCTTACCTGGATGGAACCATGCGCTCACCCGCCGTCACGCTCCTCGCCGCCTGCTCCTTCCTGATTGCCGGCGTGGTGTCGGCTCAGACGCCGGCAGACACCACCCCGCGAATCAGCGCCGTCTCCGACCCGGTCCTGAGCGTCACGAAGGCGCGCGCGCTCGCCATCATCCCGGGGGCCGGACACTTCTATGCGAACGAGAGCGGACGAGGGAAGTGGGTGATTGGTGGCATGACGGGTCTCATGCTGTTCATGAGTCTCGTTACGATCGGTGACTGCCTGGCTGATACGTTCGAAGGCAGCGGCGACCGCTGTGAGAACCCCTCCTCGACGAAAGCGGATGTTGCGGCCTACTCATTCATTGGTGTCTGGGCGTGGAGCATCTACGACGCGGGACACGCGGCTCGTCGCACGAACGCCCGTCGCTCGGCGGCATCGCTCCATGTCGGACTGCGCCACTACGCGACCGCGTCGGGGCGCCAGACGCGCGCCGTGCGGGTGGGAATGCGGCTGGCGTTTCGTTGACGGTTTGGTGTAACGGCAGAGCAGCGCTACGTCCTCGGGATGGCGCACGGTTGCGCCGCGATGGCGGAGGCGGTCCCGACGACAGGTACGTCGGGTACCGCCTGGGCCACCCCGGCTCGCGTCAGGCCACCGCGAACGGCTGTTCCAGACTGCGCGACTGCGGCGTGAGCAGGCGTGCGCCAGTCTCCGTGATCACCATGTCGTCCTCGAGCCGGATGCCGAACTCGCCCGGGATGTAGATCCCCGGCTCGTCGGAGAACACCATCCCGGCCTGCAGCGGCAACGTGTTGCCCTTCACCAGATACGGCCACTCGTGCCCGTCCATCCCCATGCCGTGGCCGACGCGGTGCCCGAAGTACTTGTAGCCCGGGCCGAAGCCGGCATCCACGATCACCTTGCGCGCCGCCGCATCCACCGCCTCGCACGGCACGCCCGGCTTTGCCGCCGCCAGCGCGGCGGACTGCGCTCGGAACTCAATCTCGAACACGTCCTTCATGCGCTGCGTGGCGCGACCGAGCACGAAGGTGCGTGAGATGTCCGACGAGTAGCCTTCCACCTTGCAGCCCCCGTCGATGAGCAGGATGGTGCCCTCCCGCACGAGCTGCGGCTTGGTGGAACCATGCGGCAACGCCGAGAACGGGCCCACCTGCACGCCGCAGCTCCCGTCGTATCCCAGCTTGCGGTGCGCGGCACGAACCAGATCGGAGAACTGATCCTGCGTCATGCCATCCGTGAGCGCCTTGTACGCGGCTTCGTACGCCGCCAGCGTCACGGTGCTCGCATGCTGCATGAGCGCGATCTCGTGCGCATCCTTCACCATCCGGCAGCCGGCGGTGATCGGGGTGCCACTGACGATGCGGCCCTGCGGCAGCGCCATCGCCATCGCGTCGACGAACTGGAAGCGTGTCGTCTCCTCGGCGCCCAGCACCGGCGCCGTCATGCCGCGCTCGCGGAATCCCCGTGCCACGAGTGCCGCCGGGCTCTCGTTTTCCTCCCACGCATAGACCTGCGCATCCGCGCCGAGCGGTCCCTCACGGGCCTGCTCCATCGCCCGCTCCTCCTCGAACTTCGGCGTGACGAGGAAGGCGCTGCCGCGCACCGGGATGATCGCCGCCAGCAGGCGCTCGCTCACGCCCCAGCGGATGCCGGTGAAGTACTCCATCGAGGTGCCACCGGTCAGCACCAGCGCATCGATCTTCGCCTCGCGCATCAGGCGCTTCGCCTTTTCGATCCGGGCGCGGCGCTCCTCCACGCTGATCGGCGGTGGCACCGTCCCCAGTGGACGCAGCGCGCGGATCGATGCCGGGAGTGCGAGGTCGTCCGACCCGGCATGATCCGGCTGTCGTGAAAGCGGCGGTGTCCCGAGTGCGACACCGGTGAGCGCGACGGACGAGGCGGCGACGAATTGACGGCGCGTGGTCATGGCAGGACGGGGCAGGTGGGTGGCATGGGCGCGGCGGCGTCGACCGCCCATGAGAATATGCCCCCGTGGTGCGGGCGTCGCAGGGGGCCGGGTCGGTCACGGGGTCTGCCGGCCCCGCGTCGAAGCCACGGGGATAGCTTTGCCGAGGGGACCGTCGGACTCACGCCTGCACCACCATCATGCCCGATCGACCAGCTCACCGGCTGCTCGCTGCCTGCGCCCTCGTGCTGGCGGCGTGCGGGAAGGCGGTCGAGGCGCCCACCAGCGTCCTCCCGCCGCCGCCGGTGATCGCCGTGCAGCCGGCCACCAGGCGGCTGACGCAACTGAATATCCTCACCGACGGCCTCACGCCGGTGCTGACGAAGGTGACCTACATCACGGGCACCGCATCGCTGACGGACTCGAACGACGTCACCACGCCACTCGGCAGCGTCGAGATCCGGGGCCGCGGCAACTCCACCTGGGACCTGTTTCCGAAGAAGCCCTACCGCATCAAGCTCGGCACCAGCACCGCGCTGCTGGGCATGCCGGCCAACCGCCACTGGGTGCTGCTCGCGAATTACTCCGACAAGACGATGCTGCGCAACGACCTCACCTTCGAGCTGTCGAAGATGATGGGCATGGCGTGGACCCCGCGCTCGCGCTTCGTGGACCTGCAGCTCAACAACCAGTACCTGGGCGTCTACCAGCTGGTGGAGCACATCCGCATCGGCACCGATCGCGTGAACATCGCCGCGATGAAGGCCACCGACACCACTGCGGCTGCGATCACCGGTGGCTACCTGCTGGAGGTGGACGAGCGGCGCGGCGAGACGTACTGCTTCAACTCCACCATGACCAAGATGGTGTGGTGCCTGAATGACCCCGAGACCCTGCTCGACGCCGGTTGGGAGAAGCAGCGCGCGTACATCACCAACTACATCGCACGCACCGACACGTCGATCATGGGCAGCCGCTTCACCGACCGGGATTTCGGCTACGCCAACTTCATCGATGTCGAGTCGGCGGTGAACTACTACATCCTGCAGGAGACGGTCAAGAACGTGGATGGCGACCTGCGCTTCGGGGGCTTCATGTACAAGCCGCGCGGCGGCAAGCTCACCTTCGGGCCGGTGTGGGATTTCGACCTCGCCATGGGCAACGTGAATTACTATGGCGCCGACCGGACCGACGGCTGGTACTCGCGCAATGCACAGTGGTTCACGCGCCTCTTCCAGGATCCGGCGTTCACGACGCGCGTCCAGACGCGCTGGGCTCAGCTGCAGGCGGCCGGAACGCTCGACTCGCTGCAGAAGCTCGTCTACTCGCGCGCGAACTATCTGAACATCGTGCAGGTGAAGAACTTCGAGCGCTGGCCGATCCTCGGCATCTGGGTCTGGCCCAACCGGGTGGTCACCGGCTCGTATACGGGCGAGGCCACCGCGCTGCACCTCTGGCTGGCCCAGCGGCTGGAGTGGATGAACGGCAACATCGGGCGCTGAGGCCAGTGGTGACGGCAGGGCCGTCGGCGGTGTCGTCACCGGAGCGCGGGCAGTAGACTGCGGCAGGCGCCGGCGTGAGGCGCATCGTGGTTCTCCTCCATCTCCGGATCATGCGCCATCATCGCCATCGCTCGCTGCTGCTCGCATCCCTGCTGCTGCCGCTCGGTGCCGGCGCTCAGGCCACGCTCACGACCGACCAGCGTGCGGCGCGCGAGGTGTATCAGCAGCTCGTCGAGATCAACACGGCCGACTCGGTCGGGTCCGTCACCACCGCCGTCGAGGCGATGGCGGCGCTCTTCCGTGCGGCGGGCTTCCCGGCCGCAGACATCCATGTCCTCGTGCCGGCCGGCCATCCCACCAAGGGCAACCTCGTGGTGCGCTACCGCGGCCGTGGCGGGTCGCTCAAGCCGGTGCTGCTGCTGGCGCACCTCGACGTGGTCGCCGCGCTCCGCACCGACTGGTCCCGCGACCCGTTCCAGCTGCAGGAGGCGAACGGCTTCTTCTACGGACGCGGCACGGCCGATGACAAGGCGATGGCATCGATGTTCGTCGCCAACCTGCTGCGCTACAAGCGCGAAGGGTTCGTGCCGCAGCGCGACCTGATCCTCGCGCTCACCGCCGACGAGGAGGGCGGCGCCGCCAATGGCGTGGAGTTCCTCGTGAAGGAGCACCGCGCACTGATCGACGCCGCCTACGCGATCAACGAAGGCGGCGGCGGCACGCTGTCGGGCACCACGCCGCTCTTCCACTCCGTCCAGGCCGCCGAGAAGGTGCCGGTGAACTTCACGCTCACCGTCCTCAATCCCGGCGGTCACTCGAGCGTGCCGCGCCCCGACAACGCGATCAATCAGCTCGCCGGTGGACTCGTGAACCTCGCGCGCTTCAGCTTCCCCGTCGCGCTCAACGCGATCACGAAGCCGTTCTTCGAGGAGACGGCCAAGGTGGAGCAGGGCGACGTGGCCGCCGCGATGCGTCGTGTCGCGGCGAACCCCACCGACTCCGCCGCCGCTGCCGTCGTCTCGCGTGACCCGCGCTACGCCTCGATGCTGCGCACCTCGTGCGTCGCGACGCGCCTCACCGCCGGACACGCCTACAACGCGCTGCCGCAGACGGCGTCCGCCAACGTGAACTGCCGCATCGTGCCCACCTCCACCCTCGAGGAGGTGCGCGCGACGATCCAGCGCGTCGTGAACGACACCGCCATCCACATCACGATGACCGTGCCGAGCCGCGAGAAGTTCGGCGTCGCGCCTGATGCGATCGACCCGACGCTGCTCGCCAGCACGGCCACACTCACGCGCCAGATGTGGGGCAACATCCCGGTGATTCCCACCATGAGCACCGGCGCCACCGACGGACGGTTCCTGCGCGCCGTGGGCATCCCGACGTACGGCGTCAGCGGCATCTTCTCGCTGCCGGGCGAGAACAACGCCCATGGCCGCGATGAAAAGCTGCGGACGCGGTCCTATTACGAAGGCCTCGACTTCCTCTACAAGCTGGTGAAGCAGGTGGCCGGCACGATCGCGATGTGACGGCGTCGACGGGGCGAGGACGTTTCGTGCGCCTGCTGTGGCTCCCGCTGCTGCTGTCGTGCCTCGCGCCGCCACTCGTGGCACAGGCGCCACCATCGGCGCTCGCGCGCGTCCGTATCAGCGGCTACGTGCGCAGCCTCGCCAGCGGCGAAGTGGTGCGCCGCGCCCGGATCAGCGCCGATGGTGACCTGGTGCGCGGCGAGAGCAATGAGGAAGGCTTCTACTCCGTGCTGCTCACGCAGGGGCGACACCGGCTGCGCATCCGTGCCGTGGGCTTTGCACCACTCGACACCACGCTGACGCTGACCACCAACCTGTCACGCGACTTCAGGCTCGACGCGCGCCAGGTCACGCTGGCTGCCGTCACGGTGCAGGCCGAGTCCAAGGGCGATCGCCCCGACCTCGATCCGCGCACGCCGGACATGAGCGTGGTGCGCCTCGACATCGGCGCGGTGAAGATCCTTCCCACCGTGCTCGGCGAACCCGACCCGATCCGCAGCCTCACGCTGCTGCCCGGCGTCTCGCTCTCCAGCGATGCCTCCACCGCCTTCAGCGTGCGCGGTGGCGCGGCCGACCAGAACCTCTTCCTGATGGACGAGGCCATCGTCTACAACCCCAGCCACATCCTCGGCTTCCTCAGCACGTTCAATGCGGATGCGGTGGACAACATCACGCTCTACAAGGGTGCGATTCCGGCGCGGTTCGGCGGGCGACTCTCGTCGGTGGTGGATGTGCGGCAGCGCGAAGGGAACGCCAATGAGTTCGCCGGCTCGGCCTCGATCGGGCTGCTCGCCAGCCGCGGCACGATCGAGGGACCGCTGCCCAACCACGCCGGCTCGTACATGATCGCCGCGCGACGATCCTACGCCGACCTGTTCACGCGCTTCGCCCCCGACACCGCAATCCGCGACGTCACCGCCTACTTCTACGACCTGAATGCCAAGGCCAGCCTCCGTCTGGGCACCGCTGGCGCGCTGCTGTTCTCGACCTACGTCGGACGTGACCGTTTTGCCGGCGGCACCGAGTTCGGTGTCGGGTGGGGCAACCGGGCCGCGACGCTGCGCTGGAACCAGGCCTTCCGCGGACGGCTGTTCCACAAGGCCACCGCGGCCTACGGCACGTACGACTATCGCCTCGACCTCGTCACCGGTGTCGCCGACTCCCTGCGCTGGACCTCACGCGTCCGCAGCCTCGACCTGAAGCTCGACGAGACGCTGTACCTGACGCAGGAGAACACCATCGAGTTCGGGGTGCAACTCACCGACCAGAACATCCGCCCCGGCAATCTCGTCCCGAACAACAAGGGCACCATCAACGCCCGCAACATCGAGGCACGCAATGCACTGCTGCCGGCCGCGTACATCGGCCAGGAGCTGCAGCTCGGCTCGCGCGTCGCGCTGCGCTATGGGCTGCGCTATGCGGGCTACGTGCGCCGCGGCCCCGGCACGGTGTATCGATACGCCGGCGGCACACCGGTGACGTACAACTCCGCGCTGGCGCGATACGAGCCGAGCGCGCTGAGAGACAGTATCCGATACGGCAACGGCGATCGGATCTCGTCTTCCGGCGGCCTCGAGCCACGGATCTCCGGCCGCGTCATGCTCGGCGAGGCGACCAGCGTGAAGGCGAGCTTCGCACGCACGCAGCAGTTCTTGCTGCTAGTCTCGAACACCAATTCCATCAGCCCGCTCGACGTCTGGGAACCCTCGGGGCCGTGGGTCAGGCCGCAGTCTGCAGACCAGTACGCGCTCGGCTATTCAACCACGCGCGGCGGCGTCGAGTGGTCGCTGGAGGGCTACTGGAAGACCATCCAGCGCGCCGCCGACTTCATCGATGGTGCCGACATCCTGCTCAACCCGCGCATCGAGACGCAGCTGGTGCAGGGCAGTGGACGCGCGTTCGGGCTCGAGTTGCTCGCGCGGCGCAATGCCGGCCGGCTCACCGGCTGGATCAGCTACACTCTCGGCCGCTCCGAGCTGCGCTTCGCACCGCCCGCGACCGCCTCGGCGTCCGGCGGTGGCATCAACGATGGGGCGTGGTATCCCAGCCCGTTCGACAAGACGCACAACCTCGCCGTCGTCGCGATGCGGCCGCTCGGTGCGAAGTGGACCATCGGCAGCACCTTCCTCCTCGCGAGCGGTCTGCCCACCACCTTTCCCACCGCGCGCTACACCATCGACGGCCTGCTCGTCACCGAGTATGGCCCGCGCAACGGTGGACGGCTGCCGCTGTACCACCGCCTCGACCTCAGCGCCACACGCCGCTTCACGCATGGCGAACTGCAGTTCGGCGTGCTCAACGCCTACAACCGCTTCAACGCGCAGTCGCTGACGTTCAGGCAGCAGGTGGACAACCCGCGCGTCACCGAGGCCGTGCAGACCTCCATCTTCGGCATCGTCCCGAGCATCGCGTATGCCTTCCATTTCTGAGCGCGTGCCGCGAACGACGCTCGTCGCTCTCTGCCTCATGCTCGGCATCGGTGCCGCAGGCTGCGAGCGCGTCGTGAGCGTCGCCGCGCCCGCCGCCGACCCACGCCTGGTGGTCGAGGCGCGCCTCGAGCGCAGCATCGGCCGCACCACCGGCAACCAGCGCATCCAGCTCTCCACCACGGAGGACATCTTCAGCACCAGTGGCGCCCCGCCCGTGCGAGGTGCCGCGGTGCGCGTCTCCGACAGCACCGGCGTCGTCACCACGTTCACCGAGTCCACCACGGAGCCCGGCGTCTACCTCGCCACGGCCATGCGCCTGCGCACCAACTGGCCGTACACGCTGCTGATCACCTGGCGCGGCGACACCTACCGGGCCACCGAGCGCATGCTGGCGGGTGTGCCCATCGACAAGCTTTTCATCGACGACGGCAGCCTCTTTCCCGGCGCCCCGTCGGGCCCACGTGCCAAGATCAACTTCCGCGATCCGGTGGGCACGAAGAACTGGTACCTCTGGGACCAGTGGCTCGACAGCGTCCGCGTGATCTCCAGCGACAGCGCCACGTTCACGCGGCTTGCACTGCCCGACGACCTGCTCAACGGCTCCGAGGTCAAGGATTTCTCGCCGTTCGGCGGCATCACCGTGCGGTCCGGCCAACTCGTGCGGGTACGCCAGATCTGCATCCCCGAGCAGGTGTACCGCTTCTACGACATCCTCTCGTCACAGGCGCGGAACAACGGGTCGCCCTTCGGCGTGCCCTCGACGAACCTTCGCGGCAACATTGCGAACACCACCACACCATCGCGCCTCCCGCTCGGCTACTTCTTCGTCGCCGAGTACTCCGAGCGTGAGCTGCGTGCACCCTGATCCGGCGGGGCACGCCCTCGGGCGGCCGCGCCTCGCGCAGCGGCCGCGATTGTGGGATCTTCCGGCATGCTGCCACTTCGCTCCACACCCCGGGCAACCCTGATGCCGCTCGTCCGCACCATACCATTGACCGCCGTTGTCGCCCTCGCGACGCTCGCTGCCGTTCCTGCCAGTGCGCAGCGCGCCGCGCCGCCGCGACCGCCCGCTGCCACCTACGACCCGCAGCTCTACAGCGCGCCGACCGCCACACCCGGTGCATTCAAGTCACTGCGCTGGCGGAACGTCGGCCCCTCACGCGGCGGGCGCGCCAACGCCGTTGTCGGTGACCCGGTCAAGCCGTTCACGTTCTACTTTGGCGGCGTGAACGGCGGCATCTGGCGCACCACCAACGGCGGCCAGACCTGGAACAACCTCACCGACGGCAAGACCGACATCTCCTCCGTCGGCGCCCTCGCCATCGCCCCCTCCGATCCGAACGTGATCTGGGCCGGCACCGGCGAGTCGCAGCTCCGTGAGGACCTCACCCATGGCACCGGCGTCTACCGCTCCACCGATGCCGGCGAGACCTGGACACGACTCGGCCTCACCGATTCGCACCAGATCGCCGACATCGTCGTGGACCCGCGCGATCCTGACCGCGCGTGGGTGGCCGCGATGGGGCACGCCTTCGGCCCCAATGCGGAACGCGGCGTGTTCCGCACGCTGGATGGCGGCAAGACGTGGAAGAAGGTGCTCTTCATCAACGATTCGACTGGCGCCAACGACCTCACCATCGACCCGTCCAATCCGCGCATCCTGTATGTGTCGATGTACAAGTTCCAGCGGACGCCATGGTCGCTGATCTCCGGCGGCGGGCGCAGCGGCATCTGGAAGACGATGGACGGCGGCGACACGTGGACCGAGCTCACCTTCCGCCCGGGCATCCCCACCACGCCACTGGGCAAGATCGGCATCGACGTCTCGCCCGCCAATCCGCGGCGCCTCTACGCCAGCATCGAGGCGCCCGACTCGAGTGGCGGCATCTTCCGCTCCGACGATGCCGGTGACTCGTGGCAGCGCATGAACACCGATCCGCGCTTCTGGGTGCGCGCCTGGTATTACTCGCAGGTCACCGCCGATCCGAAGGACGAGAACACCGTCTACGTGATGAACCTGCAGGTGATGCGCTCCATCGACGGCGGAAAGTCGTTCACGCGTGTCCGCGTGCCGCACGGCGATACGCATGCGATGTGGATCGATCCGAAGGATGCGCGGCGGATGATCAACTCCAACGATGGCGGCGGCATCATCAGCTTCGACGCCGGTGCCACCTGGTCCAGCATCTACAACCAGCCCACGGCGCAATTCTACCACGTCACCACCGACAACCAGTTTCCCTACCGCATCTATGGCGGGCAACAGGACAACTCGGCCATCTCCGTGGCCAGCCGCTCGGATGACGGCGAGATCGGTGAGCGAGACTACTACAGTGTTGCGGGCTGCGAGAATGCCACGATCGCCGTGGACCCGCGCAACCCGCTCGTCACGTACGGTGGCTGCTACATGGGCGCGCTCTCGCGCCACGACCAGGGCCGCCGACAGGAGCGCGACATCTCGGTCACGTTGCGCAACTACGACGGCTACGGTGCCGCCGATGTGCCCGAGCGTTTTCAGTGGACCTTCCCGGTCCTGATCTCGCCGCACGATCCGAAGACGCTCTACGTCACCTCGCAGCATGTCTGGCGCTCGCGCACCGAGGGCGCGAGCTGGGAGCGCATCTCTCCCGACCTCACGGTGCACGACGCGACGACGCTCACGCGCACCGGCGGCCCGATCCACGGCGAGATGACCGGCGCCGAGTGGTACGCGACGATCTATGCCTTTGCCGAGTCACCGAAGCAGCAAGGGGTGCTGTGGGCGGGGTCGGACGATGGGCTGATCCATGTCTCGCGCAACGGCGGCACGACGTGGGAGAACGTCACGCCCCCCGGCTACGGTCGCTTCACGCGCACCGCCCACATCGATCCCTCGCCGCATGATCCGGCGGTCGTGTACGTCGCGGCCAATCGGTACCAGCAGGACGACATGGCGCCGTACCTCTGGAAGAGCGCCGACTATGGCATGACGTGGACGAAGATCGTCGCAGGCATTCCCGCCACGGCGTTCACGCGTGTCGTGCGCGAGGATCCCGTCCGCCGCGGATTGCTCTACGCCGGCACCGAGATCGGCGTCTGGGTCAGCATGGACGACGGCGCCGCCTGGCAGCCGTTGCAGCTCAACCTGCCGCGCGTGAGTGTGCGCGACCTCACGGTGCACGGCAACGACCTGATCGCCGCCACACACGGTCGCGCCTTCTGGGTGATCGACGATGTGTCACCGCTGCGCGAAATGACCGCCGCCGTGATGCAGAAGCCAGTGCACCTCTTCCAGCCGGCGCCCGCGATGCTCTGGGATGGATCCGGCTGGCAGCGCGGCGGTCGCGCCGGTGAGAACCCGCCGCCGGGGGCCCTGATCGACTACTGGCTGAAGGAGACGCCCGCGGCCGGCACCGCCGTCACCGTGCAGGTCCTCGATGCCAAGGGTGCGCTGATCCGCACCTTCACTTCGCCGAACACCCGTGACTCGACTGCCACGCCGAAGGACTCGGTGGCCGCGCGTACCGTCATCGCCGACAGCGTCGCGTACTACGCCGCCGACTCCATTCCTCGCCTCCGTCCCGGCACGAACCGCTTCTTCTGGAACCTGCGCTTCCCGGATGCGCGTGAGATCCCGAACACGGTGCTCGACGAAGGCTCGCTGGCGGGCCCCAGGGTGCCGCCGGGCACCTACACGGTGCGGCTGATCGTCGGTCGCGACAGCTCGACGCGCACCTTCGCCGTCATCGCCGATCCGCGCGCCACCGCCACCACCGCCGAGCTCACCGCGCAGTTCGACGCGGCGATGCGGGTGCGCGCGCGACTCAACGAACTCGCCGAGCGCGTCGAGCGGCTGGAAGACCTGCAGTCGCAGCTCGATGCGCGCGTGAAGCAGGTGCGCGGCGAGGCGTACGCCAGTCAGGTCGCCGACGCGGCCAAGGCGGCCCGCGCCAAGCTCGAGGTGGTGCGCAGTGCGCTGTACGAGACGGCCTGCCACGTGGATCAGTGCACCCTCGACCAGCCGGTGCGCCTCTACAACTTCTTCATCACGCTCAACGCGCAGCTGCAGAGCGGCGCCTACCCGCCCACGCAGCAGCACGGCGACATCTTCACCGATCTCTCAGGCAAGCTCGACACGCAGCTCCGCACCCTCGACCGCATCGAGGCCGACGACATCCGGCAGTTCAACGAGCTGCTGCAGAAGCTCGGGATTCCGAGCGTGTTCATCAAGCCGAAGCCACCGATCGGCTGAGCGATGGCACCGCGACGGCGTGGACGGGTGTCGCTCAGAATGTCGCCGACCCGTCGCGCTGCGCGCGGAAGAACGAGAGCACCAGCGCCGATCCGTTGATCGCCGGCGACGGACGCTGCCCGAACCACCACGTCGTGCCACCACCGGGCCAGGCGTGTGGATGGCTGGGGATCGAGACGATCTCCACGCTCGCACCGGCCGCGCACCCGGTTGCCACGCGCGAGCGCGCGAGCGACGGCAGCGGCGCGCGCCCATCCTGACGCACCCGACCGCTGCACCGGTTGACCCGCTCCCAGAAGGTCATCGCCGAGTCGAGTGACGTGCCATACGGCGGCGCACCATCGGCCGCCTGCTCGGCATGATCCTCCAGCAGGTCGTCGTCGTCGTCGCCGCGCACCAACAGCACAGCCACGGGTTGCGACGGGGTGCAGGGCGCGTTCGGCATCGCCCCGGCAATATCGGCCACCGCACGGATCACCCCGGAGCGCTGGCAGGCGAGCTGCAGCGCCAGCATCCCACCCGCCGAGAAGCCGGCCGCAAACACTTCCGTCGTGTCGATCAGCGCCGTGCGCCCCAGCGTGGCGCGCACGGAATCCACGAAGGCGAGTTCGTCCACGTCGTGCCGCTGCGCCCAGCCGCAGCAGCTCGAGACGTTCCACGACAACGCCACGCCACGGACCCGTCCCGTGCCGTTCATGTACGCCACCGCCATGCCCATCGAATCGGCCGCCGCGTTCATGCGCGTGCTCCGCCGCATGATCTCGGCGTTGCCGGTGTGGCCGTGAAAGAGCAGCACCAGCGGCACACGCCCCCGCGCCGCCGCCGGCGGCAGGTGCAGCAGGAACGTGCGCGCGCGTGTGCCGACGTGCACCGTGTGGAACGTCGTGCGGCCCGGCGTTGCGTCACGGAATGGCACACTGCGCCGCAGCGTCGTGCAGGCGGCGGGCAGCAGCAGCAGGAGCCCGAGCGCCACCCGCGCGCGACGCGATGCCCGGCGCGCGCACGTCACTTGTGCACGATCCCCGACGCACCACCCGAGATCAGCGTGGTCACGTTGGCGAGCACGCGCGGCAGCGCGAACCCGCCAGGTGACGCGAGGTAGCGCGGCATCCAGACCGGCGAGAACTTGCTCTTGAACGCACGCAGTCCGCGGAAGTTGTAGAACTGCTCGCCGCGCCCGTACAGGAACGCACCCGCCCGCGACCAGAGTGGCGCGAGCTCAGGCCGCGACAGCGCTGGCGAGCGCAGCCCCGCCAGCGGCGCCATGCCGATGTTGCCCATCGAGTAGCCCTGCGCCTTGCCCCACAGCAGTAGCTGGATGAACAGGAAGTCCATCACGCCGCGCGGCGCATGTGACGACTTCCGCATCAGGTCAGGCGAGATCTCGCCCCCTGGCGCGCCCGCCCAGAGGTTGGCGAACGCCACGATCTCGTCCACACCGTCGCGCGGCGCGTGGACGAGCGCCATCGGAAAATGCGAGAGGTATGCCTCGTCGTAGCGGCCCAGCGAGAAGCCCTTCTCGCGCGTCGCCTTCGTGCCCAGCCACTCGTCGGAGATCGCGCGCAATTGTGGCAGCAGCGCCGGCACCGCGCTCGCCGGCACCACCTCGAAGTGCATGCCCGCCCGCTCGGCATCGTTCAGGTTGCGACGCATCCAGCGATGGTCCGCACCGCCCAGCGAGAATGTCTGCAGCGGCACCAGCGCCTCCTCGCCAAGCTTCAGCAGCGTCAGCCCGAGGTCGATGTAGAGCGGCAGGCGTTCGGCACCGACCTGGTAGAACACGGGGATCGCGCCATGCGCATCCGCTTCGCTCTTGAACCGCCACGCGGCATCGACGCCGGCATCCACCGGACCCACCGGATCTCCCATCGCGATCCAGCTCCGGCCGGCCACGCCGTACATCACGAAGGCACTGCCGGCCTCGTTCCAGAGCAGCGACTTGTCGCCGAGCAGCGCCAGTGACGGCGTGCTCGCCGGCGATGCGCGCACCACCACCGTCGCCCTCGCCAGCTCGGCCGCGGTCGGCGGTGCGGGCACATACGTTGCCTGCCGCAGCAACCGCGCCAGGGCCAGCGTCAGCACCACGGCCACCGCGCCGGCGGTGGCACGCAGGAAACGCGGCGCATTGCCGCGGACGGCAAAGCTCCACCACAGCTCGGTCGAAAAATCGACGTGACGGTAGGCGAACAAGCCCACCCAGATGCTCGCGCCGACGACGGCGATGATCGCCGTCACCCACCCCGCCGACAGCGGCTCGCTGGTGAGCGCCGCTTTCCGATAGAACGCGCGCCGCGACGGCAGCAGCACCAGCAGCACCACCGTCAGTGCCATCGCTTCCTCGTAGTCCAGCCCCTTGAGCAGCGATGCCACGATGCCGATGGTCAGCAACCCCACCGTCAGCCCCCACGCCGCGTCCAGCCGCCGGCGCAGTGCCCACCCCAGCACCAGCAGTCCCGCACCAACCACGCTCGCCACGAAGTGCGAAAACTCGATGAGCCCGAGCGGCAGCAGCCCGGTCAGCGTCCGCACGCGGCCGTGCACCGCGGGCGTCGCGCCGGAGAGCAGCAGCAGCACGCCGCCAAGGAATGTCGAGGCGCCGATCGCCAGCGGCAGCAGCGGCTGCAGCACGCGCATCCACTGGCTCACCTCCGCCAGTGCGGACTGCGTGCCACCGAGCACCGCCTTCACCCGCATGCGCTGGCGGGTCACCTCGAGCGCCATCAGGGCCACCGCCGAAGCGACGAACGGCACGAGGTAGTAGATCGCCCGGTAGGCGAGCATCGCCGCCAGTGTCTCCTGCGCGGGCAAGAAGGGCTGCAGTGCCAGCACCATCACCGATTCCACCACGCCCAGGCCACCGGGCACGTGGCTCACGACACCCATGGTCTGCGCCAGCACGAACGCGGCGAGGAACGACAGGAACGAGAGCGCCGGGGCGGCCGGCAGCAGCACCCAGAGCACCAGTCCCGCCGCTGCCCAGTCCAGCACCGCCACAACCGCCTGTGACACCGCCAGCCGCGGCGCGGGCACGGCAAACTCCCATCCCGCGATGCGCAGCGGCGAGCCACGCCACGACCACGCCAGCCACGCCATCGGCACCAGCAGCAACGCCGCGCCGGCAACGCGCGCCGCCATCCACTGCAGGTGCAGCACACTCAACATGTCCTCGGGCTCGACGAGCAGGGCGCCCGCACAGACCGTCACGATGCCGACGGTGAAGGTCGCGCTCACGAAGGCCGCTGCCCGCGCCATGTCCTCGGTGGAGAGGCCCCAGGCGGTCCAGAACCTCACCCGCACGGCATTGCCCGTCAGCAGCGGGAAGCCGAGCGTCTGGCTGATGCCGTACGAGAGCGAGGAGGACGCGAGCACGCGCCATGGCGCGATGCGTGCGCCGATGTAGCGCAGCGCGAGCAGGTCGTAGCCGGCCAGCATCAGGTAGGCGAGCGCGGTGGCGCCAAGCGCCTCGATGACCTGGCGCGTCGGCACGGCGGCCACCGAGGCCATGATCCGCTGGTAGCCCGTTCCCGCCAGCTCCCGGCGCAGAACGACCAGCGCCGCCGCGAACAGCAGCAGCATCGCCACCGCCGCGGCCCACGGACGGATCCGTGACCAGCCGGTGTTGCGCTCGCCGTCGGGTGTGGCCGACACCGGCGCACAGGCGTCGCCCTCAGGCAGCGTCGCGGATGGGTCGGGAGGGCGGGCGGGCAGTGTGTCGATCATTCCGCAGCAGCAGGGAAAGCCAATGAACCGAAGGCCCTGATTCCATAGACTCCACAGTGCCGCCGGAGGTCCGGATTCCGGCTCGGTTGTGGCATTCGTCGGCGCCCGGTGTACGTCGCCGAGGCTCGCGCGCACGAGACACCCCTGCCATCCCCCATGCCTCGACGAATCCTGACGACGATCGGTGCCGGTTCCCTCGCCGTCGCGCTGCTGGCGGTGTCACCGCTGACGGCCCAGCGAGCCGACCACAGCCGCCCCGTGCCGGACATGCCGGTCACCGAAGTGCCCGCCGACTCGGGACACCGGCTCGCCGTCTTCTGGAGCGGCGATGGCGGGTGGGCGGCCCTCGCCTCGCAGATCTCGCGTGAGCTCGCTGCCGGTGGCGTCGCCGTCGTCGGGGTGAACTCGCGCGTCTGGCTCGACGCTGGCACCAGGTCGCCCGACGCCGTCGCACACGACACGGAGCGACTCCTCCGCGCCTATCTCGCGCGCTGGTCCCGCACCCGCATCGTCCTCATCGGCTACTCGCGCGGTGCCGACTTCCTGCCGTTCGTGATCAACCGCCTGCCCGCCGACCTGCAGGAGCGCCTGGACCTGGTGGTCCTGCTCGGCGCCGCCTCCAGAGCGAGCTTCGAGTTCCACTTCCTCGATCTCGTTCGCGACACGCACCGTCCCACCGACATCCCCACCCTCCCCGAGGTCCAGCGGAACACCACCGCCCGCTTCCTCTGCGTGCGTGGCTCGCGCGAGACCGACAGCCTCTGCCCGCTGATGCCGGCCGCACGCACCCGCGTCATCACGCGCGAAGGCGACCATCACTTCGACCGCGATTACCAGGCGATCGCGCGCAGCATTCTTGCCGCACTCGGAAGCTGACGTCGCATCGCGAGGCGGCAGCGCTGGCCCGACGCGTGATAACTTGCCTGCGATCACCACGCCCCCGACACCGACATGATGACGCCACGTCGCCTTGCCTGCGCTCTCCTCGTTCTGCTCGCTGGCTGCACGGCGCCTTTGCCGCGCGCCGGAAGCGCCAGCGCCCCGGCGGTCGCCGCTGCTGCGTACGACGAGCCCCACCGCCCACGCTACCACTTCACCCCGCCCGCGAAGTGGATGAACGACCCGAACGGCATGGTCTACTACGACGGCGAGTACCACCTCTTCTACCAGTTCTATCCCGACAGCACCGTCTGGGGCCCGATGCACTGGGGCCACGCCGTCAGCACGGATCTCGTGCACTGGCAGCATCTGCCCGTCGCCCTCTATCCCGACCAGCATGGCCTGATCTTCTCCGGCAGCGCCGTGGTGGACTGGCAGAACAGCAGCGGCTTCGGCACCGGTGGCAAGCCGCCGCTCGTCGCGATGTTCACCTACCACGACATGGCGGGCGAGAAGGCCGGCACGGTCACCTTCCAGACCCAGGGCCTCGCCTACAGCAACGACCGCGGACGCACCTGGACCAAATACGCCGGCAACCCCGTCATTCCGAATCCGGGCATCAAGGATTTCAGGGATACGAAGGTCTTCTGGCACGAGGCCTCGAATCGCTGGGTGATGATCCTCGCCGCCGCCGATCGTGTGCGGCTCTACACCTCCACGAACCTGAAGCAGTGGTCACCCGCCAGCGAGTTCGGCGCCGCGCTCGGTGCGCACGGCGGCGTCTGGGAATGCCCCGACCTCTTCCCGCTGAAGATCGAGGGCACCGATCAGCAACGCTGGGTGATGCTCGTCAGCATGAACCCCGGTGGCCCCAACGGCGGCTCGGCCACGCAATACTTCGTCGGGAATTTCGACGGCACCACGTTCACGCTCGACTCGTCGTTCGCACAGGGCGTCGGCCAGGCCGGCACGGAACCCACGCGCGGCATCTGGATCGACCACGGCCGCGACGACTACGCCGGTGTCACATGGTCGGACGTGCCGAAGGAGGATGGACGCCGCCTCTTCATCGGCTGGATGAGCAACTGGGACTACGCCACCGTCGTCCCCACCACCACCTGGCGCAGCGCGACCACCGTGCCGCGCTCGCTCACGCTCCATCGCACACCGGCGGGACTGCGGCTCTTCTCCACGCCCGTCGGTGAGCTGCGCCTGCTGCGCGGCGAGACGACCACCATCGCCGGCAGTCGCATCGACGTGCTGCCGATCCGGCTGCCGCGCGGCGCCGTCGCCAGTTCGTCGGAACTGGACCTCGAGTTCCTCGCGCCCGCCGGCACCAGGTCCGATCTCGCGCTCGAGCTCTCCAACGCTGCCGGTGAGGTGATGCGCGTCGGCTACGACGCCGTCACACAGCGCTTCTACAGCGATCGCACCGCGCTGCCGAAGGGTTTCTCCGACAAGTTCGCCACCGGCGTGCACTACGCGCCGCGCATCATGACCGACTCGGTGGTGCGCATGCACATCTACGTCGATCGCGCGTCCATCGAACTCTTCGCCGACGGCGGTGCCACGACACTCACCGACATCGCCTTCCCGTCGCAGGATTTCACCGCGATGCGACTGGTGGTGAAGGGGTCACCGGTGCGGCTGCGGTACGCGACGGTCTCCGGGGTGAACTCGATGTGGAAGTGACCGCAGCCTCCCGCCGGCGCGCACGCGGCGGGATACGCGCCACACAGCTCGGACCGTCGCACACGCAGGCAGCACTCCGCCATGTTTCGGCGTAGCATGCAGTGGCCTGCGACGGAAACCGTCGCCTGCGCCAACCACCCTTTCCGGCCCTCTCCGATGCGCCTGCGTCGCACCGTCACGACCGTCGCACTCACACTCGCGGCCACCTGCATCACGCCGCTTGCTGCGCACGCGCAGGCCGCCGGCACGGCCGCCGCCGCGCGCGCCGCCGCCCGCGTCTTCCGCGAGCAGCACGAAGGTGACATCCTCACCGAGTTTGCCGAGCTGCTGTCGCTCCCGAACCTTGCCGGCGACTCCAACAACATCCGCCGCAACGCCGACTTCCTGCAGCTGATGCTGCAGAAGCGTGGCTTCGTCAACACGCAACTGCTCACCGTGCCGGGTGCGCCTCCTGCCGTCTACGGCGAGCTGCCACACCCCGGCGCCACGCGCACGCTCGTGCTCTATGCGCACTACGACGGCCAGAAGGTCGACGTGCGTGAGTGGGCGACGCCGCCGTGGTCACCGGTGCTGCGCACGCGCGAACTCGAAGTCGGTGGCACGCTCATCCCCATCCCCACCGGCAGCGCCCGCGTCGATCCCGAGGCGCGCATCTACGGTCGCTCGGCCGGCGACGACAAGGGCTCCATCCAGGCCATTCTCTCGGCGCTCGATGCGATGCGCGCCTCGCGGCTCGAGCGGTCGGTGAACATCAAGGTCTTCTTCGAGGGCGAGGAGGAAGCCGGTTCCCCGCACCTGCAGCAGATCCTGACGAAGTACGCGCCACTGCTCGCCGGCGACGGCTGGCTCTTCTGCGACGGCCCCGTGCACCAGAGCGGACGCCAGCAGCTCTCGTTCGGGCAGCGCGGCTCGGCGGGCTTCGAGCTCACGCTGTTCGGGCCCACCCGCGCGCTGCACAGTGGGCACTATGGCAACTGGGCCCCGAATCCGGCGATGATGATCGCCACGCTCATCGCCAGCATGCGCGATGACGAGGGCCGCATCAAGATCGCCGGCTACTACACCGACGTGACGCCCGTCACCGCGGCCGAACATCGCGCGGTGGCCGAGCTGCCCAAGTACGACAGCACACTGCGCGCCGCGCTCGGGCTGTCACGCACCGAGGCCGGCAATGCGCTGCTCGCCGACCGCATCATGCTGCCCGCATTCAACGTGCGCGGCATCCGCGTCGGTGGCGTGCGCGAGACCGGCTCAAACACCATCGCGACCGAGGCGTACGCCAGCTTCGACCTGCGACTCGTGCCCGGGCAGACGCCAGCGCGCGTCCGTCGCCTGGTGGAGGCACACATCCGCGCGCAGGGATACTGGGTCACGAATGACAGTGTGACGGTGGCGATGCGACTCGCACACCCGAAGGTCGCGCGCGTCGAGTGGGGGCCTGGCTATCCCGCCTCACGCGCCCCGATGGATGGGCCGTTCGGACGGTCGGTGATCGCCGCGATCAGCGACGGCGCGCCGGGCCCGCTGGTGCTCAACCCCACCGTCGGCGCCAGCGGACCGGCGTATCTCTTCGAGCAGATCCTCAAGGTGCCGATGATCTCGCTGCCCATCGCCAACTACGACGACAACCAGCACGCGGCAAACGAGAACCTGCGGGTGCAGAACCTGTGGGATGGGATCGAGCTGTACGCGGCGTTGCTGTCGGGGATGGGCAAGGTGTGGCGGGCGCCGGTGCCGTGATCGGCGGTGCGCGGCGCCCGCTCACATGGTAAGATGCAGTGGCGCCAGTGGGGCGATCTGGCGTCGTTCGAGCGCTCTTCGGTCGCGCTCGCCGATGGTGTCGCAGGCCTCTCGATGACCTTGGGGAGGCCCGCCACCAGCGCGTCAATGCGCGGACGCCCGTCTTGCGGTGCTGCAGGCCGTGTCCGATGAGCCCGTGACGCACATCGGCTGAGTAGTGTGCCCGGCGGAACCCCAACAAAAACGCCCCGTCCGAATTCGGCGGGGCGCTTTCTGTAACTCTCAGTACCTCAAAGACTTCACCAAACTCCCGAGGAGGGACTCGAACCCCCGACCCGCTGATTAACAGTCAGCTGCTCTAACCAGCTGAGCTACTCGGGATCACGACCAACTTTCCAGCCAGCCGCTAAACGTAGCAGACTGACCAACCCGGTCAACCCGCTCTCAGACGAACACCCCCCACCACACGCCACATCGAACGCCGCTCCGCAACACAGCACACACCACTCGACCCCCCCCCCACGGCTCAGCCTGCAAAACCTGCCGCCCAGCCCGCCGAACCGATGGACGCCCACTACACCTTCGTTGCTCCAAGCGGCCACGACCATTCACCTCGCCAACATCGCACCAACCGCAACGATCCTCTCAACCGCATGCACCACATATGCAATGCGCCGCCTGTCGTCGCATTAGCGTTGTGGAACAATTCGTGCACATGGCTTGAGCGACGGGATACACCGTAGGGCCACGTGACGCTCCCACCACAGACGTCAGCACGTGCGACCCGCAGGTCCCGACCGCTCCACAGTGGATCTGCATCTTCAGTGATCCACTCCCCACCCACGAGAGGACGTTCCGTGATTCCCACCCGCACTCGCTTGCTCGCAGCGCTGCTGGCTGCCGCCGCAGTCTCCACCGTCTCGGAGGCGCAAACCTACGCCTTCACCCGCACCGAACTCGGCCGTATCGTGCCGGCTCGCTTCGCGACCACCACGCAGCAGCTCCTCGCCTCCGTCGACATCGCCCGCAGCATGCCGGCGATTGCCGAGGAGGCCGCGCCGGCCACCTCGAACCTCGTCACCGAGTCGATGGTCGGCTCCGATGCATGGGGCGTCATCCCGCTGCATGATGACAGCGCCGACGAAGAGAAGTCGGACGATCGGAAGGACGGATTCTTCAGCTCCACCATGGGTCGCGCTTCGGTGCTCGGCTTCGCCGGTCTCGCCGGCGCCAGCTACTACGCCCTGCGCGCCAGCGACCTGAAGGCCGCTGAAAATCAGCTCTTCTACACGCTTGGTTCATCGCCGAACAGGACGGCTGCGGCCAACCTCGGTGGGATCACCCGTGCACTGCCCGACACCCCCGAGTTCACCGCCAACCCGGAGCCGGCCAGCATCGCGCTGATGGGTCTCGGCCTGGCTGCACTCGGTGTCGTTGCCCGCCGCCGTCGCGCCGTCTGAACTGACGGACGAGGCACCGCTGGACGAGAACGGCGATCGCTCACGCGGTCGCCGTTTTCGTTTGTGTGGCATGAAGTGCCCGCACACCGCGACCGGAGGACGGCTGGCCAGTGATGGCCCGCAACCGCGGCGCCGCGCTACGGCTTCGCCTTGATCGCCCGCTTCCGCGCCACCGTCGCGCGCACGTATTCGCCGTCGATCGCCATGTAGCCCGGCAGCACCGTGCGCAGCCATCGCCCCGTGTGCGATGTCGCATGCGCCGCCACCTGCTCGGGTGTCCCGACTGTCACCACGCTGCCGCCGCCGCTGCCACCCTCCGGGCCCATGTCGATCACCCAGTCGGCCAGCTTGATCACGTCCAGGTTGTGCTCGATCACCACCAGCGTGTGCCCCTGATCCACCAGCCGCTGCAGCACGCGCGCCAGCTTGCGGATGTCCTCGAGGTGCAGCCCCGTCGTCGGCTCGTCCATGATGTAGAGCTTGCGCCCGGCGCTCTTCGATGACTGCGACAGCTCGCGCGCGATCTTTATGCGCTGCGCCTCACCACCGCTCAGCGTGGTCGCTGGCTGGCCGAGCTGCAGGTAGCCCAGTCCAACCTGCTGCAGGTGCCAGAGCGCCGCCGCCAGCTTGTCCTCGCCGGGAAAGACGCGCGTCGCCGCATCCACCGTCATCCCCAGCACGTCCGCGATGTTCTTCCCCCACACCCGCACCTCGAGCACGTCGGGCTTGAAACGCTTGCCGCCGCACGTCTCGCACGGCACCAGCACGTCGGCCATGAACACCATCTCCACTTCCACGTAGCCGGCGCCCTCGCACGTCTCGCAGCGGCCACCCGCCATGTTGAAACTGAACGTGGCCGGCGCATAGCCACGCTGCTTCGAGAGCGGCGTCTGCGAGAAGATGCGACGGATCTCGTCCCAGGCCTTCACATACGTCACGGGATTCGAGCGCGGCGATCTCCCGATCGGCTCCTGATCGATCAGCACCACGTCGTCGAAGTGCTCGGCACCGGTGAGTGAACTCACGCCGCCGACGATCTCGCCCAGGTGCTGCTTGGCGGAGTGCTCGCCCGTGAGCCGCTGCTCGAGCGCGCGATAGAGCACGTCGTGCACGAGCGTGCTCTTGCCGCTGCCACTCACGCCCGTCACCGCCACGAAGCAGCCGACCGGAATCTTCACCGTGACGCCGTGCAGCGTGTGCGCCGACACGCCGTTCAGCGTCAGGTACCGCGGCCCCGCCGCACGACGCTCCTCCGGGATCGGGATCGTCATCGCACCGGTCAGGTACTGACCCGTCAACGGACTCTTCGCCGCGTCAGACAGCGGTCCGCTGAACACCACGTTCCCGCCCTTCTCACCGCTGCCCGGGCCGATCTCCACCATCCAGTCGGCCATGCGCACCGCCTCGAGATCATGCTCCACCACGATCACGGTATTGCCGGCATCACGCAGGCGACGAAGCAGCCCAAGCAGCCGGTCCATGTCGCGCGGGTGCAATCCGATGCTCGGCTCGTCCAGCACATACAGCGTGTCCACGAGCTGTGCGCCGAGCGAGTTGGCGAGCGCGATGCGCTGCGCCTCGCCACCGGACAGCGTCCGTGCGGCGCGGTCCATCGACAGGTAGCCCAGGCCCACGTCGCGCAGGAAGCGCACCCGTGCCGTCGCCTCGCGCAGCACCGTCTCCGACACCTGCGTCTCGAATGGCGACAGCGTCAGCGTCTCCATCCACACCGCCAGCGCGTCCACCGACATCGCGCTCACCGTGGCGATGTTCAGCCCATCGATGCGCACGTTGAGCGCGTCGCGCGTGATGCGACTGCCACCACACGTCGCACAGGTGGCCGCCGACTGGTACTGCCGCAGGAACACGCGGATGTACTGCTTGTATCGCTTCTCCTCCAGCGCCTTCAGGAAGGGGAAGATCCCGGTGTAGCCCTTCGTTCTTCCGTGCAGCAGGAACCGTCGCTGCTCGGCCGGCAGCGACTGCCACGGCGCCGTCCACGCGATGCCGTCGCGCTTGGCGATGTCGTACAGTTTGCGGCGCGGCTCCTCGTAGCGCGGCATCGTCCACGGATGGATCGCGCCATCGCGCAGCGAGCGCTCGGGGTAGGGCACGATCAGCGACTCGTCGTACTCGAGCGTCGCGCCGAAGCCGTTGCAGGTCGCACAGGCACCGCGCGGATTGTTGAAGCTGAAGAGCTGCGGCGACGGTGTCGGTGCGAGCGTGCCATCGTCCGGACAGGCGAATCGCTCGGTGTACGCCACGCGCGTCCGCGGCTCGTGGCCTGCCGGCAGCGACACCGGAGTGAGGAAAAGCAGCACGCAGTCGCCATCGCCCTCGGCGAAGGCCGTGCTCACTGCGTCGGCCACACGGCCGCCCACCTCGGCATTCACCGTGAGACGATCGGTCACGACGTCGATGCGCGTCACGCCCGCAATGCTGCGACCCTCGGCCACCAGATCGTCCACGTGCACGATCTCGCCGTCCAGCGCCACCCGCACGAAGCCCTTCACGCGCAGCGCCTCGGCCAGTGCCGGGGCGCCCAGCGCTGCGGCGTGCGTCAGCGGAAACGCGACGGCGAACCGGGTGCCCTCGGGCAGTGTCCGGACCGCGTCGGCGATGCTCTGTGGCGTGTCGGGGCGCAGCTCGCGACCGCAGGTGCCGCAGAACGTGTGACCCACGCGCGCCCAGAGCAGCCGCAGGTAGTCGTAGATCTCCGTCGCGGTGCCCACCGTGCTGCGCGACGAGCGCGTCGGGTTCTTCTGCTCGATCGCGACCGCGGGCGAGAGGCCCTCGATCCGGTCCACGCGCGGCTTCTCCATCCGCTCGAGGAACTGCCGCGCGTAGGCCGACAGGCTCTCGACGTAGCGACGCTGCCCCTCGGCGTAGATCGTGTCGAAGGCCAGCGACGACTTGCCGGAACCACTCGGCCCCGTGATGACGGTGATGGCGCGACGCGGCAGGTCGAGGTCGATGCCCTTCAGGTTGTGCTGCCGGGCTCCACGGATGGTAATGCGGTCGATCACGACGGAACAATAATCGGTGCCGACCCTCACGACACTGACCCGGATCGCGTAGCGTTAGTCCAGACGATGACTGCTCCCGCCATTCCGACCGACGACGACGCGGTACGGCCGGTCCTGGACCGCCGGCTCGTACGCCGCCTGCTCCAGTACGTGCGCCCGTACCTGCCGCTCGTCGTCGGGGCGGTGCTGCTGCTTGCGCTCGAGGGCGCCACCGCCGTCGTCGGACCGTGGCTCACGCAGCGCGTGATCGATCAGGCCATTCCGCAGCGCGACCTCGGCTTCATCCGTCTCGCGGCCATCGCACTCGCCGGCTCGCTCCTGCTGCAATTCCTCTGCAGCTACGGCGAGACGATCCTCACCGGCCTGCTCGGGCAGCGCGTGATGCGCGACCTGCGCACCGAGCTGTTCGCGCGGCTCCAGCAGCTCAGTGTCAGCTTCTTCGATCGCAATCCGGCGGGACGCCTCATCACCCGTGTCACCAGTGACGTCGAGTCGCTGAACGAACTCTTCACCGCCGGTGTGGTGGCGGGGCTCGGCGACCTCTTCGCACTCGCCGCGATGGCGGTGATGATGCTGGTGATCGACTGGAAGCTCGCGCTCTCGGCATTCGCGGTCGTGCCATTCGTCTGGCTCGTGAGCCGGATCTTCCAGCAGAAGGTGCGGGTGGCCTATCGCGAGATCCGCGGCAAGCTGGCACGCATCAACGCCTTCGCGCAGGAGCGCATCACCGGTGTCCGCGTGGTGCAGCTCTTCAGCCGGGAGCCCGACGAGGAGCGTCGCTTCGACGGATTGAACCGCGACCACCTCGACGCGAACCTCCGCTCGATCAAGTACTACGCCGCCTACTTTCCCGCGATCGAGATCCTCACCACCACCGCGCTCGCGGTGCTGATCGTCTCGGCCACGCACCGCGTCAACGCCGGCCTGCTCACCGTCGGCACGGTGGCGGCCTTTCTGCAGCTCGTGCGGCGCTTCTTCCAGCCGTTGCAGGACCTGAGCGACAAGTTCAACACGCTGCAGCAGGCGATGGCCGCCTCCGAGCGCATCTTCTCGTTGCTCGACACCACCGCCACCGTCACGGACGTCGAGCCACGCGCCGGCGCGAGCGACGCGCGCACACACCGCGGCGTCACGGTCACGTTCGAGGACGTCTGGTTCGCGTACGACACCGAGCAGGGCGTTGCCGCGGACGATGAGCACACGCATTGGGTGCTGCGCGGCGTGTCGTTCACCGTGCGGCCCGGCGAAACGCTGGCGCTGGTCGGCCACACCGGTGCCGGCAAGACGACCGTCGTGAGCCTGCTGCTGCGCTTCTACGACCCGCAGCGTGGGCGAATCCTCTTCGATGGTCGCGACATCCGCTCCATGCCGCTGCAGGAACTGCGGGAACGGATCGGCTACGTGCAGCAGGACATCTTTCTCTTCGCGGGCGACGTCACGTCGAACATCCGTCTCTCCAATCCGCTCGATGCCGAGGCGGTGCGTGCCGCGGCCGCGCGCGTGGGAGCGGACCGCGTGATCGACCGGCTGCCGCACGGCTACGGGCAGCTCCTTGGCGAGCGTGGCGCGACGCTCTCCGTCGGCGAGCGGCAGCTCCTCAGCTTCGCGCGGGCGCTCGCCAGCGATCCCGACCTGTTGCTCCTGGACGAAGCCACCAGCGCCGTGGACAGCGAGCGCGAGGCCGAGATCCAGGGCGCCCTCGGCACGCTGATGCAGGGGCGCACGACCATCGCCATCGCGCATCGGCTCAGCACCATCGTCGATGCCGACGAGATCCTCGTCATGCATCACGGTGTGGTGGCGGAGCGTGGCACCCATGCCGCACTGGTGCAGCAGAAGGCACGCTACGCACGCCTCTGGCAGCTGCAGGTGGGCGTGCTCGGCACGGCTGAGGAAGAGACGCTGCCGGGCGCGACTGTCGCGCTTGCCGGCTCCGATGACCGGGCCTAGCTTCTCCCAACCCATGATCCCCAAAACCAGTTTCGCTTTCCGTGGACGCGCCGTCGCGTGCGCCCCCGGGCGACCTCAGGATGACATGCCCTCTGCCGCGGTGACATGCAGCTGATCCACGCCGCGAACACGCATGTGGGCATGGTCCGGACCGGCAATGAGGACGCCTATCTGGCGGAGGCCACGCCCGATCGCGGCATCTACATCGTGGCGGACGGAATGGGAGGCCACGCGGCCGGCGAGGTCGCCAGCGCCATGGCGGTCGAGATCATGAGCGACGCCATGCGAACCGCGCGGCTTCCGGTGGTGGAGCTGAAGACGATCGCGGCTGACGCGGTGCTGACGGCCAACCGGCAGATCTTCTCACGCACCATCGAGGAGCCCGACAAGCACGGCATGGGGACGACCCTCACCACGATGGTCGTGGGCGACGGGCGGTACATGATCGCCCATGTCGGTGACAGCCGAGTCTATCGCCTGCGAGGCGGGGAACTGACCCAGATCACCGTCGATCACTCGTACGTGCAGGAGCAGGTGGATGCGGGGTACCTCACGCCGGAGCAGGCGCGCTACCATCCGTTCAGCAACGTGATCACGCGCTGCGTCGGCGTCGCCACCGACGTGGAGCCGACGATCTACGAGGGTGAGCTGGCGGACGGCGACCTGTACCTGCTGGCCACCGATGGCCTGACGGGGATGATCGAGGACAAGAACCTCCTCAAGATCCTGACCGCACGGAAGTCGCCGGGCCCGATGGTCGACGCCTTGCTGTGGGATGCGAACCGCGCCGGCGGTGTGGACAACATCACGGCTGTCGTCGTCCAGATCGCGACCGCGCGCTGACACGCGCCGCGATGTCCGACGAGCCGTCCGAAGCCGCCGCCCAGCCTCCCGAGACACTGATGCGCGTCGGTGAGATCGCCGAGCTCTATCTGGGCAACATCCTGTTTGCGCTGGAACGCGCGGCGCTCTCGCTCGACGCCGAGGAGAAGGCGGGGGATGCGGCGTTCTATCGGGGCCTTGGCCGCGCACTGGCCGACGCGCATGGGCGCCAGCGGGACTGACGCGGCCTGCTGCGCGTCGCCCGCGGCGCGACGACCGCTCGTGGCGTAACTCCGCACGTCGGACAAGCGACTCTAGAACGGCGTGCTGCGAGCGGGACTGGGTGCGGGTCGGGTGCTGTCCGGCGCCGTGCCGCGCGGCGCCGCCGGCCGGGCACCGGCACCGGCACCACGCCGGCTGGTGTCGGTGAGCGAGTCGGCCATCGTGTCAGCGATCGCACCGGCACGGCGAACGGAGTCGCGCGCGAGCGTATCAGCCAGCGCGCTGTCGCGACGCGCTGCGGCCGCCCGCGGATCGGCAATTCCGGCGAAAAAGCGCTGGTTCTCCAGCTTCTCGCGCCCGATGAACACACCGTCCGCGAAGCGGTAGCCCTGCTCGTAGGCGTTCGTCTCACCGCGGATCACGTACTCGCCGCTCCAGTTGCGGTACCACGAGGTGAGCACGAACCGCCCCACCATCGGAAGCACCGAGTCGGCAGCGGAAGGGCAGGGCGTGGTGTTGGCGATCATCCGCCGTTCCGCCGTCAGCAGCGAATCCCGCCACGCCGGCACTCCGGTCATGAATCGGTCCATCGAGCAGGCATCGATCGGCAGCGAGTCGCCGGAGATCAGGCGCGCGCGCACCAGCTCACGCAGATATCCCACGCGCTCCGTCGGCGTCGCGGAGAAGGCGCGATCACAGGCCGAAAGCCCGAGGCCGGTGAGGACGAGGAACGAGAGGCGAATGGCGGGCGAAAGCATGACTCAGGAAAGCAGCGGACGGCCCTCGTCCAGCGATGCACGCAGCGTCGCGGCGTCCGCGGTGACGAGGGCCCACAGCCGTGTCACATCCACCGGCACACGGCGTGCCGCGAACACACGCAGCCAGCGGGCGGAGTGGTACAACTGCCGACTCAGCGCCGGAAGATTGAGTGCGCCGACCAGGCCGGCGCTCGTGAGGTGTTCCACGGCCCCCCCGCGGCGGACGACCGGCAGGTCCACACCGAGCATCTGTGTCTTTGCAGGATAATCGAGCAGCACCTCGCCCGGCGAGAGCCCCAGATCGCGAGCGAGCTGGTCTTCCACCCGAACGGCCAGTGCGCGATCGGAGGCGATCCACTCCCCCGCCTCCTCTCCCAGTTCCGCAGCGGACCACTGCGCCACCCGCTTGTAGAGCCGACGCTCGCGCAGCGCCATCAGCAGCGGCGGCGCCGAGGGGAGCAGCGCGTGCAGCAGGCCTTCATCAGTCCAGTCGGCCAGCCCGTCCTGCGGCAGTGCGCCGCTCAGCAGGGCGTCATCCACCAGCCGCTTGTACATCGCCGTCGCACTGCGCACGGCATGATGCCAGTAGATGTTCCGGTACATCTGGTACTTGGCGAACAGCAGTGACTCGAGGGCGCTCAGCCCCTTCTCCATGATGCCCACGCCTGGTCGCCCCGTGGCGGGATCGGGCACGATCATCACGCTGTCCAGCAGCCGGTCCACGTCCACCTCGCCGTACGGAACGCCGCACATCATCGCGTCGCGCTTGAGGTAGTCGAGCTTGTCGAGATCGATGGAACCGGAGACGAGGCCCTGCAGCGGTCCCGTATCGGTGCCATGCATCATCGCAAGCACCCGCGCCGGTGCATCGCTCCCGAACGCGGTGGTGAGCACCTGCGCCACGTCACCGGTCGTGATGCGCGGTGCGGCGGCGCTTTCGTGGTTCAGTGCGCCGATCTCTTCCAGCGCGTGGCTGAACGGGTAGTGCCCCACGTCGTGCAGCAGCATCGCCATCGCGGTGAGTTCGCGTTCGCGCAGGTCCACCTGATCCAGCTCACCGCGCTCGGCCAGCAGCGTGATGGTGCGGCGTGCCATGTGGTGCGCGCCCAGCGCATGCTCGAAGCGCGAGTGCGTCGCACCGGGATACACCAGGAACGCATAGCCGAGCTGCCGCACGTAGCGCAGGCGCTGCATCGCCGGCGTGTCCACCAGCGCCAGCGCAACCGGGTCGAGGCGGATGTTGTTCCAGAGTGGGTCGCGGATGACTTTCACGTGGAGATACCTGAAAAGACGACGAGGGCACCCGGAAGCCGGACGCCCTCGTCAAAGATACCGCGCGTGGTGACGCCGTCAGCCCTGTGGACCCGCGCTGGCGATGCGTGCTGGCTCGGCGTCGCCGAACTTCGCGAAATTCTCGCGGAACATGCCGGCGAGCTTCCGGGCCTGCGTGTCGTATGCCGCACCGTCGGACCAGGTGCCGCGTGCGTCCAGCACCTCGGAAGGCACGCCGGGCACCGACGTCGGCACCGACAGGCCGAAGATCGCATCCGTCGTCACCGCCGCGTCATCGAGCGCGCCGTCGAGTGCGGCGCGCACCATCGCGCGTGTGTACGACAGCTTCATGCGCGTGCCCGTGCCGTACGCGCCACCACTCCAGCCCGTGTTCACCAGCCACACCTTGGCGTCGTGCTGGCGCAGCAGTTCGCCCAGCATCTCGGCGTACCGCGTGGGGTGCCAGACCATGAACACCGCACCGAAGCAGGCGCTGAAGGTGGCCTGCGGCTCGTTCACACCCGTCTCCGTCCCGGCCACCTTGGCCGTGTAGCCGGAGAGGAAGTAGTACATCGCCTGCTCGGGCGAGAGGCGCGCGATGGGTGGCAACACGCCGAACGCGTCAGCCGTCAGGAACACCACGTGCTTCGGGTGGCCACCGCGTCCGCTCGGCACGTGGTTCTTGATATAGTGCAGCGGGTACGACGCGCGGGTGTTCTCGGTGATGCTCTGGTCCTCGAACTTCACGCGGCGCTGGTCGTCGAGCACCACGTTCTCGAGCACCGTACCGAACATCTGCGTGGTGGCGAAGATGTCGGGTTCCTGCTCGGGGTTGAGGTTGATCGCCTTCGCGTAGCAGCCGCCCTCGAAGTTGAACACGCCGTCACCCGCCCAGCCATGTTCGTCGTCGCCGATCAGCGACCGCTCGGGGTCGGCCGAGAGCGTGGTCTTCCCCGTGCCGGAGAGTCCGAAGAAGAGGGCGCAGTCACCGGCGCTGCCGACGTTGGCCGAGCAGTGCATGGGGAGCACGTTCTGCGTCGGCATGAGGTAGTTCATGATCGAGAACATGCTCTTCTTCAGCTCACCGGCGTAGCGTGTGCCCCCGATCACGATCATCCGGCGCGCGATGTGCACGACGATGAAGGTACCGGTGCGCGTGCCGTGCTTTGCCGGCGTCGCCTGGAACTCGGGCGCGTGGAGCACGCTGAAGTTCGGGGCGAACTGCGCCAGCTCATGGAGCTCCGGGCGGATGAACATGTTGCGGACGAAATGCGCATGCCATGCGTTCGGCGTGACGTACCGCACACTCAGGCGGTGCGCCGGGTGTGCCCCGCAGTACAGGTCCTGCACGAAGAGCTCGCCCTGGCCGTTGAGGTGTTCGCGGACCTCGGCGAGGAGCACGTCGAAGTGCGCCTCGTCGAGCGGCGTGTTCACGGTGCCCCAGTCCACGTTCGCCTCGGAACTCGGTTCGCGCACGATGAACTTGTCCCTCGGCGAGCGTCCGGTGTGCGGCGCAGTGACGGCGACGAACGGACCCATGTCGGCAAGCCGGCCCTCGTCGCGGCGGACGGCGGCCTGCACCAGTTCAGGGGCGACGAGGTTCCAGTGCACGGCACCGGTGGGTGCGAGACCCTGCTCAGCAAGCCCGTGGGCGCTCGAGCGGGTGACCGGCTCTGTCTGCGTTGCCATATGGGGGAGGTGGTGTGGAGGAGGAACGCTGGTAGGCCCTCGCAACCTTCAAAGGTCGGCAGCCGTATCCGGCATATCGGGGTAAAACTAAGCGGTATCTCGTGTGGCCGTGACAGCCGCAGCTCGCGGTGTCGTCGGGCGACGACGCCGCACAGCCTGCCATTGCCATGGCGAACTGCGAATGATATTCTAAAATCAATTACGGCGTCGCCGTCGCTCTGAGTCTCCACCGCCCCGGGTTAGCGCGGTAGCGCACTCAGCTGCATGACTGCGACGGGCCACGCCACCCCGACGGACGTCCACCCTTTTCGCAACCATGAGCCTCGCACACGCCGCCCGGACCACTCGCACGCTGCTGGGTCTGCTGTCAGTGCTCCTTGCCGCCGCTCCGGCGCTGCGCGCTGGCGGGCTGGCACCACCGATCCGGGGCGTGATCGTCGACAGCGCCGGTGCCCCGATCGCCAACGTCCAGGTCGTCGCCACGGAGTTGCAGCGCGTCGCAGTATCGGACAGCGAGGGGCGCTTCAGCTTCACCGGTGCCCCGGTCGGCACGGTGCACCTGACGATCGTCCATGTCGGCTATGTCCCCGCCCATGAGGTGGTGACGGTACCGGCCACCGGGACGATCCCGCCACTGCGCATCGTCCTTCGGCGCACGGTACTGCGCCTGCCGGGCGTGCAGATCACCGCGTCGCCCACCGGCACGGACCCGCTCAGCGTCACGCAGTCCACCGTCCAGCTCAGCGGCAAGGACCTGCAGCGTCAGCTCGGCGCCAGTGTCGCGCAGACGCTCGCCGGTGAGCCCGGCATGGCGATGCGCTTCAACGGTCCGGTGGCGAATGTCCCGGTCATCCGCGGCCTCACCGGCGAACGGATCCTCACCCTGCAGGATGGCGAGCGCGTGGCCGACCTCTCGTCGATCTCGGCCGACCATGCCTTCGTGGCCGACCCGAACAGCGCCGAGCGGATTGAGGTGATCCGGGGCCCGGCGTCGCTGCTGTACGGCAACTCCGCGCTCGGCGGCGTGGTGAACGTGATCTCCGCCGACATCCCGACCACGGTGCCGTCGCGGGTCGGCGGGTTCGTCAACGGACAGACGGAGTCGGTCACGCCGGGCGGGGTGATGAGCGGCGCGGTGAATCTGCCGCTCGGCACGCGGTTCGAGGCCCGGCTCGGCGGCACCTTCCGTGATCAGGGCGCCTATCGCGTCGGCGGCGGCACGGCACAGGCCAACACCGACGCCCGCTCGTGGAACGGCACGGCAGGACTCGGCTACGTCGGCGACAAGGTCACCGCCGGCCTGGTCTATCGGCAGAGCGACTTCGAGTACGGTGTGCCGTTTGCGCCCGGGGGCGACGGCATCCGCATCGATGGCGTGCGTCGCGGCCTGCAGGGTCGGGCGGGCCTCACGACGGGTGCGCGCAGCATCAGCTACCTCCGTGTCGAGGGCACCGCGCAGTGGTACACGCACGACGAGATCGAGGCGTCCGGCGCGGTCGGGACCACCTTCAACCTGCGGTCGCAGACGGCCTCGGTGACGGCCAAGACGCAGTTCGGACGCGTCAGCGGCTCCATCGGGTCGCAGCTCTACCTGCGACAGTACGAGCCGCAGGGCGACGAGGCGTTCACTCCGGCCGCGAACAACACGAACGTCGCTGCTTACGTGTATCAGGAGCTGCCCCTCACCACCGGTCAGCCCGAATCCCGCACACCGCGCCTGCAGTTCGGCGCTCGCTACGACGCCTTCGGCATCGATGCGAAGGTCAGCGATGATCCACGCTTCGACACGGCGCGCTCGCGCCGCTTCAACAACGCCAGCGGCTCGCTCGGCCTGTCGGTGCCGCTCGCGGCGCACATCACGCTCAGCGGCAGTGCGGCGCGCGCCTTCCGGGCGCCGACCGTCGAGGAGCTGTATGCCGATGGCTTCCACGCCGCCGTCGGCACCTTCGACGTGGGCAACCCGAACCTCAAGCCGGAGACCAGCACCGGGATCGACGGCGTACTGCGGGCGCAGGGCGAGAAGGGCTTCATGCAGTTCTCCACCTATCACAACGTCATCGACAATTACGTGCTGCCCACCGCCACGGCGACCATCCTGTTCGATGGCGAGGTGGTGCCGCGCGTGAACTTCCTGCAGCGCCGCGCGACCCTCAGTGGCCTCGAGTTTTCCGGTGAGACGGCCGTGGCGCGACATGTCGTCGTCGGTGCGGTGGCGGATGCCGTGCGCGGACGTGGCCCGAACGACACCAACCTCCCCTTCATCCCGGCCGCCCGCTTCGGCGGCTCGCTCCGCTACGACACCGGCACCTGGAGCCTCGGCGGCGATGCGCGGCGGGTGTTCAGCCAGACGCGCGTCGCAGGCGACAACGACACCGACGTGCCCACTGACTCGTACACGATGCTCAACCTGAACGCGAGCGTCACCCTCGGCGGCCGCCGCTCCATGCAGACGATCACGCTGCGGGCTGACAACGTCCTCGATGCGCAGTACCGCGACGCCTCGAGCCGCATCAAGGCCTTCGCCTTCAACCCCGGCCGCAACCTCTCGCTCGTCTACCGGCTTGGGTTTTGATCGGTGGGACTGCTGAACGGCGTTAGCGCAGACTCGAGCAGTGATCGATGGAAATGCTGAACAGCGTTAACGCAGACTCGAGCTGTGATCAGTGGAACTGCTGAACAGCGTTAACGCAAAACGGAACAGCCGCAAAACTGCCTGAACGGGAACGGCACAGCCGCGGAACGGCACAGCCGCTGAACGGCCATGCGCTGGTCGCACCAGTCGGCATCCCTGACGCGCGCTGCATCAGGATTTTGGGAAACCGCAACTAAACCTGCCCCGCTACCGCCGTAGCCGTTCCGCGGCTGTGCCGTTCCCGTTCAGGCAGTTTTTCGGCTGTTCCGTTTTGCGTTGACGCTGTTGCAGTTCGCTGTTGCAGTTCGCTGTCGCAGTCCGCTGTTGCAGCGTGGTGTTCGAGAAAAAGCGGCAGAGATCAGGCAATGCCCATGTAGCCGAGCAGTCGGTTGAGCATGAGCCGGTCCGTGCGGGTGGCGTCGTCGAGTTTGGGCGTCTCGAGGATCCGCACCGTGCGCGCAAAGCGCGGGTCGGTCATGATGCGGCGGAACGGCGGCTCGCCGAGCGAACCTTCGGCGATCAATTCGTGCCGGTCGCGGTGACTGGCGAAGGGCGTCTTCGAGTCGTTGAGGTGCCAGACCCGCAGCCGCTCGAGTCCGAGGATGCGATCGAAGCTGTCGATCACCCCGTCGAAGTCGTGCAGGATATCGTAGCCCGCCGAGTAGATGTGGCAGGTGTCCACGCATACGCCGATGCGGGCGCGCAGCGTGGGGGGCACCGCGTCGATGATCGCGGCCAGCTCGTCGAATGTCCGGCCGAGCGCGGTGCCGGTGCCGGCGGTCGTTTCCAGGCACAGGATCGTCGGGCCATGCTCCTGCTGCAAGGCGAGCGCGATGGCGGCGGCGTTGCGGGCGATGCCGGCGTCGCGGTCATCCATGAAATTCCCGGGATGCGAAACGAGGTAGTCGATGCCGAGGGCGTGGCAGCGCCGCAGTTCCGCTGCAAAGCTCTCGATCGAGCGTGTGCGCATCGCGTCGTCGGGTGACGCCAGGTTGATCAGGTAGCTGTCGTGCGACACCGTCACCGGCGATCCGGCGTCGCGCAGTGCCGCGCGAAATTGCTGTGCCTCGGCGGCGTCGATCTCGCGCTCCTTCCACTGGTTCGGCGTCTTGGTGAAGAGTTGCAGCGCCGTGGCACCGATCTCCAGCGCACGGGGTGGCGCCGCGAACGAGCCTCCCTGCGAGCTGACGTGTGTGCCGAGCAAGACGCCGGCCGGGATGCGGGGCAGCGTCGGCAGCTCGCTGGCTGCGTCATCCGGGTCACGCCGCTTCGGCACGAGCGGATTCGCCGCACGCGCAGGCGTGGCGGCTGCGGACCGATGCGTCGCCTTCTTCGCCGGTGAGGCCTTCTTGACGGGGTCCTTCAAGGGGTCAGAGTCCTTGACATCGTTCGAGCGCGACGTCGTCATCGTTTTCTTCAAGGGGTCAGAGTCCTTGACAGCGTTCGAGCGCGACTTCGTCATCCTTTTCTTCAAGGACTCTGACCCCTTGGTCGTTCGACCCCTTGGTCGACCCCTTGGTCGTGGTGGTCAACCCTGTGGTCGCGCGGGACCCCGTCGTGGCCCCAACATTGGGCGCTGCCTTTCGCGCTGCCATGGGTTACTTCCCCCGCAGCCAGACGAGGGGATCCACCGCAGCGCCTCGCGATCGGCGGATCTCGAAGTGCAGGTGTGGCGGCATGTCGGGGTCGGCGACACCCACGTTGCCCAGCACCTGGCCCTTCGCCACACGCGAGCCCTTCTGCACGCTGGCCTGCGCCAGCGAGCCGTACACCGAATAGTCACCGGCACCGTGCTGCACGATCACCGTCAGCCCGTACGTGCCGATGTTCTCCGCCACCACCACCTCACCGCCCGCGATCGCCTTCACCGGCGTACCGGTCGCCGTCTGGATGCCGATGCCGTTCCAGCGCAGGGTCGTGTTTTCGGGTGTGACGGTGCGCCCGAAACGATAGATGATGGTGCCGTCCACCGGCCAGTCGAGGCGCCCGAAGTCGGCGGTGCGGATGGTGCTCGCCGCCGTCGTCGCCGCGGGTTCGGCCGCGCGCGGTGCGGTCGGTGTGCGGCCCGCGACGCTCGGTGCGCTCGCTTTCCTCGCGGTGGCCGCTGCAGCGGCCGCCGCCGCCGCCGCATCGGCGCGGCGGCGCACCTCCTCGAGGCTCGCGATCACGCCGCGCAGGCGTCCCTCCGAGCGCTCGATCTCGGCCAGGCGGTTGCGCACGATCACCGTCTGTCGCTGCGCCACCGACAGGCTGCGGCCGCGCTGCACCTCGAGTGTGCGCAGCCGGTCTTCCTCCGACGCCTTCTCCTGCTTGCTGCGCGCAATCTCCTCCTGCAATCGCACCATCTGCGTGCGCTGCTGGCTGATCTGGTCACGCAGCCGCTCCACGCTGGCGACGAGGGAACGGTCACGAACCGTGAGCACGTGCAGCACCTTGTACCGCGCCACCAGCCCACCGAAGCTTTCGGCTGAGAGCAGCACCTCGAGATTGTAGAGCGGGCCGCGCTTGTACACATCACGCAGACGACGCTGCAAGACGGCACGCTTGGTGATGAGCTCGTCCTCGGCCGAGGCGAGGCTGCCCGTCGCCTCGGTCACCTCGTCCTCGATCCCGGCCAGCTGCTGATCCAGCGCACGCACGGCGCGCGACGTGGCGTCCGCCTGCGCCGCAATGTTGCGCTTCTCCTCGGCCAGGTCGTGCACGGTGCCCTGCAGCTGCTCCATCTGCCGCTGCAGGTCGGCGCGCTCGCGGCGGATGCGCTCGAGCTCCGCCCGCTGCGCCGCGATGCGCGACTGCGACGTGGCCTGCGCGTGCCCCTGCCGCGGCGTCGCCGACAGCGTCAGCAGCACCGCCGCGCACACTGCCACGACCGCCCGGCAGCCGGTGCGGCGCACGCTCCTCACACGCGCTTGAGCTGACGTCCCACGGATACCGCACTGCCGAGCAGTCCCAGCACCGCACCCGCCACCACACCCAGCACGAGCACCGGTGCCGGAAAGAACTCGAATGCGAACACGGTCGCGGTCAGTGCGGTGCGCGTGATCCACATCAGCCCCACGGCCAGCGCACCGCCGATCAATCCCTTCAGCAGGCCGTCGATCAGGAACGGGGCGCGGATGAAGGTGTCGGTGGCGCCGACCAGTCGCATGATGCCGATCTCACGCGCCCTCGCCAGCACGGAGGTGCGGATCGTGGAGCCGATGATGATCAGCGCGGCGAGGGCGAAGGCGATGCCGAGGATGATGCCGGCCGCCGTCGCCGCGCGGCGCACGCTGTAGAACTTCTGCACCCACTCCTCGCCGTAACGCACGTCATCGACGAAGGGGTAACCTGCGAGTTGCTTGGCCACGGACCGCACCATCTCGGGGTCGCGCATGCCGGGCTTGAGCCGCACCTCCATCGAGGCCGGCAGGGCATCGGGCTCGAACACGTCGCGGAACTCCGCCATCTCGGTGCGCGCACGCCTGAGCGCCTCCTCCGGCGAGACGAACGTCACGGTCGCGACTTCGGGAAAGGCGCGCACGTCGCCCACGGCGGCGGCGACGGCCTCGGTCTCGGTGCCCTCGGTGACGTAGGCGCGAATCTCGACGCGCCCCTCCAGCCGCTCGAGCGCGAGGCGCGTGTTGTACGCGACGAGCCCGAACAACCCCACCGCGAACAGCGAGAAGGCGATCGTGAAGACGCTCAGCACCCCAAGCCCCGGGGCGCGGCGGAAGGCGGTCCAGACTTCGCGCATCGCCAGTGCCATCAGTGCTCCCGCTCGGGCAGTGGGGCTTCGGACGAGTCGTAGACGAGGTTGCCCTTGTTCAGTTCGAGCGCACGGAAGCCGCTGTTGCGCACGAGATCGAGGTCGTGGGTGGCCATCATCACGGCGGTGCCCGCGGCGTTGATGTCGCGCAGCAGCTGGAAGACGGCGCGGCTGGCCCGGTCATCGAGGTTGCCGGTGGGTTCGTCGGCGAGGAGCACGAACGGGTCGTTCACCAGTGCGCGGGCGATGGCGACGCGCTGCTGCTCGCCCCCCGAGAGCTCGGACGGCATCGCCTGCATCTTCGACGCGAGGCCGACGCGCTCGAGCACCTTCTGCACCCGGGCCGGAATCACCCGCGCCGCCGTGCCGGTGACTTCGAGGGCAAAGGCGACGTTGGCCGAGGCGCTGCGGTCCTCGAGCAGGCGGAAATCCTGGAAGACGATGCCCAGCTTGCGTCGCAGCTTGGCGATCTCGGTGCGCGAGGCCGACAGCGAACTGACGCCGCTGATGCGCACCTCACCCGCAGAAGGCAGCTCGTCCATGTAGCTGAGGCGGAGGATCGTGCTCTTGCCTGCGCCGGAGGGACCGGTGAGGAATGCGAACTCGCCACGCGCCATCGAGAAGCTCACCTTCTGCAGCCCGCCGGTGCCGCGCTGCCACGCCTTGGAGACGCTGGTGAACTTCAGGATGGGCTGGCCGCTGCTCACGCGAGCGCCTGGGCGATGTCGGCGATCAGGTCGCGCACGTCCTCGATGCCCACGCTCACGCGCAGGAAGCCGTCGGGAATGCCGAGTGCGGCGCGCGCCTCGGCCGTCATGTGGGCGTGCGAGGTGAAGCGCGGCTCGCAGATCAGCGTGTCCACACCGCCCAGCGACGTGGCGTGCAGGATGAGCTGCAGTCGCTCCACCATCCGGTCGGCGGCGGCGGCACCACCCACCAGCTCCAGCGCGAGCATCCCGCCGTAGCCGTCCATCATGCTCGTGGCGAGCGCGTGGTCGGCGTGCGACGTCAGGCCAGGGTAGTGCACCGCGGCAAAGGCCGGATGCGCCTCGCACCATGTCGCCAGCGCCAGCGCATTCTCGTTGGCGCGCTGCACGCGTACCTGCAGCGTCTTCATGCCGCGCTCGAGCAGCCAGCAGGCGAACGGATCGGGGGCCTGGCCCCAGATCATCATCTTCTGCGTGACTTCGTCGATGAAGGCCTGCGTGCCGAACACCGCGCCGCCAAGGATGTCGTGATGCCCGTTGAGGTACTTGGTGGTGGACGCGATGATGATGTCGGCGCCATGTTCGGCCGGGCGAAGATTCACCGGGCTGGCGAACGTGGAGTCCACCACCAGCGCGATGCCGAGCTCGCGGGTGAGCTGGCTCAGCGGCCGCAGGTCGACGACGCGGCAGGTGGGGTTCACCGGCGTCTCGATGAAGATGCCGCGCGTGGTGGGACGGAGCTGCTGCCGCCACCCCCGCGTGTCGAGCGGATCGACGAAGGTCACCTCGATGCCGAGCTTGGGCAGCTCCTCGGTGAAGAGCCGGTGCGTGCCGCCGTAGATCCACGCGCTGCTGAGCAGGTGGTCGCCAGGACGGAGCAGCGCCAACATCGCGCAGGAGGTGGCGCCCATGCCGCTGGACAGGCAGACGGCGGCTTCGGTGCCCTCGAGCGCGGCGAGCCGCTGCTGCGCGAGCACGATCGTGGGCGTGTTGGCGTAGCGCGTGTAGCGCGGCACCGATGCGACGCCGCGCGGCTGCTCGAAGTTCACGCCCTGCACCAGCGGCGGAGCGATCGACGCCAGACCGTCGCTGACGCGGCCCGCGTGCACGGCGCGCGTGGCGAAATGCATCGGGCGTAAGGGCTTGTCACTCATCGGATCATCCCAGGAGTTCGGTGCGGGCGGGCTGCGGCCCGCGATCCATGTCCGGCTTGACGAGCTTCACGACGTCGGTGACCATCACCCCGAGGATGTCGCGGACGATCACGCCGCCCTTCGGCACGTCGTCATCGATGGTCACCGGCGCCAGTTCCTTGCGGGTGGGCCCGCTGATGAACACCAGCTCGCCATCCACGATCATGCGGATGCGTGCCTCGTCGGCATTCATGCGGATCGCCGGCCCACGGTCGGGGTCACCGCGCCGTGAATCGACGAAGCCCACCACCTGCAGCGGCGGGTTGTACAGATCGGTCATGCGTGGCATGGGCGTCTCTCAGTGATGCCGCAGGGGATGGAAGCCGGCCGGTGTGGCGATCACGAGCCGGCGGCGCGCCAGCGCGACCAGCCGCTCGTGCAGGTCGATTACCGGCGTGCCGGCGAACGAGGCGATCGTGTCGACGTCCCCGCCACCGCAGGCGAGGACCATCTGCCATGTCGCCATCTCCTCCGGCGCCACGATGCCGAGGAGTTGTGTCGTCCCATCCGACGACTCGGCGACCAGCGCCAGCCCGTGCCGCTCCAGCACCGGCTCGAGCGCCTCGAGGTGTGACTCGTGCAGGCCGCGGAACATGAAATAGCTCGGGAACTCCGCCGCCGGCGCATCCACCGGCAGGCCGGCACCGAAGCGCAGCAGCAACTGCGCCACGATCTCGTCGGCGCAGCTGAAGTCCAGCACACCCACCTTCGAGAAGTCGAGCACCGCCAGCCGCTGGCCGGGCATCTCGCGCAGCATGAGCTCCAGCTCACCGCGCACCGCACGCCCGGTGGCCCGCGTCACGAGGTTGCTGTACAGGTCACACTGGGCACGCGACAGCGCGGCCAGCAGATCGAGAGGCATGATGGTCAGCATCAGGGCGTGAGCGCTTGCGGAATGATGATCTGCATCTGGGCGCCGGGGAACGGCGCGAGGTTCTCGACCAGCGCCGGTTCCCGGTCCCCGTCGGGAAAGATGCCGATGCGCGCGGTGCCGCTGCGGATCGTGAACCGCGCATCCCACTTCTTGACGTAGCGGCGGATGCCAAGGATGCCCTGGCCGCGCCCCGGATCGTGGAACCGACTGACCGCGCGCAGCACCGCCGCCTCGAGCGCCGCCCCGTCGTCCCAGCGGCTGACCGACGTCCCGCGCGTCGGTGCCAGCGACTGACGAAAGCCGGCGCCGGCATCGCTCACCGCGATCACCACGCCGCGCCGCCCCAGGCGCTTCTCCCAGTTGTACGTCTGCACCGCCACCCAGCCCGGCCCACCGGCATGCTCGATGATGTTCTGGCAGCTCTCCGAGATCACCACCGAGAATCCCATCGAGCCGCTGGGCGGAAAGCCGAGCGTCTCCATGATGATCTTGGAGCGCTCCTGGATGTGGGCGACCACATGCTGCACATCCTCCGTCTGCGCGATCGGCGTGATCTCGAGGAAGTAGTTCGAGTCACCCTTCTTCGCCTTGCCGACGGGCCGCGTGAACTCGTACAGCTCCGCGGCATACGAGAAGAAGCCGGAGCGTGCCCAGTAGCTGGCGGTGTTGGGATCTTCCGGCGGGATGAACTGCGCGCGGTCGCCGAACGTCTGGGCGAGCGTGAGCAGGCCGACCAGTCCGTATGGGCTGGCAAACCGGGTGTGCCGCGCGTCCACCAGCACCTTCGTGTCGGCTGGCAGTGCGGCGCGCGCCTGCAGCAGTGACTCGAAGGTCACGTCGTCCAGCGACGGCGGGACGGTGAGGATAGCGGTCACGACGGGGCCAGTTCTCCGCGGAGGTAATGCGCCAGCCCCGTGGCACCGCGGTGCCGCACGTTGCGCGCGGCGGCGCGGTGGGCCAGCCGCATGGCATCGGTGAAGGTAGTGCCTGCGAGCAAGTGCGAAAACTGCGTCGCGCCCCACACGTCACCGCACCCGGTGGGATCGCCGGGATCGGGGTCGAGCAGATCGGGGTCGATCGGCACGCGCGCGGTGCTGACGGCGGTGAAGGCCGAGGCCGAGACCGGTGTCGCAACATCCGGGAGTCGCGTGAACCCGGGCGCCGCGAAGTAGACGGCACCGCGCTTGCCGAGCGTGACGCAGAGCAGGTGCACGCCGCTCGCGAGTGCGGTGGCGGCGAGCGCCATCGGGTCGGGCGCCATCAGCTGCATCTCGTCCTCGTTCACCTGCAGCACGTCGCAGCAGCGGCACCACGCGGCGGCGTCGGGGAGCGGCTCGGGGATGCGCAGCCCACTCGCGTCGATGCCGAGCGTCTTCGAATGCAGGTCACAGTAGATCGGCCCGGCGAAGTGCGCGCGGAGGAGCTGCATCGTCTCGAGGTCCAGCTCCCAGCCGGCAATGAAGTTCACGTACAGCGCGTCGAGGTCGGCCAGCAGCGGTCGCAACCCGAGCCACGACCAGGGCGGCACGCCTCCGGTGAGCACCTCGGTCCGTCGCTCGTCGCTCACGTAGCGCAGCTCGACGCGGTTGTTGGGCTGCGGCACCTCGATCAGCGCGGCATCGGGCGCGGCGCGGCGCAGGCCCCGGACGAACTCGGTCGCCCGCGGATGCAGGTCGGCGCCCACCTTGATCAGCGGCACGATCTCCCACTCGTCGCTCAGCGCCGCATCGAGCGCCGAGAGGGCGTACGTGATGCCGCCCCACTCCTCCACCGGCGCCGTGCGGATGTCCCGGCCGTGGATGACGTCCCAGACGAACGTGCCGATCACGCCGAGGCGCCTGCGTCGTGGCGTGCTCACGCGGGCGGCACGCCGACCTGCGCGCGGAAACCTGCCACGGCACCGACGACACCGGCACTGCCACCAAGCGCGCCCGGCACGATGCGGCACGCTTCCACGGCGGGAGCGAACGCGCGGCGCCGCAGCTCGGCCTTGAGTGGCGCGAACAGCGCTTCGCCGGCGTTCACCACGCCACCGGCCAGCACCACGATCTCGGGATTGAGCACGTTGAGCAGCCCGCCCAGACCGGCGCCAAGGAATCGCGCCGTCTCGCGCACCACGTCGAGCGCCACCGTGTCACCGTCATTCGCCGCGGTGTAGACCATCTGTGCGGTCACCGTGGCGAGGTCACCGCCACAGCGGTCGAGCAGCACGCCTTCCCGCTCGTTCCTCAGCGCCTCGCGGGCGCGCTCGGCAATCGCTGTGCCCGAAGCGTACGCCTCGAGACAGCCATAGTTGCCGCAACCGCAGCGGCGGCCCGTGGAGTCGATCGTCATGTGCCCGATCTCACCCGCCGCGCCCGATGCGCCGTGAAAGAGCTTGCCATCGATGATGATGCCGCCGCCGATGCCGGTGCCGATCGTCACGCCGATGACGTTCATGGCCCCCTTGGCGGCGCCCGTCCACCATTCGCCGAGCGTGGCACAATTGGCGTCGTTGTCGATGGTGGTGTGCAGCCGCGTCGCACCCTGAATGCGGTCACGCAGCGGGAACATCGACCAGCCAAGGTTCGGCGCGGTGACCACGACACCCTTCGCGCGATCGATCGGGCCCGGCGCCCCGATGCCGATCCCGAGGAAGTCGTCGCGCACCGCACCGGTCTCGGCGCTGGTGATGGCGATCACGTCCTCGATCATCTGCGCCATCCGCTCCACCACCGCGTCGGGACCCTGCGCCGCACGCGTCAGCGTCGAGCGGAACGCGATCTCGCGCGTCCCGTCCTCCGGCAGCGCCCCGACGACCAGGTTGGTGCCACCGAGGTCGACGCCGATGATGTAGCGGGAACGTGAGGACATGGGGTGCGGCGAGAGCGGGAGAGGTCAGCGACGGAGCAGGGGCACCACGGACTCGGCGACGCGGCGCGCCGAAATGTCGCGCATGCAGCGGAAATGACCACGGGGACAGCGCTGCGGCCCGTGCGCGGAGCAGGGCCGGCACTCGAGGCCCGGCGCATGTTCGGCGACCGCGCGGCGCGGCGCCAGCGGGCCAAAGCCGAACGAGGGCAGGGTCGGGCCATACACCGTCAGCGTCGGTGTCCCCATCGCGCTCGCCAGATGCTGCGGCAGCGAGTCGTTGGTGACGATCGCTGCGGCGCGCCCGATCAGCGCCGCCGAGGCCAGCAGCGGCAGCCGTCCGGTGGCATCGAGAACGCGGTCGGGCGCCGCCGTCACGAGCGCGCTCGCCAGTACCCGATCGTCCGCACCACCGGCGACCACGATGCCAAGGTCGCGCGGCAACTCGGCCAGCAGCGCGTCGTAGCCCGGCCAGCGCTTGGTGGCCCAGACGCTGCCCGGCGCGAGCACGACGAATGGCGCGTCACCGAACGGGGCGCCGGCGAGCAGCGCCTCAGCGGCGAGGTGGTCGGCCGTGGCGGGATGCAATGACGGTGCCGGCACATCACCGTGCGGGTCGTCGTCGGCGAGGCGGTACAGCCGCGCCGCATGATGCCAGTCGGCGCGGTAGACCACGCGCGTGGTGTAGAGGAGCGCCCCCGCCGAGCGGTCGAAGCCGATGCGCTCCGGGATGCGCGCCAGCCACGCCAGCGCCGCGCTGCGCCACGACCCCTGCGCCAGGTACGCCGCGGAATATCCCGACGCACGCAACGATGTCGCGAGCGCCTGCAGACCGCCGAGTCCCCGCTCGCGTCCCCGCTTGTCGTAGCGGATCACGCGACGCACGGCGGGATGACCCTCCAGCAGCGCCGCGCCGGCGGGCGTCGTCACCACGTCCACCGGCCCACGCGCGGCAAGGTGCGTGAGTAGCGGCGTGGTGAGCACCACGTCGCCCAGGAATGACGTCTGGATGACGAGCGATGGTGACACGGGGGCGGCGCGTGAGGCGTCGCCCACGCGTCAGTCCACCTGCAGCACGGCCAGGAAGGCTTCCTGCGGGATCTCCACCGCGCCGACCTGCTTCATGCGCTTCTTGCCTTCCTTCTGCTTCTCGAGAAGCTTGCGCTTGCGGCTGATGTCGCCGCCGTAGCACTTCGCGAGCACGTCCTTCCGCAGCGCCTTCACCGTGGTGCGCGCCACGATCTTCATCCCGATCGCCGCCTGGATCGCCACCTCGAAGAGCTGGCGCGGGATCAGGTCCTTCAGCTTCTCGGCGATCTTGCGGCCCTGCTCCTCGCTCTTGTCGCGATGGATGATCACGCTGAAGGCGTCGATCGGGTCGCCGTTGATCAGCATGTCCAGCTTGACCAGTTCACTCGGCCGGTATTCGAGCATCTCGTAGTCCAGGCTCGCGTAGCCGCGGGTCGCGGACTTCAGCTTGTCGAAGAAGTCGAGGATGATCTCGCCGAGCGGGAACTCCCAGTCGAACTCGACGCGGCTGGCATCGAGGTACGACATGTTCTTGTAGATGCCGCGCCGATCGGTGCCGAGCGTCATGATCGGGCCGATGTACTCGGTGGGTGCCATGATGCGCGCCTTCACGAACGGCTCTTCCACACGCGCGATGGTGGAGGCGTGCGGCATGCGCGACGGGTTCTCGATCAGCTCCATCTCGCCGTCGGCGCGGTACACGTGGTACTCCACGCTCGGCACGGTCGTGACGAGGTCGAGGTTGTACTCGCGCTCCAGCCGCTCCTGCACGATCTCCATGTGCAGCAGGCCGAGAAAGCCACAGCGGAAGCCGAAGCCGAGCGCGGTGGAGGTCTCGGGGGAGTACTGCAGCGAGGCGTCGTTGAGCTTCATCTTCTCCAGCGCGTCGCGGAGCTGCTCGTAGAGCTGCGTGTCGGTGGGATAGATGCCGGCGAAGACGAAGCTGCGCACTTCCTGGTAGCCCGGCAGTCCTTCGGGCGCGCGGTTGACGACGTCGAAGATCGTGTCGCCGGCGCGCGTCTCGCTGACGCTGCGCACGCTGGCGACCACATAGCCCACCTCACCGGCCTGCAACCGGTCGGTCTGCACCTGGCGCAGCTGCAGCGAGCCCACCTCGGCCACCTCGTACTGATTGTCGCTGGCGCCGAAAGTGATCTTCATCCCCTTCCGGATCTCGCCGTCGACGACGCGGATGCTCGGAATGGCGCCGCGATACTTGTCGTAGTACGAGTCGAAGATGAGGGCGCGCAGCGGACCGGTGGGATTGCCCTTCGGCGCCGGCACGCGCTTGACGATCTCCTCCAGCAGCTCCGGCACGCCGGTGCCTTCCTTGCCGGACACGCTGAGCACATCCTCGGGCATGCAGCCGATCAGGTCGACCACTTCCTGACGGCGACGCTCGGGCTCGGCGCCCGGCAGATCGATCTTGTTCAGGACCGGGATGATCTCCAGGCCGGCGTCCATGGCCAGGAAGAGATTCGACAGCGTCTGGGCCTGGATCCCCTGGCTGGCATCCACGACGAGGATCGCCCCTTCGCAGGCGGCCAGCGAACGGGAGACCTCATAGGTGAAGTCCACGTGGCCGGGGGTGTCGATCAGGTTCAGCTCGTACTCGTCGCCCGCCGTGGAGGTGTACTTCATCCGGACGGCGTTGAGCTTGATCGTGATGCCGCGTTCGCGTTCCAGGTCGAGCGTGTCCATCACCTGGCTCTTCATCTCGCGCTTCTGCAGCGTGCCCGTCATCTCGATCAGGCGATCGGCCAGTGTGGATTTGCCGTGGTCGATGTGGGCGACGATGCAGAAATTCCGAATCCGGTCGAGCGACGACATGAGGCAGGGGCTGGAGCGAGGGGCGGCGACGCCGCGATATCCTGCGGAATCTAGCACAACGGCTGGGAGTGATGGCCCGTACACGGGGATTGGCGGCGCATCGGTCGGGGCGCCACCGTCCGATTGAGGCACGAACGGGCTAGCTTGCGGTCAACGCAGATTCTGCCCGACCGGCTCCATCCCGTCCCGACCCAACCGCCAGCCGGGCAGCCCTTCTCCACGCGCATGGCCATCACGTCGCCCACCCGTCCCGACCTGCTCGACCCGGCCGTGCTCACCGCACTGGGCGGGCTGGAGGTGCGCGCGCGCTGGCTGGTGGACGGCTTTCTGACCGGCCTGCACCGGTCACCACGCAAGGGCTTCAGCGTGGAGTTCGCCGAGCACCGGCCGTACCAGCCGGGCGACGACCTGCGCTACATCGACTGGAAGATCGCCGCCCGCACCGAGCGCTGGGTGGTGAAGCAGTTCGAGGAGGAGACGAACCTGCGCGCGGTGATCCTGCTCGACGTCAGCAAGTCGATGCAGTGGAAGAGTGCGAAGGCGACCGTCACCAAGCAGGTGTATGCCGAACAGCTCGCGGCCGCGCTGTCGCTGCTGCTGCTGAAGCAGCGCGATGCCGTGGGACTCGTGCGCTTCGATGACGAGGTGCGGACGGTGGTACCGCCGCGCGCGCGGTCGGCGCACTTCCAGCGGCTGGTGACGGCGATGCAGGAGCCGGGTTCCGGCAAACAGTCGCGGCTGGATCTCGCGATCCAGCAGGCGTCGCACCTGATCCGCCGTCCCGGCATCGTGATCATCATCAGCGACCTGCTGATCGACCCCGAGTCGGTCACGCCCGGGATGCGCGCGCTCCGCGCCGGCGGGCACGACGTGCTGACGATGCACATCATGGATCCCGGCGAGCGGGTGCTCGACGCCAGCACCGACGCCCGCTTCATCGATCCGGAAACCGGCGTGGAGGTGGCGGCCAGTGCACGCGAGATCCGCGCCGCCTACAACGCCACCGTCGACGCCGCGATCGCCGACTGGCGCACCCGGTCGGTGGAACAGGGCGGGCGCTACGTCCTCTGCGACACCAGCGAGCCGTTCGGCATGCCACTGCACCGCGCCTTCGCGGCGCGCGACGTCGCGCGGGGCTGACGGGCACCCGTGGCGTTCCTCGCACCACTCTGGCTGTCGCTCGCCGCCCTCGCCGCCGTGCCGGTGCTGCTGCACCTGCTGCGGCGCAACATCGGCTCACGCCTCGAGTTCCCCGCCGTGCGCTACCTGCAGAGTGCGGAGCGGGAGTCCAGCCGCGACGTGCGCGCGAAGAACCTGCTGCTGCTGCTGCTGCGCATCCTGATCGTGGTCCTGCTGGCGCTGGCGGCGGCACGACCCGTGTGGACGCGCGGCGAGGGCACCCCGCGCGCGCTCGCGATCGTCCTCGACAACTCGCTCAGCACCAGCGCGATCGTCGGTGGCACGCCGGTGCTGGAGCGCCTCACCGCGGCCGCGCGTGAACTTCGCGCGGCCTCGGGCTCGGCGGAACGGCTCTGGCTGATCACGGCCGACGGTACGGTGCACACCGGCCCTGATGCCGTCGACGCGGCGCTGTCGCGAGTGGTGGCGCTGCCGAACGCGGGCCAGCTCGATGCCGCGGTCCGGAACGCGATCGCGCTCACACGCGGCGCCGCCGGCGACGGGGGCGCGGTCGCGGTCATCACCGATGGGCAGCGGAGCGCGTGGACGGTGGACATTCCGGTCGCGTCATCGCGTGTCCGGCTGTACGTGCCGACCCTCGCCCCGCCGCCGAACGCTGCGATTCTCAGCGCCGTTGCGCTGCCGCAGTGGTGGACCCCGCGCGGCGCGCTGGAGCTCACCATCCAGCCGGTGCGTGACACCACCGCCTACCGCATCGCCATCGGCGACAACACGCTTGCCCGCGGCGTGATCGTCCGTAGCCCCGGCGACTCGACCGCCACCCAGCGCATCCCGCTGGTCGGCGCCGGCACGGGGTGGCAGGCGCTCGAGGCCACCATCGAACCCTCGGGCGTCGGCGCCGACGACCATGCGATCATCCCGATCGTGGTCGGCAGCGCCCCGGTCGTGCGCGACGCCGCCGGCGAGTTCGTCGGGGCGGCGGTGGCGGCGCTGCGGGAGAACGGCCGCGTCCGCAGCGGCGGGAGCACGCCGGTGACCATCGCCCCCGCCAGCGCCGTGGCCGCGCTGCCGGCGCTCATCCTGCCGCCGGCCGATGCCGGGGGCGTGGCGGGGGCCAATGCCGTGATGGCACGGTTGGGCATCCCTTGGCGCTTCGGCGCGGAACAGCGGGGCACCCAGCTCGTGCGTGAGGTCCGGGGCGGTCTGCGCGGCGACACCGCCGTGCGCGTCACGCGCTGGTACTCGCTGGTGGCGCAGCCGGGCGCGACCGGTGACACCCTCGCCATGGTCTCCGGCGCCCCGTGGATCGTCCGCGGTGCCAACTGGACGATCGTGGGCTCGGCACTCGACGCGGGGAGTACCTCGCTGCCGGTCCGCGCCAGCTTCGTCCCGTGGCTGGCCGACGCCATCAGCAATCTCGCCTCCGGGACGACGATGGCGACGATGGTCACGGCCGGCACGCGGCTCACCCCGCCCGCCGGCGCCACCGAGCTGCGCCACGCCACCGACCCCACCAACGGCACGCTCCGTGTGGTGGCGGGTGCGACGGTCCCCGCCCCGGCCACCGCCGGCCTCTGGTTCTGGATGCGCGGCAGCACGGTGATCGGTGCCGTCGGCGTGCGGATCGATCCCGGCGAGCCGCAGCTGGCCCGCGCCACGCCGGCCGAACTTGCCGCGCGCTTCGGCGGGACTGAAGCGGTGGCACTCTCGTCCGACCTTCCGGCGTTCCTCCGCAGTGTGCGCCAGTCCGGCGCATCGCAGCCGATGGTGGCGCCGCTGCTCCTCCTGACACTGCTCGCGGTGCTGGCCGAAGCGTGGCTCTCCGGCCGCTATCGCACCCGCGGCGCCGGTGGTGCCGACTCACTCGCACGTGCTGCCTGATGGGCCTTCCGACCCTGCTCGACGCGATCGAACGACTGCCGCAGTTCACGCGTGTCACGAACTCCCTCCCCGGCGCCAGGCGCGTCCTGACGCTGACCGGCCTGCACGGCTCGTCCGACGCGGTGCTGGTGGCGGCGCTCGCGCGGCGGCTCACGGGGCGGGTGCTGGTGGTGGTGACGGACGCCCTGCCCGAGGCCGAACGCTGGCTGGCCGACCTTGCGGCGCTGGCCGAAGCGGAGGGGATCGCGCTCTATCCGCCGCGCGAGGGATTTGGTGAAGCCGAGCCGCACTCCGAGGTCGCCGGCGAGCGCGTGGAGACGCTCGAGCGACTGTCGCGCGGCGCGGTGCGCCTGCTGCTGACGACCTCACGGGCGCTGATGGAGAAGACGCAGCTCGCGCGCGCCGTCTCCCGTGCGCGACTGGAGCTGCGGAAGGGCGATGCCTGGCGGCTGGAGGCGCTCTCGGAGCACCTCTATGCGCACGGCTTCGAGCGCGTGCCGATGGTGGACGACGTCGGTCAGTACAGCGTGCGCGGCGGCATCTTCGACATCTACAGCTTCGGCATGGCCGAGCCGGTGCGCCTGGAGTTCTGGGGCGACGAGATCGTGGAGCTGCGCCACTTCGACCTGATCACGCAGCGCAGCACGCGGGATGCCGCGATCGCACTGGTGCTGCCGGTGGACATCCCGGCGACCGAGGAAGGCGAGGCGGCGTACGAGCGTGTCACGCTGCTCGACATGCTGCCGCCCGACACGCTGGTCGTGCAGCCGCTCGGCACGAGCATCGAGCCGGAACTGCGTCGCACCTGGAGCGAGGCGCAGCATCACGTGGATCTCGCGCGCCGTCGTGGGGAGGATGCGCCGGCGCGCGAACGGCTGTTCGAGCGTCCCGAGGTCACGCAGCAGAACCTCGCGGCGTTCGGCACGATCCGCATCGTCGATCCGTCGTCCGAGACCATCGACGTCGGCTTCCCGCTGCGCGCACCGGAGGCCGTGGGGCGCGACATGGCGGCGCTGCGCACGCTGGTCGGCGGCGGCACTCCGACGCTGATCCTCTGCGACAACAGCGGCCAGCTGGAGCGGCTGGAGGAACTGCTCGAGGCGCGCGGGCGGCAGACGCAGGCGACCCTCGCGCTCGGCGTGCTCGGTGGCGGGTTCCTGCTGCCCGCCGGTGGCGAGGGGCGCGAGGGACTGCGCGTCCTCACCGACCACGAGATCTTCCGGCGCGAGCGCCGCATCCGCCGTGCCCGCAAGTACGCCGGCGGCGCGGTGATGGACGTCGTCACCGCACTGAAGAGCGGCGACTACGTGGTCCATCTCGAACATGGCATCGGCATCTATCGCGGGCTCTCCACCACGTTCGTCGGGGAGAGCAGCGTGGAGGTGGCGGTCATCGAGTACGAGGGCGGCGATCGCCTGAACGTGCCGCTCTATCGCATCGATCAGGTGGAGCGCTACCGCGCCGCCGGCGACGTGAGTGCGGATGCACCGCCGCCGCGGCTGCACACGCTGGGCGGGCGCAAGTGGAGCCAGCAGCGCGACAAGACACGCGCCGCCATCCTCGAGATGACGCACGAGTTGCTGGACCTGTACGCCCGCCGTCGCATCGCCAGCCGCCCGCCGCACGTGCCCGACACGACCTGGCAGATGCAGCTCGAGAGCGGGTTCCTGTTCGAGGACACCCCCGACCAGCGCCGCGCCACCACCGACGTGAAGGCCGACATGGAGGGCGGGCGCCCGATGGACCGCCTGCTGGTGGGCGACGTGGGCTACGGCAAGACCGAGATCGCGGTGCGTGCCGCATTCAAGGCGGTGCAGAGCGGGCGGCAGGTGGCGGTGCTGGTGCCGACGACGATCCTCGCCGACCAGCACGTGCGCACCTTCGGCGACCGCCTCGCCGACTTCCCGGTGGTGGTCGAGGAAATGAGCCGCTTCCGCACGCAGAAGGAGCAGGCGGCGACGCTCGCGCGGCTGAAGAAGAAGGAGGTGGACATCGTCATCGGCACACACCGGCTGCTGGGTGAGGACGTGGTGTTCGCCGACCTCGGCCTGATCATCGTGGACGAGGAGCACCGCTTCGGCGTGAAGCACAAGGAGCGGCTCAAGCAGCTCAAGATGGAGACCGACGTGCTCACGCTGACCGCCACGCCGATCCCGCGCACGCTGCACCAGTCGCTGGCCGGCCTGCGCGACATGACGCTGATGCAGACGCCGCCACGCGACCGCAGCCCGGTGCTGACGTACGTCGAGCCGAATGACGATGCGCTGATCGAGGAAGCCATCACCCGTGAGCTCGATCGTGGCGGGCAGTGCTTCTTCGTGCACAACCGGATCGAGACCATCCTCGCGGTCGCCGACCATCTCAAGCGCCTCGCGCCGCGGGCCAGGATCGTGGTGGGTCACGGCCAGATGAAGGAGCGCGAGCTGGAGGAGGTCATGCGCCAGTTCGTGCGCGGCGAGGCCGACATCCTCGTCAGCACGATGATCGTCGAAAGCGGGCTGGATGTGTCCAATGCGAACACCATGTTCGTGGACCGCGCCGATCATTTCGGGCTGGCACAGCTGTACCAGTTGCGGGGGCGGGTGGGACGGTCGCACCGCCGGGCCTACTGTTTCCTGCTCGTCCCCGACGTGGTGGACGAGGATGCGGAGCGCCGCCTGCGGGTGCTGGAGCACCACACGGAGCTGGGCAGCGGCTACCGGGTGGCGCTCAAGGACATGGAGCTGCGCGGGGCCGGCAACCTGCTGGGCCCCGAGCAGAGCGGTTTCGTGCATGCCGTCGGCTTCGACCTGTATCTGCGGCTGCTGGAGGAGACGGTGACCCGGATCCAGCGCGGTGATTCGGCCCCGCCGCCCCAGCCGTCGGATGTGTCGCTCGACGTGCCGGCGTTCCTGCCCGATGACTACATCCCGATGCAGGACCTGAAGCTGGACATCTACCGCCGGCTGACGAAGGCGCCCGATGCGGCGTCCATCGGGGCGCTGGCGGAGGAGGTCCGGGACCGGTTCGGGACCCTTCCGCCCCAGGCGGCGGCCTACTTCGACGTCGCCCAGCTCCGTTTGCTGGGTGGAAAGCTGGGGATCGAGGCGATGCTGGTGCGGGGGAATGAGGGCCGTATTACGTTTCGCGCCGATGCCGTGCCCCGGATGAAGGGGCTGAGCGCCGCGTTCCATGAAGTGCAATTCCAGGCCGAGGTGCGCCGCGCGCAACCGCTGACGCTGAAGCTCACGCGCCTCGGCGGAGCTGCGGTGCTCGAAGGCCTCGTTCGCTCGCTGCGCAGTCTGAGTCGCTGATCGTCGCTGCACGTCCTGCGCGTCGGCGCGGACTTCACCCGTATCCCGTTTCGTCGAATGAGAAGACTTGTCCTCGCCGCGATTGCCGCTGGCGCCATGACCCAGCTGGTTGGCTGCAACAGCGGTGCGCTCGGCGCAAGTGCGGACACCGTCGCGAAAGCCGGCTCGCAGGAGCTGACGGTCACGAAGCTGTCCGAACTGCTCGGCGCCTCCAAGGTGCCGCTCCGCAAGGACGTCGTACGCGTCGTCGCCGACCTGTGGGTGAACTACCAGCTGCTGGCCAAGGCGGGCGCCAACGGTGACTCGCTCAACAATCCCGCCGCGCTCGACTCGGCGCTCTGGGCCCCGATCGCGAACGCGCGCGCGCGCAAGTTTTTCGAGGTGGTCTCGAAGGGCTGGTCGATCGCACCGGCCACCGACGCCGAATCACGCTACAACAACGGTGAAGTCCTCGCCGCCAGCCACATCCTGTTCCGTGTGCCGGAAAAGGGCGCCACGCCGCAGCAGGTGCAGGCGCTGAAGGTCACCGCCGATTCGCTGCGCAAGGTGCTGACGGTCGCGAACTTCGCGCAGCTCGCCGGCCGCTTCAGCCAGGACCCGGGTTCCGCCGCGCAGGGTGGCTCGCTCGGCGCCTTCCCGAAGGGGATGATGGCGCCGGAGTTCGAGACGGCGCTGACCAGCACCAAGCCGGGCGAGATCTCGCCGGTGGTGCAGACCCGCTTCGGCTACCACATCATCTTCCGCCCCGTCTACAGCACGGTCACGCAGAATGTCGCGCAGCTCATGCAGCAGCGTGGCGCCGCGATGGCCGAGTCCACGTACTGGGCGCGCCTCGAGCAGACGAACGCCGTGGCCGTCAAGTCCGATGCGCCGAAGCTGGCGCGCGACATCGTCGGTGACCTCGATCAGTACCGCACCAGCAGCGTCGTGCTCGGCACCTCCAAGCGCGGCGACTTCACCGCGCGGCAGCTCGTGCGCTGGATCGATGCCTATCCGCCCGAGCAGGGGCTGATCCCGCAGATCCAGAATGCGCCGGACACGATCATCCCGACGCTGATCAAGAACTTCATGCGCAATGAGCTCTTCCTCGCGCAGGCCGACAGTGCCAAGATCGACCTGAGCGACCAGGAAAAGAGCCAGATCCGCGCCGAGTTCCGCACCCTCGTGATCAATGCCTGGACGCAGCTCGGTGTGGCACCGAACCAGCTTGCCGACAGCGGCGCGACCCCGAAGGCGCGCGAGGACGTGGCCTTCAAGCGCGTGAACGGCTTCCTCGAGAACATGCTGGTGCGGGACGGGGCGTTCGTGCCCGTCGCTCGCTCGCTCGACCTGCTGCTCCGCAACCGCTACCCGGGTGCGAAGATCATGGATGCGGGCGTGGATCGTGCGCTCGAAGCGGCCACCAAGATCCGCGGCACGGCCGACTCCACCAAGGCCGCCAACCGTCCGGCGTCGGCGGTGCCGATGCCCGGTGGTACGCCGGCGCCGGCCGCCGTGCCGCCAGCTTCCCCCGTGCCCGCCCCCGCGCCCGCCAAGCCGTAACGGTTCGCGGGACGCAGGCCGCACGACCAGGCGGGGGAGCGCGTCCATCGCGCTCCCCCGTTCTACATTTCTTGACGCGTGGCGCGGTGCTCAGCCGCCCTGGTGATGAACCGACGCCGCGCCTGCCGGGTATCCGCTCGCATGACACGTCTGCTGCTCCCCCTCGCCGCTGCACTCGCCTGCGCCTCCGCGCTGCAGGCGCAGGTGCCGGCTGTCCGGCCTGCCGGCCCGCCGGGTGTCCCCATCGCCGTCAGCGTGGATCGCGTGATCGCGATCGCCGGGGATCACCCGATCCTGTGGAGCGAGGTGCTGGAGGAGTACAACACCCGCCGCGCGCAGGGCGCGATCAAGATTCCCGACGACAGCGTCGCGCACCGGAAGCTGATCGAGGGCATCATCGATGAACTGATCGATGCCGAGGTGCTGGTGCAGAAGGCGGCGCAGGAAAAGGTGGAAGTGACCGACGGCGACGTGCTGCCCGAGGTCGAAAAGCAGATGAAGCGGATCCAGGATCAGTTCAAGAGCGAGCCGGAGTTCCGTCAGGCGCTCGCCGGAGCGGGGTTCGGCACGCCGCAGGAGTACCGCAAGTCGCTCATCGACGCGGCGCGCCGCCAGCAGGTGCAGCGCAAGCTGATCGACAAGATGAAGAGCGACGGCAAGCTGGTGCGCGCGGTGGTGTCGGAGGCCGACGTGATCGAGGCCTACACCCGCATGAGCGCCACCATCCCGAAGCGTCCGTCGCAGGTCACCTTCCGGCAGATCGTGATCGCGCCGACGCCGAGCGCCGCGGCAAAGGCGAAGGCGCGGGCGAAGATCGACTCGCTGCTGGTGGAGATCCAGCGGGGTGGCAACTTCGAGCTGATCGCCAAGCGCGAGAGTATGGACCCGTCCAATCGCGAGACGGGTGGCGACCTGGGGTGGAACCGGCGCGGCAACATGGTGCCCGAATTCGACCGCATGATGTTCGCGCTCCCGCCGAACGTGGTGAGCCCGGTGGTCGAGACGACCTTCGGCTATCACCTGATCCGCGTGGACAAGGTGCAGCCCGCCGAGGTCAAGGCGCGGCACATCCTGATCGTCCCGAAGCTCGACTCTGCCGATGAGCAGCGCGCGGGGCGGCTGGCCGACAGCGTCGCGACGGCCTGGCGCGCCGGCACGCGCTACGACTCGCTGAGCCTCAGGTTCCATGATCCCGACGAGGTGCGCGGCTTCAACGATCCGTTCCCCCGTTCGGAGCTGCCGCCGGCCTACCTGACGGCGCTCGAGGGGCTCAAGCCGAACGACATCAGCAAGCCGTTCGCGATCGAGAATGCCCGCAAGGGCACGAAGAAGTTCGTGATCTTCCAGCTGCTCACCACGCAGGACGAGGGCACCTACACCGTGGGTGAGGTGCGCGAGCGCATCCGCGACCAGCTGGTGCAGGAGCGCTCGATGCGCCGCTTCATCGACAGCCTGCGCGCGGGGATGTTCATCCAGCGCAATCCGATCCCCGCGCTGCCCGTCGCCGCGCCGGACGAACCGCCGGCGCCCTGATGCCGGCGTCGCTGCGGTGACGGGGCGCCGCCCCCGCCTCGCCATCACCCTCGGGGATCCCCGCGGCATCGGCCCCGAGCTGGTGCAGGCGATGCTCGACGACGATGCGGTCGGCGAGCGATGCGACCTGCTGGTGGTCGGCCCGCGCGGCACGGAAGTGGACGTGCACGAATCGGTGGGCACGTGGGTGCCCGGTGGCAGTGCGGCGCTGGCGGGGAGGCTGGCGGGTGAGGCGGTGGTGCGGGCGGTGGAGCTGGCGCAGTCCGGCGCCGTGCGCGGGATCGTCACCGCCCCGCTCGACAAACATGCGCTGCTGCTGGGCGGCTTCGACGCGCCGGGGCACACCGAATTGCTCGCAGAGCTCACCGGCCGTCCGACCGCAATGATGCTGGCCAGCGAGACGCTGCGCGTGGTGCTGGCCACGACGCACCTGCCGCTCCGCGACGTGCCGGACACGCTCACCGCCGACGTGCTGCGCGAGGCGGTGCGGCTCACGCGCGAGGGGCTGCAGCACTGGTATCAGATCGCGGCGCCGCGGATCGCGCTCTGCGCACTCAATCCGCACGGCGGAGACGGGGGGCGCTTCGGCACCGAGGACAGCGACCTGCTGGCGCCTGTGGCGGCGGAGACGGGCGCGCTCGGTCCCTATCCCGCCGACACTGTCTTCGTGCGGGCGCTGCGCGGTGAGTTCGATGCAGTCATCGCCCCGTACCACGACGTCGGGATGACGGCGATCAAGGTGGCGTCGTTCGGGAGCGCGGTGAACGTGACCCTCGGCCTGCCGTTCCCTCGCACGTCACCCGATCACGGCACCGCGCTCGATATCGCCGGGCAGGGCATCGCCGATCCCTCGAGCCTGCGGCATGCGGTGCTGCTCTGTGCGCGGCTGGCGATGCACGAGCGCCCGGAGCAACACGCGGTGATGACGGGGCGCGACCGGCGCTGACCTGTTGCGCGAGCGTCGCTGACGGTGTGGCAGCGCGCGTGACGGCGGATGCCGGGCGGGCGTCCACCGCCTGAACGCGGATCGCTTTTCTGCCCACCCGGACCGGCAGCCGACCCACCCCCGGTGGCGCGCCCGTCCCACGCTCAGCGCAGGCCGTCATGGCAGCACTCGACAAGTTCCTCGTGGCGCTCGGCACCGCGCCGCCGACCACGCTCGTGCTGTACGAAGGATGCGTGGCCGAACTGCGCTTCGACGGCGGCACACGTCCCATCACCAGGCAGGCGCTGACGGCGGAGCAGATCGTCGCCCTGCTGCGCGAAATCGCGCCGGCTGCGCTGCAGGCGCAGGTGATGCAGGGCGGTCCCGCGCAGTTCCCGTATTCCGGCAACGGTGTGCCGGTGGAGTGTGCGATCCAGCGCGATGGCGAGGGGCTGGTGGTGGCGCAGATCCTCCCGGCGACGGCCGCCGACCAACCGCTGCGCGAGGCCGCGTCGGTTGCCGCCGCGCCGGTGCTGACGGGTGACGGTCCGCAGCACATGCTCGACCGGCTGTTGCGCACGCTGGCGGCCGAGCAGGGGAGCGACCTGCATTTGCGTGTGGGCGAGCCGCCGATCCTGCGCAAGGACGGCGAGCTGATGCGCATTCCGGGGACGGCCCCGATCGCCGGCGACCAGCTGGAGCAGATGTTGCTGGCGACCATGCCGGCGCGGAATCGAGAGGAGTTTCTCGCCTGCAACGACACCGACTTCGCGCTCGACATCCCGGGGGTGGCGCGCTTCCGCGGCAATGCGCTGCGCGACCGCTGCGGCGCGGCGGCGGTGTTCCGCCTGATCCCGTCCACCATCATCACCGCCGAACAGCTTGGCCTGTCGGAGCACGAGAAGGCGCTCTGCACGCTCACCAAGGGGTTGGTGCTGGTGACGGGGCCGACCGGCAGCGGCAAGAGCACGACGCTGTGCGGCATGATCGACCTCGTGAACCGGACGCGGCACGATCACATCATCACGATCGAGGACCCGATCGAGTTCGTGCATGCCAGCAAACAGTGCATCCTGACGCAGCGGCAGGTGGGCGTGCACACCAACAGCTTCAAGAGTGCGCTCCGGGCGGCGCTGCGCGAGGATCCCGACGTGATCCTGGTGGGCGAGCTGCGTGACCTGGAAACCATCGCGATCGCGATCGAAACGGCGGAGACCGGGCATCTCGTGTTCGGCACGCTGCACACGACGACCGCACCGAGCACGGTGGACCGGTTGATCGATCAGTTCCCCGCCGACCGGCAGGCGCAGGTGCGCACGATGCTGAGCGAGTCGCTGAAGGGCGTGATCTCGCAGACGCTGGTGAAGAAGAAGGGGGGCGGCCGTGCGGCGGCGCGCGAGGTGCTGCTGGCCAACACCGCGGTCTCGAACCTGATCCGCGAGGGCAAGACCTTCCAGATCCCGACGGTGATGCAGACGTCGAAGAAGCTGGGGATGGTGACGCTGAACGACGCGCTGCTGGACCTCGTCGAGCGCAACGTGGTGGAGGCGAGTGACGCCCTCGCCAAGGCGGTGGACAAGGGCGCGTTCCAGCAGGCGCTGCAGTCGCGCGGCCTCACCCTCGATCGTGCGGCGGCCTGACGGGGCGTCGCGCGGTGGGGCAGTGGCGCGATGGCGGCGGGGCGCGGCGCACCCGCCGCGTCTGAAAAACGCGCGGATCCGGGGGCACTTGGCCCCGTGGGTAGGTTTCGCGCATGTCTATTCGTAACATTGCCATCATTGCGCACGTCGACCACGGCAAGACGACTCTCGTGGATCAGATGCTCCGCCAGGCCGGAGCGTTCCGCGAGAATCAGGTCGTCGCCGAGCGTGTCATGGATTCGAACCCACTCGAGAAGGAACGCGGGATCACGATCCTCGCGAAGAACACCTCGATCCGCTGGAAAGAGAACAAGATCAACATCATTGACACGCCCGGCCACGCCGACTTCGGCGGCGAGGTCGAGCGGATCATGCGCATGGTGGACGGTGTGCTGCTTGTGGTCGACGCCTTCGATGGCCCGATGCCGCAGACGCGGTTCGTGCTGCGCAAGGCGTTCGAGCTGGGGCGCGTGCCGATCGTCGTGATCAACAAGATCGACCGTCCCGGTGCCGACCCGATGCGGGTGCATGACGAGGTGCTGAGCCTCTTCATCGAGCTCGATGCGACCGAGGCGCAACTCGATGCGCCGGTGGTGTACGCGAGCGCGCGACAGGGCATTGCGACGATGGATCTCGGTGTGGACGGGACGAACATGAATCCACTGTTCGACGCGATCCTGCAGTACGTGCCGATCCCGCCGAACGACGTGACCGGTCCGTTCCAGATGCTGGTGTCCACGATCGACTATTCCAGCTACCTCGGGCGCCTCGGCATCGGCCGCGTGGAGATGGGGAAGATCAAGGTGGGCGACGTCGTGTCGCTGCTGCAGATGGACCCGGCGCAGCCCATCCAGAACAGCCGCGTGACGAAGCTGTTCTGCTTCGAGGGGCTGGAGCGGGTGGAGGTGCAGGAGGCGGCGGCGGGCGAGATCGTGTCGGTGGCGGGCCTCGACAACGTCGAGATCGGGCTGACGATCACCGATCCGAGCTTCCCGGAGCGCCTCGAGGGCATCGCCGTGGAGGAGCCCACGATCTCGGTGGACTTCCAGGTGAACACCTCGGCGTTCGCCGGCAAGGAAGGGAAGTTCGTGACGTCGCGGCAGGTGCGTGACCGCCTGATGAAGGAGCTGGAGCGGAACGTGGCGCTGCGGGTGGAGGAGACGGACAACACGGACACGTGGAAAGTGAGCGGCCGTGGCGAGCTGCACCTGTCGATCCTGATGGAGACGATGCGGCGCGAGGGGTACGAGTTCCAGGTGTCGCGTCCCAAGGTGATCACGCGGATCGGGGACAGTGGCGAGAAGCTGGAGCCGTACGAGGAGTTGCTGATCGACGTGCCGGATGATTACGTCGGTGCGGTGATCGAGAAGCTCGGTCCCCGCAAGGCGGAGATGACCGAGATGAAGAATCCGGGGCAGGGGATGGTGCGGCTGACGTACCGCATTCCGGCGCGCGGATTGTTCGGTTACCGATCGGAGTTCCTGACCGATACTCGTGGCACCGGGATCATGCATCACCGCTTCCTCGAATACGGGGCGTGGTCCGGGGCACTGGATGGCCGGACGCGCGGCGTGCTGGTGAGCATGGAGAACGGCACGATCATCGCGTTCGCGCTGGGCAACCTGGGTGAGCGCGCGACGCTGTTCGTCGAGCCCGGTCAGCCCGTGTACGAGGGAATGGTGGTGGGTGAGAATTCACGTCCGGGGGACATGGACGTGAATCCCACGAAGGAGAAGAAGCTCAGCAACATGCGCAGCAAGTCGGCGGATGATGCGATCGTGCTCGAGCCGCCGCGGATCCACACGCTGGAGAGCGCGCTGGAGTACATCGAGGAGGACGAGCTCATCGAGGTGACGCCGCAGTCGATCCGGCTGCGGAAGAAGGTGTTGAACACGATCGACCGGAAGCGTGTCACGCGTGACATGAAGAAGGAGCGCGATCGGGACTGAGTATCCGGGTGTCGTGGACTGCGCGTGTGCGGGACACGGCACGACTTCACGCAACGCAGGACGGGGAGAACGCACGGATGTTCGAAGCGGGAGTGTGGGCATCGATGACGCCGCAGTCGGATGCGTGGGCGTCGATGGGCGTCGGGTCTGGCGGGGTGCTCGGGGCAGGAGTGGTGCGCGGGACGGGCCCATCGGATCGCGAGGCGGTGGACGACGATGCGCTGGACGCCGACGACGCCCTGGACGACGAGGATGCGCTCGACGATGACGATGACGACGACGATGATGACGACGATCTCGACGAGTTCGAGGACGACGAGCTGGATGATGACGAGGATGACGACGACGAGGCGGACGAGATCGACTTCACGGAGGACCGGTACGGTCGGATTCCGGGCGAGGACGATCAGGACGTCTGAGCGGGCGCAGGTGATGCGTGCTGGTGTGTGATGTGGGTGCGGTGATGGTGGTGGGAGCGGGTGTGCCGAGGTGTGTGTTCAGGGGTTGACTGGGCGCCGTTCTCTGCTATCATTGGTGTCTGCCTCGGATACGGGGCGGGACGAGTCACTGCGACGCGCGGCGGGATGCGCTCCGGCTGATTTGCTGACTGCTGATTGACAATCGAGAGAGAAGTGTGTGGTGATATCTCGTATGAGCTGGCGGGTTCGTGCTTGCCAGCGGAGAGATTGAAATCACGAATTTGATGATTCCGGACCGTCTCATGATGGTCCAGCAATGGGTGTTGTGAGCGGTTCGCGAGAGCTGGTTGAATTCTTCTTGGAGAGTTTGATCCTGGCTCAGGACGAACGCTGGCGGCGTGCTTAACACATGCAAGTCAAGGGGGCTCCGCAAGGGGCAACCGGCGAACGGGTGCGTAACACG